>NZ_JBEAIO010000003.1:0-261523 GCF_040065095.1 Klebsiella sp. CN_Kp091 | reverse complement strand
TCCATGTCACTTTGAGTGCCCACACAGATTGTCTGATAAATTGTTAAAGAGCAGTTGCAACGCGGCTTTCAGCTCACCGTTGCGAGGTCCCGTATATTACGTTTTCCTCATTCAGAGTCAAGCGTTTATTTTCACTTTTCTCTGTCGGTTTTCAGCGTTGTTATTTACCGCTGAAACCCTGCTGACCCGGCGGCTTGCTTGCCGTTGTTCCGTGTCAGTGGAGGCGCATTATAGGGAGTTCTGAGACGTTGACAAGCCCTGTTTTCAAAAAACTTTTCAACCGTCTCTTTTTTCGCCAAAGGCGGTGTTAAAACCGTAAAAAAACGCCCTTTTGCTGTTTTAACCACCGAAACAAGCCGCCAGATGGCATACTGATGAAGTAGAAAAGAGAAAGGAACGGCATTCATGTCTATAAGCGCACAGCAGCTGGCGGCACAAAAAAACATCTCCTGGGTCATCGCGGAGAAGATCGCCCAAAAAATCCTCACCGGCGAATATCCGCCAGAGAGCATCCTTCCTGGTGAAATGGAACTGGGTGAACAGTTTGGCGTGAGCCGGACGGCAGTGCGAGAAGCGGTAAAAACGCTGGCAGCTAAAGGCATGCTGCTTCCGCGTCCGCGTATCGGTACTCGCGTTCTGGCGCGCAGCAGCTGGAACTTTCTGGATAAAGAGCTGCTCGCCTGGTGGCTGACGGAAGATAATTTTGCCGAGGTGGTTAGCCATTTCCTGGTGATGCGCAGCAGCCTGGAGCCTCAGGCCTGTTTTCTGGCGGCGATAACCGGCACCTCCGAGCAGAAAGCGCAGCTCAATACGCTAATGGAAGAAATGATCGAACTAAAAAGGCATTTTATCCGCGAACGCTGGATTGAAGTTGATATGGCCTGGCATGAACATATCTATGCGATGAGCGGCAATCCGTTTCTCACCTCTTTCGCGTCATTATTCCATTCGGTATACCAGACCTATTTCACCTCGATTACGCAAAATGAAGTCGTTAAACTCGATCTGCACCAGGCTATTGTTGACGCCATTCAGGAAAGCGACGGCCCGCGCGCGCAGCTTGCCTGCCAGACATTATTGAATACCCCAAACCACACAGGTAAATAAAGAAGGAAATGGCATGACCGGGAAGAAAGGGCTGAGTATGGCCGGACTGCCGTGGATTGCGGCCATGGCTTTCTTTATGCAGGCGCTGGACGCCACTATTCTTAATACCGCGCTTCCCGCGATTGCGCATAGCCTCGGTCACTCCCCGCTGGCGATGCAATCAGCCATTATCAGCTACACCCTGACGGTAGCGATGCTGATTCCGGTGAGCGGCTGGTTAGCCGACCGCTTTGGCACCCGCAAGGTCTTTATCGTTGCCGTTAGCCTGTTTACCCTGGGCTCCCTCGCCTGCGCGCTTTCCACTTCGCTTCCCGAATTGGTTGTCTTCCGCGTTATCCAGGGGATCGGCGGCGCGATGATGATGCCGGTTGCGCGCCTGGCGCTGTTACGCGCCTATCCGCGTAGCGAACTGCTGCCGGTACTCAACTTCGTTACCATGCCCGGACTGGTCGGCCCCATCCTCGGTCCTGTACTTGGCGGCGTGTTAGTTACCTGGGCCAGTTGGCACTGGATTTTCTTGATTAATATCCCGATTGGCATCATCGGCATTCTCTACGCCCGCAAATATATGCCGGACTTCACCACGCCCCGCCGTCGTTTCGACACCAGCGGTTTTGTGCTTTTCGGTTTAAGCCTGGTGCTGTTCTCCAGCGGTATTGAGCTCTTTGGCGAGAAAATTGTCGCCAGCTGGCTAGCGCTGGCCGTCATCGCCCTGAGCGTCGTGCTCATGCTGGCCTATATTCGACATGCTCGTCGCCATCCCACTCCGCTGATTTCGCTCTCTCTATTTAAGACCCATACCTTCTCTGTCGGAATCGCCGGTAACCTGGCGACACGGTTAGGTACCGGCTGCGTGCCGTTCCTGATGCCGCTGATGCTACAAGTCGGTTTCGGCTACCCGGCCATTATCGCCGGCTGCATGATTGCGCCGACGGCCATCGGCTCAATTATAGCCAAGTCGACCGTCACGCAGATCCTGCGCTGGTTTGGTTATCGCAAAACATTGGTGGGAGTCACCATCTTTATTGGTCTGATGATCGCGCAGTTTGCGCTGCAGTCGCCGGGAATGCCGCTTTGGCTGCTACTACTGCCGCTATTTGTACTGGGGATGGCGATGTCCACGCAGTTCACCTCGATGAACACCATTACGCTTGCCGACTTAACCGATGACAATGCCAGCAGCGGCAACAGCCTGCTCGCGGTAACCCAGCAGCTGTCGATTAGCCTGGGCGTGGCCATCAGCGCGGCGGTCCTGCGCTTTTATGAAGGGTTTGATAACGCCAGCACCATCGAACAATTCCACTATACCTTTATCACGATGGGTGCGATCACCGTGGTGTCAGCGTTGATGTTTATGCTGCTCAGAGCCAAAGATGGCCGCAACCTGATAACGGAGCGGCACAAGCATTAAGCTGAACCGCGAATCACCAGCTCGGGGGTAAGCTGCACGCGCTGTTGTTTTTGCCCGGGTTCCGCCATGCGGTGAATCAGCACATCGATAGCCAACTCCCCCAGTTCATCTTTGGGTTGATGAATGGTGGTGAGCGGCGGGGTCATATAGCGCGCCAGTTCAATATCGTCATACCCCACCAGCGCCATATCCTGTGGAATACGCAACCCGGCCTGATACAGCGCCTGATAAGCGCCGACCGCCATCGCATCATTACCGACAAATACCGCCTGCGGCCGTGGCGTTAACGCCAGCAGTTGCTGCATCGCAGTAAAACCGCCGCCAAATTCAAAATCGCTGGTAATGACATAACCTTCGGCGACATCCAGCCCGGCGCGCGCCATCGCCGCATGATAACCTTCCAGGCGCAGTCGCGACGGCGTCTTATCCAGCGGCCCGGCAATGCAGGCAATACGGGTATGACCGCGATCGATCAGATACTGGGTCGCCATATCGCCACCGAGCAATGAATTATCCTGAATCAGATCGCTGTCGCCGTCGAAAGGCGCCCAATCCATCATCACCGTCGGCACCGACGGATAACGCTGCATGATCTCCTGGGAAGGTTGATGCGTTTCGGTGCACAGCAGCAGCAGACCATCGACGCGTTTTTGCATCAACGTTTCCAGATTGCGATTCATCCGCTGCTCATCGCCTTCGGTATTACATAGCACCAGGCTGTAGCCGCGCTCGAAACAGCTGCGTTCCACGCCGCGCACCAGCTCCGAATAAAACGGGTTAGTACTGGCGGTGATCAGCATGCCGATGGTTCGCGTCTGATTTAACTTGAGGCTGCGCGCCAGCGCCGAAGGCGCGTAGTTAAGACTTTTGATCGCCGCATCAACTTTGGCGGTAATCGCCTCGCTGACAAAGCGGTCTTTATTAATGACGTGAGAAACGGTCGAGGTGGAAACGCCCGCGACGCGGGCCACATCCTTCATGGTAGCCAAGCATTACCCCTGTTGACGCAAGAATTCGTCGATCTCTTTGCGCCACGGCACAGACGGTTGCGCCCCCTTACGGGTGACGGCAATCGCGGCGGCGGCATGGGCAAAACGGATGGCGTCTGACACTTCACGGCCTTCCAGCAGCGCGGTGACAAATGCGCCATTAAAAGTGTCGCCAGCGGCAATCGTATCGATGGCCTGAACTTTAAATCCTGGAACCCGGCGGCTTTCGCCCTCGCAGCTTAACCAAACGCCGCGGCTGCCGAGAGTAATCATCACCGTACCAATTCCCTTCGCATGAAGCGCACTGGCGGCTTTCGCGGCATCGTCGTCGCTCTCAACGCGAATACCGGTCAGCTTTTCCGCTTCGGTTTCATTGGGCGTAATGACATCCACCAGCGCCAATAGCTCATCCGAAAGTTCACGCGCCGGTGCGGGGTTGAGTACCACCGTCGTCTGATGCTGATGGGCGATTTTCGCGGCGGCCATCACGCTCTCCAGCGGCGACTCCAGCTGCATTAACAATGCCTGCGCGCTGGCGATACGTTCTTTCTCCGCCTCAACCTGAGAAACCGATAGCGCCGCATTAGCGCCGGCATGAATACCGATGACATTCTCACCTTCCGCGTTAACGAAAATTAACGCGACGCCAGTAGATTCACCAGCAACGGCGCGCACCGGCGCCACGTCGATATTATCGCTCGCTAGCTGGCGGCGGACGCGTTCGCCAATGTCGTCATCGCCGGTACAGGCAATGAAGGCAATATCCGCGCCGCTACGCCCGGCAGCCACCGCCTGGTTAGCGCCTTTACCGCCGAATGCGACCTGATAGTGGTTTCCGGTGACGGTCTCACCTGGAGTAGGGAAGGATTCAAGGTTAAGAATGTGATCGGCATTGATGCTGCCAAGGACGACAAGTTTGCCTGCGGTTTTCATCATCTTTATTCCCGGGAAAGCGCGCCACCGGACTCCGGTGGCGCATGCCCTGCTTTTCTTTTTATGTTGTCCCTCGGGCCGTTGCCGGCCCGAATCGCATTTTACTGCTTAATGACCAGTTTCAGCTCAACCGGATAGCTGGCATCCACTTTTTCGCCCTTCAGCACTTTATCAGCGGTTTCGACGCCTTTAACGCCGATCTGCTCCGGCAACTGGGCGATAGTCGCTGCCAGTTTGCCACTATTTACTGCTTTTTCGCCATCCGGAGTGCCGTCAAATCCAACCACCATCACATCAGATTTTCCTGCAGTCTGCAGCGCACGCAGCGCGCCCAGCGCCATTTCGTCGTTCTGCGCAAACACCGCCTGCACGTCCGGATGCGCCGTCAGCAGGTTCTGCATAACGTTCAGACCTTTAGTACGGTCGAAGTCAGCGGGCTGGCTGGCCAGTACGTTGAACTTATGCGCCGCCACGGCCTGTTTGAAACCTTCGCCGCGCTCGCGCGCCGCAGAGGTACCAGCAATACCTTGCAGCTCAATCACTTTCGCGCTTTCGCCGACTTTCTTCGCAATATAGTCGCCGGCCATTTTACCGCCCAGCACGTTATCGGAAGCAATATGGCTTACCACATCGCCTTTAGAAGCCTGGCGGTCAAGGGTAATGACCGGGATTTTAGCCTGGTTCGCCATCTTCACCGCATTGCCGACAGCATCGGAGTCGGTTGGGTTAATCAGCAGCAGCTTAGCGCCGCGCACCGTTAAGTCCTGTACGTTCGCCAGCTCTTTTGCCGGGTTATTTTGGGAATCCAGCACCACCAGGTTGTAACCCAGCTTATCGGCTTCTTTCTGCGCGCCGTCTTTCAGAGAAACGAAGAACGGGTTATTCAGGGTAGAGATAACCAGTGCGATGGTATCTTTCGCCATCGCGTTTGCGCTAACGGTCGCGCTTAGAGCAACAGCAGAGACCAGGGTCGCCAGTTTTTTCATATTCATAGTTAAGATGTCCTGTAGAGTTCTCAGTTACTGCTTTTTGTTATCTACCAGTACCGCCAGCAAAATCACCACCGCTTTGACGATCATCTGGTAATAGGAAGAAACGCCTAAAAGGTTCAGACCATTGTTCAGGAAGCCAAGGATCAACGCGCCAATCAGCGTGCCGACGATGCGCCCCTTACCACCGGCCAGGCTGGTGCCGCCAAGTACGACCGCTGCAATCGCGTCTAATTCATAGCCTGTCCCCGCCGTTGGCTGCGCAGAGGAAAGACGCGCCACTTCGATGATACCGGCCAGTGAAGCCAACATCCCGCACAGCGCATAGACGATGATTTTCACTCTATTCACGCTGATGCCGGAAAGCCGCGTCGCCGCTTCGTTACCGCCCAGCGCGTAAATATAACGGCCCAGGCGAGTATGGTGCAGCATGTACCAGGCCGCCAGGAAGACAATCGCCATAATCCATACCGGCGTCGGGATCCCCAGCGGGCGTCCGATACCGAACCAGCCAAATAGATCGGCGTTATCGCTAAAGCCGGTGTTGATCGGGCTGCCGTTGGTATAAACCATCGTCACGCCGCGCAGCAGCAGCATCATCACCAGGGTGGCGATAAACGCCTGCACGCGACCTTTCGCGACAATTACCCCGGTCACCGCGCCAATAGCCGCACCGAGCGCCAGCGCTGCGGCAACGGCCACCAGCGCATTCACTTCGATACCGACGATAGACGCCGCGACGGCGCCGGTCAATGCCAGCAGAGAACCGACGGACAGGTCGATTCCCGATGTCAGAATGACCAGCGTCATCCCGACCGCCATGATGGCGTTAACGGAAGTCTGCTGCAGAATATTGAACAGGTTATTGACGGTAAAAAAGTTGGGGCTCATGGTCGAAACGATCGCGATCAGCACCAGCAGGGCGATCAGCGACTTTTGCTCCATCAGCCACGCTTTAGTGAAATAGCGGCGACCAGTAACAGCCTGGGTAGTCATCTTTTTTACTCCTGATTCACACGGTTAAGCTTGCCCACAGCGGCAGCCATCAATACTTCCTGGGTGGCCTGCTCGCGTGTGAATTCACCGCCGAGATGCCCTTCATGCATCACAATGATGCGATCGCTCATGCCCAGCACTTCCGGCATCTCCGAAGAGACGAGAATGATGCTCAGGCCATCGGCTTTAAACTGGTTAATCAGCTGGTAGATCTCTTTCTTCGCCCCGACGTCGACGCCACGGGTTGGTTCATCAAGGATCAGCACTTTTGGCCGGGTCATCAGCCCGCGAGCGATAGCGACTTTTTGCTGGTTACCGCCGGAAAGCAGACCTATTGCCTGCTCCATTGAAGGCGTCTTCACATTAAACAGCCGAATGAAATCACTGACCGCCTGCTGTTCATCTTTATGCTTAAGGCTGCCGCCCGCCCGGCTGAAGTAGCGCAGCGCGGTCAATGACATGTTCTCTTTGACCGACATTCCGAGCACCAGGCCATCACGCTTACGGTCTTCGGAGATATAGACAATGCCGTTAGCCAGACCATCCTGCGGTGAACGGGTGACAACTTCATGGCCATCCAGCGTCACGGAACCGCTGCTACGCGGCAGCGCGCCGTACAGCACTTTCATCAGTTCAGTACGTCCGGCCCCCATCAGCCCAGCGACGCCAAGGATTTCGCCCTGACGCAGGGTAAACGTCACGTTTTCCACACCGGAGCCGCAGAGATTATCGACCTTCAGACGGACCGCGCCCGGCGCCTTATCGAGATGCGGATATTGATCTTCCAGCTTACGGCCAACCATCATCTCGATCAGTCGGTCTTCATCCAGCGAAGCCACTTCGCGCTCGGCAATAAATTGCCCGTCGCGGAATACGGTGACGTCATCGCAGATTTCGAAGATCTCTTTCATGCGGTGAGAGATATAGACAATGCCGCGCCCCTGCGATTTCAATTCGCGAATGACGCGGAACAGCGATTCGGTCTCGGTATCGGTCAGGGCATCGGTGGGCTCATCCATAATGATGACCTTCGATTCGAAGCTCAGCACTTTGGCGATTTCCACCATTTGCTGATCGCCAATCGAAAGATCGCCCACCAGCTTCTGGCTGTTAAAGCGTAAATTCAGCTTCGCCAGCAGCTTGTCCGCTTCGGCATACATCTTTTTCCAGTCGATTTTGCCAAAGCGGTTCACGAACTCGCGGCCGAGGAAGATGTTCTCGGCAATCGTTAATTGCGGGATCAGGTTGAGTTCCTGGTGAATGATGCCGATACCGGCTTCCTGTGAGGATTTTGGGCCGTTAAAGGTCGTTTCTTTACCTAACCACAGCAAAGAACCGGCATCACGGGTATAGATGCCGGTCAGTACCTTCATCATTGTAGATTTACCGGCGCCATTTTCCCCTACCAGCGCCATTACCCGGCCGGCATAGACATTCAGCGCCGCGCCCGAGAGCGCTTTGACGCCAGGGAACGCTTTATCGATCCCTTTCAGCTGTAATAAAGCTTCCATGACGGCGACCTCAGAAAGTGACGCCGGCACAGAGAATAATATTCGCAAACGGGGAACACTCCCCGCTGCGAATTACCGCCTGACTATCTGCGGTTTGTTTTTTGAACTGCTCATGACTGGTGTAACGAATTTCAATCGTATTTCCCTGGTGCTGCTGCAGCTGCTCAAGATGATTGAGCAACGTCGCGTGGAGTTGCGGATTATGGGTTTTAATCTCTTCCGCGATGACCGCCGCCTCAACCTGCATTTCCGTCGTTACGACTTCCAGTACCTGCATAAAAGAAGGTACGCCCTGAGTAAGCGCCATATCAATGCGCGCGCTGCTGCGGGGAACCGGCAACCCGGCATCGCAAACAACCAGCGTATCGGTATGACCGAGGCGGGAGATAACGGAAGAAATATCAGCGTTAAGTACGGTGCCTTTTTTCATTTTTTCTCTTTTGCTCCACTAGCGAAACGTTTCGCTGGACTAAGTATTGTCAATCAGCGAACAGAAAACCACCGGCAGAAGAGAGAAATGTGATCGCCATCGAAACGTTTCGCAAGACATGGACAAGAAGTTACATCAAGATGTGAGAGACAAAAAAGCCCTTCGTTATTGAAGGGCTTTTTAACATCAGATTTCCACCTGCGTACCGAGTTCGATAACCCGGTTCGGCGGGATTTCAAACTGATCCGGCGCGCGCAGAGCGTTACGCTGCAGCAACAGATACAGTTTGCCGCGCAGGCGCAGATACCATGGCCGTTTGCCGATAATCAGCGACTCGTGGGACATAAAGAACGACGTTTCCATCATTCGACAGCTCAACCCTTCCAGGCCGCAGCGATGGAACACCTCTTCGACGTTCGGCGTTTCACGCCAGCCATAGCTTGCCACGACTCGCCAGAACGACGGCGACAGTTGCTCAATCTGCACGCGGCGAACGTTATGCACATACGGAGCATCTTCGGTGCGCAGAGTCAGCAGGATCACGCGTTCATGCAACACCTTGTTGTGTTTCAGGTTATGCAGTAGAGCAAAAGGGATCACGTTCAGGGCGCGAGACATATAGACCGCGGTACCCGGCACGCGCACCGGCGGCGATTTTTCCAGCGAGGAGATCATCGCTTCCAGCGAGTTGCCATGCTCATGCATTCGGCGCAGCAGGCGGAAACGCTCGCTCTTCCAGGTAGTCATCACCGTAAACATCACCAGGCCCAGTGATAACGGCAACCAACCGCCGGAGACGATTTTATCGAGGTTCGCCGAGAACAGCGGAATATCGATACACAGGAAGGCCACCAGCATCAGGCCGACAAACAGCTTATTCCAGTGCCAGTTTTTGCGCGCCACGGTCGCCGACAGAATGGAGGTCAACACCATGGTGCCCGTTACCGCAATACCGTATGCCGCCGCAAGATTAGAAGAGTGCTCGAAGCTGACAATGACGATGACCACAGAAACGTACAGCAGCCAGTTAATGAACGGGATGTAAATCTGCCCGGACTCCATTTCCGAAGTATGGATAATGCGCATTGGCGACAGATAGCCCAGACGCACGGCCTGGCGAGTCAGCGAGAAGACCCCGGAAATCACCGCCTGCGAGGCGATAACCGTCGCCAGGGTCGCGATAATCAGCATCGGGATCAGCGCCCATTCCGGCGCCAGCAGGAAGAACGGGTTTTTAATGGCTTCCGGGTGCTTCAGCAGCAGCGCGCCCTGGCCAAAATAGTTAAGCACCAGTGATGGCAGCACCACCGAGAACCACGCAACGCGAATCGGTAGTTTGCCGAAGTGGCCCATATCGGCATACAGCGCTTCCACACCGGTAATCGACAGCACCACCGCGCCAAGCGCAATAAAGGATACCGTTTTGTACTGCAGGAAGAAATGTACCGCCCAGTAAGGGTTAAGCGCCTGCAGAACTTCCGGGTTATCGAGGATACTGCGCGCGCCAAGCACCGCCAGCAACAGGAACCAGATCAGCATAATTGGCGCGAACAGCTTGCCGACCATCCCGGTACCGTGTTTTTGAATAGCAAATAGCAGGGTTAGTACAATAATGGAAATGGGGACAATCCAGGTATCCAGCTGTGGGGCGATAATTTCCAACCCCTCTATCGCCGACATCACCGATATTGCCGGGGTTATCACTACTTCACCATAGAAGAAGCTACCGCCAATCAGGCCGAGTATCACCAATACGGAGGTCATCTTTGCCGAGGTGTTGCGCCCCGCCAGCGACATCAGCGTTAAGATCCCGCCCTCGCCGGCGTTATCCGCCCGCATCACGAAGGTGATGTATTTAATTGATACGGTGAAGATCAACAGCCAGAAAATCAGCGACAGAAAGCCAAACACCGCATCGCGTTCAACGCCAAAGCCAAACTGGCCTGACAGACATTCGCGAAGAGTATACAGTGGACTGGTACCGATATCGCCGTAAACCACGCCGATTGCCGCCAGCGTTATTGCCGGCAACGATTGTTTATTATCAGTGCTCATAGACTAGTCTTTTCGTTTATAAAACAAATGTGTGCCTAGTCCCTTGGCCCACAAAAAGCGCACAGTATGCACGATTATTTGCTGAATCGTACCCCTAACTGACACCATATTAACTTAGCTCAAAGAAAATAAATCGATTCTTCAGGCTATTACCACCCCTAATCAAACATCTATACTCGACGCAATAACGACACACGACAAAGCACGCAACTCTATTATGGCTCAATCACATTTACTGGCAGAAAGAATTTCCCGACTTAGCGCCGCTCTGGAAAAAGGACTCTTTGAACGCAGCCACGCAATACGTCTGTGCCTGCTGGCTGCGCTCAGCGGCGAGAGCGTATTCCTGCTGGGGCCGCCCGGCATCGCTAAAAGCCTGATCGCCCGTCGCCTTAAGTTCGCTTTCAAGCAGGCGCGCGCTTTTGAATATCTGATGACCCGCTTCTCCACCCCGGAAGAAGTTTTCGGCCCGCTGTCGATTCAGGCCCTCAAAGATGAAGGCCGCTATGAGCGTTTAACGGCAGGTTATCTGCCAGAAGCGGAAATAGTGTTCCTGGATGAAATCTGGAAAGCCGGCCCGGCTATCCTTAATACCCTGCTGACGGCCATCAACGAACGCCACTTCCGCAACGGCGCCCACGAAGAGAAAATCCCGATGCGCCTGCTGGTTGCGGCGTCGAACGAACTTCCCGAAGCGGACAACAGCCTTGAAGCCTTATATGACCGCATGCTGATCCGCCTGTGGCTGGATAAAGTGCAGGATAAAACTAACTTCCGCTCGATGCTGGTGAGCCAACAGGATGAAAACAGCAATCCGGTTCCCGAAAACCTGCAAATCAGCACCGAAGAGTTCACCCAGTGGCAGCATGACATTGGTACCGTGAAGTTGCCGGACAATGTCTTCGAGCTGGTTTTCCAGCTGCGCCAACAATTAGATGCCTTGCCGAATGCGCCTTACGTTTCCGATCGCCGCTGGAAAAAAGCCATCCGTCTGCTGCAGGCCAGCGCCTTCTTTAGCGGCCGAGACGCCATCGCGCCTATCGACTTGATCCTGCTGAAAGATTGCCTGTGGCATAACATCGAAAGTATGAATCTGATGTCACAGCAGTTGGAATCCCTGATGACCAGCCATGCCTGGGGCCAGCAGGCGATGCTGACTAAACTGGGCGCCATCATCCAACGCCGCATTCAAATCCAGCAACAGCACAGCGATAAAACCGCGCTTAAAGTCACGCGCGTTGGCGGCATGTTCAGCCGTAAGCCGCATTACGAACTGCCGGACGGAATTGAAGGCGAGACGTTGACGCTGCTTCTCCAGCAACCGCTGAAATTGCACGATCTCGAAGTCATTCATATCGCCTTCGAACGCGATGCGCTGGTCAACTGGCTGGAGAAAGGCGGCGAGATCCGCGGCAAGCTCAACGGTATCGGTTTTGCCCAGCCATTGACGATGGATGTCGATGCCAGCCAGCACCTGGTGGTGCGTGACGTCAGCCTGCAAGGCTCGCGCCTGTCGCTGCCCGGCAGCGAATCTCAGGAAAATATGCCTGCCGAGATCCGCCAGCAACTGGAAGCGCTGGATGACGAATGGCACCAGCAACACAACCGCTTTAGCGAACAGCAAAAATGCCTGTTTATTCCCGGCGACTGGCTGGGGCGTATCGAAGCCAGCTTGCAGGACGTCGGCGCGCAAATTAAACAGGCGCGCCAGCCATGACGCTCGACATGCTGAATGTCATGCTGGCGGTCAGCGAAGAAGGGATGATCGAGGAGATGCTGTTGGCGCTGCTGGCCTCTCCTCAACTGGCGGTGTTCTTTGAAAAATTTCCGCGGCTGAAAAATATCATCGCCGCCGATATTCCGCGCTGGCGAGAAGCGGTTCGCGCGCGGCTCAAAGAGACGCAGATCCCTCCCGAACTGGACGCCGAAGTACAGATCTATCAGCAGGCTCAGCTGCTTTCAACGTCGCAATTTATCGTGCAACTGCCGCAGATCCTCGGCAAGCTGCATAAGCTCCAGTCTCCCTTTGCCGCTCAGGCGCAGCAGCTGGTGGACGATAACGCGACCTTCACCCCAGCCCTACATACTCTGTTCTTACAACGCTGGCGCTTAAGCCTCGTGGTACAGACCACCACCCTCAACCAGCACCTATTAGACGATGAGCGCGATCAGTTGCTCAGCGAGGTGCAGGAACGAATGACGCTCAGCGGGCAGCTAGAGCCGGTGCTGGTGGAAAACGACAACGCCGCTGGCCGCCTGTGGGATATGAGCGCCGGCGAACTTAAACGTGGCGATTATCAGCTGATCGTGCGCTATGGTGATTTTCTCAGCCAACAGCCGGAACTGATGCAACTGGCTGAGCAGTTGGGCAGATCGCGGGAAGCCAAACTGGTGCCGAAGAAGGATGCGCCGATGGAGGCCTTCCGCGCAATGGTTCGTGAACCGGCAACGGTTCCAGAACAGGTCGATGGCCTGCAGCAAAGCGACGATATTCTGCGCCTGTTGCCACCAGAGCTGGCAACGCTCGGCATCACCGAACTGGAGTTCGAGTTCTACCGTAAGCTGGTGGAAAAACAGTTGCTAACCTATCGCCTGCACGGCGACGCATGGCGGGAGAAAATAACCGAACGCCCGGTAACCCGGCAGGATTTTGATGAGCAGCCGCGCGGGCCATTTATTGTCTGCGTAGATACCTCAGGTTCGATGGGCGGCTTTAACGAGCAATGCGCTAAAGCCTTTTGTCTGGCGCTGATGCGCGTCGCGCTAGCGGATAACCGCCGCTGCTACATTATGCTGTTCTCCAGCGAAGTGGTGCACTACGAGCTAACCGGCCCGCAGGGGCTGGAGCAGGCGATCCGTTTTTTAAGCCAGCGTTTTCGCGGCGGCACCGATCTGGCCAGCTGTTTTCGCGCGATCGTTGAGCGTTTGCAAAGCCCGCAATGGGTCGATGCCGATGCGGTGGTGATTTCCGATTTTATCGCCCAGCGGTTGCCGGATGAGGTGGTCAATAAGGTGGGGGAGCTGCAGCACAAACATCAGCACCGTTTTCACGCGGTGGCGATGTCGGTACACGGCAAACCCGGCATCATGCGCATCTTCGATCATATCTGGCGCTTTGATACCGGATTGCGTAGCCGTCTGCTGCGTCGCTGGCGGCGTTAATCTTTACAGCAGAGCGGCGACGCTTTCACGCACCTGCGCGGGCCATACGCCGCACTGTACCTGGCCGATATGGTCAAGCTGTAGCAACAGCATGGTTAAACGCGACTGGCCAATACCGCCGCCAATGGTCTGCGGCATTTCGCCGCGCAGCAGCGCCTGGTGCCATTCAAGTTGCAGACGGTCTTCATCGCCGGTCACCGCCAACTGGCGCTTCAGCGCCTCGGCGTCAACACGGATCCCCATAGAGGAAAGCTCAAAAGCGTCTTCCAGCACCGGGTTCCACACCAGGATATCGCCGTTCAGGCCGGCAAAACCTTCCGCTGATGGCGAGCTCCAGTCATCATAATCCGGCGCGCGAACATCGTGGCGCTTGCCGTCAGACAGTTTACCGCCGATACCGATTAAGAAGACGGCGCCAAGCTCTTTAGCGATCGCTCGCTCGCGACCTTTGGCGTCCAGATCCGGATAACGGCTCAACAGTTCCTGACTGTGAATAAAGTGGATCTGTTCCGGCAGGAATGGCGTCAGACCAAATTCCTGACTTACCGCCAGCTCAGTGGCTTTGATCCCGGCGTAGATCGCCTCAACCGTCGCTTTCAGCGTGCCGGTATGACGTTCGCCGTCGCCCATGACGCGTTCCCAGTCCCACTGGTCAACATAAACGGAGTGAATTGGGGTGAGGCGGTCTTCATCGGGGCGAAGGGCCTTCATGTGCGTGTACAGCCCTTCGCCCGCGCTGAAGTCGTGTTGTCCCAGGGTTTGACGCTTCCACTTCGCCAGTGAATGAACCACTTCGAATTGGGCGTCTGGCAGTGTTTTCACTTTTACCTGAACCGCTTTCTCGCAGCCGGATAAGTTGTCCTGCGTCCCATCACCGACGCGGCTTAAGATCGGCGCCTGCACTTCAATCAGGCCAAGCTTCTCTTCCAGCTGACGGGAAAAATGGGATTTAACGAAACTAATCTGGCGTTGTTTTGCGATGTATGCGGTTTTCATTTTTTATCACTCCTGCGTCCTGTTGATATTGATTAAGCAACAGAAATGGCACTGAATTCAATAATCAATCAATAAAAAGACGCCTTGAGTTTTGATTCATTAAATTAACAGGCTAAAATAGTAAGAATCATCAAACATCATAAGAAAAAACAATGGAAAATTATCAGATCGACAATCTGGACCGCGGCATTCTTGATGCCTTAATGGCGAATGCGCGCACTGCCTACGCCGAACTGGCCAAACAGTTCGGCGTTAGCCCAGGTACGATTCACGTACGCGTAGAGAAAATGAAACAGGCGGGCATTATTACGGGGGCAAGAATCGACGTCAGCCCGAAACAGCTCGGGTATGACGTCGGCTGTTTCATCGGCATTATTCTTAAGAGCGCCAAAGACTATCCTTCCGCTCTCGCCCGGCTGGAGAGCCTGGAAGAGGTGACAGAGGCTTACTACACCACCGGCCACTACAGCATCTTTATTAAGGTAATGTGCAAATCCATCGATGCCCTACAACAGGTACTTATCAACAAGATCCAAACAATCGATGAAATTCAGTCCACCGAAACCCTGATCGTGCTGCAGAACCCGATCATGCGTACCATCAAGCCCTGATCGCTTTTTTTAATCCCACATTTTTCCACAGGTAGATCCCAGCTCGCTCACAGCGTACAATACGCCACTCAGAATAGTTGAGCGAGCGATCGGCGATCATGGCAGACATTACACTTATCAGCGGCAGCACCCTGGGCAGTGCGGAATATGTAGCAGAACATCTGGCGGAAAAGCTGGAAGAAGCGGGCTACAGCACTGATATCCAGCACGGTCCGCTGATTGACGATCTGCAGGCTGAAGGGATCTGGTTAGTTATCTCTTCTACCCATGGCGCCGGCGATATTCCGGACAACCTGGTCCCCTTCTATGAAGCATTGCTGGAGAAGCAGGCCGATCTTTCCGCCGTTCGCTTTGGCGCGGTGGGCATCGGTAGCCGCGAATATGACACTTTTTGCGGCGCAATCGACAAATTAGAAGCGGCATTGAAAGCCAGCGGGGCAAAACAGATCGGCGAAACGCTGAAAATTAATGTCCTCGAACACGAGATTCCTGAAGATCCGGCCGAGGTTTGGGTGGGATCCTGGAAAGATTTACTCTGAGTTTTGTAAAGATCCACACTTTCTTCTGTGGATAAACCTGCTCAAAAGCTTGGATCAACCGGTAGTTATCCAAAGAATAACCGAAGTATGCTTTTTGAGCTGTGCATAACCCTTCATTCTGATCCCAGCTTATACGGAACAGGATCACCGATCATTCACAGATTGTGATCCTTCTTAAGCGTTTGATCTTAAATTGCGGATCCGACTTATCCACAAAGAGAGTCGATCCTAATAAGAGATCACAATAGAACAGATCTCTAAATAAAAGATCTTCTTTTTAATACTCAGGATCCCGGAGTCTTTCTCGAAAGAGCAAAGTTGAGTAGAATCCACGGCCCGGGCTTCAATCCATTTTCAAACCGCGTTATGCGAGGCAGATCACCATGTTTTATCAGGATCCTTTTGACGTCATCATCATTGGCGGGGGTCATGCAGGCACTGAGGCCGCGATGGCAGCAGCGCGAATGGGCCAACAAACCCTGCTTTTGACACACAATATCGACACGCTGGGGCAGATGAGCTGCAACCCGGCGATTGGCGGCATTGGGAAGGGACACCTGGTAAAAGAAGTGGATGCGCTCGGTGGTCTGATGGCGAAAGCGATCGATCAGGCAGGCATTCAGTTTAGGATACTAAACGGCAGCAAAGGCCCAGCAGTCCGTGCGACCCGCGCCCAGGCCGACCGGGTGTTGTATCGCCAGGCGGTACGCACCGCGCTGGAGAACCAGCCGAACCTGATGATCTTCCAACAGGCGGTGGAAGATCTGATTGTCGAAAACGATCGCGTCGTCGGTGCGGTAACCCAAATGGGTCTCAAGTTCCGTGCTAAGTCGGTGGTATTGACCGTCGGCACCTTCCTGGACGGTAAAATTCACATCGGCCTGGACAACTACAGCGGCGGTCGTGCCGGCGATCCGCCGTCGATCCCGTTGTCTCGCCGTCTGCGTGAACTGCCGCTGCGCGTAAGCCGCCTGAAAACCGGTACTCCCCCGCGTATCGACGCGCGCACCATCGATTTTAGCGTGCTGGCGCAACAGCACGGCGATAACCCGATGCCGGTCTTCTCGTTTATGGGATCCGCGGATCAACACCCGCGTCAGGTGCCGTGCTATATCACGCATACCAATGAGAAAACCCATGACGTGATCCGTAGTAACCTCGATCGCAGCCCAATGTACGCCGGGGTGATTGAAGGTATCGGCCCGCGTTACTGCCCGTCGATCGAAGACAAAGTCATGCGCTTTGCCGATCGCAATCAGCATCAGATCTTCCTTGAACCGGAAGGGCTGACTTCAAACGAAATTTATCCAAACGGTATCTCCACCAGCCTGCCGTTTGATGTGCAGATGCAAATCGTCCGCTCAATGCAGGGGATGGAAAACGCGAAGATCGTTCGTCCTGGCTACGCCATTGAGTACGATTTCTTTGACCCGCGCGACCTGAAGCCGACGCTGGAGAGCAAATACATTCAGGGTCTGTTCTTCGCCGGCCAGATCAACGGTACTACCGGGTATGAAGAAGCCGCCGCGCAGGGTCTGCTTGCCGGTCTTAATGCCGCCCGCTTCTCAGCGGAAAAAGAAGGCTGGGCGCCGCGTCGCGATCAGGCCTACCTTGGCGTGCTGGTGGACGATCTGTGCACACTTGGTACTAAAGAACCGTACCGCATGTTTACCTCCCGTGCGGAATATCGCCTGATGCTGCGTGAAGACAACGCCGATCTGCGCCTGACTGAACAGGGGCGTGAGCTGGGGCTGGTGGACGATGAGCGCTGGGCGCGTTTCAACGAGAAACTGGAAAGCATTGAGCGTGAACGCCAACGCCTGAAAACCAGCTGGGTTAACCCGCTGGCGGAAAGCGCAGCCGAAGTGAACGCTCACCTGACCGCGCCGCTATCGCGTGAAGCCAGCGGCGAAGATCTGCTGCGTCGTCCAGAAATGACCTACGAACAGCTGGTACAGCTTTCTCCGTTCGCACCGGGCCTGCAGGATCAGCAGGCGGCCGAGCAGGTTGAGATTCAGGTTAAGTACGAAGGCTATATCGCTCGTCAGCAGGACGAGATCGAAAAACAGCAGCGCAACGAGAATACTTTGCTGCCGGCAACGCTCGATTACCGTCAGGTATCCGGCCTGTCCAACGAGGTTATTGCCAAGCTGAACGACCATAAACCGTCATCGATCGGCCAGGCATCGCGTATTTCCGGAATTACTCCGGCGGCAATCTCTATTTTGCTGGTGTGGCTGAAAAAGCAGGGGATGCTGCGCCGCAGCGCCTGATAGCCGTCAGAGCGCGCAAATTTGGCGGATGCAAAATCAGCGATCGCCTTTATAATTCACAGCCCGGTAGCGTTAGCGCCTCCGGGCTCATTATTTTTAGAAGGTACTCACCGTGCTCAACAAACTTTCTCGTCTGCTGGACGAAGCGGGTATTTCGCTCACCGATCACCAGAAAAATCAGCTGGTGGCTTATGTCGGGCTGCTGGATAAGTGGAACAAAGCCTATAACCTGACCTCTGTTCGCGATCCTAACGAGATGCTGGTTCGCCATATCCTCGATAGCATTATCGTTGCGCCGTATCTACAGGGCTCACGTTTTATCGATGTGGGAACAGGTCCTGGCCTGCCGGGGATTCCGCTGGCTATCGTGCGCCCGGAATCTCATTTCACATTACTGGATAGTCTCGGCAAGCGTGTGCGCTTCCTGCGCCAGGTCCAGCATGAGCTAAAACTCGATAACATCGCGCCTGTGCAGAGCCGTGTGGAAGCGTTTCCCGCAGAGCCGCCGTTTGATGGCGTCATTAGCCGCGCTTTTGCCTCGCTGAACGACATGGTGAGCTGGTGCCACCACCTGCCGGCGGCTGATGGGCATTTCTACGCGTTGAAAGGGCAGGCGCAGGAAAGTGAAATGGCAGACCTGCCAGAAGGTTATCAGGTTTGCGACGTGATTAAACTCCATGTACCCCAGCTGGAAGGGGAGAGACATTTGGTGGTCATTAAGCCAAACGCCTTATAATTTTTATCAAAAAATGTGGAAAAAATGTGGCCTGCGCATGTTACAAAAATCAAAGTTACCTGCGGGTATTATCTGGCCACTTTTAACCTTGTTTTTACTATGGCTTTTCTAGCGTTTAACTTTAGCGTGGTGGTTTACTGGCAGAATAGTCAACTTTGAAAATATCAGGGTGCTAAAAATCGATGAACTGTCAGTTCATATTGATGTTAAATTTTTATTATAAATGTCAATAAAAGGTTTTTATTGTATGTGGGGTTGTTTTACAAAAAGACCTCACTTTTTATCTTGAATATCAAAAAGATGAAAACTTACTGATTCTGTACAGATTTAATTCGATTGCACCGAAAATGTTTATTATGTGATCTAATGCACGCTTTAATGGCCGCGTTTTCTCATTATTTGCACTTCTGGTTGATCCCTCACTGATTGACGAAATGCATGAAAAATTGCCGCTCAGAAAATAATTAAACATTTATTCACTATTTTGCTACTTAATGTTTGAAATCACGTGTTGTCACCGTATAATTTGTCCGCTTTTTGACGCTTGACTCTTGGTCTTAAAGAACGTTTTATACGACACGCGGCATACCTCGAAGGGAGCAGGAGTAAAAACGTGATGTCTATGTCGCTCGTGAGTCGAAACGTTGCTCGAAAGCTTCTGTTTATTCAGTTACTGGCAGTAATAGCAAGTGGACTGCTGTTCAGCCTCAAAGACCCCTTCTGGGGCATCTCCGCCATATGCGGAGGTTTGGCAGTCGTTTTGCCAAACGCGTTGTTTATGATTTTTGCCTGGCGCCATCAGGCGCATACACCAGCACAAGGCCGAGTGGCCTGGACCTTCGCCTTCGGTGAAGCATTCAAGGTGTTGCTGACCTTCGCCCTACTGGCGATGGCGCTGGCGGTTTTTGAAGTGGTATTTTTGCCGCTGATAGTGACGTGGGTTTTGGTGCTGGTGGTACAAATTCTGGCTCCAGCTGTAATTAACAACAAAGGGTAAAAGGCATCATGGCTTCAGAAAATATGACGCCGCAGGATTACATAGGACACCATCTGAACAACCTTCAGTTGGACCTACGTACATTCTCGCTGGTGGATCCGCACAACCCCCCAGCCACCTTCTGGACGCTCAATATTGACTCCATGTTTTTCTCGGTGGTTCTCGGTCTGCTGTTCCTTGCCATGTTCCGTAGCGTTGCTAAGAGAGCGACCAGCGGCGTACCAGGGAAATTCCAAACCTTCATCGAAATGATCATCGGCTTCGTCCATGGCAGCGTCAAAGACATGTACCATGGCAAGAGCAAGGTCATCGCGCCGCTGGCGCTTACCGTGTTCGTCTGGGTATTCCTGATGAACCTGATGGACCTGCTGCCAATCGACCTGATTCCTTATATCGGCGAACACATTTTCGGCCTGCCTGCACTGCGCGTGGTTCCGTCTGCTGACGTGAACATCACCCTGTCGATGGCGCTTGGCGTGTTCATCCTGATTATTTTCTACAGCATCAAAATGAAAGGCGTTGGTGGGTTCGTTAAAGAACTGACCATGCAGCCGTTCAATCACTGGGCGTTCATTCCTGTCAACTTAATCCTTGAAGGGGTAAGCCTGCTGTCCAAACCGGTTTCTCTCGGTCTGCGACTGTTCGGCAACATGTATGCCGGTGAGCTGATTTTCATTCTGATTGCTGGTCTGTTGCCGTGGTGGTCACAGTGGATTCTGAATGTGCCTTGGGCCATTTTCCACATCCTGATTATTACGCTGCAAGCCTTCATCTTCATGGTTCTGACGATTGTCTATCTGTCGATGGCATCCGAAGAGCATTGATTTTTACCAACACTACTACGTTTTAACTGAAACAAACTGGAGACTGTCATGGAAAACCTGAATATGGATCTGCTGTACATGGCTGCCGCTGTGATGATGGGTCTGGCGGCAATCGGTGCTGCGATCGGTATCGGCATCCTCGGGGGTAAATTCCTGGAAGGCGCAGCGCGTCAACCGGATCTGATTCCTCTGCTGCGTACTCAGTTCTTTATCGTTATGGGTCTGGTGGATGCTATCCCGATGATCGCTGTAGGTCTGGGTCTGTACGTGATGTTTGCTGTCGCGTAGTAAGTTGTTCGAAAGAAACCTAAGCCACAGAGTTAATTTAAGAGGTATTGTGCTGTGAACATGAACGCAACAATCCTCGGCCAGGCCATCGCGTTTGTTATCTTCGTATGGTTCTGCATGAAGTACGTATGGCCGCCGTTAATGGCTGCCATCGAAAAGCGCCAGAAAGAAATTTCTGACGGTTTAGCTTCTGCAGAACGCGCTAAGAAAGATTTGGACCTTGCACAGGCCAACGCGACCGACCAGCTGAAAAAAGCGAAAGCGGAAGCCCAGGTAATCATCGAGCAAGCGAACAAGCGTCGCTCTCAGATTCTGGACGAAGCTAAAGCTGAAGCAGAACAGGAACGCACCAAAATCGTCGCACAGGCGCAGGCTGAAATCGATGCCGAACGTAAACGTGCTCGCGAAGAACTGCGTAAGCAGGTTGCTATCCTGGCTGTTGCTGGCGCCGAGAAGATCATCGAACGTTCCGTGGATGAAGCTGCTAACAGCGACATCGTGGATAAACTTGTCGCTGAACTGTAAGGAGGGAGGGGCTGATGTCTGAATTTGTAACGGTAGCTCGCCCCTACGCCAAAGCAGCTTTTGACTTTGCCGTCGAACACAAAAGTGTTGAGCGCTGGCAGGATATGCTGGCGTTTGCCGCTGAAGTGACTAAAAACGAACAAATGGCAGAGCTTCTCTCCGGTGCCCTGGCGCCGGAAACGCTCTCAGATGCGTTTATCGCTATCTGCGGCGAGCAACTCGACGAAAATGGTCAGAACCTGATTCGGGTGATGGCTGAAAATGGTCGTTTGAAGGTGCTCCCGGATGTTCTTGAGCAGTTCATTCACCTGCGTGCGGCCAGCGAGGCCATCGCAGAGGTAGATGTTATTTCTGCCAACCAACTGAGTGAAGAACAGCTTGCGAAGATCTCCGGCGCGATGGAAAAGCGTCTGTCACGCAAAGTTAAGCTGAATTGCAAAATCGATAAGTCTGTTATGGCAGGAGTTATCATCCGTTCGGGTGATATGGTCATTGATGGTAGCGTACGCGGCCGTCTTGATCGCCTGGCAGACGTCTTGCAGTCTTAAGGGGACTGGAGCATGCAACTGAATTCCACCGAAATCAGCGAACTGATCAAGCAGCGCATTGCTCAGTTCAATGTTGTGAGTGAAGCTCACAACGAAGGTACTATTGTTTCTGTAAGTGACGGTGTTATCCGCATCCACGGCCTGGCCGATTGTATGCAGGGTGAAATGATCTCCCTGCCGGGTAACCGTTACGCTATCGCACTGAACCTGGAGCGCGACTCCGTTGGTGCGGTTGTGATGGGTCCGTATGCTGACCTCGCCGAAGGCATGAAGGTTAAGTGTACTGGCCGTATTCTGGAAGTTCCGGTCGGTCGTGGTCTGTTAGGCCGCGTGGTGAACACCCTGGGTGCGCCAATTGACGGTAAAGGTCCTGTTGAGCACGATGGTTTCTCGCCAATCGAAGTTATCGCTCCGGGCGTTATCGATCGTCAATCCGTAGACCAGCCGGTACAGACCGGTTACAAATCTGTTGATGCCATGATTCCAATCGGCCGTGGCCAGCGTGAGCTGATCATCGGTGACCGTCAGACCGGTAAAACCGCGATGGCAATCGATGCGATCATCAACCAGCGTGATTCCGGCATCAAATGCGTATACGTAGCTATCGGCCAGAAAGCGTCCACCATCTCTAACGTGGTGCGTAAACTGGAAGAGCACGGCGCGCTGTCCAACACTATCGTTGTTGTGGCTACCGCTTCTGAATCTGCTGCACTGCAATACCTGGCGCCGTATGCCGGTTGCGCAATGGGCGAATACTTCCGCGACCGCGGTGAAGATGCGCTGATCGTTTACGATGACCTGTCTAAACAGGCTGTTGCTTACCGTCAGGTTTCCCTGCTGCTCCGTCGTCCGCCAGGACGTGAAGCATTCCCGGGCGACGTGTTCTACCTCCACTCCCGTCTGCTGGAGCGCGCATCCCGCGTTAACGCGGAATACGTTGAGAAGTTCACCAATGGTGAAGTTAAAGGTAAAACCGGCTCCCTGACTGCGCTGCCGATTATCGAGACGCAAGCTGGTGACGTTTCCGCATTCGTTCCGACCAACGTAATTTCCATTACCGATGGTCAGATCTTCCTGGAAACCAACCTGTTCAACTCCGGTATTCGTCCGGCGGTAAACCCGGGTATCTCCGTATCCCGTGTTGGTGGTGCTGCTCAGACCAAGATCATCAAGAAACTGTCCGGTGGTATCCGTACCGCGCTGGCGCAGTATCGTGAACTGGCTGCGTTCTCTCAGTTCGCATCCGATCTGGACGAAGCGACTCGTAAGCAGCTGAGCCACGGTCAGAAAGTGACCGAACTGCTGAAACAGAAACAGTATGCACCTATGTCTGTAGCACAGCAGGGCCTGGTACTGTTCGCTGCTGAACGCGGTTACCTCGAAGATGTGGAACTGGCGAAAATCGGTAGTTTCGAAGCCGCTCTGCTGGCTTACGTTGACCGTGACCACGCTCCGCTGATGCAAGAGATTAACCAGACCGGTGGCTATAACGACGAGATCGAAGGCAAGCTGAAAGGCATCCTCGACTCCTTCAAAGCAACCCAGTCCTGGTAAAGTCTGGCGGCTTGCCTTAGGGCAGGCCGCAAGGCATTGAGGAGAAGCTCATGGCCGGCGCAAAAGAGATACGTAGTAAGATCGCAAGCGTCCAGAACACGCAAAAGATCACCAAAGCGATGGAGATGGTCGCCGCCTCCAAAATGCGTAAAACGCAGGATCGCATGGCGGCCAGCCGTCCATATGCAGATACTATGCGCAAAGTGATTGGTCACCTTGCGAACGGTAATCTGGAATATAAGCACCCGTACCTGGAAGAACGCGACGTTAAACGCGTGGGCTACCTGGTGGTGTCGACCGACCGTGGTCTGTGCGGTGGCTTGAACATTAACCTGTTCAAAAAACTGCTGGCGGATATGAAAGCATGGTCCGATAAAGGCGTTCAGTGCGACCTCGCAATGATCGGCTCTAAAGGCGTGTCTTTCTTTAACTCCGTGGGCGGCAATATTGTGGCCCAGGTGACCGGTATGGGTGATAACCCGTCCCTGTCCGAACTGATCGGCCCGGTAAAAGTGATGTTGCAGGCCTACGATGAAGGCCGTCTGGACAAGCTTTACGTTGTCAGCAACAAATTTATTAACACCATGTCTCAGGCTCCGACCATCACTCAGCTGCTGCCGTTACCGGCTTCAGAAGATGATGATCTGAAACGTAAGTCCTGGGATTACCTGTATGAGCCCGATCCGAAAGCGCTGCTGGATACCCTCCTGCGTCGTTATGTGGAATCTCAGGTTTATCAGGGCGTGGTAGAAAACCTGGCCAGCGAGCAGGCCGCCCGTATGGTGGCGATGAAAGCCGCGACCGATAATGGCGGCAGCCTGATTAAAGAGCTGCAGTTGGTATACAACAAAGCTCGTCAGGCCAGCATTACTCAGGAACTCACCGAGATCGTCTCGGGGGCCGCCGCGGTTTAACCAGGTTATTTCGTAGAGGATTTAAGATGGCTACTGGAAAGATTGTCCAGGTAATCGGCGCCGTGGTCGACGTCGAGTTCCCTCAGGATGCCGTACCACGCGTGTACGATGCCCTTGAGGTACAGAATGGTAATGAGAGCCTGGTGCTGGAAGTTCAGCAGCAGCTCGGCGGTGGCGTAGTTCGTGCTATCGCCATGGGTTCTTCCGACGGTCTGCGTCGTGGTCTGGAAGTTAAAGACCTCGAGCACCCGATCGAAGTCCCGGTAGGTAAAGCGACTCTGGGCCGTATCATGAACGTCCTGGGTCAGCCGATCGACATGAAAGGCGACATCGGCGAAGAAGAACGTTGGGCTATCCACCGCGCGGCGCCTTCCTATGAAGAGCTGTCCAGCTCTCAGGAACTGCTGGAAACCGGTATCAAAGTTATCGACCTGATGTGTCCGTTCGCTAAGGGCGGTAAAGTTGGTCTGTTCGGTGGTGCGGGTGTAGGTAAAACCGTAAACATGATGGAGCTGATCCGTAACATCGCGATCGAGCACTCCGGTTACTCCGTGTTTGCGGGCGTAGGTGAGCGTACTCGTGAGGGTAACGACTTCTACCACGAAATGACCGACTCCAACGTTCTGGATAAAGTATCCCTGGTTTACGGCCAGATGAACGAGCCGCCGGGAAACCGTCTGCGCGTTGCGCTGACCGGTCTGACCATGGCTGAGAAATTCCGTGACGAAGGTCGTGACGTTCTGCTGTTCGTCGATAACATCTATCGTTACACCCTGGCCGGTACCGAAGTATCTGCACTGCTGGGCCGTATGCCTTCAGCGGTAGGTTATCAGCCGACTCTGGCGGAAGAGATGGGCGTTCTGCAGGAACGTATCACCTCCACCAAAACCGGCTCTATCACCTCCGTTCAGGCGGTATACGTTCCTGCGGATGACTTGACTGACCCGTCCCCAGCAACCACCTTTGCGCACCTTGACGCAACCGTGGTACTGAGCCGTCAGATCGCGTCTCTGGGTATCTACCCGGCCGTTGACCCGCTGGATTCCACCAGCCGTCAGCTGGATCCGCTGGTTGTTGGTCAGGAACACTACGACACCGCGCGTGGCGTACAGTCCCTGCTGCAGCGTTATCAGGAACTGAAAGACATCATCGCCATCCTGGGTATGGATGAACTGTCTGAAGAAGATAAACTGGTGGTAGCTCGCGCTCGTAAGATCCAGCGCTTCCTGTCCCAGCCGTTCTTCGTAGCAGAAGTATTTACCGGTTCCCCGGGCAAATACGTTTCGCTGAAAGACACCATCCGTGGCTTTAAAGGCATCATGGAAGGCGAATACGATCACCTGCCGGAGCAGGCGTTCTACATGGTCGGTTCCATCGAAGAAGCCGTGGAAAAAGCCAAAAAACTTTAACGCCTTAATCGGAGGGTGATATGGCAATGACTTACCACCTGGATGTCGTCAGCGCAGAGAAACAAATGTTCTCTGGCCTGGTCGAGAAAATCCAGGTAACGGGTAGCGAAGGTGAACTGGGTATTTTCCCGGGTCACGCCCCGCTGCTCACCGCCATTAAGCCTGGTATGATTCGCATCGTTAAACAGTTCGGTCACGAAGAGTTTATCTATCTGTCCGGCGGCATTCTTGAAGTGCAACCGGGCAACGTGATCGTTCTGGCCGATACGGCAATTCGCGGTCAGGACCTCGACGAAGCGCGAGCCCTGGAAGCGAAACGTAAAGCGGAAGAGCACATCAAGAGCTCTCACGGCGACGTGGATTACGCTCAGGCGTCCGCGGAACTGGCCAAAGCGATCGCTAAACTGCGCGTTATCGAATTGACCAAAAAAGCGATGTAACACCGGCTTGAAAGCTAAAAGCCAGTCTGGCAACAGACTGGCTTTTTTTATGTTTATGACCCGTCCTGAGTTTAGAATCCGATATATTGTTTGCTTCCGCTACGTTTGTTAGGTCTGCCTTTAAATACGGCAGGGCCATTCATCGTGATTTCCAGGCTGTTGTCTTGTCGGCAGGTTAACCATGGAGTAGATTCACTCATCGGTTTAGATGTCATACCTGATGGATATAATTCGATAGCATCCTGATCTATTTCAATCAGGCCAATAACGTAGGTATAAATACAGTTACTGAAGAAACCTTTCTTTTTAGTGAAATCAAAAGAGCATTCTACAATCTTGTCCCCATACTCCATGCGCATTTTCGGTTTTAATGACGCTACGGCTACCACACCATTACTGACGGCGGAATAGACACTACATACCAGCGCAATTTTCCCACCCGCCAGTCGGGAAATTTCAGGGTTAATTTCTACCTTTTCAACGCCAGGCGCAGAAAGACTTGCGCTAACGACGTCACCCGTATGGTAAACCCAGGGTTTTTTATTAAACGCACCTGATTTATCCGGCGCCTGAATGAGGGACATATTTCCATCAGGCCACAGAATTCCTACTCGTAAATCCAGGTCATCATTATCACGACCATCGCCGTTATCTACCCATGTGGCGCTAATCGTAATTTTTTGGGGGGCATCGCTTCCCTTTATAAGCGAAACACGGTGTTTATCTTCTGGTTTTTTGAGCGAAACTACCGCATTGTTTATACTAGGTTTTTGTACGTCCGCTGTTGCTGGCGCCGGTTCACTTTCTACCTCGACACCATACATATTACAAAGCCCGGCCAGGCCGGAGGAAAATCCCTGCCATACGGATCGGGCTTTGAACTGACCATTATGCACATATAATTCCAGCACGATAATCCCGGTCTCCTGATTAAATGAACCGGGAGCTAGTTCCAGTATTTGTTCACCCGCTTTTATTTGTGCCTGCAGATCGTTAACAGTAGAAAATCCCCCAGCACTTCCGTCTTGAGTCAATGTGATGGCTATTTTCGTGATGCCAGCTGGTAGCTTTGATAAATCAAAATGAATGCTATGGGATATCACATTATTTTGTAGTTCAGGTTGTATAAACATAGCACAACCGGAGCTATGCTTTTGAGCGTTAAAAAACACCATGCCGCTATCATCCACCGTCTTTCCTGATGCAGTCAGCAGAAAAGCGGTAAGGTTGATATCCAGCCCATTGCCAGTTCGATGGGAAACGGTGACCAATCCAGTTGGCGCGTTTAAAGACGAGTTTTCGCCAGGTGTGAGGTATTTATGCATGGTTAATTGTCCTTAATTATTGTGGCATGTTTTTTGGAGTCTACACTTTTTATTTTTTCTTGGCTTTTGATTTTGTTATTGAACTGGGTTATGTGTTTTCTGAATTTATTTAATGTATTTATTTAATTATCTATTATTTTTAATAATCGAGCCGGGATAATTAAATATAGAGAGACCTCCTGGTTCCTGTCGTAGCATAAAAAGTGCGAAGGCCTCCTTCATTGTTATTGATTAGTTAAATGATGAGGTGTAGACTCTTTTTTGTGACCTGTGTCACAAAAAAACTAGCAAACCACACCTGCAATCTGGAAATCATCATGAAACTGTTTCATAAAATCATCGCCAAATTTAGCGCCCTGAGCTTCTAATCGCTGCGCTATCGCCCATCGGGAGTCAATGCGGTATCACTCGCTCATTCAAACGACAACATATGCGATGTGAAACCGTGGACAAGAGGTCGCATGAGGGGGGATGCTGGTCACTTAAGGCGATCGGCATTTTTGCCAGGGTACGGTACGTCACTGCGGTGAGTATCCTGGGAGAATTTGTCCCCTCAATTCTCTTTTTCATTTCAGTAGAACAAAGGTCAGGTCATTTTGAACAATCACCTTTGTTATTGTCGATGAACTGCTTTGTTTTTTTATCCTGAACTTTGGCTAATTTACCCTTAACTATAAAGTAACGGTATTCTTTATCGCTCAGTATATATGTTCCTGGGATTGTTTTTTTATCTTTCTCCCAATGTAATCTTTTCTTGTTTTTTTTACCACATTTAAACAATGTCCTACGATTATCGATGCTTTGATTCGCTTCATCATAAATAACTCCGTAGCGATCAACAAACATGAAATTATAAGACATTAGGAAATCCGAAAAAACGACGGGGTCACGGCTATAATATTTATCGCTTATATTATAGTTTCCGAGGTTGTATAATGTATGGTTAATAATGAGATAAGCGTTTCCGTAATCATCTCCTTTAATAAAAAAATAGATTTTATCTTGCGGTCTTATGTTTATTTTATATACTCCTCGCTGCAACTGCCTGCGTGATTGTACCCAAATGCTGTTTCCGGTTCGAATGACAGTATTACCTTCATTTTTCATGCGGTCAGAAAGATTGTTATCAGGAAGGTGACATTCCAGATGAGGAAAGCCGGGGACCGGGCAAACTGGCGTTACGAGAGTCGGAGGGATACCCGGTAGCGTCTCAAAAGCCCTCCCATAGTAAAAAAGGTTCCGATTATCTGTAGATAACCCCAGACCACCTGGCAGCGCATAGAGATTGGGAGAGATGTCGTTACGAGGCGTGAATATTAATTTGTCCTGTTGCTTTTCTATTTCAAAAATTTGTTTTCCAGTGCTTATTAATGATTCATTGATCAGATTGACTTCACCGGTTACCTGAACACTCAGGGGTTTACCAAATTGATATATACTGTTCTTGTCCCATGCCAGATTACATCCCAAAGAGGCTATGTCATTATATTTCATTTCATATATTTTGAATGATTGAGGATCGGCGTTTTTTATTTTTGTTTTACCGTAGTAAACGTTGTTGTTATCTGCTATGTAATTTGTGCTTTTATATCCGCAATTTTTATTTGGTTGATTTATTACATGTGCACTATTGATATCAAGGTTGAGAGAGTAAAAATATTTTTTTTCACGTTCAATTTGTGGGCGTATATTAAGTTTCGGTGCCCCACAGATGACACCTGCACAACCAGGCCCTCCATCATAGTTCCGGTAAGAATGAGTCTCAACAAGCCAGGCTTTATTATTTTTTAATACATAGGGGCTATCTGGTATTGATTTGTAACTGCTGTTGCATGATTTTTTCTCAATCTTGCCATCATCGTTCCAATATTCCTTGCATGAATAAAATTTCGCATAGCATACTGAAGTGTTAATAAATAACAATGAAGTAAGGATAATTCCGAATTTTAATTTATGCATTGTATTATGCTTCCTGTGCGGATTAACGAGCAGCCTGTTCCTGGCTAACGGCATAGTGAAATAAAAATGAGCTAGCTCAGCGTAAACCAAAATGCCCATAGAGACTATTGAAATAGAACCTTCACTGCTTCACTGGCTAAACCAGACTCACCCATCCATTTGCATAAATGATAAAATGCACACTAATCATAAGATGGTTTCCATTTGTTCATGCTTTATTTATGTATCAAAAAAACAGCAAAAGCAGTGAGATAGAAGACTATCTCCCTCACTATCATCGTTTTTCAGCGTTAAACTGATTTGCGATGGTGAAAAATAGCGCCCTAAAATGGTGTATAGCATTGAGCCTGGACGTTTTCTCCGCGTCTCGTTTCATGATGAAAAATATGTAGCAATTTCAACGTGAAAGGCTTTTACTTTTCGTTCTAACAGCTGTCAGGATGCGTATGTCAAACAGTGCGATGAGCGTGGTTATCCTTGCCGCAGGCAAAGGGACCCGCATGTATTCCGATCTTCCTAAGGTGCTGCATACTCTGGCCGGGAAGCCAATGGTTCAGCACGTCATTGATGCGGCTAAAGATTTAGGCGCTGCTGCGGTACACCTGGTGTACGGCCACGGCGGCGATCTGCTGCGTCAAACGTTGCATGAAGATAACCTCAACTGGGTGCTGCAAGCAGAGCAGCTCGGTACCGGCCATGCAATGCAGCAGGCGGCGCCGTTCTTCAATGATAATGAAGATATCTTGATGCTCTATGGCGATGTGCCGCTGATTTCGGTTGAAACGCTACAGCGCCTGCGCGCCGCAAAACCGCAGGGCGGTATCGGCCTGTTAACGGTGAAGCTGGATGATCCAACCGGTTATGGGCGCATCACGCGAGAAAATGGCCTGGTGACAGGCATCGTTGAGCATAAAGACGCCAGCGAAGCGCAGCGCCAGATTCAGGAGATCAATACCGGGATTCTGGTCGCTAACGGCGCGGACCTGAAACGCTGGTTGGCGAAGCTCACTAACAATAACGCCCAGGGCGAATACTACATCACCGATATTATCGCGATGGCCCATCAGGAAGGTCATGAGATCGTTGCGGTGCATCCTCAGCGTCTGAGCGAAGTTGAAGGGGTGAACAACCGCCTGCAACTCGCGCGTCTGGAACGAGTATATCAGTCAGAGCAGGCGGAAAAGCTGCTGCTGGCGGGCGTGATGCTGCGCGACCCGGCGCGTTTCGATCTGCGCGGCGTGCTGAAACACGGGCGCGATGTCGAAATTGATACTAACGTTATTCTGCAAGGTCATGTCGTGCTGGGCGATCGCGTGAAGATCGGCGCCGGCTGCGTCATCAAAGACAGCGTCATCGGTGATGACTGCGAAATCAGCCCGTATAGCGTGGTTGAAGATGCGCAGTTGCAGGCCGCCTGCACCATCGGCCCGTTTGCGCGTCTGCGTCCGGGGGCTGAGCTGCTGGAAGGCGCTCACGTCGGCAACTTTGTCGAAATGAAGAAAGCGCGTCTGGGCAAAGGTTCGAAGGCAGGTCATCTCTCCTACCTCGGCGATGCTGAAATTGGCGACAACGTTAATATCGGCGCGGGTACTATCACCTGTAACTATGATGGCGCAAATAAGCATAAAACGATCATCGGCGATGATGTGTTTGTCGGTTCTGATACGCAACTGGTCGCGCCGGTCAGCGTCGGTAATGGCGTGACGATTGCCGCGGGCACCACCGTCACGCGTAATATAGCTGACAACGAACTGGTGCTAAGTCGCGTGCCGCAGGTCCACAAACAGGGCTGGCAGCGTCCGGTGAAGAAAAAGTAGTGATTAGATTGTCGCCGGGTGAGAGATCGCCCGGCGAACCAGGATGAGAGGATCAATATAGGTCCCCGTCCGCAGGCAGTACCATAAAAATAACCCCACTCTCTACAAGGCTCGGGGCGCCCGTAAAGGGCAAATACAGGTCAGCGACAACGCATGGCATATCGCCATTATCAGGAAATTTAACTATGTGTGGAATTGTTGGCGCAGTCGCGCAGCGTGATATTGCTGAAATCCTTCTCGAAGGTTTACGTCGTCTGGAATACCGTGGCTATGACTCTGCCGGTCTGGCTGTGGTCGATAACGAAGGTCATATGACCCGCGTTCGTCGTCTCGGTAAAGTTCAGATGCTGGCTCAGGCGGTAGAAGAGCAACCGTTACACGGCGGTACCGGGATTGCCCATACCCGTTGGGCGACGCACGGCGAGCCGTCTGAGAGCAATGCGCATCCGCATGTTTCTGAACACATTGCGGTGGTCCATAACGGGATCATCGAGAACCATGAGCCGCTGCGCGTCCTGCTGCAGTCCCGCGGCTATGTCTTCGTCTCTGAGACCGATACCGAAGTTATCGCGCATCTGGTGCACTGGGAGCTGGAACAGGGCGGCACTTTGCGTGAAGCCGTGCTGCGCGCAATCCCGCAGCTGCGCGGCGCCTATGGTACGGTGATCATGGATACCCGCGATCCGGGGACGCTGCTAGCGGCACGTTCAGGCAGCCCGCTGGTCATTGGCCTGGGCATGGGCGAAAACTTTATCGCTTCTGACCAACTGGCGCTGCTGCCGGTGACCCGCCGCTTTATCTTCCTCGAAGAGGGCGATATTGCCGAAGTTACCCGTCGTACGGTGGTGATTTTCGATAAATCCGGCGCGGAAGTGAATCGCCAGGAGATCGAATCTAATCTGCAGTATGACGCCGGTGATAAGGGGATTTATCGCCACTATATGCAGAAAGAGATTTACGAGCAGCCGAACGCGATTAAGAACACCCTGACCGGGCGCATCAGCCATGGCGAGGTCGATCTCAGCGAACTGGGGCCGAATGCCAACGCGCTGCTGTCGCAGGTTGAGCATATCCAGATTGTTGCCTGCGGAACCTCGTATAACTCCGGGATGGTCTCCCGTTACTGGTTCGAAGCGTTAGCCGGCGTGCCGTGCGATGTCGAAATTGCTTCGGAATTCCGCTACCGCAAATCCGCGGTGCGCCGCAACAGCCTGATGATCACCCTCTCCCAGTCAGGTGAGACGGCGGATACCCTGGCGGCGCTGCGCCTCTCTAAAGAGCTCGGCTATCTGGGTTCGTTGGCCATCTGCAACGTTCCTGGCTCCTCGCTGGTGCGCGAGTCCGATCTGGCGTTGATGACCAAAGCCGGTACCGAAATCGGCGTGGCATCGACCAAGGCCTTTACCACTCAGCTGACCGTGCTGTTGATGCTGGTGGCGAAACTGGCGCGTCTCAAGGGCCAGGATGCGGCTATTGAGCAGGATATCGTGCATGGCCTGCAGGCGCTGCCGAACCGTATCGAGCAGATGCTGTCGCAGGATAAGCGCATCGAACAGCTGGCGGAACGTTTCTCCGATAAGCAGCACGCGCTGTTCCTTGGCCGCGGCGATCAGTACCCGATCGCGCTGGAAGGGGCGCTGAAGCTGAAAGAGATCTCCTACATTCATGCTGAAGCTTATGCGGCGGGCGAGCTGAAACACGGTCCGCTGGCGCTGATTGATGCCGAAATGCCGGTCATCGTTGTGGCGCCGAACAACGAATTGTTGGAAAAACTGAAATCCAATATTGAAGAAGTTCGCGCCCGCGGCGGTGAACTGTACGTCTTCGCCGATGGAGACGCCGGTTTCAGCGGCAGCGACAACATGCACATCATCGAGATGCCCCATGTCGAAGAGGTGATTGCGCCGATCTTCTTTACCGTGCCGCTGCAGCTACTGGCTTATCACGTTGCGCTGATCAAAGGCACCGACGTTGACCAGCCGCGTAACCTGGCGAAATCGGTGACCGTAGAGTAATCAGGCTGTACGGACCGAAACTCTTTTGAGTGACGCTATAATCCGGTATTTCTGCAAAGGGATACCGGATTTTTTATCTGCTATCAACGGTTGATTGTGTGTTTGCGGATAGAGTTACCGCCATTGCTTATAGAAACCAATGAAATTTACTCAGTGGCGATTCTAAAATGAAAAACTTATGTGGTAATAATTTCTTAGCGCTTCTCAAGCATGGTGTGGAAATCGATCAACTTATCAAGCGAAGAGATAGAGATGAGATCGCGCAGCATACAACAACAGATATGATGAGTTTGTCTCATGGGCAACGCTTATCACCTTCTCCGCTAGTTCCTGCTTGTATTTATTTGATATTAATTGTTATTTTTTCAGTTAATGCGGCTTTTATATTGCAGAGTCTCCAACTTACTCCGCCCCGTTTTCTGGCTTTCTACTTTCCGCTGCTATTAGGGGTTATTGTTATAACCAGCTTAGCTGCAGGGTTAGTAGGTCGAGGTCATGCTGTTGGATTACGTATTTTTATGTACCTGTATCTCGCCAATTTGTTTGTTTTTTGTCTAGTCCTGGCGCTTGCCGTCATCGCAGATGAAGCTATTGCTGCCAATAAGGTCATTCTTTTTATGTGTGAGATAGCCGTACTCTGGTTAGGCCGTAGATTGATGAATGGAACGGCTTTTACACTGTTTACGCTTTATCGCCGTACGATCAGGCTTGCTATGGTTGCCCAACATCTCAATGTTGCCAGATGATTTTACGCTATCCATAATCATGTAATAAAAGCAAAAACTTCCTGTCATATGACCAAAAGATAAAAGTGTAATCAATTGATTTAATTAATTTTATTTTAGGTTTTCTTACTTTACCCTGGTGTGTCATAAAACTGTCATAATTCGTACATTTTACTGTCACCTGTTTGTCCTATTTTGCTCACCATAGCTTCGAAACAACGGTTTACGAATCCCAGCAGGAGACATTATGAACGTTATGCGTACCACCGTCGCAACAGTTGTCGCCGCGACCTTATCGATGAGCGCTTTCTCTGCTTTCGCAGCAGCAAGCCTGACTGGCGCAGGTGCAACTTTCCCTGCTCCGGTGTATGCCAAATGGGCTGATACCTATCAGAAAGAAACGGGCAATAAAGTTAACTACCAGGGTATCGGTTCCTCTGGCGGCGTTAAACAGATTATTGCCAACACCGTGGATTTTGGTGCTTCTGATGCTCCTCTGGCTGATGACAAACTGGCGCAGGAAGGCCTGTTCCAGTTCCCGACCGTTATCGGTGGCGTGGTGCTGGCGGTTAACCTGCCGGGCGTTAAATCCGGCGAGCTGGTGCTCGATGGTAAAACCCTTGGCGACATCTATCTGGGCAAAATCAAAAAATGGGATGACGAAGCGATCGCTAAACTCAACCCTGGCCTGAAGCTGCCGGCTCAGAACATCGCCGTGGTTCGCCGCGCGGATGGTTCCGGTACTTCTTTCGTCTTCACCAGCTATCTGGCGAAAGTGAACGAAGAGTGGAAATCTAAAATTGGCGCAGGCTCTACCGTAAACTGGCCGACCGGTCTGGGCGGTAAAGGCAACGACGGTATCGCGGCCTTCGTTCAGCGTCTGCCGGGCGCTATCGGCTATGTCGAGTATGCTTACGCTAAGCAGAATAACCTGGCCTACACCAAACTGCTGTCCGCTGACGGCAAGCCGGTCAGCCCGACGGAAGATAACTTCGCTAATGCGGCGAAAGGTATCGACTGGAGCAAGTCCTTCGCTCAGGACCTGACTAACCAGAAAGGTGAAAATGCATGGCCGATCACCTCAACCACTTTCATCCTCGTCCACAAGGCCTCCAATAAGCCGGAGAATACCGCGGAAGTGCTGAAGTTCTTCGACTGGGCATATAAAAACGGCGGCAAAGAAGCGAATGCGCTGGATTACGCCAGCCTGCCGGATAGCGTGGTTGAGCAGGTACGCGCCGCATGGAAAACCAACGTGAAAGACAGCAGCGGTAAAGCGCTGTACTAATACCCGCGGAATGTCGAGCTGCCGGCGAGCTTCCTGCAGCTCGAATTATTTCGGGTATAGCATTACCTTTGCCCGTAAGCTCAGTAAAATGCTGGGTTTTTGGGCCCGAACTTAAAGAGTAACCTATGGCTGCAACCAAGCCGGCATTCAACCCTCCGGGGAAAAAGGGTGACATGATCTTCAGCGCGCTGGTAAAACTGGCTGCGCTGATTGTGCTATTGATGCTGGGTGGCATCATCGTCTCCCTCATCATCTCTTCATGGCCAAGTATTCAGAAATTTGGCTTTTCCTTTTTGTGGACCAAAGAGTGGGATGCGCCGAATGAGATCTTCGGTGCGCTGGTACCGATTTACGGGACCCTGGTTACCTCAATTATCGCGTTGTTGATCGCCGTTCCGGTGAGCTTCGGCATCGCGCTGTTCCTGACTGAACTCTCCCCAGCCTGGCTAAAACGCCCGCTGGGTATTGCTATTGAGCTGCTGGCGGCGATCCCGAGTATCGTATACGGCATGTGGGGCCTGTTTATTTTCGCCCCGCTGTTTGCGACTTACTTCCAGGAACCAGTCGGCAACGTCCTTTCGACGATCCCCTTTGTCGGCGCGCTGTTTGCCGGCCCGGCATTCGGTATTGGCATCCTGGCGGCCGGCGTCATTCTGGCCATCATGATCATTCCTTATATCGCCGCCGTAATGCGCGATGTCTTCGAGCAGACTCCGGTGATGATGAAAGAGTCCGCATATGGGATTGGCTGCACCACGTGGGAGGTGATTTGGCGCATCGTGCTGCCGTTCACCAAAAACGGGGTGATCGGCGGCGTCATGCTCGGCCTGGGGCGCGCGCTGGGTGAAACCATGGCCGTCACCTTTATCATCGGTAACACCTATCAGCTAGACAGCGCTTCGTTGTATATGCCGGGCAACAGTATTACCTCGGCGCTGGCCAATGAATTCGCGGAAGCGGAAAGCGGCCTGCACGTAGCGGCGCTGATGGAACTGGGTCTGATCCTGTTCGTTATCACCTTTATCGTTCTGGCCGCGTCGAAGTTCATGATTATGCGTCTCGCTAAGAACGAGGGGGCTCGCTAATGGCAACGATCGAATTGCAAACCACCGCTGAACTGGCGGAATCCCGTCGCAAGATGCAGGCTAAACGCCGCCTGAAGAACCGCATTGCCCTGACCCTGTCGATGGCAACTATGGCGTTTGGTCTCTTCTGGCTTATCTGGATCCTGATGTCGACCATCACGCGTGGCATCGACGGCATGAGTCTGGCGCTGTTTACCGAAATGACGCCGCCGCCGAATACCGCGGGCGGCGGTCTGGCGAATGCCCTGGCGGGCAGCGGCCTGCTGATCCTGTGGGCGACCGTTTTTGGTACGCCGCTTGGCATCATGGCCGGTATCTATCTGGCGGAGTACGGCAGAAAGTCGGTACTGGCGGAAATCATCCGCTTTATCAACGATATTCTGCTTTCCGCGCCATCTATCGTCGTGGGGCTGTTCGTCTACACCATCGTAGTGGCGCAGATGCAGCACTTCTCCGGCTGGGCGGGCGTTATCGCGCTGGCGCTGCTGCAGGTGCCAATCGTGATTCGTACCACTGAAAACATGCTGAAACTGGTGCCGGATAGCCTGCGTGAAGCAGCCTATGCGCTGGGGACGCCGAAGTGGAAGATGATTTCCGCGATCACCCTTAAGGCGTCGGTATCCGGCATTATGACCGGTATCCTGCTGGCCATTGCCCGTATCGCCGGGGAGACGGCGCCGCTGCTGTTCACCGCGCTCTCCAACCAGTTCTGGAGCACCGATATGATGCAGCCGATCGCCAACCTGCCGGTGACCATTTTTAAATTTGCCATGAGTCCGTTCGCGGAATGGCAGCAACTGGCTTGGGCCGGGGTATTGATTATCACCCTGTGCGTCTTGCTGCTGAATATTCTGGCGCGCGTTGTCTTCGCGAAGAAGAAACACGGTTAATTTTTGCGGCGCGGCCTAAGCGGCGCCGAATGAGGAAGAGATTGAGATGAGTATGGTGAACGCGAATCCGGGTAAAATTTCAGTTCGTGACCTGAACTTCTACTACGGCAAATTCCATGCCCTGAAGAACATCAACCTGGATATTGCTAAGAACCAGGTGACGGCGTTTATCGGCCCGTCAGGCTGCGGTAAATCCACTCTGCTGCGTACGTTCAACAAGATGTTTGAGCTGTACCCGGAGCAGCGTGCGGAAGGCGAAATTCTGCTGGATGGCGACAATATTCTCACCAATACCCAGGATATCGCCCTGCTGCGCGCGAAAGTAGGGATGGTATTCCAGAAGCCGACGCCGTTCCCGATGTCCATCTACGACAACATCGCCTTCGGCGTGCGCCTGTTTGAGAAGCTGTCGCGCGCCGATATGGACGAGCGCGTGCAGTGGGCGTTGACCAAAGCCGCATTATGGAATGAAACCAAAGATAAACTGCACCAGAGCGGGTATTCTCTCTCCGGTGGTCAGCAGCAGCGTCTGTGTATTGCCCGCGGTATCGCGATTCGCCCGGAAGTGCTGCTACTCGATGAACCTTGCTCAGCGCTGGATCCCATCTCCACCGGGCGTATTGAGGAGCTTATCACCGAGCTGAAGCAGGATTACACCGTCGTTATCGTTACCCACAACATGCAGCAGGCTGCGCGTTGTTCCGACCATACGGCATTTATGTATCTTGGCGAGCTGATTGAATTCAGCAACACGGACGATCTGTTTACCAAGCCCGCTAAGAAGCAAACTGAAGATTATATTACTGGCCGCTACGGTTGATTGCCCTTCTGCTTTCAGGTGCTAACCCGATGGGCAATCAGGAGACATCATGGATAACTTAAATCTTAATAAACATATTTCCGGCCAGTTCAACGCAGAGCTGGAGTACATTCGCACCCAGGTGATGACCATGGGTGGGCTGGTGGAGCAGCAGCTTTCTGATGCGATCACCGCGATGCATAATCAGGACAGCGATCTGGCGAAGCGCGTAATCGACGGCGACAAGCAGGTCAATATGATGGAAGTGGCGATCGACGAGGCCTGTGTGCGCATCATCGCTAAACGTCAGCCGACCGCCAGCGACCTGCGGCTGGTGATGGCGATCATCAAGACTATCGCCGAGCTGGAACGTATTGGCGACGTGGCGGATAAAATCTGCCGCACCGCGCTGGAGAAGTTTTCCCAGCAGCACCAGCCGCTGCTGGTGAGCCTGGAGTCGCTGGGCCGCCATACCGTGCAGATGCTGCATGATGTACTGGATGCCTTTGCGCGTATGGATCTCGATGAAGCGGTACGTATCTATCGTGAAGACAAGAAAGTCGACCAGGAGTATGAAGGCATCGTGCGTCAACTGATGACCTATATGATGGAAGATTCACGTACCATTCCGAGCGTCCTGACCGCGCTGTTCTGCGCGCGCTCCATCGAACGTATCGGCGATCGCTGCCAGAATATCTGCGAATATATTTTCTACTTCGTTAAAGGCCAGGATTTCCGTCACGTAGGCGGCGACGAACTGGATAAGCTGCTCGCGGGTAAAGATCCGAAAGAGTAAAGATCACGATGGTTGATTCTGGTAAAGGAAATTATCAGAATCAACTATGATTTTGCGCATAGCAGACATATTGCTGCGATTATCGTCACAATTAATACTCTGACTATTTGAGTTTTAAATTTTCTCGCGTAACAATCCCTCTCACTGACTGAGCGCTGAAGCTCAGATGGTTAAAATGGATTGTTACTGCGACAGCAGGCAAAACCTGATATTGCTCCAGGCGGCGATGTCAGGTTTTTTTGTTTTAGACGCTGAATGGTTTGCTGATAAGGGTTGTTACCGCGATGAGCGGGCAAAACCTGAAGAGGATTATCTGTTAATGCAGATGGTCTCCTTCAGGTTTTTTTTGCCACTTATTCGGCATGAAAATAAAAGCTGCAGTTACGTGGAATGGTATTAATGCAGTTTATTAAAAACATAACGCCATTTATTAATTACGTGTTTCATTTACGCCAATGCTTATATAAGGGATTATTATGATTAGAAGAAATATGATCGCTTCGGCGATGGTTTTGCTGGCGCCGCTTTCTTATTCAACAAATCTTATTGCCGGGCAACTTACGGTTGAACAACGGCTGGAGCTTCTGGAAAAAGCGCTTCAGGACACACAAAAAGAACTCAAGAAATATCAGGATCAGGAGAAAAAAAGGAACCAGGTCTGGGCCGCCTGGTCGCAACCGGTAAATAGCCAGAAGAGCCGGAGCGCGGAAGCGCCCACGGCGACCAAAGCGGACGCTAAGCCGGATGCGGTGCTGGTCAAAAATGAACAATCCGAGCAGGGCGGTGAGCCTGCCTATAGCGCCATGACGCTGAAAGATTTTAGCAAATTCGTGAAAGATGAAATTGGCTTTAGCTATAACGGCTATTACCGTTCTGGCTGGGGAACTGCCTCGCACGGCTCGCCAAAATCGTGGGCCATCGGCTCGCTTGGCCGTTTGGGTAACGAGTATTCCGGCTGGTTTGATTTACAGCTTAAACAGCGCGTTTTTCAGGAAGGCGATAAACGTGTGGACGCCATCGTGATGCTCGATGGCAACGTGGGTCAGCAATATTCTACCGGCTGGTTTGGTGACAATGCCGGCGGCGAAAACTACCTTCAGTTCTCGGATATGTACGTCAACACCAAAGGCTTTCTACCGTTTGCCCCGGAAGCGGATTTCTGGGTCGGTAAGCACGGCGCGCCGAAAATCGAGATCCAGATGCTGGACTGGAAAACGCAAAGAACCGATGCGGCAGCTGGCGTAGGGCTTGAAAACTGGAAGGTGGGCGCCGGTAAATTTGATATCGCGCTGGTGCGCGAAGACATCGATGACTACGACCGCTCTTTGACCAATAAGCAGCAAATTAATACCAATACCCTGGATGTACGTTACAAAGATATTCCGCTGTGGGATAAAGCCTCGCTGATGGTGAGCGGGCGCTATGTCGCTGCGAATCAGAGTTCATCAGAGAAATATAAAGAGGGGAATGAAGGTTACTATCAATGGAAAGATACCTGGATGGTGGGAACTTCGTTAACGCAGAAATTTGATAACGGCGGCTTTAACGAATTCTCATTATTACTGGCGAACAACTCCATCGCCAGCAGCTTCTCGCGCTATGCCGGATCGAGCCCGTATACCACCAATAATGGGCGCTATTATGGCGATCATACCAACGGCACCGCCGTACGCTTAACCTCACAGGGGGAAACCTATCTGCGCGATGATGTCATTATGGCTAATGCGATCGTTTATTCATTTGGTAATGACGTTTATAGCTATGAAACCGGCGCCCATTCAGATTTTGAATCTATTCGCGCCGTGGTTCGTCCGGCATATATCTGGAATAAATATAATCAGACCGGCGTTGAGCTGGGATACTTCAAACAGCAGAACAAAGATGTGACGGGTAAGAAATATAACGAATCCGGTTATAAGACCACCTTATTCCATACCTTCAAAGTAAATACCAGTATGCTGACCTCGCGCCCGGAAATCCGTTTTTATGCGACTTATATTAAAGCCGAAGATATCGATCTGGATAAGGCTGCTAACAATACCACCGCGGTTTTTGAAGATGGCAAGAACGACCAATTCGCCCTCGGCGCGCAGGCCGAAATTTGGTGGTAAGGCCGCAAGCGCCTGCTAATAAAAACGTAAAAAGGAATCAAAATGAAACGACATGCAATTTACTTCGCCCTGGCGCTGGCTGGCGCCACATTTACGGCGCACGCCGCACCGCTGCCGACGATGCCTGATGCCGCTATTCCTGTCAGCCAATATATTACTCAGGTGAATACGGATAACAGCGTGACTTTCCGGTTATTTGCCCCCGATGCCAGGCGCGTTTCCGTCGTCACGGGGTCGACGCCGGATACCTTTGTCTCTCATGACATGACCAAAGACACCCAGGGCGTATGGACGTGGAAAAGCGATCGCCTGGCCGCCAATCTTTATGAGTACTACTTCGATGTGGACGGTTTTCGTTCCGTCGATACCGGTAGCCGCTACCAGAAACCGCAGCGCCAGGTGAATACCAGCCTGATCCTGGTGCCCGGCAGCATTCTTGACGATCGGGCAGTCCCGCACGGCGATCTGCGTACCGTCACCTACCATTCGACGGCGCTTAAGTCAGAACGCCGCGTCTATGTCTGGACGCCGCCGGGTTATAACGGCAGCGGCGAACCGTTGCCGGTGCTCTACTTCTACCACGGTTTTGGCGATAGCGGTCTGTCGGCCATCGACCAGGGACGCATCCCGCAAATGATGGATAACCTGCTGGCGGAGGGCAAAATCAAGCCGATGCTGGTGGTGGTGCCGGATACCGAAACCGATATTCCACAAGCGATCGCGGAAAACTTCCCGCCGCAGGAGCGGCGTAAAAATTTCTATCCACTCAATGCGAAAGCCGCAGACAACGAATTAATGCACGACATCATTCCGCTGATCGATTCCCGATTTAGCGTGCGTAAAGATGCCGACGGCCGGGCGCTGGCGGGGTTGTCGCAGGGCGGTTATCAGGCGCTGGTGTCCGGGATGAACCATCTTGAGAGCTTCGGGTGGCTTGCCACCTTTAGCGGGGTTACGACAACCACGGTTCCCGATGCTGGCGTGGAGGCGCAGTTGAATAATCCTGACGCCATCAATAAGCAACTGCGTAACTTTACGCTGGTGGTTGGCGAAAAAGACGCCGTCACTGGCAAAGATATTGCCGGCCTGAAAAGCGAACTGGAAAAGCAGAAGATCAAATTTGATTACCACTCTTATCCCGGCCTGAATCATGAAATGGACGTCTGGCGTCCGGCCTATGCCGAGTTTGTGCAAAAGCTCTTTAAATAACCGTCAGGAGGCATGGCGCCCCCTGTCTCAACCAGTAAAGGAAGATGAGATGAAATTGATTGTGACGGATGATTATGAAGAGATGAGCCTGGTCGCCTGCCATCATCTTTTAGGCTATATCACGATGCCGCGACGGATGAATCTGGCGGTGACGGCGGGGAGTACGCCAAAGCGCATGTATGAGCATTTGACCGCCGCCATCAAAGGTAAATCATTCTATGATCGGGTTCACTATTACAACTTTGATGAGATACCTTTTCGCGGCCAGCAGCGTGAAGGGGTGACGATTTCCAACCTGCGCCAGCTGTTTTTTACCCCAGCGCAGATCAAAGAAGAGAATATTCACAAATTGACGCTGGAGAACGCGGCTCAACACGATCGCCGCCTCGAAGAGGCCGGCGGTCTTGACCTGGTCGTGCTGGGGCTGGGCGCCGACGGTCATTTTTGCGGCAACCTGCCGAACACCACACGTTTTCATGATGAGACGGTTGAAGTACCGATTCATGGGGATCTGGTTGGCATTGTCGCGAATGGTGAGATGGGGGGCGATTTCAACGTGGTGCCGGATAGCTATGTCACCATGGGGCCGAAAAGCGTGATGGCGGCAAAAAACCTGCTGCTGATTGTCAGCGGCGCGGCGAAGGCGCAAGCGCTAAAGCAGGTGGTGGAGGGCCCGGTCAGCGAACAGGTGCCGGCCTCTGTGCTCAAGTTGCACCCTTCGTTAGTGATTATTGCGGATAAAGCGGCAGCGGCGGAATTGCAGCACTAAAAAGCCGCTGGCCAGCGGGGCTACCGTTGTGACCAACCGTAGCCCGGCCGAGCGTAGCTACGCCGGGTCTTAACGAGTAATATCCCAGCCACGCGCTCTCCACAATGCCGGCAGCTCAGCTAAATCGGTAAAGGTCGTTACTTTTGGATGATTGATCGGTTGGTTGTGCGGGTCGGCGCAGAAGTAAAAGACTTCCATACCCGCGGCGATCCCTGATTGGGCTCCCGCGCTGGAATCATCGACCAGAATACAGTTTTCGACTTGTACCTGCATGGCCTCTGCCGCATGGAACATCAGCGCCGGGTCGGGTTTCCAGCGCTGAATGTCGTAACCGCTGTACAGCCGGTCTGGGAAGTGGTGCAGCATCTGCGTTCTACCGAGCGAATGCTGCATTTTACTGACCGGGCCATTCGACACCACGCACATGGGGATCTTCACCGCGTCCAGCAGCGCAGCGGCGCCGGGAATGATCTCCAGCTCGCTATCGAACAGACGGGCGACTTCGGCGCGATACACCGGCTCCAGAGTCTCTTTCTGCAGGTTAACGCCATATTCAGCGTTGATGGTGTCGATAATCTCGTACAGCTTAACGCCCTTGAAGCGCTTAAAAATTTCGGCTAAATCCAGCGTAATACCGAATTCCTGAAACATGTGAACATAGGCGCGTGAGCAAATCACCTCGCTATCGACCAGCGTGCCGTCACAATCGAAAAATACTGCTTGTGGTTGGGTCATACTTTTTCCAGTTTAACAAGTTTAACGTTTTCGTAATGCTCAATGCCGCGACGCAATCGTTGCCGTATAAGCAAAATAAATGAAAAAAATTACCATACAACCGCGCCTGGTGCCGTAATTTGGTATAGGATAGCCTCGAATTTTCCCTCCTTTACGTTCGGAAACCGATAATGAGTCAACAACCAACCAGCCAGTCTTCTGGCCAGGGTCTGCTGGAGCGCGTATTTAAACTGCGCGAGCACGGCACCACGGTGCGCACTGAAGCGATCGCCGGTTTCACCACGTTCCTGACGATGGTCTACATCGTCTTCGTGAACCCACAAATTCTTGGCGTGGCGGGTATGGATACCAGCGCTGTCTTTGTGACCACCTGTCTGATCGCGGCCTTCGGCAGCATCCTGATGGGGCTGTTCGCGAATCTGCCGGTGGCGCTGGCGCCAGCGATGGGTCTGAATGCCTTCTTTGCCTTCGTGGTGGTTCAGGCGATGGGCCTGCCGTGGCAGGTGGGAATGGGCGCGATTTTCTGGGGCGCCGTCGGCCTGCTGCTGCTGACCCTCTTCCGCGTTCGCTACTGGATGATTGCCAATATCCCGGTGAGCCTGCGCGTCGGTATCACCAGCGGTATCGGGCTGTTTATCGGCATGATGGGCCTGAAGAACGCTGGCGTTATCGTGGCGAACCAGGACACGTTGGTCAGCATTGGCAACCTGACTTCCCATAGCGTGCTGCTGGGCGTTCTCGGGTTCTTTATTATCGCTATCCTGGCATCGCGTAATATTCATGCCGCCGTTCTGGTCTCTATCGTCGTTACCACCCTGTTGGGCTGGATGCTCGGCGATGTGCACTACACCGGTATCGTCTCCGCGCCGCCGAGCGTAACCTCGGTTGTGGGTCAGGTCGATCTGGCCGGTTCGCTGAACCTTGGCCTGGCGGGCGTGATCTTCTCGTTCATGCTGGTTAACCTGTTCGACTCCTCCGGCACCCTGATTGGCGTCACCGATAAAGCCGGGCTGGCGGATGCGCAGGGTAAATTCCCGCGCATGAAGCAGGCGCTGTTTGTCGATAGCGTGTCGTCCGTCGCCGGCTCCTTTATTGGCACCTCTTCGGTTACGGCCTATATCGAATCCTCCTCCGGTGTTTCCGTTGGCGGGCGTACCGGCCTGACCGCCGTTGTCGTGGGTATCCTGTTCCTGCTGGTCATCTTCCTGTCGCCGCTGGCGGGGATGGTTCCGGCCTATGCTGCCGCCGGGGCGCTGATTTACGTTGGCGTGCTGATGACCTCAAGTCTGGCGCGCGTGAAGTGGGATGACCTGACGGAAGCGGTACCGGCGTTTATCACCGCGGTGATGATGCCGTTCAGCTTCTCGATTACCGAAGGTATCGCCCTGGGCTTTATTTCCTACTGCGTGATGAAGATTGGTACCGGCCGTCTGCGTGAACTCAGCCCGTGCGTGATTATCGTTTCGCTGCTGTTCGTGCTGAAAATTGTCTTTATCGATGCGCATTGATCCGCACACATGATGAGAAAGCCCGGCATCGCTGCCGGGCTTTTTTTATGCTTTAACCCGCTGAATATAATCGCCAAAGGCGGTCAATTGGCCGCGCAGATGGTCCAGCGTGCTCTGATCGACCACTTCCCCTGCCTGCGGATCGACTTTGTTCTGAATCACGCCGCCCATAAACTCCGGCTTGTTCATCACCATCGCATCGAGGAAGACCAGAATCTGGCGCAGATGATACTGACAACGCGCCCCGCCGATAGCGCCCATTGAGCTGGTCTGGATCAGCACCGGCTTACCGGCCAGCGGCTGTTCCGGCAGACGTGAGAGCCAGTCGATGGCGTTCTTCAGGCCGCCGGGTACCGAGTAGTTGTATTCCGGGGTAACGATCACCACGCCGTCCGCTTCGCGGATTTGTTTCGCGATCTCCTGCACGCTCTGCGGGAACCCCTCTTCCTGTTGGATATCGGCATCGTACAGCGGGATATCGCCGATCGACGGCAGCGCGGAGATTTCCATGCCCGCAGGCGCAATGCCTGGCAGCGTACGCGCAACCATGGCATTAAAAGAACCTTTGCGCAGACTTCCGAGTAACGTAACAACTTTCAACGTATCAGACATGAGTGCTCCTTTGCATCATGATGGCCGGCTAAACCGGTCAGTTGAGGGAGAATACTTTTTCTACCGGTAAGCTGGTAAAGCGCATCAGGCGCGCGTCAGTCTCTTTGGCGCGTGTTTGCGCATCAGGCAGGCAGCGCCAGCCCTCTTTACTATCGAATTCCCAGACCTTCAGCGGCCCGATATTCGGGGTGACGGCAATTGACCACACCAGCAGCGTTTCGGCATCACAGATGGCTTCAATCGATTGGGTGCCAGCGGTACGCAGGCGACCAGACCCCGGCAGCAGTTGTACTCGTACCGGGGCTTCACCGGTGAGCTTCAGCACGCTGCGGCGCAGCGCGACCAGTTGGGCGCGGGCTTCATCCGGATCGTGCTGGATGTTAATCCATAAATTCTCATTGCTATTGAAGACATAGCGATCGGCGGCATGTAGCGGATGGACGCCACGCGAGGCGTGCTGCAGTTCCATATCGAGACCGCAGTCACCTTCGGTCGTTAGCGCTACGCCGACGATATTCCCGGCATAAGAGATGGAAAAGCGGGGAAGGTGGGGATCGCGAAATACGGGCCGTCCATTGGGTTCGCTGATGATTTCCGGCAGCTCGCCGATACCATAAAGCATGAAAAGCAGTTCAGCGAGCAGCGAACGCGAGGCGCGATAGCGGCTCTGTCGGTATTCGGGTAGGTTACGTGCGGATTGATGACATGCCGCCGACAAACGCGTCGATAGCGGCTCCCTGGTGTTGAGTATCCCTCTTGCAAAATGCGTTGCCATTCGTCGCTCCGTGATTAATGGTCAGAGATAAAAATTGTGAATGATATTATCGCTCACAATGAGCAGGTTTTAATGCGGAAATTCTTCCTTGAGAAGGGATAATGTCTGACTTTTACAATTTCTTGCGCAACAACGTGAGGATGATGGGCAAATTCCCTACAGCGTATTGGAATAGAGTTGTTTAAGGGTCTCTCTGAGCCATACGATCTTTGGATTATAGCTATTACGCTTATGCCACAGCAGGGTGAACGGCACGCGCATTTTTTCCAGTAGCTGCGGCTCCAGCGGCAGCGGGCGCGATACCAGCGGCAGATGGTGTTGCTGATTATAGTGCTGACAATAGCGCGGCGCGGTGGCTATCATGGTGTGATTCGGCTGCGCCGCCATAAACAATGACTGTTCAAAGCCGGGTAAGGTTAGCGCGACGGTGCGCTTGTAGCCCAGATCATGTAACACATCATCCAGCGCCCAGGTATCGCTCTGTTCCCAGCAGATGTTGATGTGCGGATAGCGCAGGAATGTTTCCAGATTCCACTCTTCATTAAGCGCCGGATGATCGGCGCGCAGCCACACCTGCGGCAGGTCGCTAAACAGGACATCAAAATCGATATACCACGGCAGCAGGCTCAACTGTTCGCGCGAACGCGGATGGGTTTCCCGGCCGCAAAAACCGATATCAACCTCGCCGCGAATAATGGCATCCAGCGAGTCGTAATCCCAGTTGCGTAAACGGATCAGCGCCTGTGGATAACGTTGATAAATTTGCTGGGAGAGGGTGTTGAACAGGATCATCAGCAGCGGCGATTCCGCCGCCAGCTCGAACTTCAGGCCGCTTGGCATGGTATGGTGCGGTTTATCGAGGATCTGATTGCCCATCTGCATCCAGTCAGCAAGATCCTGCTCCATGCTGCTCATTAACGGCGTTGGCGCCAGCCCTAGTGGGGTTTTAACAAATAGCGGATCGTCAAACCAGGCGCGTAGCTTGGCCAGTGATTTACTCACCGCCGACGGCGAAACGTTCATCCGTTTCGCCGTGCGGGTGACGCTGCGCTCCTGGGTCAGAAGCTGCAGACATAGCAGTAAGTTAAGATCGAGACTCGACAGGGATTTCTTCATTATCTTGCGTCGCGCGCGCCGGCGAGACGACCAGTATCAGAACAATACTGACTATGCTACAGGCAATGAGTATCCCGATCAGCATATTCATGGCGCTCAGCCCGATGATAGCCGCCAGCCAAATCCACAGCGAAGAACCACAGACCTGAGCGATGCCGAGAGCGGAGCTGGCGACGCCCGCCCGCAACGTGAAAGGCCCCAACGCCTGGCTCATCGCGACGCCAAAGCCAACCGAGAAACCCGCGCAGATCATGCCTAATCCCAGCATGGTGATGGGCTGGCTGGCGGCGAGGCTCAATACCACGCCAGCGACAAGGAACAACGTCTGCGAGGTCAGCATCAGGGTGCGCGGTTTAAACAGCGTCAGGGCAAACGGCGTGGAGAACGACACGGCCATGCTGACCATTGCCATCAGCGCCATCGCCATTGAATAAGTTCCGCGGTCGAAACCCATTTCTTCCATCATCAGTACCGGTGAGACGTTTACGTAGGTCAGAATTGCGGTGACGCTGAGAGTCGTAATGACTATACGGCTGAGGAAAAAACGGTTTAGCAGCGACTCTGCGGCGCCATTGTGCTGTGCGCCTGCCTGAAAATGCGTTGCCGGGCGCGTCTCGCGCAGGATAAACACCGACAATAATCCCACCATTATCCCCATGCCTGTCATGGTGTAGAACAGGCTCTGCCACGGATATTTCAACATGATCAGATGGCCAAGTACCGGCGCGAGGACGGGAATAATGCAGGTAATGCCATTAAGCAGCGACAGTACCTTGGCGCGGCGGCGCTCGTCCAGCGTATCGCGCAGAACGGCAAAGGCGACGACGTAGCAGCTTCCCGCGCCGATCCCCTGGATAAAGCGGCCGATCAGGAAATGCGTGCTGTTATGCGCCTGCGAGCACAGTAGCGAGGCCAGTATGAAGGTGATGGCGCCGAAAATCGCGACCGGTTTACGCCCGGATTTATCCGCCGCGCGCCCGGCAAAAAGCATCGCGGTAGCCATGCCGGCTAAATAGACCGAGAAGGCGATATGCAGCTGCGCCTCGCTGGCGCCAAGATCCTGGGCGATACGCGGTAGGCCGACCAGATACATATCAATGCCGGATGGATAGAGCAGTACCAATGCGAAACTGCAGATAAGAAAGCGTGCCATAGGACCCTCGCAATAAGAATGGCGTACAGCATAGTGGCTAGCGCCAGGGAGTACGAGTTGCCATTTGGACAACACTCTTTTCCTGAAAGGAAAAACGGGTTATTGCCTCACAGAGTTGATGTGATTAAGGCAATCAAATAAAAAAAACCGCCATAACAGAACGTTATGGCGGGTTAGTAGATGCTTACCAGTAACGCTTATTTACCGATACAGAAACTGGAGAAGATGCGGCCCAGCAGGTCGTCAGAGGTAAATTCGCCGGTGATTTCGCTTAATGCCTGTTGCGACAGACGCAGCTCCTCCGCCAGCAGCTCCCCGGCCCACGCGCCCAGCAGCTGGGCCTTGCCCTGCTGCAGATGGTTCGCCGCCGCTTCCAGCGCCTGCAGGTGGCGACGACGGGCGAGGAAACCGCCTTCCATGTTGGTATCGAAGCCCATGCTCTGCTTAAGGTGGTTGCGTAGCACCTCGACCCCTTCACCGGTACGCGCCGACAGGCGGATCAGTGAGTGGCCATTTACTTCGCTGAGCCCCAGCGCTTCGCCGGTGACGTCGGCTTTATTACGCACCACGGTAATCGGCAGCTTAGCCGGCAGGCGCTCGATAAAGTCCGGCCAGATCTCCGCCGGGTCAACGGCGCTGGTGGTGGTGCCGTCGACCATAAACAGCACCCGATCCGCCTGCTCGATCTCCTGCCAGGCGCGTTCGATGCCGATGCGCTCCACTTCATCGCTGGCGTCACGCAGGCCTGCGGTATCGATGATATGCAGCGGCATACCGTCGATATGAATATGCTCGCGCAGTACGTCGCGGGTGGTGCCGGCGATATCGGTGACGATCGCCGCTTCACGGCCGGCCAGCGCGTTGAGCAGGCTGGATTTACCGGCGTTAGGCCGTCCGGCGATCACCACTTTCATCCCTTCACGCAGCAGGCTGCCCTGACGGGCTTCGGCGCGGACGGCGTCGAGATCGGCGATCACGTCGTTCAGTTGGGCTTCAATTTTACCGTCGGAGAGGAAATCAATTTCTTCATCCGGGAAATCAATCGCCGCTTCCACGTAGATGCGCAGGTGAGTGAGCGCTTCCACAAGATGGTTCACACGCGCGGAGAAGGCCCCTTGCAAGGAGTTCAACGCCGAACGGGCCGCCTGCTCTGAGCTGGCGTCGATAAGGTCGGCGATGGCCTCTGCCTGCGCCAGGTCGAGCTTGTCGTTGAGGAACGCGCGCTCGGAAAACTCGCCCGGATTGGCGATGCGAACGCCGGGCAACGTCAGAATACGTTTGAGCAGCAGATCCAGAATGACCGGGCCGCCGTGGCCCTGCAGTTCGAGGACATCTTCGCCGGTAAAGGAGTTGGGTCCCGGGAACCACAGCGCAATCCCCTGGTCCAGCGGCGTACCGTCGGCGTCTTTGAACGGCAGATAGTCGGCATAGCGCGGCTTCGGCAGCTTGCCGAGTACCGCCTGCGCGACGTCGCGCGCCTTAAGGCCGGAGATACGCAGGATGCCCACACCCCCGCGTCCCGGAGGGGTTGCCTGGGCGACGATAGTGTCGTTATGGCTCATGATATGTCTCTTCAAATCGCAATAAAAAAAGGCGGTCATTCGACCGCCTTTTGATTGTAGGCCTGATAAGCGTTAGCGCCATCAGGCAACCCGGCGCGCATTGCCGGATGGCGGCTTCGCCTTATCCGGCCTACACCGAATCAGGATTTTTTCTTCTCGCGGCTATGCAGGCCACGCTTCTCCAGACCACGGTAAATCAGCTGCTGCTGAATAATGGTTACCAGGTTGCTGACGATGTAGTACACCACCAGACCAGACGGGAACCACAGGAAGAACACCGTGAAGATGACCGGCATAAAGGTCATGATCTTCTGCTGCATCGGGTCGGTCACGGTGGTCGGCGACATCTTCTGGATGAAGAACATGGTCGCGCCCATGATGATCGGCAGGATGTAGTACGGGTCTTGCGCGGACAGGTCGTGGATCCACAGGATAAACGGCGCATGACGCAGTTCAACCGAGGCGCTCAGCATGTAGTACAGCGCAAGGAAGATTGGCATCTGAATAATCAGCGGGAAGCAGCCACCCAGCGGGTTAACTTTTTCTGCTTTATACAGCGCCATCATTTCCTGGCTTTGACGTTGTTTATCGTCGCCCAGACGCTCGCGCATTGCCTGAATCTTCGGCTGCAGCATACGCATCTTCGCCATGGAGGTGTACTGCGCTTTAGTCAGCGGGTACATGATGCCACGAACGATAAAGGTGATGACGATAATTGAGAAACCCCAGTTGCCGAGGAAGCCGTGGATGAATTTCAGCAGCTTAAACAGCGGTTGGGAGATGAACCACAACCAGCCGTAGTCGACGGTCAGATCCAGGTGCGGCGCGACGGCAGCCATTTTATCCTGCAGAGCCGGGCCGACCCACAGCACGCTTTCCAGCTTGTCGGTTTGACCTGGCTGCACCAGTACCGGCTGCGATTTGTAGCCGATAGCGACAACGCCATTACCGAGGTTAGCGGTATAGAAGTTGTTGGTGCCGTTGTTATGCGGAACCCACGCGGTGGTGAAGTACTGCTGCAACATCGCCACCCAACCGTCTTTAGTGCTGACGTTCAGGTTTTCGTTGTCGACGATAGTATCGAATTTATATTTTTCGTATTTCGAATCAGCAGTGGAGTACGCCGCGCCACGGAAGGTGTGCATGGTAGACAGACCGCCGGTTTGCGTATCGCGGCTCGATGGCAGCGCTGCTGTTTGCTTGAGCTGACCGAAGGAGGAGATCTCCAGCGGTTTTTCGCCGACGTTTTTCACGTTGTAGCCAACGTTCACCGCATAATCACCGCGTTTCAGGGTGAAGGTTTTGGTGAAGACGTTGCCCGCTTTGTCGGTGTAGGTCAGCGGAATAACGATTTCGTTCTGGCCGTCTGCCAGTACATACGCATCTTTATCAGCGTTATACAGCGGACGCGGGCCGTTAGCCGGGTTATCCGGGCCGTCACGACCGGTTAAGCCGCTCTGTGCCTGATAGATAAACTGTGGCGTGGTTTCCAGTAACTGGAACGGTTCAGTAGATTTCAGCGCTTTCGGGTAAGCCGGAAGCAGCGCTTGCTCAACATCACCACCGCTGGTGTTGATGGTCAGATCAAGCACATCAGTTTTAACCGTAATCAGTTTCCCCTGGCCACTGGCCGGTACGCCCTGGTCTGCGGCGCTACCCGCTGCTGTGGTCGTAGTCTGCGTGGTCTGCTGCTGGGTTTGCGGATTTTTGTCCTGCTCCCAGGCTTGCCAGATCATGAAAGACACGAACAACAAAGCGATGATAAGAAGATTGCGTTGCGAATCCATCGTTAGTGTTCTCTGGTATCAAATGGTCCAGGCGGGACGGGGTCGTCACCACCAGGGTGTAAAGGGTGGCATTTTAATACGCGTTTCACCGTCAACCAACTGCCTTTTATCACTCCAAACCTGCGCAATGCCTCAATTCCGTATTGAGAACAGGTTGGCGTGAAACGACAGTGCGGCCCGAGTAGCGGACTAATCAGGCGCTGATAGACCCTGATAAGGCCTATCAGGACCCGCGAGCCAGGCGACAATGGCGGCGCCATAATTTTTCCAACGCTTCCGAGAGAGCACGGTTATCGAGGTCGGCAACCCCTTTCTTTGCCACCACCACGAAATCCATTGGCGGGAGTTCATGTTGACGTAAACGGAAGCTTTCACGCGTCAGACGTTTAATCCGATTGCGTTCATGCGCGCGCTTAACGTTTTTCTTGGCGACGGTAAGACCGATGCGGGGATGCCCCAGCGAATTCAGGCGGCCGAGGATGGTGATTTGCGGCGTGCCAGCCCGTTGTGGCTGCTGGAAGACGAAAGTGAAATGACTGGGAGTTAACAAACGTAACTCCCTGGGAAATGCTAGCTTAACCACGCAGGGTTAGCTTTATTACTTGGAAACGGTCAGACGAGCGCGGCCTTTAGCACGACGACGTGCCAGAACCTGACGACCATTTTTATTAGCCATACGAGCACGGAAGCCGTGAGAACGGTTGCGCTTCAGTACAGACGGTTGAAAAGTGCGTTTCATGGCGATTTCTACCTAAACTTGAATAAATTCACTGACTTTTGCGTAGACCCGAACGAACTTCGAACGACTTACGCCTCAGCGTGGGTGATTAAAGAGGCCGGATTGTAATAATTGTACACTCCGGAGTCAATTCTCTTTCCTTATTTCTCGCACCTTGCCGCACAAAAAATAAGCTGAGACGAGTTGCGAAAACGGGCGTTACGCGCCGGGTGGGGGATTATACGGCCTGGCGGGTAAAGCGCAAGGATCGTAAAGGATCTTTGTTAGATCAATTCTATCCAAAACCGGCATAGCTCATTAATTTTTCCAATATGCGGGCGAAATCGTGCCGCACTCTCGCCAGGATCGATTACACTTACCCGGTTTCGATCCTCCTGTGGATAAATCGGGAAGAATCTGTTGAGAAACACAAGATCTCTTTCTCAGTTTAGGCTATGATCCCCGGTCCCGATCGCGATCCACGGATCCGTCCCGGGTAAAACCGCAAATAGCGGTTCGCACGTCACCCCTTTTGCGCAGGGGCTTTTTCGGCTTATGCAGGGTCTTGCGACGTGTGCCAACAATCACGATTGTTTCAGTTTTTCTTTTATATCGATTTTATGTTCGAGTGGAGTCCGCCGTGTCACTTTCGCTTTGGCAGCAGTGTCTTGCCCGATTGCAGGATGAGTTACCAGCCACAGAATTCAGCATGTGGATCCGCCCATTGCAGGCGGAACTGAGCGATAACACGCTGGCACTGTATGCGCCAAACCGTTTTGTGCTCGATTGGGTAAGGGACAAATACCTTAATAATATCAATGGGCTCCTCAATGACTTTTGTGGCGCGGACGCCCCACAACTGCGCTTTGAAGTGGGCGCGAAGCCTGCGGCGCCGTCCCACCAGGGGACGGCCAACGTCGCCACGGCGATCCCGGCCGCTCAGGTGCAAACCGCGCGCGTCGCGCCTGCTGTCGCCCGTCAGGGCTGGGATAACGTTCCGGCGCCGGCAGAGCCAACCTACCGTTCCAACGTCAACGTCAAGCATACGTTTGATAACTTCGTCGAAGGTAAATCTAACCAGCTGGCACGCGCGGCGGCGCGTCAGGTGGCCGATAACCCTGGCGGCGCGTATAACCCGCTGTTCCTTTATGGCGGCACCGGTCTGGGGAAAACCCACCTGTTACACGCCGTCGGCAACGGCATTGTGGCGCGTAAGCCAAATGCTAAAGTGGTTTATATGCACTCCGAGCGTTTCGTGCAGGACATGGTTAAAGCCCTGCAGAACAACGCCATCGAAGAATTTAAACGCTATTACCGCTCCGTTGACGCCCTGCTGATCGATGATATTCAGTTCTTCGCCAATAAAGAGCGTTCACAGGAAGAGTTCTTCCACACCTTCAACGCCTTGCTGGAAGGTAATCAGCAGATCATCCTCACTTCGGATCGTTATCCAAAAGAGATCAACGGCGTAGAGGATCGTCTGAAATCGCGCTTTGGCTGGGGCCTGACGGTGGCGATCGAGCCGCCTGAACTGGAAACCCGTGTTGCGATCCTGATGAAAAAAGCCGATGAAAACGACATCCGCCTGCCGGGCGAAGTCGCGTTCTTTATCGCCAAGCGTCTGCGTTCGAATGTGCGTGAGCTGGAAGGGGCGCTGAACCGCGTCATTGCTAACGCCAACTTTACCGGCCGGGCTATCACTATTGATTTCGTGCGCGAAGCGCTGCGCGATTTACTGGCGCTGCAGGAAAAATTAGTCACCATCGACAATATTCAAAAGACGGTGGCGGAGTATTACAAGATTAAGGTAGCGGACCTGCTGTCCAAACGCCGCTCCCGTTCGGTGGCGCGCCCACGCCAGATGGCGATGGCGCTGGCCAAAGAGCTGACCAACCACAGCCTGCCGGAAATCGGCGATGCGTTTGGCGGCCGCGACCATACCACCGTGCTGCACGCCTGCCGTAAGATTGAGCAGTTGCGTGAAGAAAGCCACGATATTAAAGAAGATTTTTCCAATTTAATCAGAACATTATCCTCGTGACGCTATGAAATTTACCGTAGAACGTGAACATTTATTAAAACCGCTGCAACAGGTGAGCGGTCCGTTAGGTGGTCGTCCGACGCTGCCGATTCTCGGTAACCTGCTGCTTCAGGTCGCGGACAGCACGCTGTCGCTAACCGGTACCGATCTGGAAATGGAAATGGTCGCGCGCGTGTCGCTGATTCAGCCGCACGAAGCGGGCGCCACCACCGTTCCGGCGCGTAAATTCTTTGATATCTGCCGCGGCCTGCCTGAAGGCGCGGAGATCGCCGTGCAGCTTGAAGGCGACCGTATGCTGGTGCGCTCCGGCCGCAGCCGCTTCTCGCTGTCGACCCTGCCAGCCGCCGATTTCCCGAATCTCGACGACTGGCAGAGCGAAGTGGAATTTACCCTGCCGCAGGCGACGATGAAGCGCCTGATTGAAGCCACCCAGTTTTCGATGGCGCACCAGGACGTTCGTTACTACTTAAACGGCATGCTGTTTGAAACCGAAGGTAGCGAACTGCGCACCGTCGCCACCGACGGCCACCGCCTGGCGGTTTGTTCAATGCCGCTGGAAGAGTCGCTGCCGAACCATTCGGTGATTGTGCCGCGTAAAGGGGTGATTGAGCTGATGCGTATGCTCGACGGCGGCGATACGCCGCTGCGCGTGCAGATCGGCAGCAACAATATCCGCGCTCACGTCGGCGATTTTATCTTCACCTCGAAGCTGGTTGATGGCCGTTTCCCGGACTATCGCCGCGTATTGCCGAAAAACCCGGATAAACACCTTGATGCCGGCTGCGACATTCTCAAGCAGGCTTTCGCCCGCGCGGCAATCCTCTCGAATGAGAAATTCCGCGGCGTGCGGCTGTACGTCAGCGAGAACCAGCTGAAAATCACCGCGAATAACCCGGAACAGGAAGAGGCGGAAGAGATCCTTGACGTGACTTACGCCGGAACGGAGATGGAGATTGGCTTCAACGTTAGCTATGTGCTGGATGTGCTCAATGCGCTGAAATGCGAGAATGTGCGCATACTGCTGACGGATTCCGTATCGAGCGTGCAGATTGAGGATGCGGCTTCACAATCCGCCGCCTATGTCGTCATGCCTATGCGGCTGTAGAAAATATCGGGCTATCTTGCTTGTTATTCTGGCTCCGGGCAGTGCTCGCAATCCTCACGTACTTTAGTACGCTCCGGTTGCTGCGCGCTGGCCGAAACCAGACTAACTGCGCCGATAACGCCCTGGTTATGAGCTGATATGTCGCTATCCCGACTCCTAATCAAAGATTTTCGCAATATCGAAAATGCGGATCTCGCTTTATCCCCCAGCTTTAACTTCCTGGTTGGCGCAAACGGCAGCGGCAAAACCAGCGTGCTGGAAGCTATCTATACGCTCGGCCACGGCCGGGCGTTTCGCAGTTTGCAAATTGGCCGGGTGATTCGTCACGAGCAGGATTCGTTTGTCCTGCACGGGCGTTTACAGGGCGAAGAGCGCGAAACCGCCATTGGCCTGACCAAAGACAAACAGGGCGACAGCAAGGTGCGTATCGACGGCACCGACGGCCACAAGGTGGCAGAACTGGCGCACCTGATGCCGATGCAGCTAATCACGCCGGAGGGGTTTACTTTACTCAACGGCGGCCCCAAATACAGAAGAGCGTTCATTGATTGGGGATGCTTTCATAACGAAGCCGGATTCTTCACCGCCTGGAGCAACCTGAAGCGCCTGCTGAAACAGCGCAACGCCGCGCTGCGCCAGGTGAGCCGTTATGCGCAACTGCGGCCGTGGGATCTGGAATTAATTCCGCTGGCGGAACAAATCAGCCGCTGGCGTGCCGAATACAGCGCCGCTATTGTCGAAGACATGGCGGATACCTGTCAGCAATTTTTACCGGAATTCACCCTCACCTTCTCTTTCCAGCGCGGCTGGGAAAAAGAAACGGACTACGCCGAGGTGCTGGAGCGGAATTTCGAACGCGACAGAATGTTAACCTACACCGCCCACGGCCCGCATAAAGCGGATTTTCGCATTCGCGCCGATGGGGCGCCGGTGGAAGACACCTTGTCGCGCGGGCAGCTTAAGCTGCTGATGTGCGCCCTACGACTGGCGCAGGGCGAGTTCCTGACCCGCGAAAGCGGGCGGCGCTGCCTGTACCTGATAGATGATTTTGCCTCGGAGCTTGACGATGCCCGGCGCGGGCTGCTTGCCAGCCGCTTAAAAGCCACGCAATCGCAGGTTTTCGTCAGCGCGATCAGCGCTGAACACGTAATGGACATGTCGGACAAAAATTCGAAGATGTTCACCGTGGAAAAGGGTAAAATAACGGATTAACCCAAGATTAAATGAGCGAGAAACGTTGATGTCGAATTCTTATGACTCCTCCAGTATCAAAGTCCTGAAAGGGCTGGATGCGGTGCGTAAGCGCCCGGGTATGTATATCGGCGACACGGATGACGGCACCGGTCTGCACCACATGGTATTCGAGGTTGTGGATAACGCTATCGACGAAGCGCTCGCAGGTTACTGTAAAGACATCGTTGTTACTATCCACAGCGATAACTCCGTCTCCGTACAGGATGACGGTCGCGGCATCCCAACCGGCATTCACCCAGAAGAGGGCGTCTCCGCGGCGGAAGTTATCATGACCGTCCTGCACGCCGGCGGTAAATTCGATGATAACTCCTATAAAGTGTCCGGCGGTCTGCACGGCGTAGGCGTCTCGGTGGTTAACGCCCTGTCGCAGAAGCTGGAGCTGGTTATCCAACGCGATAACAAAGTCCACAAACAAATTTATGAGCACGGCGTGCCGCAGGCGCCGCTGGCGGTAACCGGCGAAACAGAAAGCACCGGTACCATGGTGCGTTTCTGGCCAAGCCTGGAAACCTTCACCAACGTCACTGAATTCGAATACGAAATCCTGGCGAAACGTCTGCGCGAGCTGTCGTTCCTGAACTCCGGGGTCTCTATCCGCCTGCGCGATAAGCGCGATGGCAAAGAAGACCATTTCCACTACGAAGGCGGCATCAAGGCGTTTGTTGAGTATCTCAACAAGAACAAAACGCCGATCCACCCGAATATCTTCTATTTCTCCACCGAAAAAGACGGTATCGGCGTTGAAGTGGCGCTGCAGTGGAACGACGGTTTCCAGGAAAACATCTACTGCTTTACCAACAACATTCCGCAGCGTGACGGCGGTACTCACCTGGCGGGCTTCCGCGCGGCGATGACCCGTACCCTGAACGCCTACATGGATAAAGAAGGCTACAGCAAAAAAGCGAAAGTCAGCGCCACCGGCGACGATGCGCGTGAAGGCCTGATTGCCGTGGTTTCCGTGAAGGTGCCGGATCCGAAGTTCTCCTCTCAGACCAAAGACAAGCTGGTCTCCTCTGAGGTGAAATCGGCGGTTGAGCAGCAGATGAACGAACTGCTGAGCGAATACCTGCTGGAAAACCCGTCCGATGCGAAGATCGTGGTCGGCAAAATTATCGACGCCGCGCGTGCGCGTGAAGCCGCGCGTCGCGCCCGTGAAATGACCCGTCGTAAAGGCGCGCTTGACCTGGCAGGCCTGCCGGGCAAACTGGCGGATTGCCAGGAACGCGACCCGGCGCTGTCTGAACTGTACCTCGTGGAAGGGGACTCCGCGGGCGGCTCTGCGAAACAGGGCCGTAACCGTAAGAACCAGGCTATCCTGCCGCTGAAGGGTAAAATCCTTAACGTCGAGAAAGCCCGCTTCGATAAAATGCTCTCTTCTCAGGAAGTGGCCACGCTTATCACCGCGCTGGGCTGCGGCATCGGCCGCGATGAGTACAACCCGGATAAACTGCGTTATCACAGCATCATCATCATGACCGATGCGGACGTCGACGGCTCGCACATTCGTACCCTGCTGTTGACCTTCTTCTATCGTCAGATGCCGGAAATCGTGGAACGCGGCCACGTTTACATTGCTCAGCCGCCGCTGTACAAAGTGAAGAAAGGCAAGCAGGAACAGTACATTAAAGACGACGAAGCGATGGATCAGTACCAGATCTCCATCGCGCTCGACGGCGCGACCCTGCACACCAACGCCAGCGCACCGGCCTTAGCCGGCGAGTCACTGGAAAAACTGGTGGCCGAGTACAACGCGACGCAGAAAATGATTGGCCGCATGGAGCGCCGTTTCCCGAAAGCGATGCTCAAAGAGCTTATCTATCAGCCGACGCTGGCCGAAGCCGATCTGAGCAACGAGCAGACCGTCACCCGCTGGATTAACCAGCTGATCAGCGAGCTGAACGAAAAAGAGCAGCACGGCAGCCAGTGGAAGTTTGATGTTCGTGAAAACAGCGAGCTGCAGCAGTTCGAGCCGATCGTGCGCGTGCGTACCCACGGCGTCGATACCGACTACCCGCTGGATAACGAGTTCATCACCGGCGCGGAATACCGCCGTATCTGCACCCTCGGCGAGAAGCTGCGCGGGCTTATCGAAGACGACGCGTTTATCGAACGCGGCGAGCGCCGCCAGCCGGTAGCCAGCTTCGAACAGGCGCTCGACTGGCTGGTTAAAGAGTCGCGTCGCGGCCTCTCTATCCAGCGTTATAAAGGACTGGGCGAGATGAACCCGGATCAGCTGTGGGAAACCACCATGGATCCGGACAGCCGCCGCATGCTGCGCGTCACCGTGAAGGATGCGATTGCCGCCGACCAGCTGTTCACCACCCTGATGGGCGATGCCGTTGAACCGCGTCGCGCCTTTATCGAAGAGAACGCCCTGAAAGCGGCGAACATCGATATCTAAGCCTGTATTTCCCCGGTGACATGATGTCTATCGGGGCTACGGTTTTGCTAAACCCGGTACGCGTTGCGCTGCCGGGTTTTTCTTTTGCGGCAAAAGGGGAATCCGCCTGCGCAATCCATCCTCGTTTTCTCCCGCTGCGAGAGCTGTTTTTTGAGCGGAATCGCGTTAGCATGAGTGAAGACTCATCTTACCCGGGGATCCCATGGCTATTAAACTGATTGCAATTGATATGGACGGCACGCTGTTGCTGCCTGACCATACCATTTCTCCGGCGGTGAAAACCGCCATCGCGGCAGCGCGCGCCCGCGGCGTTAACGTGGTGCTGACGACCGGCCGCCCCTACGCTGGTGTCCATAGCTACCTGAAAGAGCTGCACATGGAACAGCCGGGCGACTACTGCATCACCTATAACGGCGCGCTGGTTCAGAAAGCCAGCGACGGCAGCACCGTGGCGCAAACGGCGTTAAGCTACGATGATTATCGCTTCCTTGAGCAACTCTCTCGCGACGTTGGCTCGCACTTCCACGCGCTCGATCGTAATACGCTTTATACCGCGAACCGCGATATCAGCTACTACACGGTGCATGAATCCTACGTGGCGACCATTCCGCTGGTATTCTGCGAAGCAGAAAAGATGGACCGTAATATTCAGCTGCTGAAGGTGATGATGATCGATGAGCCTGCCGTTCTCGATCGGGCCATCGCCCGTATTCCGGCGGAAGTGAAAGAGAAGTATACCGTGCTGAAAAGTGCGCCGTACTTCCTCGAAATCCTCGATAAACGCGTCAATAAAGGCACCGGCGTGAAGTCGCTGGCCGATACGCTGGGCATCAAGCCGGAAGAAATTATGGCGATTGGCGATCAGGAAAATGATATCGCGATGATTGAATTCGCCGGCGTCGGCGTGGCGATGGATAACGCCATCCCGACGGTGAAAGAAGCGGCGAATTTCGTCACTAAATCGAACCTTGAAGATGGCGTCGCCTTCGCCATTGAAAAATACGTCTTAGCCTAAGCGCATTTCGGGCCCGGAATTCTCCGGGCCTCAGACTGCTGACAAAGAAGGAAAAAGCGTGGTTTTTCCTTCTTTGTGGTTATCAGCCGAAAATCAATAAATTGATTTTCCATGTTTTTTGTCTGGTGCAATCTGTAAGTGCAACGGTTGCATGAGGTTTGTCATCAATCTCAGGCCCGGAATTCTCCGGGCCTGTCTTCTCTTTTTTCATGAATAGATGTTAATCCGCATTTAAATCCCTTAATCAGAGCAGGGGATTCTATAAGCTACCCGCCCCATTTTATGAATTCTGTTCTTAAGAACTAACATCATATTTCCTATGAATAAAAATCACTTTTTGATGTTGGTTGCGCTGCCTTTTCTCTCTTTTCAGGCCTGCGCGGCCGCAGAACCAACGACTCAACTTGAACCCGTATACGCCTGGCACGGTAGCGAACCGGCGGATCTGCCCGCGCCTGACAATAGCCAGGTCGCTGCGCCGGAATCGACGTCGGTCTTGCCTTTTTTAGGCGATGAAGCCAGAAAGCACGGCTACGTCCTGCCGCTGCCGTTTGGCGTCGGTGTTAACTATATGGATATGCGGCAAAATATTAATGTCGATAGCATTAATTTTACCGGTTTATCGTTAGGTAATTTTTCACTGGATAACGCCTTCCAGATTGGCGTCGGTAATACGCGGGAAAGCAGTAAAACCGAGACCCTTAAGCTGGATGCCTGGCTGCTGCCGTTTATGAACGTCTATGGCCTGGTTGGACATACTAAAGGCCATTCAATCTCGCAAATCGCCGTCGGTCTGAAAGGGCCGAATGGTAAAGTAGTGCCCATGCCAGGTATGCAGGATCTTGATTTTCGCCTTGATTTTAAAGGCACGACTTACGGCGTTGGCACCACGCTGGTGGGCGGCGTCGGCAACTGGTTCACGGTATTAGACGCCAACTATACGCAGACGCGTTTTGATATTCTCGACGGCAGCATTGATGCTTTTACCTTTTCGCCGCGTTTGGGCTATCGTTTCAATACCCCCTCGGTAGATGCGCTGCATCTGCCCAACGGGAAGCTGAATATCTGGGTTGGCAGCATGTATCAGGATGTGCAGCAGGAATTTAAGGGCAGCCTGAACGATCTGTCGATGCCGTCGACGATGCTGCAAAACATGGTCAATCTGGCTAACAAGAACGGTAACGGTCGCTTTGATGTGAAACAGCATCTGCAGTCGCCGTGGAACGTGCTGGTGGGCGCGCAGTATGAGATGACCCGGAACTTTAATATCACTACGGAGTTTGGTTTTGCCGAACGTAACAGTTTCTTTATCGCCGGCGAGTATCGCTTTTGAGACGACTGTTTAGCGCCATCCTGCTGCTAACATGCCTTGTTATTGGGCAGGCGCAGGCGCAGGCGCTCAGCCGCGAAAAAATCGACGGCTGGTTGCAAAACCTTGGTGCCAGCGACAAGTTCGACGCCAGCAAAGGCATCGACTGGGGCGTCATGCCAGGGCCATTTTATACGCCGGAGCTGGGGCTTGGATTGGGTACGGCCGTTGTGGGCATGTATCGCCCGGACCCAAATGACACCATCAGCCAGAACTCCACGCTGACGCTTAGCGGCTACGTTAGCTCCACCGGCGCGTTTGGCCTCAGCGTTAAAAACTATGCTTTTTTCGACAACGATTTGTGGCGGGTATTTGTTGAAGGCTCGATGGCCAACACGCCGACTTACTACTGGGGACAGGGTTTTCACGCCGGCGACAAAGACAATGAGAAAGAAAAATATACCGCCCAGGTGCTGACTCTGCGCCCGATGGTCTACCGGCAGCTCGTCGATAATGTCTACCTGGGGGCGGGGTGGTCGCTGGCGGCGCAAAATGCCGATGAGATGGACCATGACGATCTGCCGAAAATAGAAAACACCCCGCAGGGGCCGTCGGTATTCAGCTCCGGCGCCAGTATTGATATCAACTGGGACGATCGCGATTTTGTTCCCAACCCACGCAAGGGCCAGTACGCCGATTTTCGCTATACCCATTATGCGCCGGGACTCGGCAGCGATACGCGTTTTGATGAGTTTCGCCTGCACTATAGCCGCTATCAGGCCCTGAGCGATAAAAGCGTGCTGGCCTGGGAAGCGGATGGCACCTTCACCCAGGGCGATGTGCCGTGGAGCATGATGCCGCTGCTCGGCAGCGATGAACGTATGCGCGGCTACTACCAGGGGCGCTACCGCGATAAAAACGTGGTCAGCTCTCAGCTGGAATACCGTCGTCAGTTGACGTGGCGACACGGCGTTGTTGCCTGGGTCGGCGCGGGCACCATGGGGCCATCCATTGATTCACTGAATGATGGACGCTGGCTACCTTCGGCGGGCGTCGGCTACCGCTTTGAATTCAAACCTCGCGTTAATATTCGCCTCGACTACGGTATCGGTAAGGGCAGCAGCGGCTTTTACTTCCAGGTCGGCGAAGCGTTCTAACTCTTATTTACCTCCTTTCCTGCTTTGACGGCGCCATCTGTCGTGGTCACAGGCATTTTTATTTTTATGGATTGTTCTTTTTGTGATCTAAATTGTAGTACAACACAATAATGTTGTACTACATTTAGCTCATGACGACGACGTCTGACATCACGCTAGTAGTACAAAAGTGAGGCGAAATTCGACAGCGACGGTAAAGTAGAGCAGTACACATAGAGCATAAGGACTCTCCATGACTCTCAATAAAACCGATCGCATCGTGATCACGCTGGGCAAACAGATTGTCAGCGGTAAGTACGTACCGGGTTCGGCGCTACCGGCCGAAGCAGAACTGTGTGAAGAGTTTGAAACTTCGCGCAACATCATCCGCGAAGTGTTTCGCTCGCTAATGGCGAAGCGGCTGATCGAAATGAAGCGTTATCGCGGCGCGTTTGTCGCTCCCAGAAACCAGTGGAACTACCTCGATACTGAGGTTCTGCAGTGGGTACTGGAAAATGATTATGACCCGCGTCTTATCAGCGCGATGAGTGAAGTGCGTAATCTGGTAGAGCCCGCCATTGCACGCTGGGCGGCGGAACGCGCCACCTCAAGCGATCTGGCGGAAATCGAGTCGGCGCTCAATGACATGATCGCCAACAACCAAAACCGGGATGCCTTTAACGAGGCCGATATTCGTTACCACGAAGCGGTGCTGCAGTCAGTACATAACCCGGTTTTGCAGCAGCTTAGCGTGGCGATCAGTTCGCTGCAGCGGGCGGTATTTGAACGGACCTGGATGGGTGATGAAGGCAACATGCCGAAAACCCTGCAGGAACATAAAGCGCTATTTGACGCCATTCGGCATCAGGATAGCGACGCGGCGGAGCAGGCGGCGTTGACGATGATCGCCAGCTCGACACGAAGGCTCAAGGAAATCACATGACGGCTCGCTACATCGCAATAGATTGGGGATCGACGAATTTACGCGCCTGGCTTTATCAGGGCGAAGAATGCCTGGAAAGCAGGCAATCTGAAGCGGGCGTAACGCGCCTGAACGGTCGCTCTCCCGCTGCGGTGTTAGCGGAAATTACCCAACACTGGCGCGATGGCGCCACACCGGTGGTGATGGCAGGGATGGTCGGCAGCAACGTGGGCTGGAAAATCTCCCCCTATTTGCCGCTTCCTGCCGCTTTCTCGGACATTGGCCAGCAGTTAACTGCCGTTGGCGACAATATCTGGATAATTCCCGGCCTTTGCGTTTCCCGTGACGATAACCATAACGTCATGCGCGGAGAAGAAACGCAACTGCTGGGCGCACGCGCCTTAGCCCCTTCGTCTGTCTACGTGATGCCGGGAACCCACTGCAAATGGGTACTGGCCGATCGCCTGCAAATTCACGATTTTCGTACCGTTTTGACCGGTGAGTTGCATCATCTGTTGCTTCAGCACTCGCTGGTGGGCGCCGGCTTACCGCCGCAGGAGACGTCCGCCGACGCATTCGTGGCCGGTCTGCAGCGCGGTATCAACAACCCCGCCGTCCTGCCGCAGCTGTTTGAAGTGCGCGCTTCGCACGTGCTGGGCGCGCTGCCTCGCGAGCAGGTTAGCGAATTTCTTTCCGGCCTGCTGATTGGCGCTGAAGTTGCCACCCTCAGCGACACGTTCGCCGGGAAGCAGGCTATTAGCCTCGTCGCCGGATCATCGTTAACGTCCCGCTATCAGCAGGCATTCGCCGCCATTGGCCGCGAAGTCACCGCGGTTGCGGGCGATACGGCATTTCAGACAGGAATAAGGAGCATCGCTTATGCAGTGGCAAACTAACCTTCCGCTTATCGCTATCCTGCGCGGTATTACGCCAGACGAGGCGCTGGCTCACGTTGGCGCCGTTATCGACGCCGGTTTCGACGCGGTCGAAATCCCGCTGAACTCGCCGCAGTGGGAGAAGAGTATTCCGCAGGTCGTCGATGCTTACGGCGAGCAGGCGCTTATCGGCGCGGGCACCGTGCTGCAACCGGAGCAGGTCGACAGGCTGGCGGCCATGGGCTGTCGGCTGATCGTGACGCCAAACATTCAGCCGGAAGTGATCCGGCGGGCGGTGGGTTACGGCATGACCGTGTGTCCAGGCTGCGCCACCGCCAGCGAAGCCTTTAGCGCGCTCGATGCCGGCGCGCAGGCGCTGAAAATCTTCCCGTCATCGGCTTTTGGACCGGATTACATCAAAGCGTTGAAAGCCGTGCTGCCGCCGGAGGTTCCGGTCTTTGCCGTTGGCGGCGTGACGCCGGAAAACCTGGCGCAGTGGATTAATGCCGGTTGTGTGGGGGCTGGGCTGGGTAGCGATCTCTATCGCGCCGGCCAGCCGGTTGAACGTACCGCGCAACAGGCAGCCGCATTCGTAAAAGCGTATCGAGAGGCAGTGAAATGAAAATAACCAATATCACCACGTACCGTTTACCTCCGCGTTGGATGTTCCTGAAGATTGAAACCGATGAAGGCATTGTCGGCTGGGGCGAACCGGTGATTGAAGGGCGCGCCCGCACGGTGGAGGCGGCCGTTCATGAATTTGGCGACTACCTGATTGGCCAGGATCCGGCGCGGATTAACGACCTGTGGCAGGTGATGTACCGCGGCGGCTTTTATCGCGGCGGCCCGATTATGATGAGCGCCATCGCCGGTATTGACCAGGCGCTATGGGATATTAAAGGTAAGGTCCTGAATGCCCCGGTCTGGCAACTGATGGGCGGGCTGGTGCGCGACAAAATTAAAGCCTACAGCTGGGTGGGCGGCGACCGCCCCGCCGAAGTAATTGACGGGATTAAGAAGCTGCGCGGTATTGGTTTCGACACCTTTAAATTAAACGGCTGCGAAGAGATGGGGCTCATCGATAATTCCCGTGCGGTTGATGCGGCGGTGAATACCGTAGCGCAAATCCGCGAAGCGTTTGGCAATGAAATTGAGTTTGGTCTCGATTTTCATGGCCGCGTTAGCGCGCCGATGGCTAAGGTATTAATTAAAGAGCTGGAGCCATATCGCCCATTATTTATTGAGGAGCCGGTATTAGCCGAGCAGGCGGAATATTATCCGCGGCTGGCGGCGCAAACGCATATTCCAATTGCCGCCGGCGAACGTATGTTCTCGCGCTTTGAATTTAAACGGGTACTGGAAGCGGGCGGGGTGGCTATTTTACAGCCCGATTTGTCGCACGCAGGCGGTATTACCGAATGCTATAAAATTGCCGGAATGGCGGAAGCCTATGACGTTGGGCTGGCGCCGCACTGCCCGCTGGGGCCGATCGCGCTGGCCGCATGTCTGCACGTCGATTTCGTTTCACATAACGCGGTTTTCCAGGAACAGAGCATGGGGATCCACTACAACAAAGGCGCAGAACTTCTTGATTTTGTGAAAAATAAAGAAGATTTCAATATGGAAGGCGGCTTCTTTAAACCTCTGATGAAGCCGGGGCTGGGCGTGGAAATTGATGAGGCCCGCGTGATTGAGTTAAGTAAAAATGCGCCGGACTGGCGAAATCCGTTGTGGCGGTATGAGGATGGCTCTGTCGCCGAATGGTAAATGCGCGTCATACTTCGCACTGGTGATGCGTTGGCTGCATTTTCTTACCCTGGTCACATACTATTGTATGCTCCCAGGGATGCGAAAATTTGCCGCCTTTCCCCAGCACGAATTATTTAGCGCATCGCAACATAGTTATTAATAAAAAACAAAAACACCCTCTGTAAATTACCGGGCATGGTGAGCGGCTTCGCTATGCCCAAAATCTGGAGACAGATTGCGATGGATATTTCAGTTACCGCTGTAAAACCCGGGCGTCGCCGTTATCTGACGCTCATCATGATCTTTATTACCGTGGTTATTTGCTATGTTGACCGCGCCAACCTCGCCGTCGCCTCGGCGCATATTCAGGAGGAGTTTGGTATTAGCAAAGCGGAAATGGGCTATGTATTTTCCGCCTTTGCCTGGCTGTATACCCTCTGCCAGATCCCAGGCGGTTGGTTTCTTGACCGCGTAGGATCCAGGCTTACCTACTTTATCGCTATATTTGGCTGGTCCGTCGCGACGTTGCTACAAGGCTTCGCCACCGGCTTAATGTCGCTGATTGGTTTACGCGCCATTACCGGCATCTTCGAAGCGCCAGCTTTCCCGACCAACAACCGCATGGTGACCAGCTGGTTCCCGGAACACGAACGCGCCTCTGCCGTTGGGTTTTATACCTCGGGGCAATTTGTGGGTCTGGCCTTCCTCACGCCGCTACTGATCTGGATCCAGGAGCTATTAAGCTGGCACTGGGTATTTATCGTTACCGGCGGTATCGGCATTATCTGGTCGTTAATCTGGTTTAAGGTTTATCAACCGCCGCGCCTGACTAAAAGCATCAGCAAAGCCGAACTCGACTATATCCGCGACGGCGGCGGCCTGGTGGATGGCGATGCGCCGCTGAAGAAAGAGGCGCGTCAACCATTATCCAGAGCGGACTGGAAGCTGGTCTTTCACCGTAAGCTGGTTGGCGTTTACCTTGGGCAGTTCGCGGTTACCTCGACGCTGTGGTTTTTCCTGACCTGGTTCCCGAATTACTTAACCCAGGAAAAAGGCATCACCGCGCTGAAGGCCGGCTTTATGACCACGGTGCCCTTCCTCGCCGCGTTTTTTGGCGTCCTGCTCTCCGGCTGGTTGGCGGATAAGCTGGTGAAAAAAGGCTACTCGCTGGGCGTGGCGCGCAAAACGCCGATTATCTGCGGGCTGCTGATCTCCACCTGCATCATGGGGGCGAACTATACCAACGACCCCGTCTGGATCATGGCGCTGATGGCGCTGGCATTCTTCGGCAACGGCTTTGCGTCTATCACCTGGTCGCTGGTCTCCTCCCTGGCGCCGATGCGCCTGATCGGCCTGACCGGCGGGGTCTTTAACTTCGTTGGCGGACTGGGTGGCATCACCGTCCCGCTGGTGATTGGCTATCTGGCGCAGGATTACGGCTTTGGCCCGGCGCTGGTTTATATCTCCGTAGTGGCGCTGATAGGCGCGCTGTCTTATATCCTGCTGGTCGGCGATGTGAAACGTGTAGGCTAAATTTTGGCGATACGCTACCCTGATGCGTAAGTCTCGCATCAGGGTATCGTCATGAAACAAGTCACTTTTGCTCCCCGTCACCATCAGCTTACCAATATCAATACCTGGACCCCGGACAGCCAGTGGCTGGTTTTCGACGTCCGCCCGTCGGGGGCCTCTTTCACCGGCGAGACCATTGAGCGGGTGAATATCCATAGCGGCGCCGTTGAGACGCTCTATCGCGCCGCTGACGGTGCCTGCGTTGGTGTGGTCACCGTACACCCGACGCAAGATAAATACGTTTTTATTCACGGCCCGGAACACCCGGATGCCAACTGGCATTACGATTTTCATCACCGCCGCGGGGTGGTGAACTGGCAGGGTGAAACCCGCAATCTTGATGCGCTGGATATTACCGCGCCTTATACCCCCGGCGCGCTGCGCGGCGGCAGCCATGTTCATGTCTTCAGCCCTGACGGCCAGTTTGTTAGCTTCACCTATAACGACCACGTACTGCACGAGTACGATCCGGCGCTGGATCTGCGCAACGTTGGCGTGGCCGCGCCCTATGGCCCGGTGAGCCCGCAGGGCACGCATCCCCGTGAATATGCCGGCAGCCACTGGTGCGTGCTGGTAAGCCGTACCACGGCGAACCCAGGACCCGGCAGCGATGAGATCAATCGCGCTTATGAAGAGGGGTGGGTCGGCAATCATGCATTAGCGTTTATCGGCGATACGCTGGCGGAAAACGGCGACAAAGTGCCTGAACTGTTTATGGTGACGCTGCCGCGGGATGAGGCGGGCTGGAAGCGGCAGGGCGATATGCCGCTGGCCGGTACTGCAACGACGCTGCCCGCGCCGCCGGCAGGCATTAACCAGCGTCGCTTGACCTTTACCCACCAGCGCCGCTATCCGGGGCTGGTGAATGTACCGCGCCATTGGGTACGCGCCAATCCGCAGGCCACCGAGATCGCCTTTCTGATGCGTGATGACGCAGGCGTTGTACAGCTGTGGCTTATCGCGCCTGCGGGCGGCGAGCCGCGTCAGTTAACACATACTGCTACGGGGATTCAGTCGGCGTTTAACTGGCATCCATCGGGCGCGTGGCTGGGATGCGTGGTGGAAAACAAAATTGCGCTCTGCGATGCCCGCAGCGGCGCGGTAAGTTATTTGACGACCGATCGCGAAAATCCGCCGTCCGCGGATGCCGTCGTATTTTCGCCGGATGGCAAATACCTGGCGTGGATGGAAGACGTCGACGGTTATCGCCAGTTGTGGATAACCGAAACGCAGCGCTAGCTTAGCGCGAAGGCATTGGCGCTGGCGGGATCACGGAGTTGGTCGCCAGCGTCTCCTGCTCGCTTTTCTCGACGCGCGATTTTACCGAGCTGTCGGTGCGGAACATATCCCACGGCAGCAGCAGCGTGTCCATGACCGCGGTGAACGGCATATCGAGGGCCACCAGCGATTTCACGCCCCAGTTGGTGTCGTCGTCGCCCAGCGTATGGGCGCTGGAGCGCGTGCCTGGGTAGGTTCCTTCCTTGCCGCCGGTATGCGACATCACGCTGGAGCAACCGCCCATACTAATCATCCCGCTGAACAGGACCAGCTTTAACAATCCGCTTTTCATCACTCTTCCGTCATTTTATCGGGGTTACTTCGGTTATAACGAGCCGTCCCGTGAATGCCTAGCGTTATTGCACTGCACTGTGGCGAGTATCGCACTTTGCCTTTTGTGCTTTGCAACCAGTCTAAGCATTCGCCAGCAAACTGCAAAAAAATTTGGCTGAAAAGGGCTTGAAAAGCGTCGGGGCACACCCATTTTAGTAGTGTCACCCAATGAGGATACGCCTGAGGGGTATTCCGGGTCATAACGGCTTGTCCATGATGGAAAGCCATTGAATTCTCGCTGATTTCAGGAGCTATTTACTATGCGTAATTTCGATCTCTCCCCGCTTTATCGTTCTGCTATTGGTTTCGACCGTCTGTTCAACCTGTTAGAAAATAATCAAAGCCAGGGCAACGGCGGCTACCCTCCGTATAACGTTGAATTAGTGGATGAAAACAATTACCGCATCGCGATTGCCGTCGCCGGTTTTGCGGAAAGCGAATTAGAGATAACCGCGCAAGACAATCTTCTGGTGGTGAAAGGCTCCCATGCCGCCGAGCAGAAAGAGCGCACCTACCTGTACCAGGGGATCGCGGAACGCAACTTCGAGCGTAAATTCCAGCTCGCCGATAACATTCATATTCGCGGCGCTAACCTGGTCAACGGCCTGCTGTATATCGATCTGGAACGCGTGATTCCGGAAGCGAACAAACCGCGCCGTATCGAAATTAACTAATTTTCCGCTTCAGGCCGCGCGGCGGCCTGAATAAACAACTTGCTTGCCGTCAGGGAGCAAATGCGAATTCGCTGAATTCGCAGGTACTTACTCGCTTCTCAGAAGGAGAAAACACTATGCGTAACTACGATTTATCCCCACTGCTGCGTCAATGGATCGGTTTTGACAAACTGGCTAATGCCCTGCAAACCGCCGGTGAAAGCCAAACCTTCCCGCCCTATAACATCGAAAAAAGCGACGATAACCATTACCGCATTACCCTCGCGGTAGCCGGGTTCCGTCAGGAAGATTTGGATATTCAGCTGGAAGGTACGCGTCTGACCGTTAAAGGCACGCCGCAGGCCGCTGAAAAAGAGACCAAATGGTTGCACCAGGGGCTGGTGAATCAGGCCTTCAGCCTGAGTTTCACCCTCGCGGACAATATGGAAGTCTCCGGCGCCACCTTTACCAATGGCTTATTGCATATCGACTTAACCCGCCACGAGCCGGAAGTCGCGGCCCCGCAGCGTATCGCCATTAGCGAGCGCCCGGCACTGAATAGTTAATTAAGCCACATCGCTTTCAAGCCCTGATAACTCGGGGCTTTTTTGTGCGCGGGACTACATACAGTATTCCCGCCTTCAGTCATAATCCCTGTTAATAATAATGTTATTCACAGGGAAAATAGTATGAGTGATATAGCATTGACCGTCAGCGTGTTGGCGCTGGTTGCGGTGGTGGGATTGTGGATCGGTAATGTCAAAATCCGCGGCGTTGGATTTGGTATCGGCGGCGTGCTGTTTGGCGGCATTATCGTGGGCCACTTTGTGGATCAGGCAGGGATTACGCTGAGCAGCCCGATGCTGCATTTCATCCAGGAATTTGGCCTTATTCTCTTCGTTTATACCATCGGTATTCAGGTCGGTCCGGGCTTTTTTGCCTCGTTACGCGTCTCCGGGCTTAAGCTCAATCTGTTCGCGATCCTTATCGTCGTACTTGGCGGACTGGTGACGGCGATCCTGCATAAGCTGTTCAATATTCCGCTTCCGGTCGTTCTCGGCATCTTCTCTGGGGCGGTCACTAATACGCCCGCGCTTGGCGCCGGGCAGCAAATCCTGCGCGATCTTGGCCTGCCGTTTGATGTCGTCGATCAGATGGGGATGAGTTACGCGATGGCCTACCCGTTTGGTATCTGCGGCATTTTGCTGACCATGTGGCTGGTGCGGCTGTTCTTTCGCATCAATGTGGAAAAAGAGGCGCAGCAGTTTGATGAGAGCAGCGGTAACGGGCACGCTCATTTGCATACCATTAACGTGCGGGTGGAAAACCCGAATCTAAATAATATGGCGATTCAGGATGTGCCAATGCTCAACAGCGACAAAATTATCTGCTCGCGGTTGAAGCGCGATGAGCTATTGATGGTGCCGGCGCCGGGTACGCTTATCCAGCATGGCGATCTGCTGCACCTGGTCGGGCGGCTGGAAGATTTACACAACGCGCAGTTGGTGATTGGTAAAGAAGTGGCGACTTCGCTCTCAACGCGCGGTACCGATCTCAAAGTGGAACGCGTGGTGGTCACTAACGAGAAGGTATTAGGGAAGAAAATCCGCGATCTGCACTTTAAACAACGCTATGACGTCGTGATCTCGCGGCTTAATCGCGCCGGGGTGGAGCTGGTGGCCAGCAGCCATGCCAGCCTGCAGTTTGGCGACATTCTTAACCTGGTTGGACGTCCACAGGCCATTGACGCGGTGGCCAATGAACTCGGCAACGCGCAGCAAAAGCTGCAGCAGGTTCAAATGCTACCGGTGTTTATCGGCATTGGTCTCGGGGTCCTGCTGGGGTCTATTCCGCTGTTTATTCCCGGTTTCCCGGCGGCGTTGAAACTGGGGCTAGCCGGCGGGCCGCTGATTATGGCGCTGATCCTCGGGCGTATCGGCAGCATCGGCAAGCTGTACTGGTTTATGCCGCCGAGCGCCAACCTGGCGCTGCGCGAACTCGGTATCGTGCTGTTTCTGGCGGTGGTGGGGCTGAAGTCCGGCGGCGATTTTGTCGACACCCTGCTCCACGGCGAGGGACTTAGCTGGATAGCCTACGGTATTTTCATCACCGCTATCCCGCTGCTGACGGTGGGTATACTGGCGCGGATACTGGCGAAGATGAACTATCTGACCCTCTGCGGCATGCTGGCCGGCTCAATGACCGACCCGCCGGCGCTGGCCTTCGCCAACAATCTTCACGCCACCAGCGGCGCGGCGGCGCTCTCCTACGCCACGGTTTATCCGCTGGTGATGTTCCTGCGGATAATCACTCCTCAGCTACTGGCCGTGCTGTTCTGGGGGCTGAGTTAGCGAATTCCGAATACCGAATACCGGCATCCATCGGGTGCCGGTTCTTCTCTCCTGTTCGTGATTTAGGCTATGCTGTGGCCTGTTTGCGTGACGAACAAGGACTGCTGATGAAAATTTCCCGCATTGGCGAAGCGCCGGATTACCGCTTTTCGCTGGCCAATGAACGCACCTTTCTGGCGTGGATCCGTACGGCGCTCGGTTTTCTCGCCGCGGGCGTCGGGCTCGATCAGCTGGCGCCGGATTTTGCCACTCCGCTTATTCGCGAAGTGCTTGCGTTGCTACTATGCCTGTTTGCCGGTGGGCTGGCAGTGTACGGCTATCTGCGCTGGCTGAGCAACGAAAAGGCGATGCGCCTGAAGCAGGATCTCCCCTATACCCGTACGCTACTGGTGATTAGCGTCCTGCTGCTGGCGGTCGTGGCGGCGGTGATGCTGCTGGTGCTGTATGGCGGATAAACGCCGGGCGCGGCGGGAGAGCGATCCCGGTCTGCAGCCGGAGCGCACCTCGCTGGCGTGGTTTCGTACTCTGCTGGGCTACGGGGCGCTGATGGCGCTGGCGATTAAACATAACTGGCATAGCGCCGGGCTGGCGTTCTGGATATCGATTGGCGTACTGGCTGTGGTGGCGATCATTCTCTGGCGCTACACCCGCAGCCGCCATTTAATGGATGTCGGCGAGAGCGATTTTTTGCAGCCGGGAGCAGTTCGTGACAAATTTTTGATCTCCCTCGCAGTGCTTTCGCTGTCATTATTGTTTGCTGTAACGCATCTACGGCAGATCATTTTATTTCTTAAGGATGTGACATGACAGGATGTCGGACAGAATGCCACTCCCTCGCTCATAACGAACCGGCAGTTCAGGAGGTGAAAGTTTATCGCCACCATTGCCAGCAACCGCTGCAGTTCTATCGGGAGCTACGCTCGCAGGGCGTGCGCGCCGTTCGTTTTATTCCACAGCTCAGAGCGGAAGATGCCAATGCATGGGGAAACTTCCTTTGCGCCATTTTCCACATCTGGGCGCGGGAAGATATTGGCCGCATAACGATTACGTTGTTTGAGGAAACCCTGCGTATCTGGTGTGGCGAACCGCTGCGCGAACAACGGCAGGTGGCCGCCAATAGCGCCTGTTTTGTCTGTGCATGGCGGAGGCTGTGCACGGGCGACGACGATCCGCTCTGTGAAGGCTACCGCCAGTTCTATGTCGCCAGCGCTCCCTGTATGCGGGTTATGCGCGATCTGCGTAAACAGCAGCGGTCACCGGGCGAACTGATGCCGCTGCTGCGGGCGATTTAACGCCCCTTCGCCAGATACTGCGCCATCTCTTCTTCCGGCACCATACCGCCGCCGGTCGCCCATACCAGGTGGGTGGCCTGACGTAGCTGTTCGTCGCTCAGTCCTTGTAGCTGATGATACGCTTTACTGGCGCAGACGCGCTGCGGCCCGGCCATACCGGCCAGCGCGGACGGCTCAAGGCGAATGTTTTCCGCCGTTGCCAGCCAGCCCAGCATGTCGTACATCGTTTGATCGTCGAGGGTATACAGGCCGTCGAGCAGGCGTTCCATCGCCCGGCCAACGAAGCCGGAAGCGCGGCCGACCGCCAGACCATCGGCGGCGGTCAGGTTATCAATCCCTAAATCCTGCACCGCAATCTGGTCATGGAGCCCGGTGTAAATGCCGAGCAGCATGCATGGGGAATGGGTCGGTTCGGCGAACAGACAGTGAACGTGGTCGCCAAACGCCAGTTTCAGGCCGAATGCGACGCCGCCGGGGCCGCCGCCAACGCCGCATGGCAGATAGACAAACAGCGGGTGATCGGCATCGACCACGCGTCCTGACCGGGCAAACTGCGCTTTCAGGCGTTCGCCGGCCACGGCATAGCCGAGGAACAGCGTGCGCGAGTTTTCATCGTCGATGAAAAAGCAGTTCGGGTCGGATTCCGCCGCCTTGCGCCCCTGTTCGACCGCCACGCCGTAATCTTCTTCATACTCAACAACCGTTACGCCGTGGCTGCGCAGTTTGGCCTTTTTCCATGCGCGGGCATCGGCAGACATATGTACCGTGACCTTAAAACCAATGCGCGCGCTCATGATGCCGATCGACATACCGAGGTTGCCGGTAGAACCAACGGCGATGCTGTACTGGCTGAAGAACTGCTTGAATTCTGGTGTCAGCAATTTGCGATAATCATCTGAGGTGGTGAGCAGCCCGGCTTCCAGCGCCAGCTTTTCCGCATGGGTCAGCACTTCATAAATGCCGCCGCGCGCCTTAATGGAGCCCGAAATCGGCAGGTGGCTATCTTTTTTCAGTAACAGTTCGCCGTGAATCGGCTGGTTGAATTGTTGCTCGAGGAGGCGTTTCATTGCCGGAATGGCAACCACTTCTGATTCGATAATCCCGCCGGTGGCGGCCGTTTCCGGGAAGGCTTCCGCCAGATACGGCGCGAAGCGCTGAAGGCGTTCGTGAGCGTCTTTTACATCTTCGGCGGTCAAGCCGACATAGGGCAACCCTTGCGCCAGCGTCGTGGTCGCCGGGTTAAACCAGGTGGTTTCTTTCAGAGCGATCAGCTCCTGCACAAGCGGGAAAGTCGCGGTTAATTGGGTCAGTTCAGCGTTTTTCATATTACGTCTCGTTCGCTTAGATGATGAAAGAAAGCAGGAAGGTGGCGGCGAGTGCAAGTAAAGAAGCGATAAATGTCGCCGTCGTATAATACTTGAACGTTTCGCTGAGGCTTGCGCCACAGTATTGTTTCACCAGCCAGAACAGGGAATCCGTCACGATCGTGCAGCCAATCGCGCCGGAACCGATGGCAATAGCGATGATCTCCGGACTTACGCCGGGATATAGCGGTAGCATCGGCGCGACGATAGCGGTGGCGCCCATCATGGCCACGGTAGCGGAGCCGACGGCGGCGTGAAGGATCAGGGCCACCAGCCAGGCCAGCAGAATCGGATGCATATGCAGATTCGAGAGGATCACCGCCAGGCTATCGGCCAGGCCGCTGGATTTCAAAATCGCGTTGAACGCGCCGCCCGCGCCAATAATCAGCAGAATATTAGCAATCGATCCGAAACCATTTTCAGTATGGGTCAGCAGGACGCCCATCCCCATCTGCCGACGAATACCAAGAATGTAATAAGCGACAAAGACGGCAATAAACATCGCGGTGATGGGGTTGCCGATAAACTCCAGCAGCATATACAGCGTGCCGCCTTTAGCCATATTCAATTCAGCGACGGTTTTCACCAGCATCAGCCCAATCGGCAGCAGCACGGTAAATAGCGTAGCGCCGAGCGAGGGCAGCGTCGATTCTTCGCGTACTTCAAGGTTAGAAAACTCGGTCGGCACCGGTTTAAACGGCAGGCGGTTGCCGAGCAGCTTGAGGAACAATGGGCCGCCTACCAGCGAGGCAATCAGGCCAACCAGCAGGCCGTAGACGATGACCGTGCCGATATCCGCGCCGAGTTTATTCGCCACGAACAGCGCGGCCGGATGCGGCGGCACCACGCAATGCACCGCCATCAGCGCGGTACACAGGGGGATGGCCAGCTTCAGCAGCGAGGTATTGGTTTTTTTTGCAATGGAAAAGGCCAGCGGGATCAGCAGCACCACGCCAACCTCAACAAACAGCGTAATGCCGCAGATCAGGCCAACCAGCACCATGATCACGTCTGCCGACAACCAGCGACAGCGCTGCAGCGCCAGGCCGATGCGTTCAGCCGCGCCGGAGACTTCCATCATCTTCCCGAGGATGGTACCGAGACCGATCACCGCCGCCAGGAAGCCAAGCGTACCGCCAATACCGCTCTCAATGGCGTTGACCATATCAAGCGGCCCCATGCCCATCATCGCGCCGACGAAAAAGCTTGCCAGCAGGAGCGCCAGAAACGGATGAAACTTCAGTTTGACGATCGTTAAAACGATTAGCACGATACTGATAAACAGCGTGCCTACCACCCAGATTTGAGATTCCATATCCCACCTCGCCGTAAATAACGCGTGGTTATTGAACAGAAAAGCGACATAGGCTGACAAACGATATAAATCGCTTTTCAGATGAGCCAAATTGATGCAAATGCGTGATTTGGTTCTTAAATAGCCCGTTAAATGTGTGTTGAGTCACTTTTATTCATCTTTCAGGCGCGCTCCGGCTGCGTTTTTTTTACACTTACCGGCAAAGAAAAGGCGGGGAATCGTGATGGATGTAATGAAAGAGATAGGTAATCGCCTGCTGAACGGCTGGCAGTTGTCAAAGCTGTATACCTTTGAAGTTGCGGCTCGCCATGAGTCCTTTGCACTGGCGGCGGAAGAGCTGTCGCTGACCCCGAGCGCCGTTAGCCATCGCATCAACCAGCTGGAAGAAGAGCTGGGTATTCAGCTATTTATACGTTCGCACCGCAAGGTGGAGTTGACGCGCGAGGGGCGGCGGGTATTCTGGGCGTTGAAATCCTCGCTGGATAGCCTTAATCAGGAGATTCTGGATATTAAAAATCAGGAGCTCTCCGGCACGCTGACGGTGTACTCGCGCCCGTCGATCGCCCAATGCTGGCTGGTGCCGGCGCTGGGCGATTTCACCCGCCGCTACCCATCCATCTCGCTGACTGTGCTCACCGGCAACGATAACGTCAATCTACAGCGTGCGGGTATCGATCTGGCGATCTATTTTGATGATGCGCCGTCATCACAGCTAAGCCATCATTTTCTGATGGATGAAGCGATCGTGCCGGTATGTACGCCGAAATACGCACAGCAGCAGCAGATAATCCGCAATCCAGGCAATCTGCGCTACTGCACGTTACTACATGACCGTCAGGCATGGAGCAATGATTCCGGTACCGATGAGTGGTTCAGTTGGGCGCAGCAATTTGCAATTGAATTGCCGCAATCATCGGGTATCGGCTTCGATCGTTCTGATTTAGCGGTGATTGCGGCGATGAATCACGTCGGAGTAGCGATGGGGCGTAAACGGCTGGTGCAGAAGCGGTTAGAAAGCGGGGAGCTTATCGCGCCGTTCGGCGAGATGACGCTAAAGTGTCACCAGCATTACTATGTGACGACCCTGCCGGGCCGTCAGTGGCCGAAAATCGACGCTTTTATTGAATGGCTGCACAGCCTGACATAAGGCAAAAGCCGCTATCCGGGGATTTCCCTGCTTGCGCTACGCTTAGCAGGGCTACGGTTCTACGGAGCCCACCGCCGGAGCCTTCATCAGAACGGTAGCCCGGATAAGGCGTAAGCCGCTATCCGGGGGAGCGCCAGCGGCGCTTAGACAGGCTGCTGGTGGCTGGTAAAGCGCGAGGCCAGCGGCAGCCAGCACAGCAGAATCAACAGCCCCATTAACATCATTAGCAGGCCGAGGCTGCTTTGCCCCGTTTGCGGCATCATCGCCGACAGCCAGGCCAGCACGCCGGAGCCGATATTCTGCAAGCCGCCAACCAGCGCGCCAGCGGTACCGGCGAGGAACGGAAATGGCTCCATCGCGCCGCTGGTAGCCAGCGGGAACAACATACCCGCGCCGAAGAAGAACAGCGCCGCAGGCACCAGCAGTGTCCAGACGGTCATAACGCCGAATAGCCCCGGCAACCACATCATAACTCCCGCCAGCAGGCAGCAGATAACCGACTGCCACATCAGCGTTGAGAAGCGTTTATTCGGACGGCCAGCGAACCACGCGCCGAAGAACGCCGCCGGGATCGGCAGAATAAACAGAATACTGACCGCCATACTGCTCAGGCCGAGGACCGCGCCCATCAGCACGCCGGAACAGGCTTCGAACACCGCAATCCCGGCCAACCCGCCCACCAGCATCAGCAGGTAACAGTTAAAGGCGCCGGTACCGAACAGCGTTTTGTAGCTGGCCAGTAGTTTCGTCCGCGGCGCGCCTTGCGGGCGCGTTTCCGGCATCCATTTCGCCATGCTGAAGGTTACGCCCGCGCACAGCACTAGCAGGAAGGCGTAACAGGCACGCCAGTTCCACAGGGTATCAAGGATACCGCCGAGCAGCGGCGCAATCAGCGGGCTGACCAGTATTCCCATATTTAACAAACTGTTGGCGTGACGCAGCTGCGCGCCTTCGTAAAGATCGCGCGGCAGGGTTCGCGCCATCACGCCGCCGACGCCGGTGCCCATCCCCTGCATGGCGCTGGCGGCGATCAATACCGGCAGGCTATGGGTGGTGATGGCAACCAGCGTTGCCAGCATAAAAATAGACATCCCGACAAGGATCACCGGGCGGCGGCCCACGCGGTCGGAGAGCGGGCCGTAGAACAGCTGCGAAATGCCGTACGTCAGGAGGTAGGCCGCCATCACGCTCTGTACCGCCCCTTCGCGGACGTTAAGCGATACCGCCATGTCGGCGATAGCCGGAATATAAATGGTCTGCGCCATCTGGCCAACGGCCACCAGCAGTACCAGCATCAACAACAAATTGAAGTTCTTATGCCGTTTCATGTCGATGAATACTTCGTGAGCAATGAGAAATGAAGAATATGTGACTGGCACATCCCTTAAACGATGGAGGAATCTACCACAATAAAATGACAGAACAACTACATAGGACCGATTGTTGGGGAAAATTCAGGCAGGTTTTGTAAACAGGATCGGCAACTAATGTTGCCATTTTAATCTATGAGAGACGCAGCAGGATTGCTCCGGCGGCAATACCGCAGGCGGCAACGATGCGCAGCGCTACCACTTGTTCCTTAAGGACGATAAACGCGATCAGCGCGCCGAACAGAATGGAGGTTTCACGCAGCGCGGCGACCACCGCCAGCGGCGCCTGAGTCATCGCCCATAGCGCCAGGCCGTAGGATCCCATGGTGCCGACGCCGCCGAGGATGCCCTTTTTCCAGTGCTGGCGTAAATAACGGCTGGCTTCGCGCCGCCGTGCCGCCATGGCCCAGCACAGCAGGCAGCAACCGTTCATAAAAAAGGTCCACAGGGTATAGCCGAGCGCCGATCCCGCCAGCCGTACCCCGGTGCCGTCTACCAGCGTATAGCCCGCGATAAAACAGGCGTTGATCAGCGCCAGCATGATGCCTTTACGGGAACTGACGCGGCCGTTAAAGGCCATCGCCAGAATCGCCAGGCAAATGACGCCAATACCCAACCAGGCCAACGGCGATAAGCGATCGCCGAGAAATATCACGCTGATAGCCGCGACCAGCAGCGGTGCGGTGCCGCGCATTAGCGGATAGGTCTGGCTCATATCCGACACCTGATAGGTCTTCGCCACCAGTACCGTATACACCACCTGCAACGCACATGACGCCACCAGATAGGGGGCGCTGGCCAGCGTCGGCTGCGGCGCGAAGGGGAGCATCACCAGGGCAATCAGCGAGGCCGACCCGCTGACGCTTATCGCCGCGTACATTTTATCGCCGCTGGCTTTGACGATAGCGTTCCAGCTGGCGTGCAGCAGTGCAGCGAAAAGCAAAATGCAGAATACGGTGATGGTCATCGCAGGCAGATTCAGCAGTTAAGGTCAGCGGACTGTAACATGCGCCCGCTGCGCCAACCAGCCGCGCTTACAGCGAGCAGAACAGGCGATGCGTAACCCGAGGCTCATCGTATACCGGGCGGAAACCAAAGCGTTCATAAAAGGGCCAGGCCTGCGCCGGGGCATGAGTGTTAAGGAAATCGAACCAGGCGCCGGAATGCGTGATGACTGAGATCAGCAGCTGCTGGCCAATTCCCTGGCGGCGATGGCTATCGCGAATATAGAGATGGCGAATGCGCCCGGCCCGCGGCTGCTGGCTGAAGGGGTCGACGTTCAGACCGCAGACCCCAACCAACTGGCCACGGACAAACGCGCCCAGCAGCTTTTCACCAGGGGCGTTAAAGCGGTTTTTGCCGCTTTGCCAGTTTTCCGCCAGACGGCGCAGCATATTGAAATGCTGTTCAAGGCTTTCGGTGCGCAGCGCGACGAACCCCGGATCCTCCGGCGTCGTTGCGGCAATTAATAGCGGTGGCATGGTTCCTCCATCAAGTCTTCCCGGAACGCCCGAAGGACGCCTGTAGGGGGGCGGTTTCCCGCCCCCCTCAGGTGCGACTTGAACCTGAATCAGCGGAACTGTTTCAGGACTGCATCAAGTAGTTGCAACACAGCAACCATGAGTTTCAGGATTAAAATAATAATATCCATTCCGCCCATACGCGCGTCTCCTGTGGTTAAGGAGCACAATAAGCTGACGTACCTTTCCGCTGCCTGTTGCCAGCTTATCCCTGTTCTCACAGGGGTTGCGCAGTGGTGGCCGTACGGGCCGGACACGACGCATTGTTGACGTAACACAGTGTGCTCTCTCGGGGTTAAGGCACTGACGGCACCACCCGTTTCAGCCAGGACTTCGTTGCGCCGGTCAAACTTGCGGCCCCCGAATGGCACAAAGTGAACACATCCAGTATAGATAAATACTGTATGTATGAACAGTATTTTTTGGACAAATTCGCACCCGTCGTACATACTCTATGACAGAGAAATTTCGACCTTAAATTGCGCGAATTGCAGCGATCGCGTATACTTTTGTCGTTGACGTAATACAGTGTGCTTACGGCTACCACCCGTAAAAATGCTGATAAAAACCTCGCTCCGGCGGGGTTTTTTGTTTTCTGCCGCTGATGTCGCAAATTGTGATCTTTCGCGCAAATTCTCGTGGATGAAAATAAATCCATTGTGAAAACGCAAAACCTGTGTTTGTATAAATTCAGCTTATTTTTCGACACAACAGGTCCCTAATGAACGCTGCCATGATGACTTCGACCCTACTAAAAACCGCGCCTGCCGCGGTGGTCGTCGTGTCTGTGGTGGTCGTCGTCGGCAATGCGCCGTAGGGTCCGGAACAACACGAATTCCAAACCCCGCCGGCGCAAACCGAGCGGGGTTTTTTGTTGGCGAGCCCCCCGGTAAAGTCGGCCCAGAATAAAAGGACTGGAGCATGGCAAGTTCGGGCACCACATCAAACACAATGCGCTTTACCGGCGCGCAGCTGGTTGTTCATTTACTGGAACGCCAGGGTATCACTATGGTCAGCGGCATTCCGGGCGGCTCCATTCTGCCTATCTATGATGCCTTGAGCCAAAGCACGCAGATCCGCCACATCCTGGCGCGCCACGAGCAGGGGGCGGGTTTTATCGCTCAGGGGATGGCGCGTACCGAAGGTAAACCCGCAGTCTGTATGGCCTGTAGCGGCCCTGGCGCCACCAACCTGATTACCGCCATCGCCGATGCCCGCCTCGATTCTATTCCACTGGTCTGCATCACCGGACAGGTTCCGGCCTCAATGATCGGCACCGATGCCTTCCAGGAAGTCGATACCTACGGCATCTCTATCCCCATCACCAAGCATAACTACCTGGTGCGCGACATCGCCGAGCTGCCGCAGGTGATGAGCGACGCCTTCCGTATTGCCCAGTCCGGGCGCCCCGGGCCGGTGTGGATAGATATTCCTAAGGACGTACAGTCGGCAACCATTGAACTGGAAACGCTCCCAGAGCCCGGCGAGCGCGCCCCGGCACCGGCATTCGCGCCTGAAAGCGTGCGTGAAGCGGCGGCAATGATCAACGCGGCGAAACGCCCGGTACTGTATCTGGGGGGCGGCGTAATTAACGCGCCGCAGCCGATTCGGGACCTGGCGGAAAAAGCCAACCTGCCGACCACTATGACCTTAATGGCGCTGGGTATGCTGCCGAAGGCGCATCCTTTGTCGCTGGGGATGCTGGGGATGCACGGCGCGCGCAGCACTAACTTTATTCTGCAAGAAGCTGATTTACTGATTGTTTTAGGGGCTCGTTTTGATGATCGGGCGATTGGCAAGACCGAGCAGTTCTGCCCGAACGCGAAGATTATTCACGTCGATATCGATCGCTCGGAGCTTGGCAAAATTAAGCAACCGCACGTAGCGATTCAGGGCGACGTGGCGGAGGTCTTAGCCCAGCTTATTCCGCAGATTGAGGCGCAGCCGCGTGATGAGTGGCGCCAACTGGTGGCTGATTTGCAAAGAGAATTCCCCTGCGCCATTCCGCAGGAAAGCGATCCGCTCTCCCATTACGGCCTGATTAACGCCGTGGCCGCCTGCGTTGATGATGAGGCGATCATCACCACCGATGTGGGTCAGCATCAGATGTGGACGGCGCAGGCCTATCCACTCAACCGTCCCCGCCAGTGGCTGACTTCCGGCGGTCTCGGCACCATGGGCTTCGGCCTGCCGGCGGCCATCGGCGCGGCGCTGGCCAATCCGCAACGTAAGGTTATTTGTTTCTCCGGTGACGGCAGCCTGATGATGAATATTCAGGAGATGGCCACCGCCGCCGAAAATCAGCTGGATGTAAAAATTATCCTGATGAACAACGAAGCGCTGGGGCTGGTGCACCAGCAGCAGAGCCTGTTCTATCAGCAGGGTGTCTTCGCCGCAACCTATCCGGGGATGATTAACTTTATGCAGATCGCCGCCGGTTTTGGTCTGCAAACCTGTGATTTAAATAACGAAGCCGATCCGCAAGCGGCGCTGCAGGCGATTATCGACCGTCCCGGCCCGGCGCTGATCCACGTGCGTATCGACGCGCAGCAGAAAGTGTATCCGATGGTACCGCCGGGTGCGGCCAATACTGAGATGGTGGGGGAATAAGCCATGCAAAAGCAACACGATAACGTCATTCTGGAACTCACCGTCCGCAACCACCCTGGCGTCATGACCCACGTCTGCGGGCTATTTGCCCGCCGCGCGTTTAACGTTGAAGGCATTCTCTGCTTGCCGATCCAGGGCAGCGAGCATAGCCGCATCTGGCTGCTGGTAAATGATGACCAGCGACTGGGGCAGATGATTAGTCAGATTGAAAAGCTGGAAGATGTCACCAATGTGGCGCGTAACCAGTCCGATCCCACCATGTTTAACAAAATTGCGGTGTTCTTCGAATAGTGCTCAAGGCTTGAACGGTAAGGTGCTTATGGTTAAGGTAAGCGCCTTTGCCGGATGGCGCTGCGCTTATCCGGCCTACAGGGAGTGAATCCGTAGGCCGGATAAGGCGTTTACGCCGCCATCCGGCGCTTTCAGGCACCAGGAAACACCATGACTACCATCGCCCTTATTGACGATCATTTGATTGTCCGCTCCGGTTTTGCTCAGCTACTGGGGCTGGAAGCTGATTTTCAGGTTGTCGCTGAATTCGGCTGTGGACGCGAGGCGCTGGCGGGGCTACCGGGGCGCGGTGTACAGGTTTGTATCTGCGATATCTCAATGCCGGATATTTCCGGGCTGGAGCTGTTAAGCCAGTTGCCTAAGGGGATGGCGACCATCATGCTGTCGGTGCATGATAGCCCGGCGCTGATCGAGCAGGCGCTGAACGCCGGCGCGCGCGGCTTCCTGTCGAAACGCTGCAGTCCGGATGAACTGATCGCCGCGGTCCGCACGGTGGCAGCGGGCGGTTGCTATCTCACGCCGGATATCGCCATGAAGCTGGCCGCCGGGCGCCAGGATCCGCTCACCAAACGCGAGCGCCAGGTGGCGGAAAAGCTGGCGCAGGGTATGGCGGTGAAAGAGATCGCCGCTGAGCTCGGTCTGTCGCCGAAAACCGTTCACGTTCATCGCGCCAACCTGCTGGAAAAACTGGGCGTCAGCAACGACGTCGAGCTGGCGCGCCGCATGTTCGATAGCTGGCAATGAACACCGTCGTTTCACGATTGCTGTCGGTGATCGGCTGCGCCTTTATCTTCTCAGCCGCCTGGTTCTGCCTGTGGAGTATCAGTCTGCATCTGGTGGAACGCGCGGATTTAGCGGTGTTGCTGTTTCCCTTTGGCCTGCGTTTAGGGCTGATGCTGCAATGCCCGCGTGGCTACTGGCCGGTGCTGCTGGGAGCCGAGTGGCTGCTTATCTTCTGGCTGGCGCAGGAAGTGGCGCTGGCGCATCCGATAATATTGATGACCGGAAGTCTGCTGACCCTGCTGCCGGTGGCATTGATTTCACGCTATCGCCAGCAGCGAGACTGGTTGACATTGTTGCGCCAGGGCGGGGCACTGATCGCCGCCTCGCTGCTGCAATCGCTGCCGTGGCTGGCGCAAGAAGGCAGTGAGGGACTGACCGCGCTGTTGTTGACGCTGACCGGCGGCCTGACGCTGGCGCCGACCTGCCTGGTTATCTGGCATTATCTGACCAGTACCGTCTGGCGGCCGTTGGGGCCGTCGCTGGTGTCGCAGCCGGTTAACTGGCGTGGCCGGCATCTGATCTGGTACCTGCTGCTGTTTACCGTCAGCCTGTGGCTACAGCTCGGGTTGCCCGCCGAACTCTCCCGCTTTACCCCTTTTTGTCTGGCGCTGCCGATTATCGCTCTCGCCTGGCACTACGGCTGGCAGGGGGCGCTGATCGCCACCCTGATGAACGCCATTGCGCTGATTGCCAGCCAGACCTGGCACGATCACCCGGTTGATTTATTGCTTTCACTGCTGGCGCAGAGCCTGACCGGACTGCTGCTGGGCGCGGGGATCCAGCGATTGCGCGAGCTTAACCTGTCGCTACAGAACGAGCTGGCGCGTAATCGGCGGCTGGCGGAACGCCTGCTGGAAACGGAAGAGAGCGTGCGGCGTGACGTGGCGCGCGAGCTCCACGATGATATTGGCCAGACTATCACGGCAATTCGCACCCAGGCGGGGATCGTGCAGCGTCTGGCGCCAAACAACGCCAGCGTACGGCAGAGCGGCCAGTTGATAGAACAGCTGTCGCTGGGGGTTTACGACTCTGTGCGAAGACTGCTTGGTCGTCTGCGGCCGCGCCAGCTTGACGATCTGCCGCTTGAACAGGCGGTACGTTCGTTGATGCGCGAAATGGAACTGGAAGACCGCGGCATCGTCAGCCACCTTGAATGGCGGATTAACGAGGCGGGGCTGAGCGAAAACCAGCGCGTGACGCTGTTTCGCGTTTGCCAGGAGGGACTGAATAATATCGTTAAGCACGCCAGCGCCAGCGCCGTCACCCTCCAGGGCTGGCAGCAGGATGGGCGATTGATGCTGGTGCTGGAAGATGACGGCTGCGGCCTGCCGCCGGGGTCGAATCTGCAGGGGTTCGGCCTGACCGGCATGCGTGAGCGCGTAACCGCGCTGGGCGGTACGTTAACTATCTCCTGCACACACGGTACCCGCGTGTGCGTCAATTTACCGCTGCGTTACGTCTGAGAGGAGCGCCGATGTTTGCCTTTTTAAAAGCGCCGCCGGACGCCGCGCCGATTAGCGATAAACGCGAGCTGGACGAGCGTTATCGTTACTGGCGTCGCCATATCCTGCTTACCATCTGGCTTGGTTACGCGCTGTTTTATTTCACCCGCAAAAGCTTTAATGCCGCGGTGCCTGAAATTCTGGCCAGCAATGTACTGACTCGTAGCGATATTGGCCTGCTGGCCACGCTGTTCTACATCACTTACGGGCTGTCGAAATTTTTCTCCGGTATCGTCAGCGACCGCTCCGACGCCCGCTATTTTATGGGACTGGGGCTGATTGCCACCGGGGTGGTGAATATTCTGTTCGGTTTTTCCACCTCGCTGTGGGCTTTCGCGCTGCTGTGGGCGCTGAATGCCTTCTTCCAGGGCTGGGGCTCGCCGGTATGCGCCCGGCTGCTGACGGCCTGGTATTCGCGGACCGAACGCGGCGGCTGGTGGGCGCTATGGAATACGGCTCATAACGTCGGCGGCGCGCTGATCCCGATGGTCGTGGGGGCAGCGGCGCTGCATTACGGCTGGCGCGCGGGGATGACGATTGCCGGTTGCCTGGCGATTCTCGCCGGACTGTATCTGTGCTGGCGGCTGCGCGATCGCCCGCAGGCGGTGGGGTTACCCGCCGTAGGCGACTGGCGTCACGATGCGCTGGAAATCGCCCAGCAGCAGGAAGGCGCAGGGCTGACGCGTAAAGAGATACTGACCCGCTACGTGCTGGCCAATCCCTATATCTGGCTGCTGTCGTTGTGCTATGTGCTGGTGTACGTGGTGCGGGCGGCGATTAACGACTGGGGCAATCTGTATATGTCGGAGACGCTTGGCGTCGATCTGGTGACCGCTAACTCGGCGGTGACCATGTTTGAGCTGGGCGGTTTTATCGGCGCGCTGGTGGCGGGGTGGGGCTCGGATAAGCTGTTTAACGGCAATCGCGGGCCGATGAACCTGATTTTCGCCGCCGGAATTTTGCTGTCGGTTGGCGGGCTGTGGCTGATGCCGTTCGCCAGCTACGTCATGCAGGCGGCCTGCTTCTTCACCACCGGGTTCTTCGTTTTCGGCCCGCAGATGCTGATCGGTATGGCGGCGGCGGAATGTTCGCATAAAGAAGCCGCCGGGGCGGCCACCGGGTTTGTCGGCCTGTTCGCTTATCTTGGCGCCTCGCTTTCCGGCTGGCCGCTGGCGCAGGTGATGGATATCTGGCACTGGACCGGATTCTTCGTGGTGATTGCGATTGCCGCCGGCATTTCCGCGCTGCTGCTGCTGCCGTTTTTAAACGCGCAGGCGCCGCGTACCGTCAGCGAAGCGTGATGTAGCTCACCCTTTCGCCGCGAACGGGGCAAAACTAAGAAATTTTCCCGGTTTTACCTGGAAGCCGTCTCAGGCCAGACAGCGCGCGGGTTTTTACAATGCCTGGTTATTACGCAGGCATAAAAAATCAGCTCAGGAGATACCCATGCTGGCCTTTCTGAATCAGGTGCGCAAGCCGACCCTGGATCTGCCGCTCGACGTGCGGCGCAAAATGTGGTTCAAACCTTTCATGCAGTCCTATCTGGTGGTCTTCATCGGCTACCTGACCATGTACCTGATCCGCAAGAACTTTAACATCGCGCAGAACGACATGATCTCCACCTACGGGTTGAGCATGACGCAGCTGGGGATGATTGGCCTGGGCTTCTCCATCACCTACGGCGTGGGCAAGACACTGGTCTCTTATTATGCCGACGGTAAAAACACCAAGCAGTTCCTGCCGTTTATGCTGATCCTCTCCGCCATCTGTATGCTGGGCTTTAGCGCCAGCATGGGGGCGGGTTCAACCAGCCTGTTCCTGATGATCGCCTTCTATGCGCTGAGCGGCTTCTTCCAGAGTACCGGCGGCTCGTGCAGCTATTCCACCATCACCAAGTGGACGCCCAGACGCAAACGCGGCACCTTCCTCGGCTTCTGGAATATCTCCCACAACCTCGGCGGCGCGGGCGCGGCGGGCGTGGCGCTGTTTGGCGCCAACTATCTGTTCGACGGTCACGTGATCGGCATGTTTATCTTCCCGTCGATTATTGCGCTGATCGTCGGCTTTATTGGCCTGCGTTACGGTAGCGACTCTCCGGAATCCTACGGCCTTGGCACGGCGGAAGAGCTGTTTGGCGAAGCGATTAGCGAAGAGGACAAAGAAACCGAAGAAAATGCGATGACCAAGTGGCAGATCTTTGTTGAGTACGTGCTGAAAAACAAAGTGATCTGGCTGCTGTGCTTCTCCAACATCTTCCTCTACGTGGTGCGTATCGGTATCGATCAGTGGTCCACCGTGTATGCTTTCCAGGAGCTGAAGCTGTCTAAAGAGGTGGCGATTCAGGGCTTTACCCTGTTTGAAGTCGGCGCGCTGGTTGGCACGCTACTGTGGGGCTGGTTGTCGGACTTGGCCAACGGCCGCCGCGCGCTGGTGGCCTGCGTCGCGCTGGCGCTGATTATCGCCACCCTCGGGGTTTACCAACATGCCAGCAACCAGTACGTCTATCTGGCCTCGTTGTTTGCGCTGGGCTTCCTGGTGTTTGGTCCGCAGCTGTTGATCGGCGTCGCTGCCGTCGGCTTTGTGCCGAAAAAAGCGATCGGCGCTGCCGATGGAATCAAGGGCACCTTCGCCTATCTGATCGGCGATAGCTTCGCCAAACTGGGTCTCGGGATGATCGCCGACGGCACGCCGGTCTTCGGCCTGACCGGCTGGGCCGGCACCTTTGCGGCGCTGGACGCCGCCGCCATCGGCTGTATCTGCCTGATGGCCATCGTGGCTATCTTCGAAGAGCGTAAAATTCGCCGCGAGAAAAAGAATCGAGTTTTGCAGACTGCCTGATTCACCAGGTATTTGGTAACCTTGCCCGGCCATTGCGCCGGGCTTTTTTATAGGGTTTTCTGGGCGGCAAACGCATTAAATTAGCCGGTGATTTTTTCATATTCTTCTAACGATGACGCGGTAGATTTTTTAAGCATCTCCTCAGGCCATTCGACTTTGCGCCCGTAAATGCCCACGTTAGGATTGACGGTCATATCTAACATCTCGTCTTTGAAATCCATATAGCTACTGATCCACAGCCATAGTTTATAGTTATTCATCAACATCGTTTCAGTTCCTGTATCATCCGAGGTGAGGATGAAGGAGTCAACGATGCTGTGGTTTTCATATACGTGACAGTTTATTATTGCGTTATAAGTTAGAGAATAGCTCCCTTTTATATCACTCCAGTCAAATTCCTTGTATTCTGGTTTTGGTCTTTTATAAAAAGGGCTGTGAAGGAAAAATGTATAGGGTTGCCTCTTAATTAAACCAGACAGAATATACTCGTAAACATAGATTTTTCCTGTTTTACGGTTAAAGCGAATTGGATAATGGCGAGGTGCGAAAAAAGCGTAATTTACGATGGCCGAGAAAATAAAGGATAAGGCTATTGAAAGTAAAATTGCAAAATGAAAAAGGAGTGTGCTATTTAATTCCTGCTCATTTCCCCAATATGCGTTAATATACCATTCAAAATCAAAAATTATTTCATATAAAAAAACAATGACTCCGATAACCATCACAAGAATAATGGGAGAGAATAACGCAACTAATAAAATGTTAGCGCCATAAGATGATGAGTAGTTACGGGTTATTTCGCAATAATCATCATTTACATAAACAAGTTTACCCGCGTGCGTGAGTTTATCTGTATTACTTCTCGTCTCAGCATTAATTCTGGCAAGACCATCGTTATCGATATGCTTTGCTAAATAATCGAATTGCATAATATACATTCCATTGCTTGATAAGGGTAGCGAATCCATTAAAGCATAACATGCTTAATTATTACTGTGCAAAAATAGCAATTCATAGATTAAGCTAATTACCTTAGTATGAATATTAGTTTTTAATATATTGTTTCTTTATGCCAGTGTGATTGATTAATTCGTTAAAAGTATAAAGTAACGCGATAAGTCACATTATGGTTCGTCCGACAGTCGACAGCAGGCAAATTCCCATTATGATAGTGAGGCCGCGATTGGATGAGAGGATGCATGATCTGGATAGGACTGGCCACCCTGGTAGTGGTATTTGTTGTGGGATTTCGGGTGCTTACCTCTGATTCACGCCGCGCGATTCGCCGCCTGAGCGAACGCCTTGGCATTACGCCTGTTCCGTTGGAATCGATGATCGATCAGCTGGGAAAAACCGCCGGTAATGAGTATTTGCGTTACCTGGAGCGGCCCAATGAAGCACATCTGCAGAACGCCGCGCAGGTGCTGCTTATCTGGCAGGTCGCGATTGTCGACGCCAGCGAGAAAAACCTGCACTACTGGTATCGCCTGATGCAAAAAGCGCGATTAGCGGCGCCGATTACCGACGCACAGATCCGCCTGGCGCAAGGTTTTCTGCGCGAACTGGACCCGGATGTAAGCGATTTACATAACCTACAGCAGCGCTACAACGACCTGTTTCTCCCGGAAGACGGCGTGCACTGGTTGCACTGATCTCATTGTTATCCGGCCTACGGCTCAAACCTATATCTCCCTTGGGTTCCTTGTAGGCCGGATAAGCGTAAGCGCCATCCGGCAGAATATCTACAGTAGGATTTTCAGGCCGTGTTTTTGTACGACGCTAAGCAATTTTAATGACATTCCGCTCGGTCGTTTAGCGCCAGTCTCCCATTTTTGCACGGTAGACACGCTGGTATTCAGATAACGAGCGAACACGGGTTGGCTAACATTGAGTTGTTCACGTAGCGCTTTAATTTCAATGGGTTGAAGTGCGGCTACGCTACCGAGACATGATTCATCAAAATGGCGCATTGTTTCCTGTGGGATTGCGCCAACGCTGAATAGCCCCGACGCAGCGCTATGGATCGCTTCGAAAGCCGGGCTTTTGTATTTATTTTTTGCTGTCATCGCAAATCTCCACCAGTTCTTTACTTTTAACTAAGGCCGTCGTTTTCTCTTCAGAGAGATTGGCATAGTGTTTTGCTAACTCACGAAACCCCATTAATTCGCGATGGTTGATATTGGCTATATCCTGTTTGGCATATAGAAAGGTATAAAACCAATACCCTGCGCTTTTGGTAAGGATGATTGCGCGATCGCGATTCTTGTTGAGTCGCTTTTTATAAACCCCTCCTCCTAAATCAACCACTTTGCCCTGAAGCGCAGATTGAATTGCCTGATAGAGCTCGTCGTCGGAAATGCCATGAGAGCTAGCCTCTCTGGCGAACCATTTGGTTTTAAAGATACGCATTGCTGACATCCTGTCGTTAAAAGTATAGCACATAGTGCTATATTAAATTCTCCTGAGATTTGTTAAAGCGATAGCAAGCATCGTTTTTTTAAACATGCGAGCAGCTACGCATCCTCTTATGAAAAGCGAGAAGAGTTGCGAAAACGTTAAGTACGTCACATACAAAATGTTACACTGCGCAGCTTTCCGCCACTTTCTTCGCAGGTAACTCATGAGTCATTCAAATGAAGCCAAACCCCATGCAAGCGATCTCGCGCGGCCAAACTGGTCGGCGGTCTTCGCGGTTGCTTTCTGCGTCGCCTGCCTGATTACCGTCGAGTTTTTGCCGGTTAGTCTGCTGACGCCGATGGCGCTGGATTTAGGCATCTCCGAAGGGATGGCCGGGCAATCGGTGACGACGACGGCATTCGTCGCGATGTTTTCCAGCCTGTTTATCACCACGGTTATCGGCAAAACCGATCGCCGCTACGTGGTTATCCTGTTTTCGCTGCTGCTGACCCTTTCTTGCCTGCTGGTATCGTTTGCCGATAGTTTCACCCTGCTGCTGCTGGGACGCGCCTGTTTGGGTCTGGCGCTCGGCGGTTTCTGGGCGATGTCGGCATCGCTGACCATGCGTCTGGTGCCGATGCGCGTGGTACCGAAAGCGCTATCGATTATCTTCGGCGCGGTATCAATCGCGCTGGTGATCGCCGCCCCATTGGGCAGTTTCCTTGGCGGGCTTATCGGCTGGCGCAACGTCTTTAACGGCGCGGCGGTGATGGGCGTGCTGTGTACGCTCTGGGTGCTGAAAGCGCTGCCGTCGCTGCCGGGTGAATCGGCGGCTCAGCAGCAAAATATGTTTGGTCTGCTGAAGCGTCCGGGGGTGATGGCCGGGATGTGCGCCATTTTCATGGCCTTTGCCGGACAGTTCGCCTTCTTTACCTATATTCGCCCGGTTTACATGACCCTCGCCGGTTTTGACGTCGACGGCCTGACGCTGGTGCTGCTGAGCTTTGGTATCGCCAGCTTTATCGGCACCTCGCTCTCCTCGGTGGTGCTGAAGCGCTCGGTTAAAGCGGCGCTGGCGATTTCGCCGCTGGTGCTGACCGCCTGCGCAGTGGCGCTGGTACTGTGGGGAGAAAGCAAAATCGTCGCCTCGACGGTGGCGATTATCTGGGGCTTCGCGTTTGCGCTAATCCCGGTGGGGTGGTCAACGTGGATCACCCGTTCTCTCTCCGATCAGGCGGAAAAAGCCGGGTCGATTCAGGTGGCGGTGATCCAGCTTGCCAACACCTGCGGCGCCGCGGTCGGCGGCGTTGCGCTCGACCACTTAGGGCTGCTGTCGCCGCTGGTGTTGTCAGGAATATTAATGCTGTTTACCGGCCTGCTGGTGACGACCAAAGTGAAGGTGAATTAACCCGCTTACGGCCGCTCGCCTTTTGTCAGCCGGGCGTTGATGTCGGCAATCACTTCCGGCAGATCCGCCAGGGTATCAACCACATAGTGAGCCCCGGCGGCATACAGTTTGCCTGCCGCCCGCTCGCGACGGGTGGCGATTTCCTCTTTCGACATCGCCTGGTACTCCTCCCAGGTAGCGCCGAATTCGTTACCGGACACCGCGAGGCCGACGCTCCACATCCCGGCATGTAACCCTTCGCTGATGCCCGGTGCGGCGTCATCGACCTTCACGCAGTGGGCCACATCGTCTATGCCCAGGGTAATCACGTTCTGCAGCGCCATCCACGGGCCCGGTCGACCGCCGACGGCAAGGTCATCGGTAGCGACCCAGTGGTCCGGGGCGTAGCCATGGGCGGCGGCGGCCGGTACCAGCTTTTCCATCACCGGCCGCGGATAACCTGAGCAGGAGCCGATCTTCAGGCCCTCGGCGCGCAGCGCGGCGATAGTGTCGACAACGCCGGCAATCGGTGCGGAAAAATCGACAACCTTAGCGATTTGCAGCGGCATAAACGCGGCGTAGATCGCATCGATATCGGCGGCAGTCATCGCGCGGCCGAATTTGGCCTGCCAGCGGCTATCGACAGCAGGGAGTTTGCCCAGCGCTTCAATGTGCTGCCACTTGCCAAGCCCCATCGGCACGCGGGCCTCTTCAAGGGTGATCTCAATATCGAAAGCCTGGCGGAAGGCCTCGACGAAAATTTGCGTCGGGGCGAAAGAGCCGAAGTCTACGGTGGTGCCTGCCCAGTCAAGGATCAGTGCGCTAATACGGTTCATGGCGGTTCCTTATTGTTTCCAGTACATGGCGTTGTCGATAGCCGCCAGCAGGGCGGTGATATCGGCGTCGTAGACTTCGCCAATGTTGCCGATGCGGAAGCAGTCGCTTTGCGATACTTTGCCCGGATAGATAACGAAGCCCTGATCTTTCAGCTTCTGGTAGAAGGTGTGAAAGCGATACTGCGGCGCATCCGGTGAATAAAAGGCGGTGATAATCGGCGAATGCAGGCTATCGTCGAGCAGCGGCCGGAAGCCGAGCGCGCGCATCCCTGCCACCAGACGGCGTTGATTGTTGCGGTAGCGCTGATGGCGCGCGCTAACGCCGCCCTCCTGCGCCAGCTCTTTAAGCGCCTGGGCAAAGGCCAGCACGGTATGGGTCGGCGAGGTGAAGCGCCACTTGCCGTGGTTATCTTCCATGCAGCGCCACTGGGCATACAGATCCAGTGACAGCGAGCGTGAACGGCCTTTGCAGGCGGCCAGCTCCGCTTCGCGGGCAATCACGAAGGCAAAGCCCGGCACGCCCTGAATACATTTGTTGGCGGAGCTTATCAGGTAATCAATATTTAGCGCGGCGATATCCAACGGAATGCCGCCAAAGCTGCTCATCGCATCGACGATATAGCGTTTATCGTACCGTTTCGCCAGTTCGGCCACCTCTTCGATCGGATTCAGCATGCCGGTGGTGGTTTCGCTATGTACCATCGCGATATGGGTGATCGCCGGGTCGTTCTGCAGAATCTGTTCGATCGCCGCCGCATCAGGGCGTGCGACTTCGCCGCAGTCGTAAGGGTGGCAGGCGATGCCCATCAGCTGCGCCATCTCAATCATACGCGCGCCATAGGCGCCATTGCTGACGATCAGCACTTTGCCCTGTCCGCCGATGACGCTGCCGAGTACCGCTTCGACCGCGTAGCTGCCGCTGCCCTGCAGCAGTACCGCTGTATAACCGTCGGCTGGGGTAGCCAGTTGCACCAGCTGCTGGCGAATGGTCTGTACCACGCCGAGATTGTAATCATCATCCCAGGTGCAGCTATCGAACAACATCGCCTCTTTTACCGTACGGGAGGTGGTTAGTGGGCCGGGGGTCAGCAGCAGGTAGTTCCGTGAAGTCATTTGTCTCACCATTTGGTCTATACCAGATTTATATTTATCATGGAGACAAAGCCGGGGAAGGGTCAAAGGAAATGTGGCGCTGCAACAAAAAATTCATCTGGCTATGTATAATGAGCGCACGAAAAGTGGCAGTGAGTAAACATGAAATCACCCTCTGGCGAGATGCCGCAATACCTGATGATTAAAGCGCAGCTGCAGGCGCGTATTCAAAACGGCGCCCTCAAAAGCGGCGACAAGCTGCCTTCCGAGCGCGAGCTGTGCGCGCTGTTCAACACGACCCGGATTACGGTGCGTGAGAGCCTGGCGCAGCTGGAGGCCAGCGGCGTGATTTACCGCGCCGACCGCCGCGGCTGGTTTGTGACGCCGGAGCGTCTATGGCTGGATCCGACGCAAAATACCAACTTCCACAAGCTGTGTCTCGAGCAGGGGCGCGAACCGAAAACGGTGCTGCTTGATGGCCGCCTGGCTGCCGTGCCGCTGGATGTGATGGCGCCGTTGGCGCTGCAGCCCTTCGATCAGGTCTATTTGCTGACCCGGCTGCGCTATGCCGACGGCCGGCCGGTGTGCTACTGCGAAAACCACTGTCTGCCCGCGCGGGTGCCTGAGCTGCTGCGCCACGATCTCAACGGCAGTCTGACCGAGATTTATCAAACTCAGTACGACCTGATCTATACCAGTATGCATTTGTCGTTTTATCCCACCTCAATGCCGCCGCAGGCCGCAGAAGCGTTGGGGGTGATGGAAGGGCGCCCGGCGCTGCTGCTGCGCCGGCTGAATTACGATCAGCATGGGCGTATTCTCGATTACGATATTGAATACTGGCGGCATGACAGCCTGCGGATCGAAGTCGATACCCATTGATTTTATTGGTTAAATTTTTTGATCTCCCCGGTGGCGCTAACGCTTACCGGGACTATGCATCCCGCTCGTTTTAACTCTTTCGACACACTTCTTTCATCGTTTTGTCATAAACCCCCGGTAGCGTGAAGCCAAATCTGGTCTACACCAGAATAACTGACTATCCGATGAGGCTTATACGATGAAACTCTCCCGACTTGCTCTGCTGTCCCTGTTCGCGCTGACCAGCTCTCCGGTTTGGGCGGACGGCGTCGTCACGGTTTACTCCGCCGACGGCCTGCATGACGGCGATAACAGCTGGTATCAGAGCCAGTTCGACGCCTTCACCAAAGCGACGGGCATCAAAGTGCAGTATGTGGAAGGCGGCTCCGGCGCGATCGTCGAACGTCTGGCGAAGGAGCGTACCAATCCGCAGGCTGACGTGCTGGTCACGGTGCCGCCGTTTATCCAGCGCGCCGCGAAAGAGCAATTGCTGGCAACCTTTACCCCGCAGGGTAGCGCGCAGATCCCCGGCGCTAACGACCGCTACGCGCCGCTGGTGAATAACTATCTGACCTTCATCTATAACAGCCAGTTGCTGAAAGCCGCACCGGCCAGCTGGCAGGATTTGCTGGATAGTCGCTTTAAGAACAAGTTGCAGTACTCCACGCCGGGTCAGGCGGGCGACGGTACCGCGGTGATGCTGCAGGCGTTCCATAGCCTCGGCGGTAAAGACGCCGGTTTTGCATATCTGGGTAAGCTACAGGCCAATAATGTCGGCCCATCGGCCTCGACCGGCAAGCTGACGGCGCTGGTCAACAAAGGCGAGCTGTACGTCGCCAACGGCGATTTGCAGATGAACCTGTCGCAGATGGCGCGTAACCCGAACGTTAAAATTTTCTGGCCGGCGGATGACAAAGGCGAGCGCAGCGCGCTGGCGCTGCCCTATACCATCGGGCTTGTGCAGAACGGACCGAACAGCGAAAACGGCAAGAAGCTGATTAATTTCCTGCTGGATAAACCAGCGCAATCCAGCGTTAGCGCGCTCTCCTGGGGCTTACCGGTACGCAGCGACGTGGCGCCGGATGACGCTAACTTTAAGGCGGCGAAAGCGGCGCTCGACGGCGTGAAGAGCTGGGAGCCGAACTGGGATGATGTCGCGGTATCGCTGTCGGCTGACATTGTCCGTTGGCATAAAGTGACCGATAGCGAGTAAGCCTGATGTTGATGAAAACCACCGTCACTTCTTCCCCGTCGCTGGCGGGGACTTCCGGGATCACCCTGGACTCGCTGCGCGTTTCATACCACGGCAACGTGGTCTTAAAACCGCTGTCATTGACCATTGAACCCGGTGAGGTGCTGGCGCTGATAGGCCCTTCCGGTTCAGGGAAAACCACGGTGCTGCGGGCGATTGCCGGTTTTGTGCAACCGGCTGGCGGTCGGATCCTGATTGGCGATACTGACGTCACACAGTTGCCGCCGTACAAACGCGGGCTGGCGATGGTGGTGCAGAACTACGCGCTGTTCCCGCATATGAAGGTGGAAGATAACGTTGCTTTCGGCCTGCGGGCGCAGAAGCAGCCCAGGGGGCTTATCGCCGAGCGGGTGACCGAAGCCTTAAAAATCGTCGGTATGGCGGATTACGCCACCCGCTACCCGCATCAGCTTTCCGGCGGCCAGCAGCAGCGCGTCGCGATAGCCCGCGCGATTGCCGTGCGTCCTCGGGTACTGTTGCTTGATGAACCGCTGTCGGCGCTGGATGCGCAAATTCGTCATAACATGGTGGAAGAGATTGCCCGTCTGCATCGCGAACTGCCGGAACTGACCATTCTCTACGTCACCCACGATCAGACCGAAGCGCTGACCCTGGCGGACAAAATCGGCATCATGAAAGACGGTTCGCTGATCGCCCACGGCGAAACGCACGAGCTGTACCACTATCCACCGAACCGCTTTAGCGCCGAATTCCTCGGCCGCGCCAATATCCTGCAGGCGACGGCGCTGAAAGACAGCACCGAGCCGGGGCTGGTTAGCGTGAGCTGTGGCGGCGGCCTGATTAACGCCTTCAGCCGGGGCGGCCTGCACGGCAACAACAAGCTGTTATGCATTCGCCCGCAGCACATGAGCCTGGCGCCGCGCTCGGCAACCAGTAATCGCCTCAACGCCACACTAACTTCGGTACACTGGCAGGGCGATCTGACGCATCTGCTGTGCGATGTTGCCGGCGAAGCGGTGCGGATCGTCATGACCCACGTAAACCCACTGCCGCGCTCGGGGGACAAGCTGGCGCTCTACTTTGAACCTGGCGATGCGGTTCTGATCGAGGTGCAATAATGGCGCAAACCCTCACGCTTGCGCGTCCGGCGCGAAACCTACGCCCTTACCTGTGGCTGGCGTTGCCGCTGCTGGTGCTGGCGACGCTATTTTTCTATCCGCTACTGCTGATCGCCGAACAGGCGTTACGCGACGCCAGCGGCAATCTAAGCCTCGAGACTTTCTGGCAGGTGATCGACTCTAAGCGCTTTATCAGCGCATTGTTTAATACCTTGCAGATCGCCGTTTTCGCGACGCTCGGCTGCCTGGTGCTCGGCAGCGTGCTGGCGCTGATTCTGGTGTTTATTCCGTTCCCCGGCAGCCAACTGGTGAGCCGGGTCATTGATACGTTTATCGCGCTGCCGACCTTCCTGATTACTCTCGCGTTCACCTTTATTTACGGCTCGGCGGGGCTGCTCAACGGCACCCTGATGGCGCTGTTTGCTTTTGAACTGCCGCCGGTAGACTTTCTCTATTCGATTAACGGCGTGATCCTGGCGGAGATTACCGTCTTTACGCCGCTGGTGATGCGCCCGTTGATGGCCGGACTGCGGCAGATAGATAAGAGCCAGCTGGAAGCGGCGAGTATTCTCGGCGCCCATCCGCTACGGGTAATTACCCAGGTTATCTTCCCGGCGGCGCTACCGGCGCTGATGGCGGGCGGCAGCTTGTGCCTGCTGCTGACCACTAACGAGTTCGGTATCGTGCTGTTTATTGGCGCCAAAGGGGTTAATACCCTGCCGATGATGGTCTACAGCAAGGCGATTTTGGAGTCGGATTACAGCGTGGCCTGCATGATTGCGCTGATTAATATTCTGCTGTCGCTGGGGCTGTTTATGCTCTATCGGCTGGCTGCGGCGCGCACTGGCGTAAGGAGTTAACGATGTTGATTTGGTCGCGTAAAGGCCCCGCGGCGGCGGGTGCGCTGGCGGTCACGTTATTTGCCGGCGTTTTCCTGCTGCCGCTGGCGGTGATTTTACTCTCCAGCCTGAGTAAACAATGGAATGGCCTGCTGCCCACTGGCTTTACCTTTGCCCACTTTGTTAACGCCTTTCGCGGCGCGGCGTGGGATTCGCTGTTTTCGAGCCTGATGGTGGGTTTCTGCGCCAGCCTGTTGGCGCTGCTGTGCGGGATGTGGGCGGCGCTGGCGCTGCGCCAGTATGGCGCGACGCTACAGAAATATCTTGGCCTGGCGTTTTATCTGCCCAGCGCTATCCCCTCGGTTTCCGTCGGACTGGGCATTCTGGTGGCGTTCAGCCAGGGACCGCTGCAGATGAACGGCACCTTCTTTATCGTCCTGGCGGCGCACTTTGTGCTGATCTCCGCCTTTACCTTCAGCAACGTAACGACCGGGCTGGCGCGGATTTCCGCCGATATTGAAAACGTCGCCTCCAGTCTTGGCGCCTCGCCGTGGTATCGCCTGCGCCATGTTACGCTACCGCTGATGACGCCGTGGATGATTTCAGCGCTGGCGCTGAGTTTATCGCTGTCGATGGGAGAGTTAGGGGCGACGGTGATGATTTATCCGCCGGGTTGGACGACGCTGCCGGTGACCATTTTCAGCCTCACCGATCGCGGCAATATCGCTGATGGCTCGGCGCTGACCATTGTGCTGGTGGGCGTCACGCTGCTGTTGATGATGAAGCTTGAGCGCATCGCCCGCCGATTAAGCCAGAGATAGGTTGTATCCGGAGTTGTAGCCCGGCTCAGCGTAGCGCCAGCCGGGAATCGGATTGCCTCAGAACCAGGCCTCAAACATACCGCCGATGTTCAGCGAATCCAGCCGCTCGTCGCTGGTGCCGTCTACTTTCGCGGTGTGCTCGTTATTCACCTGGCCGCCGGTAACATAGAAGCGCAGCATCGGGCGGAACTCCGGCCCCATGCCGATGGCGATGTTCTGCGACAGCGTCAGCTTCCAGCCGTGGTTATCCCCGCCCTGGTCGTAGTCAACGCGCTGGTAGCCCGCTTCCAGCCAGGTCGAGTGCACATCGTTCCAGAAGTACATCGGCCGGACGATCGCGCCGTAGTTTTTACGGTTGTCGGTATTATCCTTGCCGTTGTCGTAGTCGTGGAAGGCCAGCAGATACTCGATCTGCGCCTGCTGAGTGAACTTATGGCTGCCCTCGAAGCTGGCGTAAACCGTGGTCAGGTCGTCGGTTTTGTTGTAGACGCTGTTATCCGAGTTATCGGAGTAGCGCAGAATAACTTTGTTCACCCCGCTGTCGTTGGTATGGCTCAGCACCAGCCCGCCCTGCCAGGCATCGAGGCGCGCGTCGCTGTCCACCGCTTTTGAGTCAAAGCCGTAGTTGGCGTACAACTCGACGTCAATCGGCCCGGCCTTGATGTTGTGGGTTTTGGTGGTCAACGCGTAGTGGCCGTTGTCGCCGGTATCGGAGCTGCCGGTACAGGTGATGCGCGACGGGTTGGTCTCGTCGGCCATCACTTCCGGGCTACAGGATTTCACCTGCGACACCGTCGCCACGTCGAACTGCACGCCGCCGATATCGAAATTCTTCACCCCGGCGCCCTGGCCGTCGTGGTTCATCCAGAAGTAGTCGTTGATCCCCTGTTGCGGGCGCTGGTGGAAGTCGCGGCCGGCCCAGATATAGGCGTTGGGGTTGGATTCAAGGACGTTGGTGACGCCAACGTAGGCTTTTTTCAGGTTAACCTCGTCGCTCCAGTGGTCAAACATGACGTTGAGATCCCAGATGGCCCCCTGCGCGCTTTTGAACGCTTTGCTGATCTGGAATTCGCCACCGTTGCTTTCGTTGCCGAGACGGCCGATCGCCGAGGCGCCGTTATAGGAGCCGTCGACGCCGACATATTTCTGGTCGCCGGTCTGGAAGTGGGCGCCATAGCGGGCGTAACCGCTAAATTTCAGGCCGAAGGGGATCGCCAGATCCGGCGAAGCGGCGGTGGTTTGCGGGTTGGTAATAACATCGACCTTTTTATTGGCCGCGGCGTCGATTTTCGCCTGGCGGTCGGCCAGCGCTTTATCAACCGCTTTCGCGACGATGGCGTCGATCTGCTCCTGGGTAAACTCCTGCGCCAGTACGGAAATTGGGCACAGCGCGGCGATAACCGCCATGGCCAATGGCAGCTTTTTAACTGTATTCATGGTTATCTCACTTTAATAATTAATATATGCAGACAATAACCGCCCCATTCTGGTTAAAATAAAAATAACCAAAATAAGCTGATTTTTTTCAGGGTACAGCTACGCCGGAGAATAAATATCTTATTCTCAGTGGCGAAAATTAACGACTAATACAGATGGCTTAATTTATTAGAAAATAGATCATAATATTTCCTGAGGTTATTGAGTTTATAATCAGGTCAGTTGGCGAAAATCCCTTTTCCGCATAAATTCATATTTCAGGTAAGACAATAATTACTGGCTAACGGCTCCGGCGACTGGTGCCACGCTTTTCGCCTTTTCGACTTCATTCTTTATTAATGAACGCTCATAGGCGCGCAGGAATGGCAGATAAATCACCGCCGACATCACCATGCAGATAACGCACATCACCACCGGGCTTAAGGTCCAGTTAGCCGCCCACGAGGCGCCAATCGGCGCGGGCGTCGTCCACGGCGTCAGCGACACTACCTGACTCAGCCAGCCAAGGCGGGTTGCGCCGTAAGCCAGCACCGCGTTGACCATCGGCACGCAGACGAAGGGAATAAACATCATTGGGTTCATGATGATCGGCGCGCCGAACAGAATCGGTTCGTTGATATTAAAGAAGCTCGGCACGATGCCCATTTTGCCGATAGTCCGCAGATGCGTGACCCGGCTACGCAGCAGCAGGAAGGCCAGCGGCAGGGTCGAACCGACGCCGCCAATCAGCAAATAGTGATCCCAGAAGCCCTGCAGGTAGACGTGCGGCAGCGCCGCGCCGGCCGCCAGCGCCGCCTGGTTTGCCGACAGGTTGGCCATCCAGAACGGGTTCATAATCCCGGTGACGATAAGCGAGCCGTGAATACCGGCGAACCAGAAAATCTGGCACATCAGCACCGACAGCAGAATTGCCGGCAGCGAATCGGAGGCGGAGACCAGCGGTTCCAGCAGATGCATAATCGCCTGCGGCAGGATCATGCCGGTTTGCGCCTCAATGAACAGGTTGAGCGGATGCAGAGTACCGATGACCACCAGTACCGGAATGAGGATCTCAAACGAACGGGCGACGCCGGTCGGCACCTCTTTCGGCAGGCGGATGGTCACATTGTTTTGCTTAAGCCAGGCGTAAACGCGGGTGGAGTAGATGGCGGTGATCAGCGCGGTGAAAATGCCCTGGCCGGATAAATACTGAGTAGAAATTTTGCCATCGGCATAGGGCGCGGCGACCAGCAGGAAGGCCATAAACGCCAGCAGGCCAGACATGACCGGATCGAGCTGGAACTGGCGTCCGAGGCTGGCGCCGATGCCGACTGAGATAAAAAAGGTCATCACGCCCATGCTGAGGTTAAACGGCAGCATCAGCTGTTCACGGTACTGCTGGGAAAAGTCCAGCCAGCCGCGGGCAAAGCCGTTAGTGGTCTCCGGCGAGAAAGGCGGAAAGATAAATACCAGCATGAAAGAGCCGATGATCATGAACGGCAATGCGGCGGTAAAGCCATCGCGGATGGCGATTACATATTTCTGTTGCCCAAGGCGTCCTGCCAGCGGAGTAATAGACTGCTCGATCACGGCAATCATCGACTGATACAGAGAACTCATTTGAACACCTCTTAGTGCGCCGCGGCGATCAGCGACAGGGCATAATTCAGAACGTTATCTCCCCGCTGCATTCCGTAATCCATCGTATCGATAGGCTGGACGGGAATATTCAGGGGAGCGGCTTTCTCGCTAAGCATTTTCAGCATGTATTTGACCTGGGGGCCAAGCAGCACCACCTGGTATTGCGGAAACTGCATATCAAATTCGGCAACGCCATAGGCGTCAATCTGCACCGGCAGGTCGCGTTCCTTTGCGGCATCCACCATTTTCCTCACCAGCAGGCTGGTGGACATCCCGGCGGAGCAACACAGCATAATCTTGTACATCGACGGCTTTCCTCATATGTAAAAAGTTATTGCGAGGATGGTTTGATATCAGACGGAAACCGGTTTCCATTTATAAAAAACAGAACTGTGAGCGCGGTCAATAACTCACCGTTAGCGGCCTTACTAATTAGATTTCGCTCACAAAATAATGTCGATTTGGCGTGGTTTTTTGCCGAAATGGAAAATCGGTTTCCAAATAAAAAAGGAAACGGCTATACTGCCGCTGGTTATAATTGAAGCGATTCAGGACACAGCGTTACAGGGGCTAAGCCGCACCTGCCAGGGGAAAAAAGATGTCGACAATCAATGATGTATCACGGTTAGCCGGGGTATCGAAAGCCACGGTTTCGCGCGTGCTGAGCGGTTCGCGCGGGGTAAAAGAGGCCAGCCGCCAGGCGGTGCTTCAGGCGGCGGAAACGCTGAACTACCGGCCCAATATGATTGCCCAATCCTTACTGAGCCAGTCGACGGGCTGTATCGGCGTGATTTGCGCGCAGGACAACATCAATCAGACCACCAGCTATCTCTACGCCCTGGAAAAACAGCTCAGCCAGCATCAGAAGCATCTACTGCTGCGCTTCGCCAATAACCGCGGCGACGTATTAAGCGCGCTGGATGAACTCACCTGTGGCCTGTGCGATGACGTGCTGATCATCGGCGCGCGCTTTCCGCTGCAGATCGAGCGCCCCGATGTGGTGCTGATTGATTGTCTGGAAAGCGATGGCGAGAACAGTATTCAGTTTGATCACGCCTTCGCCGCGGAAACCGCGTGTCATTATCTGATTAATCAGGGGCGGCGGCAGATTGCGCTGATCCATCCGCAGGGGAGCGGCTTTGCCGACCAGGTGCTGCTGGGCTATAAGCATGCGCTGGAGAAGAACTTCCTGCCGTTTAATCGCAACCTGGTCTTCCTGGACTGCGCCTCGTCGTCGGTGGCGGTGCAGGAGTTGATGAATAACGCCACTACCCTGAACTTTAATGCGCTGTTGGTGAGCGATGAACTGCAGGCGCAGCGGGTAGTGCCGCAGCTGCAGGCGTTTAACCGCGCGGTGCCGGAAAAGGTGATGGTCTTCAGTCTCGCGGGTTCGCTGCAGATGCCGGGTATTCCAACCATCCCGGCGATTGAGTATTCGATGGATGCGATGGCTTCGCGGATCGTCAACTGGCTGATCGAGAAAAGCCCGCAGCCCGGCGGCAGCCTGCTGCGCGGCGACTTAATTATTCCCTAGAGGTGCGGAGATATTCTAAATATGCGTGTCTAAATGCCATCAAGCATGAAATCGAGCGCTCCTTTAATAGCGTTGCGGTATCCGCTCGCATCGCAAAACTCGACTCCTAAGGCTTTAACAGGAATGGTTGCCGCTTCGTGTGTCATCAAAACGTATTTTTTCCCGTCAACCAAAGCCAGTATCGGGTTTAAACGCTCCGGAGCGGGATTAACACCGAGTCGCTCAACGGGCATTAACGGGATCGCTAAGCGGCGATTAATGTCGCCAATAATGTCACTGGTAACATCAATTAAAAGTGGGAAGGCCGGGTTTTTACTGGTACTTCTGTAGACATAATATTGCACTGTCAAAAACTCCGATATTCATCAGAAAAGCATCCGGTCTCTTCCCCTAAAGCATTCATTGCAGCTATTGCTTCAGCATTAGCTTCTCGCCAACGCAGGGCAGCATGTTTTTTCAGCTCAGCATCAAGCGCTGCGGCTAATGTAGCGCTCATATTTACACCGGCTTCGCGCGCACGATTGAGTAAATCCCGTTCGAGAGTGACGGTCACGTTTTGCGTTTTACGTTTTACAGTCATGATGAGATCTCCAGTGAGCAGATATGTGGAGCTTACACTTATACTGACACGATCGCTACCTGGCGGCCTCTGATAGCTCATCGCGATAAAACATATTATTTAGGAGATACGGTGAGGGTAACGCCCTCATGGGACGTAAAGCCTGAGTCCGGCGAAGTACCGAACTCAGGTCAGGATAATTTGGAGTGGCAACGGTTTTCCTGATAATTCAGCCCGTTACTTCCCCGGGCAGCGAATTTTATCAATGGCGGCCAGATAGCCTTTTTGATTATTGCGCTCTTTCGCCAGCGTCGCTTCGCGAACGTAACTCTGGTTGTCTTTCGAGGCGAGGATTTTATTGGCGAAATCGGTATCGCTGAGGGTGCTCGCCGGGGCGCATTTTTCCTTCACCGCTTTCAACACCTGCTGTTTTTGCTGCTCAAACTGCAGGCTTTGCAGCGGCGATTCGGCCCACGCCGCGCTGGCGCTAAGGGCAGTAACCAGACACAACATCCAACACGCTTTCATGGCGTTTCTCCTTCACTTTTCGCTTCAGTCAACTATATGCGCAGCAGGTGAATTGCGCAAATGTTAGACACTTTTTGTTGTTTAAAATCAGACGATTGCTATTACGCCGCGCGTACCCGCCGCCGGGAATCCACTGCGATAAGAATGACCGAAGAGAGAATCAACAGCGTCCCCAGCCAGTCCGGAAGAGTAAAGGTAATGCCCAACAGCAATAGAGAGAGCAGGGCGCTGCTCAGCGGCTCGGCGCAGCTGAGGATCCCGGCTTTCGCGCCGCCAATCTGCTGGGCGCCGTTGAGATACAGGCTGAAGGTCAGCGAGGTACCGATCACCACGAGATAGAAAAACGCCAGCAGCAGACGGCCGTTCACCACAAAGTTCGCGCTTTGGCTGCCATAAAACGGCAACAGCATCGCCCCGCCAATCAGCATGCTCCAGCCGACGATCGGCAGCGTGCCGTAGCGGGCGATAAGCGTTGAGGGATAGGTGGTATAAAACGCCGCCGCGAAGGCTGAGGCGATCCCCCAGAACAGCGCCGCCGGCGAGATGGAGAGCGAGGTCGGGTTGCCGTGGGTGACCAGCAGGAAGGTGCCGGCAAGCGAGGTGCCAATCGCCAGCAGCACAAAGGGACTGGGCCGGGCCTTACGCGCCAGCGCGAACCAGGCGACGATAATCGTCGGCGATAAAAACTGTAGCACCGTGGCGGTGGCGGCGTTCGACTTCTCGATGGTCATCAGGAAGGTGTACTGCACGGTTAACGCGCCGACCAGCGAGAAAAACAGCAGGCTAAGGGCATCTTTGCGGTTTTGCATGACGCGGAAAATTTTGTCGCCGTGAACGAAGGCGAGCATCAGCAAAATCAGCCCGGCGAACAGCAGGCGGATCATGGTCAGATAAGGCGATGACATCTGACTTTGCTGCATAATGTACTGCGCGCAGACCCCGGAACTGCCCCACAGGACGGCGGCGATCAATACGTTCAACATCCCTCTTTTGCTGGAACCCATTTTTCCCTCGCGTGAAATAGCGCAAAGCAGGAATCATAGCACGGCGGCGACGCGGCGCGTGTTTTACTGCCGACGCCACTTGCCCGGCGTCATGCCGTAGTGTTTTTTAAAGGTTTTCGCAAATGAAGCCTGTGATTGAAAACCGCAGCGTTCGGCAATCACTTCCAGCCGCGCCTGGCGATCGAGATGTAGCAGGCGAGCGGCCATCGCCATCCGCAGCTGCGACAGCCACGCCTGCGGCGTCAGATGATAGACGCGGGCAAAATGGCGGGCGAAGGTGGCGCGCGATAAAAACGCCCGCGCCGCCATGCTCTCGATAGTCCACGGCTGTTCCGGCGCGGCCAGCACCGCGAGAACGGCCGGCATTAGCCGCGTATCGCTCATCAGGCGCAACAGGCCGCCCGGCGGCTCCTGCGCGCCGAGCAGGGTACGTAACAGCAGTACCAGCAGCGTATCGCCAAGACTGCGTACGATAGCGCTGCCGCCGGGATGTTCCGCCAGGCTTTCGCGCACCAGCACGTTAAGCAAAATATCCAGTTCCGGGCAATCTTCGCGCTCATCGGTATGTAAATGGATCAGCGCCGACTCTTCGGCGAACAGCCAGTTGACGTGCGGGCCGAAGTAAAACTCGCCGCACAGCATCTCCAGCGCGTCGCTTTCCACGGCGGTACGCACTTCCGTTAGCGTGCCGTTAAAGCGATGGGCGACGGGCAGTACCTGGCCCCACTCCACCAGGCTCTCCATCAGATGCGGCGAACCGTGCGGCAGCAAGATCACGTCGCCGGCGCGCATGTGACGGGTTTGATGACCGACGGTTAGGCGCCCTTCGCCGCGCAACACAAAGTGCCACGGCACCACGCCCGCTCGCATTTGATCGTGTCCGGCCTGCCAGCGGCCGCCGAAACGGCAATGCAGATTCACTTCGCAACGCGGGGCCAGCAGCGTCAACAGATGGCTCAAACTATCCATGCGACTCCTGAGACGATAAGACAAAAAAATGAGACGAAGAGCGCCAGTCTAGCACGTCGCCGACCACTAAGATGTCTCCATTGCCACAACATACCCTCAAATAACAGGAGTACACCATGAGCCGTTTAGCCGATATCCGTGAACAAGATGCCACCGGTAAAGCCGCCGATATTTTCGCCGGAATTAAAAAAGCGATGGGTAAAGTGCCGAATGCCTATCTGACCATCGGCGGCCACTCGCCGGCGGCGCTCCAGCAGGCGCTGGCGCACAACGCGATGCTGCATAAAAGCAGCCTTAGCGCGCAGGAGCTGGAAGCGATTAATTTATCGGTCAGCGAAGCGACCGGCTGTGATTACTGCCTGGCCGCCCATACCCTGATGGCCAAAAAAGCGGGCTTCAGCGGCGAGCAAATCCACGCCCTGCGCCGCGGCGAGTATACGGAAGATGCGCGCCTGGACGCGCTGGCGAAATTCGCCCAAACCTTGGTGACCACCACCGGTACGCTGCCGGAAGCGGACGTCGCCGCGCTGCGTCACGCCGGTTTTAGCGACCAGCAGGTGATTGAGATCATCAGCGCCGTCAGCGCCATCCTGTTCACCAACATGGTAAACCGGGTTAACGACACGGTAGTGGACTTCCCGAAAGCCGATTAACCCGTCGTCGCGCGCCTGTTTACAGTCCCAGTTCGCTTAGCCCCGGATGATCGTCAGGGCGGCGACCCTGGGGCCAGTGGAACAGGCGCTCGCTTTCCGCGATCGGCAAATCGTTAATGCAGGCGTAGCGCGTGGACATTAGGCCGTGCTCATCAAACTGCCAGTTTTCATTGCCGTACGAACGAAACCAGTTGCCGCTGTCGTCGCACCACTCATAGGCGAAGCGTACGGCGATGCGATTCTCCTGCCACGCCCATAGCTCCTTAATCAGCCGGTATTGCAGCTCTTTACGCCATTTTCGCTGCAGAAACTCCACGATTTGCCCCCGTCCGTGGACAAATTCGCTGCGGTTGCGCCATTCGCTATCCACGGTATAAGCCAGCGCGACTTTTTGCGCATCGCGGCTGTTCCAGCCATCTTCTGCGGCGCGCACCTTCTGCACGGCGCTGTCGCGGGTGAACGGCGGTAACGGGGGACGTTGTTCGCTCATCAGGACTCTCCTTTTGGGGATAATTGATGCTGCAGGCGCTGATTCTCCTGCTCCAGTTCATGAATACGCTCTTGCAGGCTCTGGCTGTATTCCGCGACCTGCTGTGCGCTGTAGCGCGGCGTAATGTGCTGCGGGCAGTTCCAGTCAAAAGCCTGCAGATGAAAACGAAACAGGCGTTCGATGCGGGCGCGATAGTTTGCCGGCGTCACTAACGCCAGCAGCTCAGGCTGCTCTTCCGCCGCCAGCACCTCGACGGTAGCGTAGATCTTCAGCCTGGCACGGCGCGGGTAATCCATCAAAAACAGGCAGGCCCGGTCGCTGCCGCGCAGGTTGCCGGTGGTAATGTACTGGCGATTACCGCCGAAATCGGCCATGGCCAGCGTGGCGTCATCCAGCAGGCGCAGAAAACCCGGCGGGCCGCCGCGATGCTGAATGTAGGGCCAGCCGCTTTGCGACACCGTCGCCAGATAAAAACTGTCGCGGGTAGCGATCATCCCTTCTTCGCTAGCGCCGAAGCGATCCGCCTGACGGCGGCTGTGCGGCGTTTGCCACAGCTGGTCGCTGCCCATTTCATGTTGCACATCCATGACATCCGGGGTGATAGCGATATCGAGAAAGGTTGCTGCCATAACGCCTCCTGAAGGTAGGGGGCTATCATGGACTGTGCTGTGAAAAATGATAATACTGCTTATCTGGTAATCATCTTTCCAGATAACGGGAGAATAATGGACCGATTAAGCGCTATGGCGCTGCTGGTGAAAGTCACTGAACTGGGCAGTATGTCGGCGGCGGCGCGGGCGATGAATATGCCGCTAACGACCGTGAGCCGTAATATCGGCGAGCTGGAGAGCGCGCTGGGAGTCCGTTTATTGACGCGCACCACCCGTAAACTCACCCTCACTGATGCCGGCGTCGATTATGTCGCCGCTGCGCGGCGGATCCTCGAAGAGGTGGAAAACGCCGAACGCCGGGCAACGGGTGAATACCAGGAGCCGAAGGGCGAGCTGGTGATCTCCGCGCCGACGATGTTTGGTCGCCAGCACGTTCTGCCAGTAATTAGTGAATTTATCGCCCGTTATCCGCAAATTCGCGTACGTTTGTTACTTAGCGATAGTAATGCCGATCTGGTCGGCGACCATATCGATCTGGCGGTACGGATTGGCGAACTGGCTGATAGCAGCATGGTGGCGACCCGGCTGGGCGCGATGCGTATTGTGGCCTGCGCCCATCCCGCGCTGTTGGCCAAATACGGCGAACCGCAGCGTCCGCGCGATCTGGCGGCGTTGCCGATCATCCGTATTGAATCGCCGATGCCCTATCGTGGCTGGCGCTTTCGCGCCGTTGAACGGGAAGATCAGCTGATTAATCTGCCGCCGGTGTTGGCCGTCACCACGCCGGAGAGCGCCGCCGATGCCGCCCGACTGGGCGTTGGGGTGGCCCGCTTGCTGCACTATCAGGCGTTGGATGGTCTGCGCTGTGGGGAACTGCGTCTGCTGCTGGAAAGCGTCGAGCCGGAGCCCGCGCCGGTTCATTTGTTATATACCGCGCGGGAGCTGGCTCCGCTTAAGCTGCGGAAATTTATCGATTTTGCCGCGCCGGCGCTGCGCCAGTCCTTGCTACGCATTGCCGGGGCCGCTTAATGCGCCGCGCTTTTCAGCGGCGCCTCCTTCAATAGCCAGGAAAGGACAAACGCGACGGCCATAATGCAGGCCGCCATCAGGAATGCCGCATGGATCGCCGCGCCGAAGGCGTCGAGATAATCGAGACGGATCGCCGCTGGCAGATGCTGTACCGCCACCGGATTCATGGCTGGCGGCAGCACCGCGCCCTCAGGCAGCAGTTTCTGCAGGTTATTTTGCAGCACATGGGTAAAGACCGCGCCGAACAATGCCACGCCGATGGAGCCGCCAATCGAGCGGAACAGGGTCACGCCGGAAGTGGCAACACCGTACATCTGCGCCGGCATCGCGTTCTGTACCGCCAGCACCAGTACCTGCATCACCAGCCCCAGACCCGCGCCGAGCACGCCGGTAAACAGATAAAGCTGCCACATCGGCGAATGAATGGTGATGCGGGTCAGCAGCACCATGCCGGTCACGCCGAGCAGGGTACCGATAATCGGGAAAATCCGGTATTTCCCGGTGTGGCTAATCACCCGGCCGCTGATGATCGAGGTCAGCAGCAGGCCGCCCATCAGCGGGATTAACTGTAACCCGGCCTCGGTTGGCGTCGCCTCTTTCACCACCTGCAGATAGAGCGGCAGGAAAGTGACCGAACCGAACAGCGACATGCCGATAACAAAGCCAATCAGGCTGCACAGCAGAAAGCTACGGTTGCGGAACAGCGACAGCGGAATAATCGGCTCGGCGGCAATCCGTTCTTCGTAGATAAAACCGATGATCCCCACGATGCCGAAGGCCAGAATGCACCACAGCTGCGGGTCATTCCACGCATGGACGCTGCCGCCTTCCGAGGTAAACAGGATGATGCACAACAGCGCCATGCTGAGGTAAATCGCCCCCAGCCAGTCAATCTGATGCTGGCTGCGTTTGTTGCTGCTGTGGAATACCGCGCCGATCACCAGCAGCGCGAACAGACCCAGCGGCAGGTTGATATAGAAAATCCAGCGCCACGAGGCGTGCTGTACCAGGAAACCGCCGATCAGCGGGCCGATAACCGTCGCCAGGCCGAAGACGCCGCCGAACAGCCCCTGATAGCGCCCACGGTTGGCGGGTGGGATAACGTCGGCGACCGCCGCCATGCTGATCACCATCAGGCCGCCGCCGCCGAGCCCCTGCAGCGCGCGCATCAGTACTAATTGCGTCATGTTTTGCGCAAGCCCGCAGAGCGCGGAACCGGCAAGAAACAGCACGATCGCCACCTGCAGCACGATTTTGCGCCCGAAAAGATCGCCGAATTTACCGTACAGCGGCACTACGATGGTCGAGCTGAGGATATAGGCGGTGACCACCCACGAAAGTTTATCCAGCCCGCCGAGCTCGCCAACGATAGTAGGCAAGGCGGTGGAGACAATGGTCTGGTCCAGCGCCGACAGTAGCATCACCAGCAGCAGGGCGCTGAACAGCAGGCGGATTGAGGGCGCCGGTTGGTTTGCGACTTCAGATGTCATTGCATCACTCGCTTGAAATTAATTAAATGCATAATTAATATTTAGGGAAATGATGAATCGGGTCAAGAGATCGCCAGCATATGCCAGCACTAAAAGCTAATGAAGCGCCGCGCCGCCCCGGTCGGCCACGCGGTAAAAAGCCGGGAACCGCTAACCGCGAGCAGTTGATAGATATCGCCCTGGCGCTGTTTGCTCGCCACGGCGCGGCCCGCGTGTCGCTAAATGCCATTGCCAAAGAGGCCGGGGTGACGCCGGCGATGCTGAATTACTATTTTACGTCGCGGGAAGCGCTGATTGAGAATTTGCTGGAAGAGCGCTTTATGCCGCTGCGTAACGATATCAGCCGCATTTTTGTCGACCATCCGCAGGATCCGGTGACGGCGTTGACGATGATGGTTGAGACGCTGGCGGACATGGCGGAGCAAAATGCCTGGTTCGCGCCGCTGTGGATGCAGGAGATCATCGGCGAGATGCCGATGCTGCGCCAGCACATGGATGCGCGCTTCGGCGAGGAGCGTTTTCAGGTGATGCTGGAGACGGTTCGCCGCTGGCAGCAGGAGGGGAAAATTAACCCGGCGCTGGCGCCGGAACTGCTGTTTACCACGGTGATTAGCCTGGTGCTGGTGCCGTTCTCGCGCATCCATAGCGACCCGCGTTTACAGGCGATAACCCGGCAGACCATTGTTAGCCACGCGCTGGCATTAATGGGCCACGGGGTTGGCGGTTAAGACGTGATGTTGTGTTAATTCAGATGCCGACACTGCTTCTGCCTTATGGCTCTCCTGGCGCAGGGATTTTCCCGGAGGCGGCGCGTTGCGCCTTGTCCGGGCTACCAAAGAACTGTAGGCCGGATAAGGCGTAGCCGCCATCCGGCGCAAAAGTCGCGCCTTATCCACGGTTATCGTTACAGCGTCTTCGATAAATAGTGGCGTTGCATACCCGCGTGCGGGAAATCGGGCAGCGACATCTGCAACTGATAGCCTAATTTCTGATAAAACGGCAGCGCCTGGAAGCTAAAGGTATCGACCAGCAAATGACTGCAGCCCAACGCCTGCGCCTGCTGTTCTGCCTCCTGCATAAGCTCGCGGCCCAGGCCGTTGCCGCGCATCTCTTCGCTCACCCACAGGTATTCGATACACAGCCAGTTGCCTTTGCGTTTGGCGATAAGCCCGCCGCGCATCACCGCTTGCTCATCGCGGGAGTAAATGCCCAGATCGCCAAACTGCGTCGGGTCGAGGTAGCGTGAATTGTATTCACGCAGGCCTGCCAGCAATTCTTGTTGATCGTCGGGATTAATGCTTTTTGTAATTATTAGACCCATTAAGTTTCTCCAGTTGCACAGGCTATCGTTATATTTTCCTCTCCTGACTTTCACAAAATATTCTTATTTTCTCCACTATTTTTTGTCTTAATTTTGACCTTCAAAGTAAGCGAAATAACCTTTCCATGACTTTCGAAAGGGCGGGCTGAGAATCCCCACAATAATAATAGTGTTAAGGAACATCTACGCTCCATTTCGATATTTTCATTGAGACGAAAATGTCGCAGCGCCCATCTTTTCCTCGCGATTTAATTCACGGGGGGACGTCTTACATCTTGAGAAAATAAAATGAAACACATCATAGCCCCCATCGCGACAGCATTATTTCTCCTGAGCGGATGCGATAATGCGCAGACAACTGCGCCGCAACAACCCACGCCGGAGGTGGGAATTGTAACGCTGCAAGCCCAGCCGGTGCCGGTTGTCAGTCAACTGACTGGCCGCACGACCGCCTCGCTCAGCGCCGAAGTGCGTCCGCAGGTCGGCGGTATCATTCAGAAGCGCCTGTTTACCGAAGGCGATATGGTGAAGGCCGGGCAGGCCCTTTACCAGATCGATCCCTCCAGTTATCGCGCCGCCTGGAACGAAGCGGCGGCCGCGTTGAAGCAGGCACAGGCGCTGGTGGTCTCTGATTGCCAGAAAGCCCAACGCTACGCGTCGTTGGTCAGAGATAACGGCGTCTCTCGCCAGGATGCCGACGACGCTGCCTCCGCCTGCGCCCAGGACAAGGCCAGTGTGGAGTCGAAAAAAGCGGCGCTTGAGAGCGCGCGCATCAACCTGAACTGGACCACCGTCACCGCGCCGATTGCCGGGCGCATCGGCATCTCCTCGGTCACGCCGGGAGCGCTGGTCTCTGCAGACCAGGATACCGCGCTGGCGACGATCCGCGGCCTCGACACCATGTATGTCGATCTGACGCGATCCAGTGTCGATCTCCTGCGTTTACGCAGGCAGAGCCTGGCCAGCAACAGCGATACCCTCAGCGTGACGTTAACCCTTGAAGATGGCAGTACCTATCCCGAAAAAGGGCATTTGGCGCTCACCGAAGTCGCCGTCGATGAATCCACTGGCTCGGTGACCCTGCGCGCCATCTTCCCCAACCCGCAGCACATCCTGCTGCCGGGGATGTTTGTCCGCGCGCGTATCGATGAAGGCATCATGAACGACGCGATCCTCGCGCCGCAGCAGGGTATTACCCGCGATGCCAAAGGCGACGCCACGGCGCTGGTTGTCGATGCCGACAACAACGTTGAGCAGCGTACCGTGCAAACCGGCGATACCTACGGCGATAAATGGCTGGTGCTGAGCGGTCTGAAAGCGGGCGACAAGCTGATTGTCGAAGGCACCGGTAAAGTATCCCCCGGACAAGCGGTGAAGGCCGTTGCCGTCAAAAATAACGGAGGCAATGCCTGATGTTCTCCCGTTTCTTCGTACGGCGCCCGGTCTTTGCCTGGGTGATCGCTATCCTTATCATGCTTGCCGGGGCGCTGGCGATCCGCACGCTGCCGGTGGGGCAATATCCGGACGTCGCCCCGCCGGCGGTCAAAATATCCGCTACCTATACCGGAGCTTCCGCAGAAACCCTGGAAAACAGCGTCACCCAGGTTATCGAGCAGCAGCTCACCGGACTGGATAACTTACTTTATTTCACCTCCACCAGCAGTTCGGATGGTACGGTGAGTATTACCGTCACCTTTGAGCAGGGAACCGATCCGGATACCGCTCAGGTACAGGTACAAAACAAAGTGCAGCAGGCGGAATCGCGTCTGCCGAGTGAAGTACAGCAATCTGGCGTAACGGTAGAAAAATCGCAAAGCAGTTTCCTGTTAATCCTCGCGGTGTATGACAAAACCAACCGCGCCACCAGTTCTGATATCTCCGACTGGCTGGTCAGCAATATGCAGGACCCGCTGGCGCGCGTGGAGGGCGTCGGCAGCCTGCAGGTATTCGGCGCCGAATACGCGATGCGCATCTGGATGGACCCGACCAAACTCGCCTCTTACTCGTTGATGCCTTCCGACGTACAGTCGGCGATTGAGGCGCAGAACGTGCAGGTCTCCGCGGGTAAAATCGGCGCGCTACCGTCGTCCAATGCCCAGCAATTGACCGCTACCGTGCGTGCGCAGTCGCGGCTGCAAACACCTGACCAGTTCAAAGCGATCATTGTAAAGAGCCAGTCAGACGGTTCAGTGGTGCGCCTGAGCGATGTCGCGCGGGTGGAGATGGGCAGCGAGGATTACACCGCTACCGCTAATCTGAACGGCCACCCCGCAGCCGGGATTGCGGTGATGATGGCACCCGGCGCCAACGCGCTGGATACCGCAACGCTGGTGAAAAGCAAAATCGCTGAATTCCAGCGTCAAATGCCGCAGGGCTACGATATCGCCTACCCGAAAGACAGCACCGAGTTCATCAAAATCTCGGTCGAGGATGTTATCCATACCCTGTTTGAAGCGATTATTCTCGTGGTCTGCGTAATGTATCTGTTCCTGCAGAACTTCCGCGCGACGCTCATTCCGGCGGTAGCGGTACCGGTCGTGTTACTTGGCACCTTTGGGGTGCTGGCGCTGTTCGGCTACTCCATTAATACCCTGACGCTGTTCGCCATGGTGCTGGCGATCGGCCTGCTGGTGGATGATGCCATTGTGGTGGTGGAAAACGTCGAACGTATTATGCGCGACGAAGGGTTGCCCGCCCGCGAAGCCACCGAAAAATCGATGGGCGAAATTTCCGGCGCGCTGGTGGCGATCGCCCTGGTGCTGTCGGCGGTATTCCTGCCAATGGCCTTTTTCGGCGGCTCGACCGGGGTAATCTATCGCCAGTTCTCGGTGACGATCATCTCGGCGATGATGCTGTCGGTGGTCGTAGCGTTAACCCTCACTCCGGCGCTGTGCGGCGCGCTGCTAAGCCACTCCAAACCTCATGACAAAGGCTTCTTCGGCGCCTTTAATCGCCTGTGGGGGCGTACAGAAGAGGGCTACCAGCGTCGCGTACTCGGCGGCCTACGCCGCGGCGCGGTGATGATGGGCGCTTACGCCTTGATTTGCGGGGCGATGGCGCTGGCGATGTGGAAACTGCCGGGCAGCTTCCTGCCGGTGGAGGATCAGGGCGAAATCATGGTCCAGTACACCTTGCCTGCCGGGGCGACGGCGGTGCGTACCGCCGAGGTGCGCCGTCAGGTGACCGACTGGTTCCTCACCAAAGAGAAAGCCAATACCGAGGTTATCTTCACCGTCGACGGCTTCAGTTTCAGCGGCAGCGGTCAGAATGCCGGTATGGCCTTCGTCTCATTGAAAAACTGGTCGCAGCGCAAAGGCGACGAAAATACCGCGCAAGCCATTGCGCTGCGCGCCAACAAAGAGCTGGGCGCGATCCGCGACGCCACCCTGTTCGCCATGACGCCGCCATCGGTGGACGGCCTTGGGCAAAGTAACGGCTTCACTTTCGAGCTGATGGCCAGCGGGGGTACCGATCGCGATAGCCTGATGAAGCTGCGCAGCCAACTGCTGGCCGCAGCCAATCAGAGCGGCGAACTGCAATCGGTTCGCGCCAACGATCTGCCACAAATGCCACAGCTGCAGGTGGATATCGATAACAACAAAGCCGTCTCGCTGGGGCTGTCGCTCAGCGACGTGACCGATACGCTCTCCAGCGCCTGGGGCGGCACGTACGTCAACGACTTTATCGATCGCGGCCGGGTGAAAAAGGTCTACATCCAGGGCGAGAGCGACGCGCGCGCTGTGCCCTCCGATCTTGGTAAATGGTTTGTCCGCGGCAGCGATAACAGCATGACGCCGTTCACCGCGTTCGCCACCACCCATTGGGAATACGGGACGGAAAGCCTGGTACGCTACAACGGCTCAGCCGCCTTTGAGATCCAGGGGGAAAACGCCGCGGGCTTCAGCTCAGGGGCGGCAATGGACAAAATGGAAAAACTGGCCGATAGCCTGCCGGCGGGTTCCACCTGGGCATGGAGCGGTATTTCGCTGCAGGAAAAACTGGCCAGCGGCCAGGCGATGAGCCTGTACGCCATTTCGATTCTGGTGGTGTTCCTGTGCCTGGCGGCGCTGTATGAAAGCTGGTCGGTGCCGTTCTCGGTGATCATGGTCATCCCGTTAGGCCTGCTTGGCGCGGCGCTGGCGGCCACGCTGCGCGGCTTAAGTAACGACGTCTATTTCCAGGTGGCGCTGTTGACGACCATTGGCCTGTCGTCGAAGAACGCCATTCTTATCGTTGAATTCGCTGAATCCGCGGTGGATGAGGGCTATTCGCTCTCGCGGGCGGCGATCCGCGCCGCGCAGACCCGTCTGCGCCCGATTGTCATGACCTCGCTGGCATTTATCGCCGGAGTACTGCCGCTGGCCATTGCTACCGGCGCCGGGGCCAACAGCCGCGTGGCGATCGGTACCGGGATTATCGGCGGCACCCTGACGGCGACGCTGCTGGCGGTGTTCTTCGTCCCGCTGTTCTTTGTGCTGGTGAAGCGTCTCTTTACCCGCCCACGTCCTTCTCAGGAGTAAGTTATGTTTCGTTTGAGTTTAATGTTTATCGCGCTCCTGACCGCGGGCTGCGTCTCTCTTGACCCGCACTACGAGCGCCCGGCCGCGCCGGTGCCGGCGACCCTTCCCGGCGCGCACGGCGAATCGACGGCGGTGGTCGGCGACTGGCAAAAAGTGGTCAATGATGCGCGGCTAAAAAAAGTGGTCAGCATCGCGCTTAATAGCAACCGTGATGTGCAAAAGGCATTGGCCGATATTGAAGCCGCTCGCGCCCAGTATGGCGAAACGCGCGCATCGTTGTTTCCCACCGTCGATGCCGAGCTGAGCCATACCCGCAGCAAAACGATCGCCAGCGGCTTAAGTTCTACCTCGCAGGCTGACGGCGCGGTCTCGAGCTTCGAACTGGACTTGTTCGGCAAGAACCAGAGCCTGTCGCGCGCGGCGCGAGAAAGCTGGCTTGCCAGCGAATTCACCGCGCAAAATACCCGACTGACGATGATTGCCGATTTGACCACCGCCTGGGTGACGCTGGCGACGGATAATAGCAATCTGGCGCTGGCGCAGCAGACGATGGATAGCGCGGAGAACTCGCGCAAAATCGTCGCTCGCCAGATGGCGGTGGGCACCGCCTCCGCCGGTGATTTAAGTTCGGCGGAAAGCGTCTATCAGCAGGCGCGAGCCAGCGTCGCCAGCTATCGTACGCTGGTGGCGCAGGATAAAAACGCCATTAACCTACTGGCGGGGGAAACCGTGCCGGAGAGCCTGCTGCCCGGCACGCTGGAAAGTCTGGGCGCCAACAGCATTGCACTGGTGCCGGCGGGCGTGTCTTCATCGGTGCTGCTGCGCCGGCCGGATATTCAGGAGGCGGAACATAATCTCAAGAGCGCTAATGCCGATATCGGCGCGGCGCGAGCGAACTTTTTCCCGTCCATTTCGCTGACCGCCAGCGCCGGGGTCGGCAGCGACTCGCTATCGTCGCTGTTCAGCCACGGCATGCAGGTGTGGTCGTTTGCGCCCTCTATCAGCCTGCCGCTGTTCACCGGCGGCAGTAATCTGGCCCAGCTACGCTATGCGCTAGCGGAGAAAAAGGGGCTGATTGCCACCTACGAGAAATCCATTCAGAGCGCCTTTAAGGACGTTGCCGATGCGCTGGCGCGCCGGGAAACGCTGAGTGAACAGCTCGATGCCCAGCAGCAGTATGTTGCCGCCGAGCAGAAGTCGCTGGATATCGCGATGAAGAGTTACCAGGCCGGGGTTGGCGATTATCTGTCGGTGCTGACCGCCCAGCGGACGCTGTGGTCGGCGAAGGCGACGCTGCTGTCGCTGCAGCAGACCGACCTCAATAACCGCATTACGCTCTGGCAATCGCTGGGCGGCGGCGCCAGTTAATGTTCCTCTTCGGACGCGTTATAGCACCTTAATCACTCCTGGCACATGCGTTAACTCCAGGTTGCGGTAATAAAATATTCCACCTTTATTACCGCAATATCTCTGGCTATACCTACAATTCTCCTATTATCCCAAGCGTATTAATCGTGATACTCTTCACATGAATGGAATAAAAAATTCCTTATACTGCGCGCAACTGAGAATAACGAGGTTTTTATGAGTATCGACCTGAGCAAACTGCTGACCGAGCGACGCAACGCCAACAGCGCCAACATTGACACCCTCTCCACTGTCGACATGCTGACGGTGATAAACCAGGAAGATCAGCAAGTGGCGCAGGCGATAACGCCTTACTTGCCGCAGATAGCGGAAGTCGTGGATAAAGTGGCGGCGGCGCTGCGGGCCGAGGGACGGCTGATTTACATCGGCGCCGGCACGTCGGGGCGTTTGGGTATTCTGGACGCCAGCGAATGCCCGCCGACCTTTGGCACCCGTCCGGAACAGGTGGTGGGGATTATCGCTGGCGGACATAAAGCGATTCTGAGCGCCGTGGAAAACGTGGAAGACAATAAAGCGCAAGGGGCGTTGGACCTGCAGAACCTTAATTTCAGCAACCGTGATGTGCTGGTGGGGCTGGCGGCCAGCGGGCGTACGCCGTACGTCATTGGCGCGATGGAATACGCCCATAGCCAGAATGCGTTTGTCGCTATCGTCAGCTGTAACCCGCACGGTGAAATGGCGCAGCTGGCGGACGTGGCGATTACCCCGGTGGTCGGCCCGGAAGTGGTTACCGGATCGACCCGCCTGAAAGCCGGCACCGCGCAGAAACTGGTGCTGAATATGATCTCCACCGGGGCGATGATCCGCATCGGTAAGGTCTACAGCAACCTGATGGTGGATGTCGAAGCGACCAATGCCAAGCTGATTGAGCGCCAGGTGTCTATCGTGATGGAAGCGACCGACTGCGATCGCGCCACCGCGCAGAATGCGCTGGATGCCTGTGGCCGCCACTGTAAGACGGCGATTGTGATGGTGTTGGCTGACTTAAGCGCCGCAGAAGCGCAGTCGCTGCTGGCGAAAAACAACGGTTATATCCGCAAGGCGCTAAGCAACACCTGAGCGCCGACAGACAGGTAACAGGCAATGGCAAAAATAACTAAAGAGATGATAGCGCGGATCCTGGCCCACGTCGGCGGGGCCGCAAACGTGGCGCAGGCGGGTAACTGCATGACGCGCCTGCGCTTGACCCTGCGCGATGATAGCCTGGCCGATAGCGCCGCCATTCGCCAGATTGATGGCGTGATGGGGGTTATCGTCAGCGATGAACAGTTCCAGGTGGTATTAGGCCCCGGCAAGGCGCAGACCGCCGCGGAAATGATGAACGGCCTGATGGAAGCGGCGCCGCAGGCAGCCGCCTCGCTGGCGGATGTGGCAGCGGAGAAAAAGCAGGCGTTAAAGAGTAAGCAGACCAGCGGGGTACAGAAATTTCTCGCGAAGTTCGCCACTATCTTTACGCCGTTGATCCCCGGCTTCATCGCCGTCGGGCTGCTGCTGGGCTTTGCTACGCTGGCGGAACAAATCTTCGTGCTGGAGAACGCGCACCCTAACGCCAGCCTGGTGGCGCTGATTGGCTACATGAAGGTATTCAGCAAAGGGATGTTTACCTTCCTGAGTATCCTGATTGGCTATAACGCTCAGAAAGCCTTCGGCGGTTCTGGCGTGAACGGCGCGATTATCGCCTCGCTGTTCGTGCTGGGCTACAACCCGGAAGCGACCAGCGGATTCTACGCCGGAATTTCGACCTTCTTCGGCCACGGTATCGACCCGCGCGGCAATATTATCGGCGTGCTAATCGCCTCGATTATTGGCGCGTGGGTAGAACGTCAGGTGCGGCGTATAATGCCTGCTAACCTCGATATGATCCTTACCTCGGCGGTGACGCTGCTGATTATGGGCGCGGTGACCTTTACGGTGATTATGCCGATTGGCGGCTGGCTGTTTACCGGTATGTCGTGGCTGTTCCTGCATCTTAACGGTAATCCGTTTGGCTCGGCGGTGCTGGCCGGGCTGTTCCTGCTGGCGGTGATGTTCGGCGTGCATCAGGGGTTTGTACCGGTCTATTTTGCGCTGGTGGATGCGCAGGGCTTTAACTCGCTGTTCCCGATCCTGGCGATGGCCGGGGCCGGGCAGGTGGGCGCGGCGCTGGCGCTGTTCTGGCGCGCGAAGCGCGATTCGCTGCTGCGAACCCAGATCAAAGGGGCGATTATTCCGGGCTTCCTCGGCATTGGCGAACCGCTGATTTACGGCGTGACCCTGCCGCGTATGAAACCATTTATCACCGCCTGTATCGGCGGCGCCTGCGGCGGTTTCTTCGTGGGCCTGATCGCCTGGCTGGGGCTGCCGGTCGGCCTGAACACGGTGTTCGGCCCCTCGGGGCTGGTGGCGCTGCCGCTGATGACCTCCGGTAGCGGAATTTATGCCGGGATGGCGGTGTACGCCGGCGGTCTGGCGGTTTCGTATCTATGCGGTTTTGTGCTCACCTGGCTGTTCGCCAGTAAAAACGTTGACCTGAGTTAAGCGTATTTCCCCGGCCACGGTTGGGTATTCGGTCAGTAGCCCCGGTAAGCGTAAGCGCTACCGGGGAAGGCGCTTAGACGATTTTCATCTTATTGATACCTTTTCGTGTTTAAAAATCGAACACAAAATCGTTATAGTTTTGCTCGAAAAATAATAATGATTTTCCATGGACTGATGGGGTACTAACGATGAAATTGCGTTTACGCACGGCGGCGGCAGTGATGCTGGCTGGCCTGCTGTTAGCGGGCTGTGACCAGAAGAATGACAATGCCAAACACATAAAAGTCGGCGTGATTAACGGCGCGGAACAGGATGTGGCGGAAGTGGCGAAGAAGGTGGCGAAAGAAAAGTATGGCCTCGACGTCGAGCTGGTGGGCTTTAGCGGCTCGCTGTTGCCGAACGATGCTACCAACGCCGGGGAGCTGGATGCCAACGTCTTCCAGCATCGTCCCTATCTGGAACAAGACAACAAAGCGCACGGCTACCACCTGGTGGCCATCGGCAATACTTTCGTCTTTCCCATGGCCGGCTATTCGCGCAAGATTAAATCCGTTGCCGATATTAAAGATGGCGCGACTATCGCCATTCCCAACGACCCGACCAACCTCGGCCGCGCGCTATTGTTATTGCAAAAAGAGCAGCTGATTACCCTCAAAGCGGGTACCGGCCTGCTGCCGACGGCGGTGGATATCACCAGTAACCCGCGTAATCTGAAAATTATGGAGCTGGAAGGGGCGCAACTGCCGCGGGTGCTGGACGATCCGAAGGTCGATGTCGCTATTATCAGTACCACCTACCTGCAGCAAACCGGGTTATCGCCGGTGCGCGACGGCATCTTTATTGAAGACAAAAACTCGCCGTACGTGAACATCATTGTGGCGCGTGAAGACAATAAAGATGCCGAAAACGTGAAAGAGTTTATGCAGTCGTACCAGTCGCCGGAAGTGGCGAAGGCGGCAGAAACCATCTTCAACGGCGGCGCGGTACCGGGCTGGTAATCATCTACGCTGCGCCATCAGGTGCAGCAGCGGCACCAGAGACAGCCCGTCCGGCATTTCGCCGCGGGCGATCAGCTGGTTTATCTCCTCGAAGGTAAACCAGCCGGTTTCCATCACTTCATCCTGATCTGCGTCCATGCCAACCCAGCTTAAATCGGTGGCGAGCCAGGTGATAAACAGCTGGTCGCTGCTGCCGTATGACGGGTTGTAGCGGATGATTTCCTCAGCGTGTTGCGCCTGCCAGCCGGTCTCTTCGCGCAGTTCGCGCAGCGCGGCGACGGCGGGTTCTTCGCCTTCATCGACGCCGCCAGAGGGAATGGCCCACACCACCTTATCGATCAGATAGCGGTAATGGCGAATCAGCAGCACTTTGTCGTCCTGGAGCGCCACAATCCCGACCGCCGGGCGTGGGTAGTGAATGGAATAAAAGTCGCGCCGCTCGCCGGGGGCGACATCAATACCTACCTTGCGCATGCTGAACCACGGCGTTTCGGCGATGATCTGCGGATTATGCATATCGGCGGCGGTCAGTTTCTTTTTCATCCTGCCATTCCTGTAGAAAGTTTAATCTTCAGAACAACATAGCCGGCTGCGATTGGCAACCGTCGCAGGTTGGCCCGATTCCATCGATCATTGCCCAAACGCCCATATTGCGCCAGGCTGGTACTCAGTACGATGTTCGTCAGATTACCCCACAGAGGAACGCTAACATGAACATCACTCATATCCGAAATGCTACACAGATTATTGAATACGCTGGTAAAAAATTCCTGATCGATCCAATGCTGGCGGACAAAGGCGCCTGGCCGGGATTTCCTGGAACCGCGCGCAGCGAGCTGCGCAATCCGCTGGTGGCGCTGCCGTTTTCTCGTGAAAAAATTATCGACGTTGACGCGGTTATCGTCACCCATACCCATGACGATCATTGGGACGAAGCGGCGATCGCGGCGATCCCAAAAACCCTACCGGTATTCGTCCAGCATGAAGCCGACGCCGCGCTGCTGCGCAGCCAGGGATTTCAGGATATCCGCCTGCTGTCGGCAGATAGCGAATTTGCCGGCGTTAGTCTGCAGAAAACCACTTCCGGACAACATGGCAGCGACCGTACCTACGCGGTACCGGCCATGGCTGAACGTCTGGGCGAGGCCTGCGGCGTGGTGTTCCGTCATCCGCAGGAGAAGACGCTGTGGCTGGTTGGCGATACCATCTGGCGCGATGAGATAGAAGCCGACATGCTGAAGCTGCGCCCGGATGTGGTGGTGTTGAACGCCGGCTACGCTCACGTTATCGGCTTTGGCCCGATCATCATGGGCAAAGAGGACCTGTTGAAGGCGCATTTCGCCCTGCCGGAAGCGAAAATCATGGCCATCCACCTGGAGGCGGTCAACCATTGTCTGGTGAGCCGCGAAGAGATGCGCCAGTACGTCGCGGATAATCAGATTGCCGGGGTAGTCAGTATTCCGCAGGATGGGGAAACCGTTGTTTATTAACCTGCTCAAGGGGAAGGGATGATGAAATTAACCGACGTGGCGATTGTCGCCGTAGAGGGCTTTAGCCCGTTTCATTATTCCGTCCCCTGTATGCTGTTTGGCGATACGGTCTCGGAAACCAAACGTTTTAATCTGCAGATTTGCGCCGAACAGCCGGGATTACTCAGCGCCCGCGACGGCTTTGCGTTGTACGCCAGCGGTGATTTTACCGCGATGGAACAGGCGGATATCGTGGTGGTGCCCTACTGGGGCGAGGTCAATCAGTGCCCGCCGCAGGCGTTGATCGCGAGCCTGATTCGGGCGCGGGATAACGGCGCAGAAATCGTCGGCCTGTGCCTCGGCGCATTTGTCCTTGGCTACGCCGGGCTGCTCGACGGTAAGCGGGCGGCGACCCACTGGGAGTTCGAGCAGGATTTCCAGCGCCTGTTTCCGCAGGTGCAGCTCGATATCAACGCCCTGTACGTCGATGACCAGAAGGTAATTACCTCGGCGGGTACCGCGGCGGCGCTAGATTGCTGCCTGTATATCATTCGCCAGCGTTTTGGCAGCCTCGCCGCCAACCAGATCGCCCGGCGGATGATCGTTCCGCCGCACCGCGAGGGCGGCCAGGCGCAGTTTATCGCCCAGCCGGTGCCGCGCAACACCCGCGATGCGCGGATTAATTGTCTGCTGGATTATCTGCAGCAGCACATTGCCGAGCCGCATAACCTTGATTCGCTGGCCGAGGTGGTGGCGATGAGCCGCCGTACCCTGACCCGCCACTTCGCCAGGGCGACCGGGATGAGCATTGCCGACTGGTTGACCGCCGAGCGCCTGCGCCGTAGCCAGAGCCTGCTCGAAGCGGGGGATTTGCCGGTCGAGCAGGTGGCGGAAGCAGTGGGCTATCTTTCCGCCGTGACCTGGCGCCAGCAGTTTAAAGCGCGTTTTGGCGTTAGCCCGACGGAGTGGCGGCGGACTTTCCGCCGCGGCGTTTAGCCGGCGAGAGTCGAACTGTCGATCACGAAGCGATATTTCACGTCGCCCTTGACCATTCTTTCCCAGGCTTCGTTGATCTGATCGGCGCGAATCAGCTCGATATCGGCGACGATGCCGTGTTCGGCGCAGAAGTCGAGCATCTCTTGGGTTTCCGGGATACCGCCGATCATCGAGCCGGCAATCGAGCGGCGGCGGAAGATCAGATTGAACACTTCCGGCGATGGATGCGGCGTGGCCGGGGCGCCAACCAGCGTCATGGTGCCATCGCGTTTCAGCAGCGTGGTGAAGGCATCGAGATTGTGCGGCGCCGCCACGGTGTTGAGGATGAAATCGAAGCTTTTGACATGGGCCGCCATTTCGTCTTCGTTGCGCGACACCACGACCTCATCCGCGCCCAACGCTCTGGCCGCGTCGCGCTTGGATTCCGAGGTGGTAAAGGCCACCACGTGGGCCCCCATGGCGTGGGCCAACTTGATCCCCATATGCCCCAACCCGCCGATGCCGACGACGCCGACTTTTTTGCCCGGCCCGGCGTGCCAGTGGCGCAGCGGCGAATAGGTCGTGATCCCGGCGCACAACAGCGGCGCGACGGCGGCGAGCTGCGCTTCGGGATGATTTATCCGCAATATGTAGCGTTCATTGACCACGATCTGCTGTGAATAACCGCCGAGCGTGTGCCCTGGCGCGTCCTGGGTCGGCCCGTTATAGGTCAGCACCATATGGTCGCAGTAGTTCTCCAGTCCCTCAGCGCACTCCTCGCACTTCTTACAGCTATCCACCATACAGCCGACGCCCACCAGATCGCCAACGGCGTAACCTGAGACGGCATCGCCGACCGCCGTTACCCGGCCAACGATTTCATGGCCCGGCACGCAGGGATACAGCGTCCCGGCCCATTCCGCTCGCGCCTGATGAAGATCGGAATGGCAGACGCCGCAGTATGCAATGGCGATCTGCACATCCTGTGGGCCGGGTTCGCGGCGGGTGATAGACATCGATTCGAGCGGCTGGCTGGCGGAGTACGTACCTATAGCGTTGATCTGCATAGCATTACCTCTTGTGCAATAGCGTGATAAATCAAGCGGAAGGGAGTGAACGTTTTTTGCGCGGCAAGGGTAAGCGTAGCCTGGTTAGGGCAGGATGAGAAAAGCGCAGCTCGAAGGGTTAAAAAAGGCGCCTCACCGAGGTGAGACGCTCGTGATATCAAGGCGCGATGGGCGAAATGGCCTCATCGCGCATTTAAAAACCCTCCAGCACGATTTTGCCGACCGAGCGCCCGGTTTCCAGCTTAGCGTGGGCTTTTTGCAGATTGGCGGCGTTGATGGTTCCGTAGTGCTCGCCAAGGGTGGTGCGCAGCGTGTTATCGTCAATCAACGCGGCGACGCGGGTCAGTAGCTGATGTTGGGCGATCATATCATCCGTCTCAAACATTGAGCGGGTGAACATAAATTCCCAGTGCAGCGAAATGCTTTTCGCTTTCAGCGGCACCACGTCCAGGCTCTCCGGGTCATCAATCAGCGCCAGCTTACCCTGCGGGGCGAGCGCGGCGATCAGTTCTTTAAAGTGCTGATCGGTATTGGTCAGGCTGGCGACGTGGGTCACGGCATGAATGCCGATTTTCGCCAGTTCTTCACTGAGCGGCTTGCTGTGGTCAATGACGTGATGCGCTCCGGCCTCGCGTACCCATTTCTGGCTTTCCGGGCGCGATGCGGTACCAATCACCGTCATGTTGGTGAGTTTGCTGGCCAACTGGGTGAGGATAGAGCCAACGCCGCCCGCCGCGCCGACAATCAGCAGCGTATCGCCGGTGTTACCGCCTTCCTGCACGCCAAGGCGGTGGAACAGCAATTCCCAGGCGGTGATAGCGGTCAGAGGCAGCGCGGCGGCGGCGGCATTCTCCAGCGAGCGCGGCTTCAGCGCCACGATGCGTTCATCAACCAGCTGCAGTTCGCTGTTACTGCCGGGACGGCCCAGCGCGCCGGCGTACCACACTTCATCGCCCGGCGTGAATAGCGTTACCGCATCACCAACGGCTTTCACCACGCCAACCGCATCCCAGCCCAGCACCCGCGGGGTATCGGCATTAAACCCGGCGCGCACTTTGGTGTCGACCGGGTTCACCGAAATGGCTTTGACCTCGACCAGCAGATCGTGCCCCTGCGCCTGCGGATCCGGCAGATCGATATCGCGTAAAAAGGGAATGTTGTTGCCGTCGGCGGCGGCCTGGGTAATGGCAATGGCTTTCATAGGTTCTCCGGTCTATAAAGAGTATTCATGGTGCGAATGTGTCGAGGATAGACCGGTCTAGCGTCGGGAAAAACGGCCCGGCGGCGATAACAGTTATATAAAAAAAGTGAAAATCGGCGACACCACCCATCCTGCGCCCGCCTGTCACTACAGATAAACAGTGCGATGGTCAGGTACCAGGACCATGATGGTTCAACAATATAAATTATCACAAGCATAGCGTTTCATATTTGAGAAAGTTTCCTCCTCCATGTCGCAAATATTAATATCACTCCGGAAGAATAATAATATTGCGTTATGGCTCAAGGTTTATACCTTGACGCCCGACATCCTGCGTGCGATTTTTCTTCTATCAAATAATAAACAGAGTTTCATATTTGGAACAAAAATAAAACCATCGTGCTATTTAATTAAGAGTTTCACCACTGAGACAAAATAATAAGTCGATATTAATCGACGGTCTTTTATCGCTTATAAAAATAAAGTGAGGGATGTGCTATGCGTAAAATACTCCTTTCGCTGCTGCTGGCTGCCGTGACCAGCGGGCTGGCGCTGGCGGACGACGGCAAGCCGTTCCCGCATATCGGCTGGCGCAGCGCGGATAATCTTGCCGGGCTGGATTTCGGCGGCGCGCTGCGGGCGAACTATCGCTATGAGGACTGGAAAGGCAGTAATTATCGCAACCCGCCGCATCTGCGTTTTGATACCTTCCGTATCGACAGCAGCGGCTTCTATGATAATTATTTCTTTGATGCCGGGTTCTGGTTTCAGGATCACCGTAAATACGCCATCGACCGCGCTTACGTAGGGTATCGCTTCGACAATAATAATATCCAGCTGGGGATCCCCGGCAAACCATTTGGCCTTGAACCTTATCCGCAATTTGGCTGGTCCTATGGTATTCCGTTTTATTTAGGCTTTGGCGTTAGCGCCGGTAGCGGCGTGAACTATCAATATCATGATAATAACTGGTCACTGGATGTGGCCTATTTCCCATGGATGGAGCCGGAGAATTTGCGCTATGCGCCGGACGTTGGCGATTACGATCGGCTGAAAAACACTATCTATCCGACTCAGCATCAACAGCATAATGAAAAGCGCGACCAGGTGAACGTGCGTATTGCGCGGGATTTTCACGGCGGCGGCTGGAATAACGAGCTGGGCGGCTCGCTGGCGCTGGCGCGGTTGCACAACCGCGAGACCGACGACGACGGCACCTTCTGGGCAGCAGGCGTGCACGGCATGTTGCATAACGGGCCGTGGCAGCTGACTTCGCAGCTGATTCGCTACCAATACGATCCGAAGAACCCGGCGGGCGTCAGCGACGATACGATACTGATGGGCGGCAACGGCCTGACGCCGGCCTACCTGATCCCGGCAAAAGCGACGACCGCGTCGCTGAACGTCGCCCGCGATGTTGATGTGAAGTGGGGCGGCGTGTCGAAGCTGCGTTTTTACAACGACTACAGCGTGCTGTGGAAAGATAAAAGCGGCTGGAGCGATTCGCAGATGAACACCCTTGGCGTACAGGTCTTTGCGCTGCCGGTGATGTTCTGGGTCGATCTCAGCTGGGCGAAGAACGTTAATCCGTGGGGCGGCGCGCTGAACGCCACCGGCTGGACCAGCACCCAGTCCGAGGGCAGCGGCAAATGGTACTTTCGCACTAACGTCAATATTGGCTATTACTTCTGAGGCGGGAATTTTCCCTGCTCGCGCTGCGCTCAGCAGGGCTACCGTTCTGCGCCCTTTGGTAGCCCGGGTAAGGCGCTAGCCGCCACCCGGGGATTTTTCTTGCTCTCGCTGCGCTCAGCAGGGCTACATTTCTGCGCCGTCCGGTAACCCGGGTAAGGCGTTAGCTGCAACCCGGGAGATTTCCCTGCTCGCGCTGCGCTCAGCAGGGCTACATTTCTGCACCTTCCGGTAGCCCGGGTAAGGCGTTAGCCGCCACCCGGGGATTTCCCTGCTCGCCAGCGCTTAGCAGGGTGAAACTCTTTAGATGAGGAGTTTAGGTAGAGAATTGAATAAAGGTACAGAGTAGAACTAAAGTTTAATTGTCCAAGGCGTTATAACCTTGGACATATATAATAGTTAACGTAATTTCTGATAAAAATTTTTACGTACTGTACGACTGATATAACTATTCAGGCCCTTACCAGCTCTTGCCAGCGCTTTCATATGCTCAACAACAGCTTGTCCTGGTCTAATATAGTTATATAGATATAGTGATTTATCCCGGAATTGCACAGTAATAGAGTCATCACTTATCTCAAAACTAATGACCCCAGAGTCTCCGCCACGGTTTTTATATTCTTCCATTTTATATCCTTGTGAATTAAATAAAATTGAGTGTGAATAATAACCACATAAATAAAGTGTGTATGTGATAAAGATCTCCAATTGAAATATAAAATTGGTTGCTTAACACACTAGTATCTAAGAGGAATTTATAATGATTAAAATAATATACTTTTTCGGTTATTACTGGAGAATTTGCGTTACATGCTAGATATCGATGATGATGAAAGGCTGAAAAATAAAATTTATCCACTAGGTCATCGGCAAAAAATGAAAATGCCGATCTGGGGAAGTTTATAATTGTATGTGTTTTTCACTCAGCTATTCTGGCCAAAATCCAGCTAGAGGACAGTTGCAAGCGGAGCTTTCGCACCAACGTCATTATTAGTATCACCTTTGATGGGGGGTGACATTAATAGTCAAAAACACTGCTGTTTAACCTCAATGTGTTGGTTGCAGTATTTGGTGTTACGCGCTTTTGTAGGGCGTTTGTGAAATGGAGAGTGTTCAGATAAAAAGAACTTTGGCGGAAGATCACAGGAGTTGAACCTGCCCGGGACCGCTGGCGGCCCCAACTGGATTTGAAGTCCAGCCACCTCACCGGAGATGACGATCTTCCGCGCCTCGATTGCTACATGGAGGCGGGCGCATTATAGCTACTTTCAGGCATTTACCACATACCTAAACGCACTTTTTTACTGTTAAAACTGGACTTTGCAGAACAGTCTGAGACAAATCCGTTCAAAATCCATGGGTTACACTTTTCACACTCTTTCGGGCTACCGCGATCACAGAAAACAAGAAACGTAATTTGATAACGAGATATCGCAATTCATCTTACTGCGCCAAAGGGTTACAAAAACCGTAACCGGTACCAATCCGCGGTGCCGCTAAGGGAATAGTGCGCAAATGAAAGATCATATTCTGTCCGTCAAAGAGAAAATTGGCTACGGTATGGGTGACGCCGCCAGCCACATTATTTTTGATAACGTCATGTTATACATGATGTTTTTCTACACCGATATTTTCGGTATCCCCGCCGGCTTTGTCGGCACCATGTTCCTGCTGGCGCGGGCGCTGGATGCGATTTCCGACCCGTGCATGGGCCTGCTTGCCGACCGTACCCGCAGCCGCTGGGGTAAGTTCCGCCCGTGGATCCTCTTCGGCGCTATCCCGTTCGGCCTCGTCTGCGTGCTGGCTTACAGCTCGCCGGATTTAAGCCACAACGGCAAGCTGATCTACGCCGCCGTGACCTACACGCTGCTGACCCTGCTCTACACCGTAGTGAATATCCCCTACTGCGCGCTCGGCGGCGTGATCACCGATAACCCGACGCAGCGCATCTCGCTGCAGTCCTGGCGCTTCGTGCTGGCGACGGCGGGGGGCATGCTCTCCACCGTGCTGATGATGCCGCTGGTCAACTTTATCGGCGGCGAAGATAAAGCGCTCGGCTTCCAGGGCGGCATTGCGGTACTGTCGGTGGTCGCCTTCCTGATGCTGGCCTTCTGTTTTTTCACCACCAAAGAGCGTGTCGAAGCGCCGCCAAGCAGTACCTCGATGCGTGAAGACCTGCGCGATATCTGGCGCAATGACCAGTGGCGGGTGGTCGGCGTACTCACCATCCTTAATATCCTCGCGGTCTGCGTTCGCGGTGGCGCGATGATGTACTACACCACCTGGATCATGGGCTCGGCGGCGCTGTTCACCGTCTTCCTCACCACCTACTGCGTCGGCAACCTGATTGGCTCGGCGCTGGCGAAGCCGCTGACCGACTGGAAATGCAAAGTCAGCGTCTTCTGGTGGACCAACGCCCTCCTGGCGGTGCTCAGCGTGGCGATGTTCTTCGTACCGATGGACGCCGAAATCACCATGTTTGTCTTTATCTTCGTTATTGGCGTACTGCACCAGCTGGTGACGCCAATCCAGTGGGTGATGATGTCCGACACCGTCGACTACGGCGAATGGTGTAACGGCAAACGCCTGACCGGCATCAGCTTCGCCGGCACCCTGTTTGTGCTCAAGTTGGGGCTGGCGCTGGGCGGCGCGCTGATCGGCTGGATGCTGGCCGGCGGCGGCTATGACGCCGCCGCTAAAACCCAGAACAGCGTCACCCTCACCATCATTATCGCCTTGTTCACCCTCGTTCCGGCGGTGTGCTACCTGCTGAGCGCGGTAATCGCCAAACGCTACTACACGCTAAAAACGCCGTTCCTGAAAAAAATGATGGCCGAGCTGGCCGAGGGCGCGCGTCGCAACGAACAAGAATTCACGGCAGCCCCGATCGAAAAAGAATGGCAAAACTAAGAGGACGTTTTAATGAAAATCAGTGATGGAAACTGGCTCATTCAACCAGGGCTCAACCTGATCCAACCCATACAGGTTTACGAGGTGGAGCAGCAGGGGAATGAAATGGTGGTCTATGCCGCGCCACGCGATGTCCGCGAACGCGCCTGGCAGCTGGATACGCCATTGTTCACCCTGCGCTTTTTCTCGCCTCAGGAAGGGATAATCGGCGTGCGCATGGAGCACTTCCAGGGCGCGCTGGATAACGGCCCGCACTATCCGCTGAACGTGCAGAAAGACGTCCATGTCGAAATAGAAAATACGGCCGAGTTCGCCGAGCTGAAAAGCGGCAGCCTCAGCGTGCGGGTGACTAAAGGTGAATTCTGGGCGCTGGATTTTCTGCGCGACGGCGTGCGTATCACCGGTAGCCAACTGAAAAACAACGGCTACGTGCAGGATAGTAAGACCCAGCGCAACTACATGTTTGAGCGCCTCGACCTCGGCGTCGGCGAAACCGTCTACGGCCTCGGCGAACGCTTTACCGCGCTGGTGCGCAACGGCCAGACGGTAGAAACCTGGAACGAAGACGGCGGCACCAGCACCGAGCAATCCTACAAAAACATTCCGTTCTACCTGACCAACCGCGGCTACGGCGTGCTGGTGAATCACCCGCAGCGCGTCTCCTTCGAGGTGGGCTCGGAGAAAGTCTCTAAAGTCCAGTTCAGCGTTGAAGGCGAATATCTCGAGTACTTCGTGATCGACGGCCCGACGCCGAAAGCGGTGCTTAACCGCTATACGCAGTTCACCGGCCGCCCGGCGCTGCCGCCGGCATGGTCGTTCGGTCTGTGGCTGACGACCTCGTTCACTACCAACTATGACGAAGCGACGGTAAATAGCTTTATCGACGGCATGGCCGAGCGCCATCTGCCGCTGCACGTCTTCCACTTCGACTGCTTCTGGATGAAGGCCTTCCAGTGGTGCGATTTTGAATGGGATCCGCTAACTTTCCCGGACCCGGAAGGGATGATCAAGCGCCTGAAGGCGAATGGGCTGAAGGTCTGCGTGTGGATCAACCCGTACATCGGCCAGCGCTCGCCGGTGTTCAAGGAGCTGAAAGAGAAGGGCTATCTGCTTAAGCGCCCGGACGGTTCGCTGTGGCAGTGGGATAAGTGGCAGCCGGGGCTGGCGATTTATGACTTCACCAACCCGGAAGCCTGCCAGTGGTACGCCGACAAGTTAAAAGGTCTGGTAGCGATGGGGGTCGATTGCTTCAAGACCGACTTCGGCGAGCGTATCCCGACCGACGTGCAGTGGTTTGACGGTTCCGATCCGCAGAAAATGCACAACCACTACGCATTCATCTATAACGAGCTGGTGTGGAAGGTGCTGAAAGAGACCGTCGGCGAGCAGGAGGCGGTGCTGTTCGCCCGTTCCGCCTCGGTGGGGGCGCAGCAGTTCCCGGTGCACTGGGGTGGCGACTGCTATGCCAATTACGAATCGATGGCGGAAAGCCTGCGCGGCGGGCTGTCGATCGGCATGTCCGGCTTCGGTTTCTGGAGTCACGATATCGGCGGTTTCGAAAACACAGCGCCGGCCCATGTTTATAAGCGCTGGTGCGCCTTTGGCCTGCTCTCCAGCCACAGCCGCCTGCACGGCAGCAAATCCTATCGTGTGCCGTGGGCCTACGACGAAGAGTCCTGTGACGTGGTGCGCCACTTCACGCAGCTGAAATGCCGCATGATGCCGTATCTCTATCGCCAGGCGGCGCTGGCCAACGAGTTCGGTACTCCGATGTTGCGTGCGATGATGCTCGAGTTCCCGGACGATCCGGCCTGCGACTATCTCGACCGTCAGTATATGCTCGGCGATTCGGTCCTGGTGGCGCCGGTGTTCTCTGAAGCGGGCGAGGTGCAGTTTTATCTGCCGGAGGGGCGCTGGACGCACCTGTGGCATAACGATGAATTGCCGGGTAGCCGCTGGCATAAGCAGCGTCACGATGCGCTGAGCCTGCCGGTCTACGTTCGTGACAACACCCTGCTGGCGCTGGGCAACAACGACCAGAAACCCGATTATGCCTGGCATGAAGGCACCGCCTTCCAGCTGTTCCAGCTCGACGATGGCCGCGAAGCTCTGTGCCAGGTTCCGGCGGCCGACGGTTCCGTGATTTTCACCCTGAAGGCGAAGCGCCAGGGCAACACCATCACCGTGAGCGGCGAAGGCGAAGCCCGCGGCTGGACGCTGTGTCTGCGCAATATCCCGCAGATAGCGGGCGTGCAGGGTGGGACTCAGGCCGGCAGCGAACGGGGCGTGGTAGTGAGCGCCGAGGGTAATGCGCTGACGATTACGTTGTAAGTTAATACCACCCTCTCCGCCAGCGGAGAGGGTTTTTTTATTCCATTTATTGCATAGTTCGTAACGTTCATTTCATTCTGGTGACTCATCCCACAGACCGATTTGCCCTCCGGTGGTAGCGTAATCTGCCGCTGAGAGGAGCCCGTAATGGACTTAGAAAATATCTTTCGTGACGTGAAGTTGAGTAAAACCGAAATGACCGTGCTGCGTTTTATTCAGAATGACCCGCAGCTGTGTATCCGTGAAGGGATCCGCACCGTCGCGGAGCGCTGCTACAGTAATCCTTCTTCGCTGGTGCGGCTGGCGAAGAAGCTTAAGTTCAGCGGCTGGCTGGAGCTGGTCTATTTCATCAAGTTCAATATCACCATGCCAAAGCTCGATGTCACCAACGATATCGATTATATGAGCATTCAGCCGGCAGAAGCGCTGACGCCGCTGCTGACTGGCCTTGAGCAGCAGCGTATTTTGATCCACGGCAGCGGCTTTTCGCAGCTGATCGCCCAGTATATTTATAATAAGTTTCTCGTCACCGGCGTTAACGCCAGCCTGGCGCTGTGGCCCGATTACGAAATCCTTGAGCAAAAAAACGCTGCCCGCTTTGATTCTATCTGGATCATTTCGAAATCCGGACGCAGCAGTTCGGCGTTAAATTGGGTTAAGGCGCTGGAAGGTAAGGAGATAAACCTGGTTTGCTTTACCGGCGATTATCAAAGCCCGCTGGCGCAGGCCGCGAATACGGCGTTTATTATTCACGACCCGCAGAAGTTCGACGATGATATTTACTGGAGCAACCCGTTTTTTGGCTACTGCATATTGGGCTTTGAGCGGTTGTTAAAAATGTGGTTTACCAGCGTACGTAGCAATAGGTAGCCCCGCTAAGCGTAGCGCGAGCGGGGGATAGTTCCCGGATAGCGGCTGTCGCCTTATCCGGGCTACTCAATCGGGTGGGCTGTAGCCCCGCTAAGCGTAGCGCGAGCGGGGGAGTTCCCGGATAGCGGCTGGCGCCTTATCCGGGCTACTCAATCGAGTGTGAACTCGTTACCGCCACCCGGCGAACTGTTCATCGTCGAGATAGGCCGCAACCAGCCTCTTCGCCAGCGAATATGAACCGACCAGCGGATGAGCCATTAACGCCTGCACCGCCAGCGATTTGTCCTGCTGCAGAATCGCCGCCACCGCCAGCCGTTCATACTCCTTCACGCTGGCAATCATATTTTTCTGCGCCGTCGGCACGTTTATCGGCGTCACCGGCTTAAGACCCTCTTTGCTCAGATCGCAGCTGATTTCAATTACATCGTCAGGGCGTAAAAAATCGAGCGTGCCGTTATTCTGTATCGACACCACGATGCGTTTGGTGGTGGTGCTGTTGACCGCCTCCAGAATATCCAGCGCCACCCCGGCGTAGCCGCCGGTATCCGGCTCTTCGATAAACTGCCGCAACGTTAACGGCTCGCGAGTATGGAATTTTTCCTGCTGCGACTCGTTCTGCATATAGCTGTTTTCGCGGCGCAGGTAGTGCTTCATCCAGATGGTAAAGGCCGCCTGCGGATCCGCTTTAACATCCACGCCGCTTAGCTCCTGACGCATATCGTGGTTGATACGGGCAATCTGCTCGCCGCGGGTCTCCGGCGCCTGTTGAATCGCCCGTAGCGCCACTTCGCGATAGTAGTAGTAATAGAGATACTCGTTGAGCAACTGGTTATCGCACAGTTTGACCAGCTCCGGCGAGAAGTACTGCATCGCCGTTTTGCGGTACAAATCCGGGTTGGCGACCAACTGGGCGGTAACATCTTCCCCGCGCACGGTGAAATGCGTAAACCAGGAAAAGTGGTTTAAGCCGTAGCATTCCACGCTCAGGTCGTGCGGGTCGCAGCCGAGGATCTCCGGCAGCTCGCGGATGAGCTCCGACGGCGCATCGCAAATCCCGTACACCCGGCATTTAAAACCGGATTTGATAATCGCCTCGGTAACCAGCCCGGACGGATTGGTAAAGTTAAACAGGATCGCGTCTTTGTCGGCGTGTTCCTCGATCAACTGACAGTAGCGCAGGATCGCCGGGATCGAGCGCATCGCCATGGCAAAACCGCCCGCGCCGGTGGTCTCCTGGCCCAGCGTGTTATGCTCCAGCGCAATCCGCTCGTCGCGGATGCGGCTCTCATCGCCGCCGACGCGCAGCGTGGTAATCACGTAATGGGTACCCTGCAGCGCGGCAATCGGATCGCTGGTGGTAGTAAAATGAATATCCGGGCGAATGGTATTAAATACATAGCGGGCGATTTCACCAAATAGCGATAAATTCTCCGCTGAGCTATCCTGAAATACCACTTCCGTTAAACCAATGCGGTGCGCGTTATAAGCCAGCGACTTCGCCAGAAATGCAGAGCGTACGCCGCCCCCGCCTAATACGGTTAATTTCATATATTACTCCCAATTAATTTTCTGCTAGCCAGCTATCAACCCGGGAACGGACTTGCCCGACTTTGATGCCATAAATAACCTGAACTTCATTACGATTGCGTACTACGCCATTTGCGCCGGTGCTTTTTAATATTTCATCATCAACTAATGCCATATTATGGACGGCCACCCTCAGGCGCGTGAAACAGTTATCAACGGAGATAATATTGGCTTTACCGCCTAAACCATTAATAATTTCATCTGTCATCGACTGCGGGCCGCTGACTTTTTTACGGTAGTCCGCCTTACTGTATAACTTGACGTTATCGTCATCCTCGCGGCCCGGCGTTTTCAGATTTAACTTCACGACCAGCGTGCGGAATATCGCGTAATAAACGATAAATTGGCCAATACCGATCAGCACGTACCCAGGCCAGCGGGTTAACGACACCGGCAGCGGCAGGTTGTAGATCAGAAATTCAATCAGGCCGGAGGCGCCCCACGGTCGCACGGTGAAGATGTCGCAAATTGCCTGTGAAGCGGCGGTTAAGGTCGCATGGATCACCCACAGCAGCGGCGAGACAAATAAGAAGGTGAACTCAATGGGTTCGGTGATGCCGGTTAGCATCGAGGTGATAATCGCCGGCAGCAGAATCGCCTTCGCCATCGCTTTCTTCTCCGGCTTCGCGGTGTGATAAAACGCCAGCGATGCGCCCGCCAGGCCAAAGATGGTGGTCATCCCCTGTTGCGAGAAACGCAACGCGTCGTTCATCACCGGGGTCAGGTCTGGATGGCGCATATAGGCGAGGAAAATCGCCTGGGTGCCGGAGACCACCTGGCCATCGACATTCAGCGTGCCGCCGATTTGCGTGAGCTGGAAAGGCGACCACACGAAATGGTGCAAGCCGGTGGGAATAAGGAATTTTTCAAAGAAGCCGTAGACAAACACTCCCGCGACGCCGGCATTCTTCATAAACCCGGTCAGGGCGCTAATGCCGTGGGTCATAAACGGCCAAATCCAGGTAAAAGCAATGGCGTAGCAGATAATGACCGGCGTCATGGCGACCAGCGTCAGTTTCGCCCCGCCGTACATCGATAGCGCGCCGGGCAGCTCAATATTGGAGACTTTATTATGTACCCAGGCAATGGTGCAGCCAAGGATGATTCCGAGGAATACTCCCATATCGACGACCACAAAGCCTAATAGCTGCGTTTGCCCGGTGCCGTAATATTCGCCGTTAATTTTTTCCGCCACCGCATGCGTATGTTCCAGCCATGAATGGTTGGCGCCGAGAAACATGATAAAACACATCACCGAGACAAGCGCGACTTCCGTTTTTTTATCTTTTGCCAGGCCGTAACTTATTCCCACGCAAAACAATAATCCGAGGTTACCGAATAATGGCCAGAAGGTATCGCCAAGCAGTTGCCCTAATTGATGAAGGAAACTGGTTTCAGCAATAAGAGTTGGGTTAGTTAAGACGGAACTGAGAGCCAGAATTAATCCAATGACCGGCAAGAACAATACTGCGCCGATCATGGCCCTGGAGAATTTTTGCATATTCTCCAGAATACGTTGACGTATTACAGACATGGTTGTTCCTTTTATTTTTGTAGGTACAGGGGATCATTATTTTTATCAACTTCCAGTATTTTGGTTATAGCAATTCTGATATTTGAAAGGAACCTGTTGCGGGAAATAGGTACAAATAGCCGCTCATTGCGCACAGGTTTCAGCTCCCTCTCCCTGAAAGGGAGAGGGAGCTGTCAGAGCTGAGTTTTGCGGGGAGAGGGCAGGGGAGGGGGACTTTACTGCGGCGCGGCGGGCGCGTTGCTAACCTCGCCGTTGCGCATCACCTGCGCCGCCTGCTGCTTATCCATATTGGCGGCGCTGAGCTGGCCGTTGACGCTCGGTTTCAGCGGCGCATTGGCCTGCATGCTACCGTTCGCGGTTAGCTGGAAGTTGCCGTCGCCGCTAATCGGCAGCGCAGGCCAGCCCCAGGCCTGCAGAATATTCAGCGGCACGCCGCGGCCGTTCAAGCTCAGATTAACCTGGCGTTGCGGCAATTGTGACACCGCGGCGGTCGCCTGCAGAATGCCGCGCTCGGTAAAAGCGCTCAGCTCGCTGATGTTGACCGTCGAAGCGTTCGCGCTCAGCTTCAGCGACGGGCGGCGTACGTCGATGCGGTTGAAGGTCGCGGCGGCGGCATTGAGGGTGGCGCTACCGTTCCACACGCCCCACTGGCCATCTTTCACCAGCTGTAGTTCACCGCCGTAACCGTCCAGCGCGGTGATCTGCCACGGGAAGGCTGGGTCGATATCGATAATCAGATTTCGGCTGGCGCTGAATTTCTTCAACGTCAGGCTTTGCAGCCAGCCCGGCATCGGCTCCATCCACAGCTGTTTCCAGTTGGACGGCAGCGTATATTCCAGCCCGGCGAAGACGGCATCGTCGAGCACCAGCGCATTACCGGCGCGCAGCCAGTTGCCGGAGGTACGCACCATGCCGCCCTCCCAGCGGGAGCTGAACTGGCGCAGCGCAATGCCCTGCGGCGAGAATTCGGCATTGACGATGGGATCGAGGAAATTCAACGAACCGTAGATAAACTCGCTGGCGTTCATCGATAGCGTCCCGTCGTCGCTCTGCCAGCCGTTATGGCTCAAAGTCAGATTGCGCAAGTTGAGGTCGAGGTCGGTCACCGCCCAGCCTGGCCCCTGCAAACGAGCATCGGTCACATCCAGCCGGCCAATCTGCAGCGACGGCACCGAGGTGAGCGGCGCAAGGAACTCATTCAGCGGTTTGGTGCTCTGTAGCCGAATTTCATTCAGGCGCAGGTTATCAACCAGCCAGCTACCGTCGGCGCGGCGTTTGGCGTTGCCGGTCAGCGTGCCGCGCGCGATATCGGCGCCAAGGGTGTTCAGAGTCACCTCGCCGTTATCAATTGCCCCCTGGATCAGGACGTTGCTGGCTTCGACGCCGTTAATATTCATCGAGCCCGCGCTCATCTGAATTTGCGCTTTTCTGCCCAGCACGTCGCCCGCTTCCGGCTGCCACGGCATCACGCCGCCGGTCACCCGCTGCGCGCTCAGGTTCCACTCGCTGTCCGGGCTGTTAAAGGCCATATCGCGTAGCTGCAGGCGGTCGGCGGCAAACGGCATCGAGGCGGAAGCCGGAGAGAGATTCAGCGTGCCGTCGCTGAGGACGATTTCATCGGCGTGCAGCGGGTCGCTGAACTGGCGGGTGCTAAAACCGATATCCACCGTTCTGGCGACCAGCGTCGGCGGCTTGCCGTCGCGGCCAAAGGTGACATTTTGCAACTGCAGATGCAGTGGGGAAGAGAAGTCATGCGCCATCTTATCGAAGGCGATTTTCCAGCCGGTGCTTTCGCTTAACCAACTGCTCGCCTGACGCGCCCCCCAGCGGGTTTGCAGCGCAAAGTAAGCGGCGACGATAACGACCAGCAGGGCGATCAGCAGCCAGAGAATCAGCTTTCCAAGAAATTTCATGATCTTCCATCCTGATAAGTACACATCACCGTGTTATGCACGATTTATGCGCAATCCTCAAGGCGGGAATAGTGAAATGAGATGAAGTGAGGTGAAGAGATGTTACAGCCGCCGCGCTCCCAGGTCGCCGTGGCGATACCGGGGAGCGCAACTTCAATGCGTTAGTTCTTCTCAGGCGGGAAGATTAAATTCAGAACAATCGCCGTGATACCGCCAGCGGCAATACCGGAAGAGAGCAGGTTTTTCAGCCAGTCCGGCGCGAACTGCAGGATCAGCGGCTGCTGCGATACGCCGAGACCCACCGCCAGAGAGAGGGCGATAATCAGAATGGCGCGGCGATTCAGCGGCTCGCGGGAGACGATGCGCACGCCGGATGCGGCAATGGTGCCGAACATCACCAGCGTCGCGCCGCCAAGTACCGGCTCAGGAATATGCTGCACAAAGCCGCTTACCGCCGGGAACAGGCCGAGCACAATCAGCATCAGCGCCACCACAAAGCCCACATAGCGGCTGGCGACGCCAGTCAGTTGGATCACGCCGTTGTTCTGGCCGAAGCAGGAGTTCGGGAAGGTATTGAAAACTGCGGAAACAAATGAGTTCAGGCCGTTCGCCAGTACGCCGCCTTTCAGACGTTTCATATACAGCGGGCCGGAGACCGGTTGCTCAGAAACGTCGGAGGTGGCGGTGATATCGCCGATCGTTTCCAGCGAGGTAATCATAAAGACCAGCATCAGCGGCAGCAGCAGGCTCCAGTCGATGCCCAGGCCGTAATAGAGCGGCGTAGGGATAGTGATCAGGCTGCTGTTGGTAGGCGCGGTGTTAGCCGGCAGCATATCGAGGAACCACGCCGCCAGATAACCGGCAGCCATCGCGATCACCAGCGAGGCGATGCGCAGGTACGGGTTGCGCTGGCGGTTGAGGATAATAATCAGCGCCAGCACGATGCCCGCCAACAGCAGGTTTTTCGGCGCGCCGAAGGTATGGTCGGCCATCGCCGCATAGCCGCCGCCGATAGAAGTCAGGCCAACCTGAATCAGCGACAGGCCGATAATCATCACCACCACGCCGGAGACCAGCGGCGTAATAATGCGGCGCGCCAGATGCAGAACCCGCGAGAGGACCATTTCGGTGCAGCTCGCCAGCATCAGGGTGCCGAACAGCGCGGCCATCATCGTCGGCACGTCGGCGCCGCCGGTTTTCAGCGCGGTGCCGCCCATAATCAACGGGGCGACGAAGTTGAAGCTGGTGCCCTGGATGGAGAGCAGGCCGGAGCCTACAGGCCCCCAGGCTTTAATCTGGATAATGGATGCCACGCCGGAGGCGAACAGCGACATGCTGATGATGTGTTGCGTATCTTCGGCCGGGAGGCCGAGCGCCTGACAGATGAGCAGCGCCGGGGTGATGACCGCGACAAACATCGCCAGCAGGTGCTGGAATGCGGCAAACAGCGTTTGCGGAAGCGGCGGACGGTCTTCGAGGCGATAGATTAATTCGCTGGCTGGTTTATGCGCAACCGGTTGCGCATTTTCTGACTCTGCGGTCGTAACGGACATCACAAACAATCCCAAGGTGGCAAAGCGGGAATTTTATCGGACTGTAGACCAAAAGCAAACGTTTGCCACGATTTGGCGCAAAAAATATCCTCACTGAATAGATGTAACAAATTAATTAACATTTTGTATGCTTGATCGCATCAACGCTAATACAAAATATCTTTTTCTGTCATTTTTTGCGCGCTTCTGCTTAAAATCGCTCTCCAACTCCTCAAGATGAGAAGTAATCGACACCGGGAATACCGTCGCGTGTGAATGAATCATGCGCCCATAAGGAGCTCTTTTTTATGTTGCATCTCGATACCTTATCGACGCTCGTTGCCGCAACCATGGTGTTGCTTTTAGGGCGAAAGCTCGTTCAGAACGTCCCATTCCTCAAAAAATATACCATTCCTGAACCCGTCGCTGGCGGCCTGCTGGTGGCGCTGGCGCTGCTGGTTTTGAAAAAAAGCATGGATATCGAAATCGATTTCGATATGAGCCTGAAGGACCCGCTGATGCTGGCATTCTTCGCCACTATCGGCCTTAACGCTAACCTTGCCAGCCTGCGGGCGGGCGGCAAAGTGCTTGGCACTTTCCTGATTGTGGTGGTGGGCCTGCTGCTGCTGCAGAACGCTCTCGGTATCGGCATGGCGAAGCTGCTGGGGCTGGATCCGCTGATGGGTCTGCTGGCCGGTTCTATCACACTTTCCGGCGGCCACGGCACCGGGGCGGCGTGGAGTAAATTATTCGTTGAGCGCTACGGTTTTGCGAATGCCACCGAGGTCGCCATGGCTTGCGCAACCTTCGGCCTGGTGCTCGGCGGCCTAATCGGCGGGCCGGTGGCGCGTTATCTGGTGAAGCACTCTTCCTCGCCGGACGGTACGCCGGACGACCAACTGGCGCCGACGGCGTTTGAGAAGCCGGATATGGGCCGCATGATCACCTCGCTGGTGCTGATTGAAAGCATTGCGCTGATCGCTATCTGCCTGACCGTAGGTAAGGTGGTTGCGCAACTGCTGGCAGGCACCGTGTTTGAATTGCCGACCTTCGTCTGCGTGCTGTTTATCGGCGTGATCCTCAGCAACGGCCTGGCGCTGGCTGGGCTGTATCGCGTGTTTGACCGCGCGGTATCGGTACTGGGCAACGTCAGCCTGTCGCTGTTCCTCGCGATGGCGCTGATGAGCCTCAAGCTGTGGGAACTGGCGTCGCTGGCGCTGCCGATGATTATTATTCTGGCGGTGCAGGCGGTGGCGATGGCGCTGTATGCGGTGTTTGTGACTTACCGGATGATGGGCAAGAACTATGATGCCGCCGTGCTGGCAGCCGGTCATTGCGGGTTCGGGCTTGGCGCGACGCCGACGGCGATTGCCAATATGCAGGCGATTACCGACCGTTTTGGCCCGTCGCATATGGCTTTCCTGGTGGTGCCGATGGTGGGGGCGTTCTTTATCGACATCGTCAACGCGCTGGTGATTAAGCTGTACCTGCTGTTGCCGATATTTGGCTGATAAAAAACCCGGAGGCGGTGCTGCGCACCTGTCCGGGCTACAAGATCGTGCTGTTTGGGGTTTTGTAGCCCGGCTAAGGCGTTTACGCCGCAAGCCGGGAATACCTCCACAATCTTACGCTTCGTCGTGCTCTTCCCACGCTAACGCGCGTTTCACCGCTTTCTTCCAGCCGCTGTAGCGGAAATTACGCTCGGTGGTTTCAATACCCGGGCGGAACTCACGTTCAATCACCGCTTTCTCCTGCAGCTCGTCGAGATTTTGCCAGAAGCCGACCGCCAGACCGGCCAGATAGGCAGCGCCCAGCGCCGTGACTTCACGCACTTCCGGGCGTTCCACGCGGGTGCCGAGAATATCGGACTGGAACTGCATCAGGAAGTTGTTGGCGACCGCGCCGCCGTCCACGCGCAGGGCGTGCAGACGGATACCGGAGTCGGCCTGCATCGCTTCCAGAACGTCACGCGTCTGATAGGCGATAGATTCCAGCGTGGCGCGGATAATATGGTTGGCGTTCACCCCGCGGGTCAGGCCGAAAATCGCGCCGCGCGCATACGGATCCCAGTACGGCGCGCCAAGACCGGTAAAGGCCGGCACCACATACACGCCGTTGGTGTCTTTCACTTTAGTGGCGAAGTATTCAGAATCGAAGGCATCGTTGATGAGTTTCATTTCATCACGCAGCCACTGAATCGACGCTCCGGCCATAAACACCGCGCCTTCCAGCGCGTAGTTCACTTCGCCGGTCGGGCCGCAGGCGATGGTGGTCAGCAGGCCGTGGGTTGAGGTCACCGCCTTTTCACCGGTGTTCATCAACATGAAGCAGCCGGTACCGTAGGTGTTTTTCGCCATCCCTTCTTTCACACACAGCTGGCCAAACAGCGCCGCCTGCTGGTCGCCGGCGATGCCGGAGATAGGAATACGGGTACCGCCTTTACCGCCGATGTTGGTCTGGCCGTACACTTCAGAAGACTTACGTACTTCCGGTAGCATGGCGCGCGGGATATCCAGCGCGTCGAGCATTTTGTCGTCCCAGTCCAGTTCATGGATGTTGAACAACATGGTACGCGAGGCGTTGGTGTAGTCGGTGACGTGCACGCGCCCCTGGGTCATTTTCCAGATAAGCCAGGTATCAACGGTACCGAACAGCAGCTCGCCGCGCTTGGCGCGCTCGCGGGCGCCTTCGACGTGGTCAAGGATCCACTTCACTTTGGTACCGGAGAAGTACGGGTCCACCACCAGACCGGTGGCTTTGCGGATGTACTCTTCCATGCCGTCGCGCTTGAGCTGCTCGCAAATATCCGCGGTGCGGCGGCACTGCCAGACGATAGCGTTGTAAATAGGCTTGCCGGTCTCACGCTCCCATACGATGGCGGTTTCACGCTGGTTGGTGATGCCGATGGCGGCAATTTCGTCGGAGTTGATATCGGCTTTTGCCAACACTTCGACCAGCGTAGAGCTCTGCGAGGCCCAAATCTCCATCGGGTCGTGCTCAACCCAGCCTGGCTTCGGATAAATTTGTTCGAATTCACGCTGTGACACGCTGACGATATTGGCGTCGTGATCCATCACGACGGCGCGGGAGCTGGTAGTGCCCTGGTCGAGCGCAACGATATATTTTTTCTCGGTCATAATTGGTGTCCCGTAGTCAGATTACAGCGAAGCTTTTTGTTGCGACGCGGAAGAAGCGGATTCTTTTTCTTCCTCGACGCAGGTGTCGCAAGGCAGATGGCGGCCAATGAATTTGCGGTAGCTGAATGCGCCCAGCGCCGCGCCGACCACCGGTGCGCACAGCGGCACCAGGAAATAAGGAATATCTTTGCCGCCGGTGAAGGCGACGTTGCCCCAGCCTGCCAGCCAGGCGAAGGCTTTCGGTCCGATATCACGCGCAGGGTTCATCGCGAAGCCGGTCAGCGGGCCCATGGAGGCGCCGATAACGGCAATCAGCAGGCCAATCAGCAGCGGCGCCAGCGGGCCGCGCGGCACGCCGTTGCCGTCGTCGGTCAGCGCTAAAATCACGCCCATCAGGATAGCGGTAATCACCATTTCTACCGCGAAGGCCTGCACAAAATTGATATGCGGGTTAGGGTAGGTCGAGAAGATACCGGCGAGCTCAAGGCTTTCCACGCTGCCGCGTACCATATTGTGGGTGTGTTCGAAATCGAAGAAAAGATTGTAATAAAGCCCGTAAACTAATGCCGCAGCGCAAAAGGCGCCGGCGAATTGCGAAATAATAAAAGGAATAACTTTGCGCCCATCAAAGCAGGCGAATAACCATAAGGCGATGGTGACCGCCGGATTAAGGTGCGCACCGGATACGCCCGCGGTCAGGTAGATAGCCATAGCCACCCCCAGACCCCAGATGATGCTGATTTCCCACTGACCGAAGCTGGCTCCTGCGACTTTGAGCGCAGCTACGCACCCAACGCCGAAAAAGATCAACAACCCGGTACCGAGAAACTCTGCGATGCACTGGCCTTTTAATGTTGATGTCTGGCTCATAATCGGATCCTGAAGCGAAGTGATTATTGTAAGTATGTTGGTCGTGGACGACCACGGTGCCTTGTAGGCATAGTGTTAATTTATCGTTAACGAGCATAAACGAGAAATATCGAAATTTAAATTTGTGTCCCTCGTCAAGAAAATGAGCGTTTTCGCGCCATAAACGCGTGTTGCGGCACATTTACCCACCTTTTTCTGCGTATTTTGTTATCTCATTGATTAACAATCGCCAGAGAAGTTCGGGGCAATTGCCGCGAACGCACCAGGTAAAGACTGAAAAGTGTTGCAAACCGCAATCTGCGCGGGTTGTCGCTGGACAGGTGAGGCGGGGATTCATACAATCGACGACAACACCGCTATTGTGCGCTAATTCGTTAAGGCGGGACCGCGTATACGAAACACGAGTTTCTATCAACGCCTTGCAAGATCAGGAGAGGTATGACGATGTCATTAGAAGTGTTTGAGAAATTAGAATCTAAAGTTCAGCAGGCGATTGATACCATCACTCTGTTGCAGATGGAAATCGAAGAGCTGAAAGAAAAGAACACCACGCTGGCGCAGGAAGTGCAGAGCGCGCAGCACGGTCGTGAAGAGCTGGAGCGTGAAAATAGCCAGCTGAGAGAACAACAGCAGGGCTGGCAGGATCGTCTGCAGGCGCTGCTGGGCCGCATGGAAGAAGTCTAATCGCTTCTCGCCCCTTCCCGTCCGGGAGGGGGTTTTCTTTATCCTCCGCTTTATATCTCCAGGTTATAGCCAATCTTTTTTTATTCTTTAATCATTGATTCGCTTTCTGGCACGCTTAGTTCATCACAACACGACATAAAGAGAGCGGTGCGATGAATAAGTGGGGCGTAGGGTTAACTCTGTTGCTGGCATCCGCCAGCGTGCTGGCAAAAGATTATCAGCTGTTAAACGTATCGTACGATCCGACGCGCGAGCTGTACGAACAGTATAATAAAGCGTTTAGCGCGCACTGGAAGCAGGAAACCGGCGATAACGTGGTGATTCGTCAGTCGCACGGCGGCTCCGGCAAACAGGCGACGTCAGTTATCAACGGGATTGAAGCGGATGTCGTCACCCTGGCGCTGGCCTACGACGTAGACGCCATTGCTGAACGTGGCCGTATCGATAAAAACTGGCTGAAGCGCCTGCCGGATAACTCCGCGCCGTATACCTCAACCATCGTGTTCCTCGTCCGTAAGGGCAACCCAAAACAGATCCATGACTGGAACGACCTGATTAAACCTGGCGTGTCGGTCATCACCCCGAACCCGAAAAGCTCCGGCGGCGCCCGCTGGAACTACCTGGCGGCATGGGGCTACGCCCTGCATCAGAATCACGGCGATCAAGCTAAAGCGCAGGAGTTCGTGAAGGCGCTGTATAAAAACGTGGAAGTGCTGGATTCCGGCGCGCGCGGTTCTACCAACACCTTCGTCGAACGCGGGATCGGCGATGTGCTGATTGCCTGGGAGAACGAAGCGCTGCTGGCGACGAAAGAGCTGGGCAAGGACAAGTTTGAAATCGTGACGCCGAGCGAGTCTATTCTGGCCGAGCCGACGGTTTCCGTCGTCGATAAAGTGGTGGATAAGAAAGGCACTCGTCAGGTGGCGGAAGCGTACCTGAAGTATCTCTACTCGCCGGAAGGCCAGGAGATTGCGGCGAAGAACTTCTATCGTCCGCGCGATCCTGATGTGGCGAAGAAATATGCCAACGAGTTCCCGAAATTGAAGCTGTTTACCATCGATCAGGAGTTCGGCGGCTGGACGAAAGCGCAGAAGGAGCACTTCTCCAACGGCGGTACCTTCGACCAGATTAGCCAGCGTTAATCCTCTTGTCCCTGCTGGCGCTACGCTTAGCAGGGATACAGTTCTGCGCCATTTGGTATCCCGGGTAAGGCGACAGCCGCCACCCGGGGTAACTCCCCGCCCGCCATCTGTTTTTATTTAGTCATCAAATTACGTTACTCTTCCGGTTCAGGCTTAACAGGGAACAATAATGAGAAGAGTAAGATACCTTTTATGGGCGCTGCTGGTGGTTATTCTGGCGGCGCTGGCTGGCGGCTACTATTGGCTGCATTCCGGCAACCCGAACGCGTTACGTCATATTGTCCTGCAGCAGTGCGTACCCAATCAGCAGCAACATCAAAATCCGTCGCCGTGCGCGGAAGTGAACCTGAAAGGCGGCTACGTGTTGTTTAAAGATCGCAACGGCCCGCTGCAATATCTGCTGATGCCGACCTACCGTATTAACGGTACCGAAAGTCCGCTGCTGTTGGATCCGCTGACGCCGAATTTCTTCTGGCAGGCGTGGCAGGGGCGCGAAATTATGAGCCAGCGCCGCGGCGCGCCAATTGATGATAACGCGGTATCGCTGGCGATTAACTCGCGCAGCGGGCGCACGCAAAACCACTTCCATATTCATATCTCCTGCCTGCGTCCCGATGTCCGCGCGCAGTTAGATAATGATGCGGCGACAATTAGCAGCCGCTGGCTACCCTTGCCGGGCGGTCTGCAGGGCCATCAATATCTGGCGCGTCGGGTAACGGAAACCGAGCTGGCTCAGCGCAGCCCGTTCCTGATGCTGGCGGAAGAGGTACCGGAAGCGCGCGAACATATGGGGCGTTATGCGTTAGCGATGGCGCGTCAAAGCGACGGCTCGCTGGTGCTGTTGGCGACAGAACGTAACCTGCTGACTTTCAACCGTGCTTCGGCGGAAGAAATTCAGGATCATAGCTGCGCAATTCTTAACGCAAACCACTAGTTCTGGCGTTTACCTGTCTTTCCTGTCGTCGTATTCTTGCTGAAAAAAACGACAGGAGACAGGCATGTCGCTCTGGCTAACCCACCCGCTGTTCCTCCCTTCGCTGATCGTCGGCATCACCATTGTGCTCTGGGCGACTTCACTGTTACCGGAATTTATCACCGCGCTGCTGTTCTTCGCGGCGGCGATGATGACCAAAATCGCTCCGCCGGAGGTGATCTTCGGCGGTTTTGCTTCCTCGGCGTTCTGGCTAGTGTTCAGCGGCTTTGTGTTGGGGATCGCCATCCGTAAGACCGGACTGGCGGATAGAGCGGCGCAGGCGCTATCGGCGCGGCTCACCGACTCCTGGCCGCGGATGGTCGGCAGCGTCGTATTACTGAGTTATGCGTTGGCGTTCGTGATGCCGTCAAACATGGGGCGCATCGCGCTGTTGATGCCGATCGTGGCGGCGATGGCCCGGCGCGCGGGGATCGCCGACGGCACGCGCGGCTGGTACGGCCTGGCGCTGGCGGTGGGCTTTGGCACCTTCCAGCTTTCTGCGACCATTTTGCCCGCTAACGTGCCGAATCTGGTGATGAGCGGGGCGGCGGAAGGCTCTTACGGGATCCATCTGAATTACGTTCCCTATTTACTGCTGCATACGCCGGTGCTTGGCTGGCTGAAAGGGGCGGTGCTGGTGGCGTTGATCTGCTGGCTGTTTCCCGGCAAGCCGCATCCGCCGCGCGAGCTGGCGCCGCAGGCACCAATGAGCCGCGATGAAAAGCGTCTGGCGTGGCTACTGGCGGTGGTACTGACGTTATGGGTGACAGAGAGCTGGCACGGCGTCGGCCCGGCGTGGACCGGCCTGGCGGCAGCGGTGGTCACGCTGCTGCCGCGAGTGGGATTTATCAGCGGCGAGGAGTTTGCCAGCGGGGTGAATATGCGCACCTGCATTTATGTTGCCGGCATTTTGGGACTGGCGATTACCGTGACCCAAACCGGGATTGGCGGCGCGGTGGGTAACGCGCTGCTGCAGGTGATGCCGCTGGATAAAGATAATCCGTTCACCAGCTTCCTGGCGCTGACCGGAATTACCAGCGCGCTGAACTTTATTATGACCGCTAACGGCGTCCCGGCGCTGTATACGACTTTTGCGCAGAGCTTTGCCGACGCGACCGGCTTTCCGCTGCTGAGCGTGATTATGATTCAGGTGCTGGGTTATTCCACGCCGCTGCTGCCGTACCAAGCGTCGCCGATCGTGGTGGCGATGGGATTAGGTAAAGTCCCGGCGAGAGCGGGGATGTTGCTATGTCTGGCGCTGGCGGCGGTGAGCTATTTGATTTTGCTGCCGTTGGATTACGCGTGGTATCAGCTATTGGGGAAATTGTAGCGATAATATAAAACCCGGCTCGCGCTGCGCTAAGCCGGGTTATTACTCGTGCGAATTTGTCAGCAACCCCGGCGGCGTTTCACCACCGGGAAAGCGAATTACGCTTTTTTCGCCGCTTCTGCAGCTTTAACGATCACCGCGAAAGCGTCTGCTTTCAGGGATGCGCCGCCAACCAGCGCGCCGTCGATGTCCGGCTGGGTGAACAGCTCTGCGGCGTTGCCGGCGTTAACGGAACCGCCGTACTGGATGATGACCTGCTCAGCGATTTTAGCGTCAGCTTTAGCAATGTGGTCACGGATAAATTTGTGCACCGCCTGAGCCTGCGCTGGGGTAGCGGATTTACCGGTACCGATGGCCCATACGGGTTCGTAAGCGATAACCACGCCTTCAAAAGCGGCTGCGCCCTGAGTTTTCAGCACGGCGTCGATCTGACGCGCGCAAACTTCTTCAGTTTTGCCCGCTTCGTTTTCAGCTTCGGTTTCACCGATGCACAGAACCGGCGTCAGACCCTGCTCTTTCAGTACAGCGAATTTCTTCGCGATCAGCTCGTCGGATTCTTTGTGGTAGGTACGGCGTTCGGAGTGGCCGATAATGATGTACTGCGCGCCGATATCTTTCAGCATTTCAGCGGAGGTTTCACCGGTGAATGCGCCGGACAGGTTCACGTCAACGTTCTGCGCGCCCAGGTGGATGTGGCTGCCTTCTGCCGCACGCTTAGCCAGGTCGAGATACATTTCCGGCGGCGCGATTGCCACTGCACAGCCGCTTACGCCGGCCAGTTCAGTACGCAGGTTAGCAACCAGTTCGTTTACCATGTGGCGGCTGCCGTTCAGTTTCCAGTTACCCATCACTAAAGGATGTCGCATTTTAATTCTCCACGCTACTAAGCGAATTAAGGAATATAGCCGCCCCAGAGGGCAGCATGGTCTGTGAAACAGTATAGAGACTCGTCACTGGAAAGGCTTTGCTTTTTGTCATTTATTGTTGTCTTCCAGCGTTTCAGATAGCGCCAGCTTAATCGGTTCAATGGCGAAAGTTAGCCCCTTTTCCCCGTGATCTGCCACCACATAGCGCACCGCGCCTTCGGTTTCGGTGTAGTAGCGTTTGCCTTTGCCGGCGGTCAGCAGTTTTTGCAACTTTTGCTGGCTCTGCAGTGGGCTTAGGGTCGGCACAAAGGCGCGAAGAATGGCGCTCATATACTCCTGCGCTTTCGCTTTCGCCGCCTTTTGTTCCGGCCCCTGAATCGGCAGCCAGGTTATCTGCATTGATTTAATCTTTAGCGTGCCGCGCTCCAGCGCGGTAGAGGCATACAGATTCTCGTTAATCTTGGTGGCGGCGCGGGTCAGGTTAGCTTTATCGCGGCTGGAGGCGATAGAACGAAACTCGTTTAGCGGCAGTTTCGGATTATCGGCATTAAATTTCTCGCGGAACTCGCTGATGCTGACATCAAAAATCGGCGCGCTGGGTAGCAAATAGGGGGCGGTGGCGGCGGATTCCGTTTCTGCGGACAACGCCATCGGGCCGACAGATAACGCTGTCAGCCCAATTAAACTTAAGATTGCCCACTTCTTCATGCCCATCTTTCCTTTTTTTGCCTGCCGACGATTAAAACGGGAACCGTCACGCTTGTCAAAAAGTGACGCCTTCAGGGTAAACTACGCGAATGATGATGATAAGGAATAAAACATGACCCTACAGCAGTGGTTATTCTCAATTAAAGGCCGTATTGGCCGCCGGGATTTCTGGATTTGGATCGTTATCTGGGTGTTGACCATGAGCGCGCTGTTTACCCTCGCGGGCAGCAATTTGCTGAGTTTACAGACCGCGGCGTTTATTCTCGTCTGCCTGCTCTGGCCGACGGCGGCAGTCGTGGTGAAGCGTCTGCACGATCGCGGGAGATCCGGCCTCTGGGCGCTGCTGATGATTCTGGCGTGGATGCTGCTGGCGGGCAACTGGGCGATGTTGCCGCAGGTCTGGCAGTGGGGCGTTGGGCGCTTTGTACCGACGCTGATTATCGTCATGATGTTGATCGACCTGGGCGCGTTCGTCGGCACCCAGGGCGAAAATAAGTTTGGCAAAGAGACGCAGGATGTCCGCTGGAAAGCGGACGCCTGATTACCAGTAGTGCTCTGCCGTCATATGGCCCGGTCGGCGACGCAGATGTTTGGTCATCTGCCGGGTCTCTTTCAGCAACTGCTGGGTATCACGCACCATCTGCGGGTTACCGCACAGCATCACGTGGCTGGTATCGGCGGTCATCGGCAGGCCGACCGCCTCTTCCAGCGCGCCGGTTTCAATCAGGAACGGCACCCGGCCCGTCAGCGAACCTTCCGCTGTCTCTCGGCTGACCACGGTCTGGATACGCAATTTGCCGGCGTAGCGCTGCTCCAGCTCGCGCATTTGCGGTAAATAGCTGAGGTCGGCGGCATAGCGCGCCGCATGCACCAGCACCAGATTCTTGAAGCGATCCAGGTCTTTCCCTTCTTCCAGAATCGACAGATAGGGGCCGATCGCCGTACCGGTGGCGAGCATCCACAACGTGTCGCAGTCCGGCACCTCTTCCAGCACGAAGAAACCGGCGGCTTCGCTGACAATCTGAACGTCGTCGCCGGGTTTCAGCGCGGCCAGTCGCGGGCTGAGTTTACCCTCCGGAACGGTGACCAGGTAGAACTCGAGATCGGGATTGCTGGGGGCGTTGACATAGGAGTAGGCGCGCTGCACGCGCTCGCCGTCAACATCCAGGCCCAGTTTAGCAAACTGCCCTGCGGTGAACGGCTCAACGGGCGCGTGAATGGTGAGGCTAAACAGTGCATCGGTCCAGTTTTGCACTTTTACAACTTTACCTGTAACCCAGTTTGCCATTGCGTCTCTCCTTTCAATCTCGTCAGTCTATCTTCACCGCGACGGGAGAAGATTTCCAGCCCGAAAAGGCTGGAAAGCTCGATTGATCAAATGTTTTACAGGATGTGTTGCTGGACGTCCGGGTCTTTTCGGTCGAGGTAATGAATCGACTGAATACGGCGGATAGTCCGCGATTTACCGCGGATTAGCAGCGTTTCGGTGGTCGCCATGTTGCCCTTGCGGGTGATGCCGTCCAGCAGATCGCCTTTGGTAATCCCGGTGGCGGAGAAGATGACGTTATCACTGCGCGCCATCTCATCAAGACGCAGTACTTTACCCGCTTCGATACCCATGGTTTTGCAGCGCGCCAGTTCGTTTTCACCGATACGGCGGTTCTCTTCGCTATCGCCCTTCACGTGGTGACGAGCCAGCAGGCGGCCCTGCATATCGCCGTCCAGCGCGCGGATCACTGCCGCCGAAACCACACCTTCCGGCGCGCCTCCGATGCCGTACAGCACGTCGACTTCGCTATCCGGCATGCAGGTAAGGATAGAGGCCGCCACGTCGCCATCGGGGATCGCGAACACGCGCACGCCCAACTGCTGCAGTTGCGCAATGACCGCGTCGTGGCGGGGTTTTGCCAGCACGGTGACGGTCAGCTCGTCGAGCGGTTTATTCAACGCGCGGGCGATGTTGCGCAGGTTCTCTTCCAGCGGCAGATTGAGATCGATGGCGCCTTTAGCGCCGGGGCCGACAATCAGCTTTTCCATATACATATCCGGCGCGTTGAGGAAGCAGCCTTTATCGCCAACCGCCATCACCGCCAGCGCGTTGGCCTGGCCCATGGCCGTCATGCGGGTACCTTCAATCGGATCGACGGCGATATCTACCGCGTCGCCTTTGCCGGTACCCACTTTTTCGCCGATATAGAGCATCGGCGCTTCATCGATTTCGCCCTCGCCGATGACGATGGTGCCGTCGATATTGACGAGGTTGAGCATAATGCGCATGGCGTTAACCGCTGCGCCGTCGGCGGTATTTTTATCGCCGCGGCCCAGCCATTTATAACCCGCCAGCGCGGCGGCTTCGGTGACACGCGAAAATTCGATGGCCAGTTCTCGTTTCATAATCCACTCGTTGTGTAGAAAAGTTGCCCGTAGCGCGGCAAGAAGGACGCGCTACGCGTTGGAATAGCGTTCGGTTTCCGGCATCCAGCGCTCAATCAGCGCCTGTGCCTGCAGCGGATAGCGTTCGTGAATATGGCGAGCAATGCGCTGAACCTCGGGGATCATGGCCTGATCGCGCAGCAAGTCCGCTACTTTAAATTCGGCGTTGCCGGTCTGGCGGGTGCCGAGAAGCTCGCCGGGGCCGCGGATTTCAAGGTCTTTCTGGGCGATGACGAAACCGTCGTTGCTGTCGCGCAGCACCTGCAGGCGCTTCTGCGCCGTTTTGGAGAGCGGCGATTTATAGAGTAGCACGCAGTGGGAGGCGACGGCGCCGCGCCCGACGCGCCCGCGTAGCTGGTGCAGCTGCGCCAGACCCAGACGCTCCGGGTTTTCGATAATCATCAGGCTTGAGTTAGGGACGTCAACGCCGACTTCAATCACCGTGGTGGCGACCAGCAGGTGCATCTCGCCCTGCTTGAAGGCCTGCATCACTGCCTGCTTTTCCGCTGGTTTCATCCGCCCGTGGACGAGGCCGATATTAAGTTCCGGCAGCGCCAGTTTGAGCTCTTCCCAGGTGGCTTCCGCCGCCTGGGCTTCCAGCAGATCGGACTCTTCAATCAGCGTACAGACCCAATAGGCCTGACGACCTTCCTGGGTGCAGGCGTTGCGCACGCGGTCGATAATGTCGCTGCGGCGGGTATCCGGGATAGCGACGGTCGTTACCGGGGTACGACCCGGCGGCAGCTCGTCGATAACCGAGGTATCGAGATCGGCATAGGCGGTCATCGCCAGGGTGCGTGGAATCGGCGTAGCGGTCATGATCAGCTGATGCGGGTGGAAGCCCTGCTGCTGGCCCTTTTCCCACAGCGCCAGGCGTTGATGAACGCCAAAACGGTGCTGTTCGTCGATAATCACTAGCGCCAGGCCGTTAAACTGTACCTGCTCCTGGAAAATGGCGTGGGTGCCGACAATCATCTGCACTTCGCCGTTGGCGATGGCCTCCTGCTGCGCCTGGCGCGCTTTGCCTTTCTGCTTGCCCGCCAGCCAGCCGACTTCAATGCCCAGCGGCGCGAACCAGCTGCGGAAATTATTGGCGTGCTGCTCGGCGAGCAGTTCGGTCGGCGCCATCAGCGCCACCTGTTTGCCATGGGCGATAGCGCGCAGGGCGGCCAGCGCGGCGACCAGCGTTTTGCCGGATCCGACGTCGCCCTGCACCAGGCGCATCATCGGCACGTCCAGCGCCATATCGCGCTCGATCTCAGCGGTGACGCGCGCCTGCGCGCCCGTTGGTTTAAAGGGCAGGGAAGCCAGAAGCTGGGTTTTCAGCGTGTCGTTGGCGCTGAGCGGCAGAGCATGATAGCGCTGGGCGCCGGCGCGGAGCGCCAGCATGCTGAGATTATGCGCTAACAACTCTTCCAGGATAAGACGCTGCTGTGCCGGATGTTTACCGCTCTCCAGCTCGCTGAGCTGTAGCGACGGCGGCGGGCGATGCAGCGTGCGTAGCGCCTCCGGCAGGCTCATCATCCCCTGCGCCAGCTCCGGCGGCAGCAGTTCGCTAATCGCGCAGGTGTCCAGCAGCTCAAGCGCCTGATCGGTGAGTTTGCGCAGCGTCGCCTGCTTAATGCCTTCAGTGGTCGGGTAGACCGGAGTCAGGGTTTCCTGCAGCTCCGGGGTACTCATATCGCCCTGCACGCGATATTCCGGGTGGATCATCTCGGCGCCAAACTTGCCGCGTTTAGCTTCGCCGTAGGCCAGCACCCGACGACCGGTCGCCAGGCTGTTTTTCATCGCCGCGTTGAAGTTGAAAAAACGCATGGTCAGGATGCCGGAACCGTCACTTATCTGACAGGTCATCATCCGGCGGCCGCCGAAGGTGATATTGCTGTTGAGCACTTCTCCCTCTACGGTTGCGTAGACGCCCGGCAGCAGTTCGCCGATTTGGTACAGGTGAGTCCGGTCTTCATAGCGCAGTGGCAGATGAAGTAGCAGGTCCTGAACCGTATGCAGACCGATTTTCGCCAGTTTGCTGCTCTGTGCGGCGCCAACGCCGGTCAGCGAGTTGAGCGGGACGGCATCTAACAGGCGGCCTGACATCGGATTTACCTCGCCGCCTGCATCGTTGCCCACCACGAGGCATCGGCTTCTACTTCGCCCTGCTCGTTGACGTGGGGATAAGGCAGCCCTTTTTGTTTGGCGACGCGCGCCAGCACCGGGTAACCGCCTTCAAATAGCAGCCGCTGCTGCTCTTCTGGCGGCAGCATGCTATTGGCGCGTTGGTACATTCCGGCGTTCTGCCGCTGACGCTGCGCTTCGTAAAGGATCAGCGCGGAGGCGACGGAGACGTTCAGCGACTGCACCATACCGACCATTGGGATAATGATGTCCTGGTCTGCCAGCGCCAGCGCTTCCTGGGTGATGCCGGTTTTCTCCTGGCCCATCAGGATGCAGGTCGGGCGCGTATAGTCGATTTCGCGAAAATCGATGGCTTTGTCGGAAAGGTGCGTCGCGAGGATTTGCATGCCCCGGCCTTTTAAGTGGCTGACGGCATCGCCGATCGTGCGGTGCGTTTTTACCTGCACCCAGCTATTGCTGCCGGCGGCGGCAGAGGCCATGGTGCGCATGCGGCTGCCAGGCCAGATGGCGTGTACTTCATGTACGCCGATGGCGTCTGCGGTGCGGATGACCGCAGAGACGTTATGGGGTTTATGGACCTGCTCCATGCAGACCGTCAGATCAGGCTGACGCCTGGCGAGCATCTCGCAGATACGCGCATAACGCTGTGAATTCATTCTACTTAATCCTTCGAACTGCCTCGGCGTTAGCTGCACTCACTCACCCCAGTCACGTACTTCAGTACCTTCCTGGGGATTCGATTTTTGTAAAAGCTAATTTCGGTTACGAGTGACTTTAATCACGTCCGGCATGACGCGAATTTTGCGCATGATATTCGCCAGATGCACGCGATCGCGCGCGGTCAGGCGGATAAAGGCGCTGTAAACGCGGCCATCTTTTTCTTCCGTATTCAGGCTCTGAATATTGGAAGACGCGGTGTTGATTGCGGCCGTCAGGTTAGCCAGCGCGCCCTGGTGGTTGAACATATCCACCTTAATTTCGGCGATAAATTCCTGCGCAGTTTCTTTATCCCATTCGACCGCCATAAACTTCTCAGGCTCTTTCTGGTAGCCGCGGATGTTACGACAGGATTCATGGTGGATAACCAACCCTTTGCCTGGGCTGACGTGGGCGATGATCGGATCGCCTGGAATCGGACGACAGCACTTGGCGAAAGTAATCAGTACGCCGTCGGCGCCTTTAATCGGCAGATGGCCGTGATTCGACGCGTTGGCCGGCACCGGTGCGGCAGAGGCTTCGCCCTGCTGCAGATTTTTAGCTACCACGACGCTCATTGCGTTACCGAGACCGATTTCCGCCAGCAGATCGTCAAGCGTGGCCAGCTTCATGCGGTCAAGTTCGCGCTGGATGTTCTCCTGCGGGATCTCTGCCAGCTTGCGGCTGCCGCCTAACGCGTGGTTGAGCAATCGGCGGCCAAGGCTGACCGAATCGTCGCGCTTAAGGTTCTTCAGCAGTTGGCGGATTTTGGCGCGCGCTTTCGAGCTAACGACAAAGTTCAGCCATGCGGCATTCGGGCGTGCGCCCGGCGCGGTAATGATTTCGACAGTCTGACCGCTGGAGAGCGGCTGCGACAGCGGATAGGGCTGGCGGTCGACGCGCGCGCCGACGCAGGCATGGCCGATATCGGTATGCACCGCGTAGGCGAAGTCCACCGGCGTGGCACCGGCAGGCAGTTCGACAATGCGCCCTTCCGGGGTGAAAACGTAAATCTCATCCGGGAACAGATCGGATTTAACGCTCTCGATAAATTCAAACGAACTACCGGCGCTCTGCTGCAGTTCCAGCAGGCTTTGCATCCAGCGCTGGGCGCGGATTTGCGCGGTCGTGCTGCTTTCGCCGCCGTGCTCTTTATAAGCCCAGTGCGCCGCTACCCCCATCTCCGCCATCTGGTCCATATCTTCGGTACGGATTTGCACCTCGACCGGGACGCCGTGGGGGCCAATCATCGAGGTGTGCAAAGATTGATAGCCGTTCGCTTTTGGAATGGCGATATAATCTTTGAAACGACCTGGACGCGGCTTGTAGAGGCTGTGCATTTGGCCCAGCACGCGATAGCAAATATCAGGATCGTGAACAATAACGCGGAAGGCGTAGATGTCCATGATCGAGTGAAAACGCTGCTCTTTGAGCACCATTTTGCAATAAATGGAGTACAGATGCTTTTCGCGACCGCTAACGCGGCAGGGGATCCCCGCTTCCTGTAAACGCCCTTCGATCTCAGAGAGGATCTTCTGAATCATCTCTTTTCGGTTGCCGCGCGCCGCTTTGACCACTTCTTTAATGACGCGGTAGCGGTTAGGGTACAGCGCTTCAAAGCCCAGCTCTTCGAGCTCGGTTTTGATGTGATGGATACCTAAACGGTGCGCCAGAGGGCTATAAATTTCCAGCGTTTCGCGGGCGATGCGGCGGCGTTTATCCGGGCGTAGTGAGCCCAGGGTGCGCATGTTGTGGGTGCGGTCGGCAAGCTTGATGAGGATGACGCGGATATCCTGCACCATCGCCATGATCATTTTGCGGAAGTTTTCGGCTTGCGCCTCTTTCTTATCGCGGAACTTGAGCTTATCAAGTTTCGACACCCCCTCTACCAGTTCGGCGACGCTTTTACCAAAAAGCTGTTCCATGTCCTGGTAGGTGGCAGGGGTATCTTCAATCACATCATGCAGCAGCGCGGCCATCAGCGTTTCGTAGTCGAGTTTCATCTCGGCCAGAATGCAGGCCACCGCTACCGGGTGCGTGATATAGGGTTCACCGCTTGAACGTGTCTGACCCTCGTGAGCGTCACGTGCAACGAGATACGCCTGCCGAAGGCGCTTGATTTGCTCTTCCGGCAGGTAGTTTTGAATCAGCTGATTCAGGCTTTCAAACAGATACAAGGGCGACCCGCTGTGTGATTAACGACGACCTTCAGCAATCGCGGTAACGGCTTGTAATTCAGCGGCTTCCTGCTCTTGCTGTTCCTGGCGCTCACGTACGTCGAGGATCTGGTTGTTGATCAGACCTTCTTCGATTTCGCGCAGTGCGATAACGGTGGTTTTATCGTTTTCTTCCGGTACCAGCGGATCCTTTCCGCCTACCTGCATCTGACGAGCGCGACGCGCGGCGACCAGTACCAGGTCAAAACGGTTACCAATTTTCTCTACAGCGTCCTGAACAGTTACGCGTGCCATACTTAAAATGCTCCACAGGTGAAGAAATGACTGGGCATGATACTGAATGTGGGTTCAGTCTGCCAATAGTTTGGTGATTAAAGCGCCATGTCGCTGCTTTTGGCGGCTCATGCGCAGACGTTCAGCGCGGATAATGTTTTTCAGATCGCCTAAAGCGGTATCAAAATCATCATTCACAATAAGGTAATCATATTCCGCGTAATGGCTCATTTCTGCAACTGCCTGCGCCATACGTTTTGCGATGACTTCTTCGCTGTCCTGACCGCGGCCGCGCAGGCGGCGGTCAAGCTCGTCTTTTGACGGCGGCAGAATAAAGATACTGCGCGCGCCGGGCATTTTATTACGAATTTGCTGGGCGCCCTGCCAGTCGATATCGAGGAAAACATCGACGCCAGTCGCCAGAACCTGCTCGATAGCTTCACGAGAGGTGCCGTAATAGTTGCCGAAAACCTCTGCATGCTCAAGGAAAGCGTCTTCGCTAATCATCGATCTGAATTTATCGTGATCCACAAAGAAATAGTGTTCACCGTGAACTTCACCCGGGCGCGGATCGCGCGTGGTATGCGAAACAGAAACCTGGGAATCGTACAACGGTTGGGTTTTCAATAAAGCCTGAATCAGGCTGGATTTACCCGCGCCGCTAGGGGCGGAAACAATATAAAGCGTGCCTTGAGCCATGAGTGTCTTTTGTATGTGATTGTCGAAAGAGATGCTACATACGAGCCTATTATACACGCCGCCGCTGCGTGACGCAGTCATTGTCACACTTTTTGCCGCTGTTTCTTTCATTTTGCCTGCCGCTTTCCTGATTTCTTAAGCAGTTGCAGCAACGATGCGTAAATCCTGGAAAGCCGCTCGCAGCGTAATGATTTGCCTGTCGCCGCGGCTTCGGTCTTTAGCGCACGATGCCGCAAGGTAAAACAAGGAGGTAAAGGCATGTGCAAATGGCTGATAGCGGCAGCGTTATGGATGGCGGCGGCACTGGCAACGGCGGCCTGCCCGGCGTGGTCTTCGCAACGAGCCGGGCAGGAGATAGACCGCCTGAGCCTGCAGATTGCCGACTGGAAAGCGGCCTACTGGCAGCAGGGCAGTAGCGGAGTCAGCGACGAAGTCTACGACATGCTTTCGGCCCGGTTGGCGCAGTGGCGGCGCTGCTTCGGTGAGGAGACGCCGACTGAAGACGATCTGCCGCCGCCGCGCGGCGAAGTCAAGCACCCCATCGCGCATACCGGCGTGCGCAAGCTGCCTGACGCCATGAGCGTCGGGCGCTGGATGCGCGATAAAGCAGACCTGTGGCTACAACCAAAAGTCGACGGTGTAGCGGTGACGCTGGTATATCGCGGCGGCAGGTTAATACGGGCGATTAGCCGCGGTGACGGTCTGGCAGGGGAAGACTGGCCGGCAAAAGTGCGCCAGATCCCCGGCGTACCGCAAACTACCGCAGGAGCGCTGGCAAACAGTGTATTACAGGGAGAAATTTTTCAGCTGCAAGAGGGGCATATACAAAAACAGGCGGGCGGTATGAATTCACGGGCGAAAGTGGCCGGGATACTGATGCGCAAAGCGTCGTCGGCTGAGCTGAAAACGCTGGGGCTGTTTATCTGGGCCTGGCCCGATGGCCCGGCCCAGATGCCTTCTCGTCTGGCGCTGCTTGCCGCTGGCGGGTTTCCTCTGGCGCAGCGCTATTCCCATCCGGTTAAAGATTGGCAGCAGGCTGCCGCCTGGCGGGAGCGCTGGTTTAGCTCGCCGCTGCCCTTTGTCACCGACGGCATTGTGATCCGTGCGGAAAAAGAACCCGCCGGGGGCAGTTGGCTTCCAGGACAGGGGTTCTGGGTGGCGGCCTGGAAATATCTACCGTTTTCGCAGGTGGCGGAAGTGACCACTATCCAGTTTGCCATCGGGCGTAGCGGTAAAATAGCCGTTGTGGCGCATCTCGAACCGGTAAAACTGGACGACAAGCTGGTGCGGCGGGTCAATATTGGTTCGGTGTCCCGCTGGCGGCAGTTAGACATCGTCGCCGGAGACCAGGTGTTAATAAGCCTGGCCGGACAGGGGATCCCGCGTCTGGATAGCGTGGTCTGGCGGGCCAGCCAACGCGATGCGCCACAACCGCCTTCGCCTCGCTTTCATTCCTTAACTTGTTATTTTGCGACGCCCGAGTGCGCCGGGCAGTTTCTCTCCCGCCTTGTTTGGCTATCGTCTAAGCCAGTTCTGGATATTGCAGGCGCAGGAGAGGCGCTTTGGCGCACATTAATGGAAGATCGCCACATGACACATCTTTTCTCATGGTTGGCTTTGACGCCTGAACAACTACAGAGCATGCCAGGAATTAGCGGCGAGCGCGGCCTGCGTCTGTGGCATCAGTTCAATTTGACCCGTGAGCAGCCGTTTATTCGTTGGGTGTTGGCGCTGGGGGTACCGATACCTCAGGCCGCGCAGGCAAGCGTTGCGGCAGAAAACTGGCGGCAGCTGCGGGAGCGCAATGAGTCTCAGTGGCGACGATTACCGGGAGTGGGGCAGGAAAGGGCACGCCAGCTGGTCGTCTTTTTGCAAAACCCGGATATTGCCGTGCTGGCGCAGTGGCTCAGCGGGCAACGTATCCCGGGTTTCTGAGGAATTAATGAGCGTCGTGCTTGTAGTAGAAGACCGGCAGGCCGAGCTTCCAGCGCAGGGCGAGCATACGCGCGGTAAAGCCGAAGAGCAGCGTGGCGATGACCACTACGTCGTGGCTGCTGACGTAGTGCTGTAATGCGATATAGAGCACCGCGGCGGCAAAAGAGATACCAGCGTACAGTTCTTTCTGAAACACCAGCGGGATACGCTTACAGAACATATCGCGTAGCACGCCGCCAAAGACGCCGGTGATCACCGCGGCAATAGACGCGATTATTGGCCCTTCGCCCATATCCAGCGCGATTTGCGCGCCGATAATCGAGAACACGATCAGGCCCAGGGCATCCAGCACCAGGAACAGGCGGCGCAGGTGCGGCATCACCGGCGCGGCGATGGTAGTGAGAACGGCGGCAACCGCCACAATGATGACGTATTCCGGATGCTTCACCCAACCGAGCGGATAATGGCCGAGCAGGATGTCCCGCACGGAGCCCCCGCCGAGCGCGGTGGCGGTAGCGATAATAATTACCCCAAAAGTGTCCATCCGGCGACGCCCGGCCGCTAAGGCGCCGGTCATCGCTTCCGCCGTAATACCAATCAGATAAAGAACATGAAGCAGCATAAATCCCCCACAATGATGGGCAAAGGGTAGCGATTTGTGCGGCAGATCACGATTGAGTTTTTCTAAAGTGAGCTGATTTTCATGAAAAAAGCTAATGATGAATGATTGATATGGTCAATCACTGTGGGGAGTTTGGCTTTTGCTTTTCAAAAATGAATAAGAAAAAGTAATGCTGGCCCGCGGAGCAGGCCAGCCGGGGAAGAGATTACTCGATGTTTTGGATCTGCTCGCGCATCTGCTCGATCAGCACCTTCAGCTCAATCGCTGAATTGGTCACTTCGGCATTGATGGATTTGGAGGCCAGAGTGTTCGACTCGCGGTTGAATTCCTGCATCATGAAGTCGAGGCGGCGACCGACGGCTTCTTTCTTCTTCAGAATGTTGTAGGTCTCTTTAACGTGCGCTTCCAGGCGATCGAGCTCTTCGGCGACGTCGATACGCTGCGCCATCAACACCAGCTCTTGCTCGAGGCGGTTGTTTTCCAGCTGCACTTCGGCGTCTTCAAGCTTGGCGACCAGGCGCTCGCGCTGCCACTGCAGGATTTCCGGCATATGGGCGCGGACTTTGCTGACTTCGGCGCTGACGCCTTCCAGACGCTGTTCGATCAGCGTTTTCAATGCCTGGCCTTCGGTCTCGCGAGCGACAATAAAATCATCCAGCGCGCCATTCAGGGCGTTGAGGATTTCAGCGGCGATGGCATCAAGGTCTTGCTCCTGAGCGGCCATCACGCCAGGCCAGCGCAGGATATCAACCGGGTTGATTTCGCCTTCATCGCTCTGCATTTTTACCCAGTTAGCGGCGTTAACCAGCTGCTTGGCCAGGTTTTCGTTAAGAATCAGCTCACCCTGGGCGCTGGGATCCTGCTCAAAACGCAGGGTACATTCGATTTTGCCGCGAGTCAGGCGAGAGCGGATGCGCTCGCGAACCACGGGTTCCAGGCTCCGGAACTGTTCCGGCAGGCGGAAGTAGGTTTCCAGATAGCGTTGGTTTACCGAGCGCAGTTCCCACGCGGCGCTACCCCAGTCACCCTTGATTTCACGCCGGGCATAGGCGGTCATACTGCGGATCATAGACGTTCCTGTTTTTTAAGGAGAGTGGGGAGGATTATAGCTTTCGAGGCCCTTTCAGGATAGGAATAAGCGCGCATTATCCACATTGTCAGGCGCGCGTCGTCGCGATGCAACTTGGCCGAATTTGTGTATAATGCGCAGCCACATTCGTTTCAAGCCGGAGAGTAATCATGCGTCCAGCAGGCCGTAGCGCTAATCAGGTGCGTCCAGTAACCCTGACCCGTAACTATACAAAACACGCTGAAGGCTCCGTGCTGGTCGAATTTGGCGACACCAAAGTGCTGTGCACCGCCTCCATCGACGAAGGCGTGCCGCGCTTCCTGAAAGGTCAGGGCCAGGGCTGGATCACCGCCGAATATGGCATGCTGCCGCGTTCCACCCATACCCGTAACGCTCGCGAAGCCGCAAAAGGCAAGCAGGGCGGCCGCACTATGGAAATCCAGCGTCTGATCGCTCGCGCGTTGCGCGCCGCGGTGGATCTGAAAGCGCTGGGCGAGTTCACCATTACGCTCGATTGCGACGTGCTGCAGGCCGATGGCGGTACCCGTACCGCATCCATTACCGGTGCCTGCGTTGCGCTGGCCGATGCGCTGAACAAGCTGGTGGCTGCCGGTAAACTGAAAACCAACCCGATGAAGGGCATGGTGGCTGCCGTTTCCGTTGGTATCGTTAATGGCGAAGCCATTTGCGATCTGGAGTACGTGGAAGATTCCGCCGCGGAAACCGATATGAATGTGGTCATGACCGAAGACGGCCGCATTATTGAGGTGCAGGGCACGGCGGAAGGCGAGCCGTTCACCCATGAAGAGCTCCTCACTCTCCTGGCGTTAGCGCGAGGGGGAATCGAATCCATTATTGCGACGCAGAAAGCGGCGTTAGAAAATTAATGATTAAGGCGACTGAGAAGTCGCCTTTTTTTTGCGCTTTATCCCTCATGACACCTGCGAAGGATAGGGCGCGTAGTCCGACAATGATGACAGTACTAAAAGGAGCGAATCCATGAAGCCGTATCAGCGCCAGTTTATTGAGTTTGCGCTTAGCAAGCAGGTTCTTAAATTTGGCGAATTTACGCTGAAATCCGGGCGTAAGAGCCCTTATTTCTTCAACGCCGGCCTGTTTAATACCGGGCGCGATCTGGCTCTGCTGGGCCGTTTCTACGCCGAGGCGCTGATGGATTCCGGGATCGAGTTCGACCTGCTGTTCGGCCCGGCTTATAAAGGTATCCCTATCGCCACCACCACCGCCGTCGCGCTGGCTGAACATCATGACCGTGACCTGCCGTACTGCTTCAACCGTAAAGAAGCGAAGACCCACGGTGAAGGCGGCAACCTGGTCGGTAGCCCGCTACAGGGCCGCGTGATGCTGGTGGACGACGTGATTACCGCCGGTACCGCAATTCGTGAATCAATGGAAATTATTCAGGCTAATGGCGCGGAGCTGGCTGGCGTACTCATTTCGCTTGATCGCCAGGAACGCGGCCGCGGCGAGATCTCTGCGATTCAGGAAGTGGAACGTGATTATGGCTGCAAAGTGATTTCTATTGTCACTCTGAAAGATCTTATCGCCTATCTGGAAGAAAAGCCTGAGATGGCTGAGCATTTGGCATCGGTACGCGCTTACCGCGAAGCCTACGGCGTCTGATGATGAGCCCGGCAGCCAGCGGCTGCCGGTATAGCCAGAGCACGCTGAGAATGTGAATGATGAGTCATGCAGCCTTGCGGCTGCATATAAAGCTTTACTGCAGTTGCGCCGCGACCAGCGGCCAGCGGGCATCGAAATCATCCGTTGGGCGGTACTTGAACTCGCTACGCACAAAACGCGACAGCATGCCTTCGCAAAATGCCAGCAGCTGGCTTGCCAGTAGCGTCTCGTCGAGGGTGTAGCCCTCTCCCTCACGCATTTTCTTTTCACGCATCACCTGACGTAATTGAACTTCGATGCGTTCAAATAGCTGGTTAATACGGCCCTGCAGACGGTCCTGTTCGAACATTAAGGCGTGGCCGGTGAGGATACGCGTCAGCCCAGGATTACGCTCGCCAAACCCAAGAATCAGCAGAACAATCAGGCGCAGACGAGCCGTGGTGTCCTTTTCATCTTTCAAAATCAAATTGATGCGCGTAATCAGACTGTCTTCAATGAACTCGATCAGGCTGTCAAACATGCGGGTTTTACTGGGAAAATGACGGTATAACGCCGCTTCGGAAACACCGACGGAGGCCGCCAGCTTCGCCGTGGTAATACGTTGGCTACCATCGCTGGATTCAAGCATCAGCGCCAGAGACTGAAGTATTTCTTCGCGACGATTCCTTTTCGCAGTTTGTTTTTCTGCCATGTTTTAAAATACCCCTGAAAATAAGCACTTGTCAGGCAGGCATCCACAAAGCGACCGCAAACCTTAGTTTGCGGTGATGTTATTGCATTATGCGCTTTGGGACGCGGGTTCCGTATAGCCGGGCTTATTTGCGCCCTGAGTGGCCGAAGCCGCCTTCGCCGCGGTCGGTGGCGTCAAACTCTTCCACCAGATTAAATTCCGCCTGTACCACCGGCACAAAGACCATCTGCGCGATGCGCTCGCCTGGTTCGATAGTAAAGCTCTGTTGGCCGCGGTTCCACACGGAAACCATCAGCTGCCCCTGGTAGTCGGAGTCGATAAGGCCGACCAGGTTGCCCAGCACCACGCCATGTTTATGGCCCAGACCAGAACGCGGCAGAATCACCGCCGCCAGAGACGGATCGGCGATATGAATCGCAAGGCCTGTTGGCAACAGGGTAGTTGCGCCCGGCGCCAGCTCTACGGCGTCGTCAAGACAGGCGCGCAGGTCAAGTCCGGCCGAGCCGGAGGTGGCATAAGTCGGCAATGGGAACTGCTTGCCAACACGCGGGTCCAGAATCTTAACGTCGATTTTTTTCATCATAACGGGTAACGATCTCGTCGAGTAATAATTGGCCCAGGAATTCCTTGCGCTCAAGTGGTAAGCGCTTATCCCCATCCTGCCAGAAAAGGTGTAATGCGTTGTTATCGCTATTAAAACCTTGATTTGGCTGAGAAACATCATTGGCGCAAATCAGGTCGAGATTTTTGCGGGCACGTTTTTGCCGGGCGTATTCTTCCACATTATTCGTTTCGGCGGCAAATCCAACAACGTACGGGCGGTGATTTTTTAGTGCGGCCACCCCGGCGACGATATCCGGATTTTTGACCATTTTTATTGTTAATTCATCACCTTGTTTTTTGATTTTCTCGTCGGCGATAATCGCTGCGCGGTAGTCGGCAACGGCGGCGCAGCCGATGAAAATATGCTGCTGTTGCACGCCATTCTGCACTGCAGCTTCCATTTCCAGCGCGGTACCCACATCTATACGTTGCACAAACGGCGGCGTCGGCAGCGACACCGGGCCGCTAACCAGCGTGACGTTCGCACCGCGTTGTGCGGCGGCGGCGGCAATCGCGAAGCCCATTTTGCCGGAGCTATGGTTGGTGATGTAGCGCACTGGGTCCAGCGGCTCGCGGGTTGGGCCCGCGGTAATCATGATGTTGAGATGTTGCAAATCTTTGACAGGCGAGAAATGCTGCGCCGCCATCTCCACGATAGTCAGCGGATCGAGCATGCGGCCCGGGCCAACGTCACCGCAGGCCTGGCTGCCGCTATCCGGGCCCCATACCAATAGGCCGCGTGAGGCAATAGTGGCAAGGTTGTGCTGGGTGGCGGCGGCGCGATACATCTGTTGGTTCATCGCCGGGACGACGGCCACCGGCGAGGGCGTAGCCAGGCAAATCGTGGAGACCAGATCGTTCGCCATACCGGCGGCGACGCGGGCGATTAAATCGGCGGTTGCCGGGGCAAGGATAACCAGATCGGCCCACTTGCCCAGTTCAATATGGCCCATTGCCGCTTCGGCAGCCGGATCCAGCAGGCTATCGGAGACCGGATAACCGGAAACCGCCTGCAGGCTCAACGGGGTAATAAAGGCCTTGGCGGCTTCCGTCATGGCGACGCGAACATCCGCGCCGCGTTCTCGCAGTCGGCGCACCAGTTCCGGCGTTTTATAGGCGGCGATGCCGCCGCTCACGCCAAGAACGATTTTTTTACCAGCCAGACTCATCATGATTTTGTCCTGTTGAAATACACCAGAATCCGCGCATCTTATCACAATCCCTGTGGCATCGTGCGTATGCCGGGCACTCACTTTGCGAGCGGCTACGCAGGCCCTGAAATCACCGGTCGGCAGCGCGGAAAGGGTATGCCAGGATGGGCGAGGAACGGATAAGGAGACAGGGTAATGGATATACAGGAATCATTGATGCCGCGGGAAAAAATGCTGCGCGACGGCATTGAAACGTTGAGTGATGTTGAGCTGCTGGCGTTGTTTCTGCGTACCGGTACACGTACTCAGGATGTGCTGGCTTTTTCACACAGCTTGCTACAGCGCTTCGGTTCGCTGTACGGACTGTTATCGGCTGAGATAGAACAATTTGCAGATATCGACGGTATCGGTATAGCAAAATATGCGCAACTTAAAGGTATTGCCGAGCTGGCGCGGCGCTATTTTAGCCTGCGGATGAGAGAAGAACCGTCGCTGGTGACGCCGCTCATGACGCGAGAATTTTTACAAAGCCAGCTCGCCGATGAAGAGCGGGAGATCTTTATGGCGATCTTTTTAGATAATCAGAACCGGGTATTGAAACATAGCCGCCTTTTTTCTGGTACTCTTAGCCACGTAGAGGTGCATCCGCGAGAAATTGTACGCGAAGCAATCAAAGTGAACGCCGCCGCGGTGATCCTTGCCCATAATCATCCTTCAGGTAGTCCTGAACCGAGTAAGTCGGATAAGTTGATGACCGACAGGGTGGTTAAGTGTTGTAGATTCATGGAGATACGCGTGCTTGATCATCTGATTATTGGCCGCGGCGCGTACGTCTCTTTTGCCGAACGTGGCTGGATTTAGCCCCGATCATGCGATCTATCGGGATCTTTGTCTGTTCGGGACTTGAGCACACCGCCGAGTCAGCGTATACTACGCCACCTTTGAGAATCTCGGGTTTGGCATTTGGGCCTGGCAATCGAGAGTTCAATAGAACTATGCGATGACCGGGCTGTAAAGCCTGACGAGGCGCCAATACCCCATACGAAGCTCGAGCTAATTTGATTTTTGGAGAATAGACATGTCCCGAGTCTGCCAAGTTACTGGCAAGCGTCCGGTGACCGGTAACAACCGTTCCCACGCACTGAACGCGACTAAACGCCGTTTCCTGCCGAACCTGCACTCTCACCGTTTCTGGGTTGAGAGCGAGAAGCGTTTTGTCACCCTGCGCGTATCTGCTAAAGGTATGCGTGTAATCGATAAGAAAGGCATCGATACAGTTCTGTCTGAACTGCGTGCCCGTGGCGAAAAGTACTAAGTACTTAGAGGAAATAAATCATGGCTAAAGGTATTCGTGAGAAAATCAAGCTGGTTTCTTCCGCTGGTACTGGTCACTTCTATACCACCACGAAGAACAAGCGTACCAAACCGGAAAAAATGGAACTGAAAAAGTACGATCCGGTTGTACGTCAGCACGTTATCTACAAAGAAGCTAAAATCAAATAATTTTAGTCTCCTTGTACTAAAACCCCGCCCCGGCGGGGTTTTTTGTTTTATGCTTCATCCTTCGAGCTACAGGTGCGTTGGCTGCATGCGTACAGCCTGGCCGCTTGCTTCGTTAAGCCTCCCGGCCACTCTTCCCGTCGCCTCCCTGTCACCCGAAACTGTGTGGTTAAGAGGAAAAAAATGCCTGAATTACCTGAAGTCGAAACCAGCCGTCGCGGCATTGAGCCACATCTGGTAGGCGCTAACATCCTGCATGCCGTGGTACGCAACGGGCGTCTGCGTTGGCCGGTATCCGAAGAGATTTACCGCCTGAGCGACGAACCGGTGCTGAGCGTGCGCCGACGCGCCAAATACCTGCTCCTGGAGCTGCGCCACGGCTGGATCATTATTCATCTTGGCATGTCCGGTAGCCTGCGCATCCTCAGTGAAGAGCAGCCGGCTGAAAAACACGACCACGTCGACCTGGTGCTGAGTAACGGTAAAGTGCTGCGCTATACCGATCCCCGCCGCTTTGGCGCCTGGCTATGGACCAAAGAGCTGGATGGTCATCCGGTGCTGGCGCATCTCGGCCCGGAGCCGCTAAGCGATGAATTCAACGCCGACTATCTTCAGCAGCGTTGCGCGAAGAAGAAAACCGCCATCAAACCCTGGCTGATGGATAACAAGCTGGTGGTGGGCGTGGGGAATATCTACGCCAGCGAATCGCTGTTTTCCGCCGGGATCCATCCCGATCGGCTGGCCTCGTCGCTCTCGCATCAAGAATGCGAGTGGTTAGTGAAGATGATTAAGCTGGTGCTGCTACGCTCAATTGAGCAAGGTGGAACGACGCTGAAGGATTTCCTGCAAAGCGACGGCAAACCGGGATATTTCGCCCAGGAGCTACAGGTTTATGGCCGCAAAGGCGAGCCGTGCCGGATCTGCGGTACGCCGATTATCGCCAGCAAACACGCTCAGCGAGCGACCTTTTATTGCCGCCAGTGTCAGAAGTAGTGGAGAGGGTTGGGGATTATGCCAGGCCGGGTAAGCTGGTAGCCCCGCTACGTGCAGCGCGAGCGGGGCAGGAAATGCCTACTTCAGCTTATTTAACAACGCCTGATGTACGTTAGGCGGCAGGAAGTGGGAGACGTCGCCCTGGTGGCGCGCCACTTCCTTAACCAGCGATGAAGAGATAAACGACCACTCTTTGCACGGCATCAGGAACACGCTTTCCAGCGTGGGCATCAGATGGCGGTTCATGTGCGCCAGCTGCATTTCATATTCGAAATCCGCCACTGCCCGCAGGCCGCGGATTAAAATATTCGCCTGCTGCGCGCGGGCGAAATTGGCCATCAAATCGCTAAAGCCAATCACCTCAACGTTGACCAGATGCGCCGTTGCCTGCTCCGCCAGCGCAATTCGTTCATCGAGGCTGAACATCGGTTTTTTGCTCGGGCTGGCGGCGATAGCCAGCAAAACTTTATCAAACATGCCTGCGGCACGGGTGACGATATCGATATGGCCGTTGGTGATAGGGTCAAAGGTGCCCGGATAGATCGCTTTTGTGCCCATAATTACACTTTCTCCGAGTAGCCGCGGCTCAGTGCCCACAGCTCGGTGTATTTATTAAACGTGTATTGCGCATTGACTACCGCCAGCAGCCAACCCTGTTTTCCATCCAGCACGCCGCCGCGCAGCAGCAGCGTTTTGACGAAGGCGCCCAGCGTATGGCTGAAAATCCCCGCCATCGAGGTCTTCTTGCCCTTCTGATGGCGCTCAAGCGCCCAGGCCGCGGCATAAGCGAGCTGTTTCTGCTGGAAGCCGGAGAAATCGCGGCAGGTCAGGTGCAGCAGATCGCCGCTGAGCGGCACCACTTCGGCCCCAAGGCTATCCAAAGATTCATGCACCAGATTATCGTTATAGCGGTAACGCGCGCGTTCGTACAGGCGCATCACCCGATCGGGATACCAGCCGCTGTGGCGCATAAAGCGTCCGAGGAAGTAGTTACGCCGGGCGATACTGTAGATAACGCCGCGCTGCGGCGCGTCCAGTACCTTGAGGATAGCCTCTTTTAGTTCCGGCGTAACGCGCTCGTCGGTATCAATCATCAGCACCCAGTCGTGGGTGGCGTAGTCTTGCGCGCGCTGGCGCTGAATGCCGTAGCCTTGCCAGTCGGTATTGCTATAGACCTGGGCGCCGAGGCTACGGGCCAGTTCGACGGTATTGTCGGTACTGCCGGAGTCCAGTACCACCACTTCATCCGCCCAGCTTACCGATGCCAGGCAATCGGCGAGCAGGTCGGCGGCGTTTTTGGCGATCATCACGACGGAGAGTCGGGTCGACATTAGTGGCTCCGCTGCGGCAGGTAGGGTTGCAGTAACTGTAGCAGACGCGACAGCGCGCCCTGGTTTTGATGCAGCACTTCCACCGCGTGGCGGCCGTACCACAGTCGATAATCTTCGTCGGTCAGCAGGGTAGAAACCTCTCTGACCAGCGAGTCGGCGTCCGTGACGGTGATCAGGCCATCGTCCTGCTGCAGCTTGGCGCAGATATCTTTAAAGTTGAAGGTGTGCGGGCCCATCAGCACCGGAATAGCATGGGCGGCGGGTTCGAGCGGATTATGCCCGCCGCGTTCTACCAGGCTGCCGCCGACGAATGCCAGGTCGGCAATGCCGTAGAGCAGCATCAGTTCGCCCATGGTATCGCCAATCACCACCTGGGTGCTGTTAGACGGAATTTCACCGGTGCTGCGCATGGTGAAGCTCATACCGGCCTTTTGCACCATATCGCGAGCGTCGCCGAAGCGTTCCGGATGGCGCGGTACGAGGATTAATAGCAGGTCGGGGAAGGTTTCCAGCAGTTTTTTATGCGCCTGCAGGATGATTTGTTCTTCGCCATCGTGGGTACTGGTGGCTATCCACACTTTACGGTGCGGCGCCCACTGGCGACGCAGGGTAACGGCGCGGGCCGCCAGTTCAGGGGTGACGGAGATATCGAATTTCAAGCTGCCGGTGACCGCCAGTTGGTTACGTTTAAGGCCGAGCGCGAGGAAGCGGTTGCCGTCTTCTTCATTCTGCGCGGCGATAAGCGTGATACGGCTGAGCAGGCGGCGCATGAAGCCGCCGAGTTTGGCATAGCCTTTCGCGGAACGTTCTGACAGGCGCGCGTTGGCGATCACCAGCGGAATTTTACGCTTATGTAGCGCGCTGACCATATTCGGCCACAGCTCGGTTTCCATCACGATGACCAGTTTCGGCTGCACGCTGTTGAGGAAACGGTTCATGGCGCAGGGGAGGTCATACGGCAGATAGACGTGGTGAACATCTTTGCCAAAAGCGGACATGGCGCGTTCAGAACCGGTCGGCGTCATGGTCGTGACGGTGATCGGCAGTGACGGATAACGATGGCGTAGCGCGCGCACCAGCGGGATAGCCGCCAGCGTTTCACCGACGGAAACGGAGTGCAGCAGAATGCCATCCGGCACTACCTTGTTTTGACAGAAGCCATAACGTTCAGCCCAGCGTTTACGGTAGGCCGGCGCCTTACGGCTGCGCAGCAGCAGTCGCAGCCATACCAGCGGCTGAATGAGGTAGAGTAGGGTGGTATAAAGCAATTCCAAACTATTTATCCGTTTTAGGTTTTTTGCGGGCAAATTCTAAGCATTTAACCCGCGTAAAGCTATCTCTTTGGCGGAAACCGAGGGATTTCGGCCTATGCGGCATTGAGATAGCGCTTAATGCGCAAATAGCGGCGTCCCAGACGCCAGCGTAAACGGAACGTGCAGGCGTTAGTCCAGATCAGGCGCCAGATGCCGCGTTCGAAGAATTCTTTGATGATAATATGCTTTTTCGACTCATCTTTCATGCAGTCGAAGGTATGAATAATCCCCAACCCCTCTTTGGCTATCTGCCAGCGGCAGGCGGAAATGTGCCGTACCTTGTCCGGATAGCGTTGGTTGATGGCGCTGAGCATCTCGAGGATCTTCATATAATGGCGTGCTGAGCGCATCAGCGTATCGTCGTTGTCTGGCTTATGCGACACCGATTCCGAGTGAATGTAATAGTCGTAAAATTGCTCGCTGGTGTACTGCACGCGTTCGGCGGCCAGCAATGCTTCCGTCGTCCAGGGAATATCCTGATGGCGCAGGCCCGGCTCAAAGTGGAAATGGTGCTGGTTAATAAAATCACGGCGATAGATGTTCAGCCAGGTGACGTGCAGGAACTTACGCGAGTCGAGCGCCTGCTTTAGCCAGACGTAACCCGGCAGGACGCCAGTGGACTGCAGGCGTTCCGGCGGGAAAATTGGGTGGATATCGTCGCGGCTTTCGTACACATAGCGGCCATTACAGGTCGCGACATCGAGATTGCCCTTCTCGGCCATTTCCAGCAGCGTGCGGTACATGCCGGGATAGAACTTATCGTCAATATCCGGGAAGGCGAGGTATTTACCCCTTGCCGCCGCCATACCGGTATTACGCGCTACCGAGACGCCCTGATTCTCCTGCTCCAGCACGGTCACGTTCTGCAGCCTGTCTTTCCATTGGTCGATAACCGCCAGGCTACCGTCGGTAGAACCGTCGTTCACCAGGATCAGCTCATAGCTTGCCAACTGCTGTTGTTCGAGGCATTCAAAGAATTGCGCAAGGAATTTTTCACCGTTATACACGGCGGCCACGATGCTCAATAAAGGCGTTTGACTCATAACTCATTCGATCCTGGTTAAAAAACGACGTCAGGCGCTGCGCAGCTGACGGTACTGTTGGCAAATCGACTCTACGCTGAATTTTTCCAGCGCGGCGGAATCAATGGCCGGCGGGCTATGGTAAATGCTTTGCATCGTCTGGGCTAGCGCAGAACTGTTGAGATCGGCCAGACCGCGGGACAGCTCGCCGCTGAGGATCTCGCTGACCCCGCCAGGACAGCGGGTGCTGGCAACCGGCGTATTCAGCAGTAGCGCTTCAACAATGACGTTGCCAAACCCTTCGCTGTCGGAGCTGAGCGTTAGCATTCTCGCATGTTTAATCCACGGCAGCGGGTTGGGCTGAAAGCCTTTAAACAGCACCCGATCGCCGACCTGCAGCTGCTGGGCCAGTTGACGAAGCCGCTGTTCCTGCTCCGGTTTTCCCTGACCGAGCAGGACCAGCGGCGCGTCGATACCGCTTTGGGCGTAGGCTTCAATCAGCCGGTCATGGCGTTTACCCGGATGGAAGCGGCCGACGTGGATAATATAGTCCCCTTGAGGAATATCGGCCGGCGCCTCTGCCGCCGCGCGAATGGCGGCGATATCGAACGGGTTATAGATGGTTTTAAGCTGTGCCGGGCGAAGCGCGAACTGCTCAACTAAATCCTTTCCAACCGCATCGGAAACGGCCACCACGTTGCGTCCCTGGTATACCCGCTTGATTTTCTGCTGCTTCATCCAGCGATCAAAACCGCTGCGATGGCCAAGATAAGAGGTAGAGAAAACGCCGTGCAGACAGAACCAGACGTTTCGCCCCTGCAATGCCCGGCTGCGGGCGACGATGCGATCGGTTTTGTGCAGATTTGACAGTACCAGATCGAAGCGACCATGCTGTTCTGCTTGTTCAATCGCGCGATCAAGCTGGCGCGCGCGGCGGGAGAGTTCCGTTAGCTTGCGCCATGGTTTGCGGCAGCGGTCGGCGATAATCTGATAATCGAGCCCTTCCGGCAGCGGATAATCGCAGACGTCGCGCAGCGAAAACAGCGATACCTGTTCGCCCTGGCTAAGAAAATGTTCCGCCAGCGTGAGCACGACTTTTTCCGCGCCGCCGCCCGGCAGACCGTCGATAACAAACAATATACGCATCGTTATTTCACCAGATCCTGATAGAGGGAAAGCAGCTGCGTCGACAGTCGCTCGCTAGTGCAATCCGTAATACGTTCGCGGGCGCGTGCGCCTTCAGCGGAGCCCAGCGCGCGCGCGGGCAGCGCCATAACAGCCTGCTGTAACGCGGCAATATCCAGCGCGTCGCAAACGTAGCCGTTATCGCCCTCGGTGATGAACTCCGCACCGCCGCAGCCGGTGGTGGTGATAACCGGCAGACCGCAGGCCATCGCCTCAAGGATCACATTCGGGAACGGGTCGTATAGCGTTGGCAGCAGTAGACCATCGGCCATCTGATAGAACGGTAGCGTTTCGGACTGCATGCCGAAGAAGCGCACGCGATCTTCGCAGTTCAGCGATTTTGCTAGCTGTTGATAGCGGTTCTGTTCTTTATCTTTGCCGACCACCAACAGATAACGGTCGGTGGGGGCGATGGCGCGGATTGCCGCATCCAGCCCTTTTCGTTCAAATCCGGAACCGACATAAATCAGGCAGCTTGCCTGCAGCGGTAGCTGCCATTTGGCGCGTAAAGCGGCAAAGGTTTCTTCGCCTGGCGGCAGAAACCGCTGGTTATCAATAGCGTTGTAGATGACGTGGATTTTGTCAGCCGGCAGGCCGAAGTCTTCAATGATTTCCTGCTTAATCATCTCCGCATTGCAAATCACCCCGCGCAGGTGCGCGTCCTGATACATCTCGCGTTCCGCCTGCATCACATAACGGTGGTAGCGGTCGGCGAACAGCAGGCGGCTTTTCCAGGCCGGTAAAATGCGCGAGCGCTGCTGCAGCCAGCGGCGATGGACGCCGTCGCCGGCGCGGTAGAGATCGCAACCCGGAATACGCTCATGGCTTTGCACCAGGTCGAATGATTCACTCTGCCAGAGCGCGCGCGCGGCGTTGGCGAAACCGCGTTCCCGGCTGATGCGCCCCCATTTGCGCGGGTTGCAGATGTGAATATGCCAGTCCGGTTTGACAGGCCCTTGCCACTCGCGGGTGATGACGTTCAGTTCCAGATTACTGCTGTCGAGGGCTTCCAGCGCGCGGGAGACAAAGCGCTCCGCGCCGCCGTCAGGGCGATACTTTTGCCGTACCAGAGCCAGCCGGAATTTACTCATGCCAGTACCTTTTTCGCCGCCGCGATGACCGCGTCGGTAGGGATTAAATCAAGATAGCGTTCTTCGGTGTTGGTGTTGATGTCGTCAGGGTCGGGCAGCGGGCCGAAGTCGCCTGCCCAAATAACCTCGCCTTTCGCCTGCCACGGCCGCCAGAAGGTCAGCTTTGATGGGCCAAATAACGCGACGAGCGGCGTACCCAGGGCTGCCGCCATATGCATCGGCACCGAATCTACGCCGATAAACAGGCGGGCGTGATCGATAACCGCGGCCAGCTGGCGGAGCGTCAACTGGCCGGCTAACGAGTGCAGTCGCGCCTGCGGGCAGCCGCTGATGATGTTCTCTACCATCTGCTTTTCTTTGGCGTCAGGGCCAGAGGTAAGCACCACCGCGTAGCCTTCTGCTGACAGCGCATTAATCAGCGCGCTCATGCGCTCTTCGCGCCAGCATTTAAAGAACCAGCGCGAAGTCGGCTGAATCACGATGTAATTTTCCTGGAAGCCATCCGGCAGCAGCGCGCGGCTGTAGGCCCAGTCAGATTCGCTGTAGCCCATCCGCGCCGGCGCATCGTTTATCTCAAGCCCCAGCGGCGCCAGAATAGAGAGGTTTTGCTGCACCGTATGCAGCTGATTGTGCTGCTGGGTAGAAGCAAGCGCGGTGTGGCAGTATCGCCAGAACGGATGACGGCGCTTAGGGAAATCGAAACCGATGCGCGTCGGCGCGCCGGTTAATTTGCTAATGATCGCGCTGGGCCATTGATCGGCAAGGTTGAGCACCATGTCGTAGCGCTGCTGGCGCAGGCTGCGAATGAGCTGCCATTCCATCTTAAGCTGATGCCGCTTGCCCTGCTTTTTCCAGCTGCGATCGATCGCGTAAATCTGGTTAATCTCCGGGTTTGCCGCCAGCATATCCCTGGTCTCAGCATACAGCAGTACATCGACGCGAGCGGCGGGATACTGCTGTTTTAACGCGTTTACAAGCGGGGTGATCAGCAACATGTCGCCGTGGTGGCGCAGCTTAATGACCAGGATCCGCGCCGGATTCTGCTGACCGGGGGAGAGGGTTTCAGGCGTCATACTCTGTTCTTCATCCAGGATAAGGGTTCCGATTCTAGGGGATCGTGCAGATTGAGAGAAGCGTTGTATTGCTCTACCATGGACCGATACGTATGGCCTGAGGACGTTTTCGTGCATAATCCCGCATTTCTCATCACGATTGATACAGAGGGTGACAACCTCTGGCAAAAACATGACAGCATCACCACGGAGAATGCGCGCTATCTTCCGCGTTTTCAGCAGCTTTGCGAAAAGTATGGCTTCAAACCGGTCTATTTGACCAATTATGAAATGGCCATCGACCCTTTTTATATCGAGTTTGCTAAAGATGTCATCGCGCGCGGCACGGCGGAAATCGGTATGCATCTGCATGCCTGGAACAGTCCGCCGACCGAGCCGCTGACCGCGGATGACTGGCGTCATAAGCCTTATCTCATCGAGTACAGCGATGCCGCCATGCGTGAAAAGGTCGACTATATGACCCATCTACTGGAAGATACCTTCCAGACCAAAATGGTGAGCCATCGCGCCGGGCGCTGGGCGTTTGACGAGCGCTACGCGCGCCTGCTGGTGGAGTACGGTTATCAGGTGGATTGCTCGGTGACGCCGCGGGTGAACTGGAAAACCGCTAAGGGCGCGCCGCAGGGCGATGGCGGCACGGATTATCGCCGCTTCCCGCAACATGCTTATTTTCTCGATGAAAATGATATCAGCCGCGAAGGGCATTCCCCGCTGCTGGAAGTGCCGATGAGCATTCAGTATAAGCACTCGGCGTGGATGAATAGCGTGAAGCAGGGCTACGATAGACTACGCGGTAAAGTTCGTTCGCCGTCCGTGCACTGGCTGCGTCCAATGGGCGGCAACGTCGAAACCATGAAAAAAGTAGTTCAGCAGACGCTGGCGCAGGGTAATGATTATGTTGAGTATATGCTGCATTCATCGGAGTATATGCCAGGCGGTAGCCCGACCTTTAAGAATGAACAAGATATTGAACGTTTATATGCCGATCTGGAAGCGTTCTTTAGCTGGCTTGCGCCGCAGGTCCGCGGAATGTCTTTAGCAGAATATTATAATTTCAAGAGAAATCTTACATAAAACAATCATTACTGATAGAGGTGCGGCGTTAATCTGGTGTAATATCATCAGTCTAATGAATAATTAACGCCTGAATTATTAAGATACTGAGGTTTTATGAAGATAGCAACCGTACTACGCTCTGGCGGTGATTATAACCAAAGCCATGTGCAGTGGTTATACAAACAATTGCCAGCAGACATCGAGAAAGTGTGCTTTACCGATTTAACTATTCCTGGCGTTAACACCATTAAACTAACTGAAGATTTGCCAGGTTGGTGGTCAAAAATCGAGATGTTTAATCCGGATTCGGTTGCCGAAGATATTTTTTATCTTGATTTAGATGTCGTCGTTGTCGGTGATATTAGCGATATTCTGGCAAATAAACAGCTGACCATGCTGAGTGATTTTTTCTTTCCTCAGAAAACGAAAAACTCCGCCATCATGCGCGTTCCGCATGAGGAAAAGTACAAGGTCTGGGAAGCGTTTAAGCGCTATCCTGAGCTATTCATGACGCGCTATCAGAGCGGTGGCGACCAGGAGTTTATCAGCAAAATCTATCCACACGCCGCTATCTGGCAGGACATTTTACCCGGACAGATCGTTAGCTATAAAAAGCATGTCATTCATAAGAAGAAGAATGAACATGCCACCGGTGATGGCACCGTGCCTGCGGGGACGCGAATTGTCTGTTTCCATGGAAAACCACGTCCTTGGGACTGCGGTGAAGCCTGGGTGCCACCATTTGAGAAAGCTTAATTATTTATGAGTAAAGTGATGTCGCCTGTGACAATATTGCTTCTGGCAATATTGTCATGTGTTTTTGTGATGCCGGAGAAAATCATGGGTAGGAATCTTTTTTACCTGTCTTCGGTGATTACCTTAATTTATGCCGTAATTAACAGAAAGCGTCTTACTTTTAAAAAAGAGGAGATATTTCTGTCTCTGACGTTATTGATGTTAGGGGCCTCACAGCTTATTTGGTCATATCGCTTTCCGGGTAATCCGTCTGAAATTTATATGGCTGATGTTAGCTATCCTCGCTCAGGCGCTTATTTGATGATCGGCTCGGTGATGATGCTACTCTTGCCAGCGGTATTACGGACAACAGCAATACAATATGGCAAAAGCTTGAGTTACGCATTAGTCGCGGGCTTTTCAGTATTGACGCTATACGCTTTACATTATCATTTTTTTGTTTCCGGCGATCGCCTGAGAATCGATAACTCCGCAACCTTAAGCGCCTATCTTTATACGATATACTCGTTATTGACGCTGTATGCTTTAGCTTGCGTCAATATCCGCTATCGCAACTATATTGCCAGCGGTGTGATATTTTTCTCGCTGTGGATTATTTTTCTGACCGAAACTCGCTCGGCGCTGCTTATTTATCCGGCGGTACTGCTCTATGCCTTACTGACCGGTAACGTGATGTCGAAGAAAAAATCAGCGCTGGCGTGCCTGATGCTGTTGGTTGCTGGCCTGGCAGTGATTGAGTTGGCGTTTCCCTCGCTGAAAGATCGGGCGAGTGAAGCGGTCACCGAGATCTCGGATTATCAAAGCGATAACAATACCTCGATGGGTTCCCGGCTCAGTATGTGGCATACCGGGATCTATGAAATTATTGCTCATCCCGGTGGCGTAAGCTCGCAGCAGCGTTTCCAGATCCTCTCGCAATTGATGTATGAGAAAGAGCAGGGGAATCCCGAGGGGCTGCGCAACATTGTTTATCATCTTCATAATGATTTGATCGAAACCATGTCGCTACAGGGCGTTATTGGCGGCCTCTTCCTGCTGGCGTTGTATGGCGCGATGCTGCTCTATGTTTTCAGAAAGGCGACGCTGAAATGCGCATTGGCGTTTATTGGCGCGCCGGTGATTCTTTTTGGCTGCGTCGATACTCTGTTTATCCACGACAGATTTATCATTATGTTTATTGTGGCGTTAGCCGTTTTCACGGCGTTATCGCCGGAAAAGTCTGCGGAAGAATCGTGATGGAATGATGAAGTGGCCGTTCAGGCCACTTCATGTAGCGCTTGAGATAACGGCATTTTAGGAAATACCTGTTCAGGAATTGCGCTATTAAGGGAAAGATTAATTACCGTAATACCCTTTGCCTGTAAATGACGGCTGGCGAGTTCAAAGGCGGGGAAAACCATACCATCTACTTTATCTGCGAGATAGGATGGGAGCTTATTGTCGCCGTTTTCATAAAATCGCGGTTGCTCAAAATTATTCATATCCAGACCGGCAATAATAATTCTGTTGAATCCCAGCCAGGCGATAATCTGCAGCGCCCAGTAAGCCACCGTTCCTGCATCAAATATCCCTTTGCGAATATCGGTTGAGAAACCAATATGGCTTAAGTGCTGGTGCAAAAGCGCACTTGGGGAGCGGCTAAAGGCCGTTGCGATATCGTTTCCGGGGATCTTCGGCTGGTAAATCTTATAACAGGCATCTTCAATCAGGGCGAGTCGACACTGAATATTGTTGAGCCCGATGCGCTCAATGATTTTGGCAATACCGTGGGTAGTGGTAAAAAAGAGGATTCGCGGATTACTGACAATACCGGCGATAACCTCGGGTTTACGATCAAAAAACTCCATATCAACGATCAGATACAGAGAAAACCCTAGCTTTCCTTCGAGAAAGTAAGCGCCGTTGACGCCCATTACCGGCAACGATGACGGGATAATCGAAAAATCGACATCGTTGATCGATGGGCCGGTCGCGGTGAGCAGCATTGGCCCGGAGAAAGCGTTTTTTAATTCACTTAGGCTACACAGCGGTACCGATTCGCCCTTGTATTGTAAGGCACAAATTTCACCGCTTTCCGCCCGGCGGATCTTTACCCACGGCCACAGGTTTTCATTGTGGCGATAGGCGCGCGGGCGGGTATAGCGATAAATTTGCTTGAATAGCGATCCCATTAAACCAATCCCTGTGCTTGCAACAGTTGCTGAACATGCTCAGCGGTAATATCGCCGGTGCTGCTACCGTGCGGCGGGCGGACAATATGCTGGTTTTTACCATATCCGCCAATCAGTCCCGGATCGGTTGGGCCGTAGAGCGTGAAATTGGGTTTATCGAGCGCCGCGGTCAGATGGCTCAACCCGGTGTCGACGGAAACCACGCCGCGTGCGCCAGCCAGAATCTGCGCAACCTGCTCAAGGCTCATGCGCGGCAGTACATCGACGTTATCGCGTCCTTCCGCCAGCCGTTTTGCCCGCGCCTCTTCGTGCGGCGCGCCCCACGGCAGCTTAATACGTACGCCGCTACCTGCCAGTAGATCGAGAAGCGCTTGCCAGCATGCTTCCGGCCAGTGTTTATCATCGCGGGTGGTGGCATGCAGGAAGACCAGATACGGCTCTGTTGCCGGTGCGTCAGGGCGAATAAAGTGGCGCGCGATGGCGTAATCACCCTGCGTTTGCGGCCTGGCATAGCCCAGGCTTTTGGCGAACAGTTCGCGCGTACGCTCTACTGCGTGCTGCTCGACAGCAATATGGTGGCGACGGTTATAAAACAGGCTTGCCAGCGGCTCGCGGGCGGACTGCCAGTCCATGCCATGTTTGACGCCGTGCGCCAGACGCGTTACCAGCGCGGCGCTTTTCACCAGCCCCTGCGCATCAATAATGGCATCGTAGTTGACGGCCTTTACGGCATCGCGAAAAGCCTTTCTTTCCGCTTTGATAGGCGCGGAAAACCAGGCTTTGCGCCAGCGGCGAATCGCCACCGGAATCACCCGCTCGACGGCGGCATGCCATGAAGGGATCTGCGCGAAGCCTTCTTCAACCACCCAGTCAAAGCGGATACCGGGGATGGCCTGCGCGGCGTCGGTTAGCGCGGGCAGCGTGTGTAGCACGTCGCCCATGGACGAGGTTTTTACGATCAATACCCGCATCCGCTACGCTTCCTCGTGCTCGGTTTTTTCCGCTAACAGTTCGTTCAGCTCTTGCAGGACGCGTTCTGGAGTGATGTCGATCAGGCTTTGATGATAGCCCTCAGCGGCATCGCCTTTGCGCACCTTGTGGTAGCCGCTAATCAGGCGAATAACCCGCGCTTTATGCGACAGGGGCGGGGTAAAGTCCGGGCTACTTGGGCCGTAAAGCGCCACCAACGGGCGGTCCAGCGCGGCGGCGACGTGCATCAACCCCGAATCGTTGCTGACCACGGCCTGACAGGCGGCAATCAGAATCACGGCCTGTTCCAGCTGGGTTTCGCCAGCCAGGTTACGACACCAGGCCTGCTGCTCGCTGCTAAGCGCGGCGATGATCTCTTTGCCGGCATCGTTATCTTTCGCCGAGCCGAAGAGCGCAATCTGATAACCATCGTCAATGAGCTTTTTCGCCAGCGCGGCGTAGTGGTAATGCGGCCAGCGTTTGGCAGGGCCGAACTCTGCGCCGGGGCAGAAGCCGATAATGAGCCGATCGTTTGAAAGATTAAAGGCGTTGCAGGCCTGTGATTTTTCGCCGTCGTTGACCTGCAGCTGCGGCCATAGCAGCGGCTGCGGAAGGTCTTTAGCGCAGCGCATGACGCCGTTGTCGTAGGCCAGCGCCACGTAGCGCTCCACCATCAGCGGCCAGGCGTCTTTATCCAGCACGCGGGCGTCGTTAAGCAGGCCATAGCGCATCTCGCCGCGCCAGCCGGTGCGCAGCGGGATGTTGGCAAAGAATGGCACCAATGCCGATTTAAACGAGTTCGGCAGCACGTAAGCGCGATCGTAGCGACGATCGCGCAGACTGTGGCCGAGTTTGCGGCGTTCGCCGATAGCCAGCGCGCCGTGGCCGAGCGGCATGGCGATCGCTTCGTTGACTTCCGGCATGCGCGATAACAACGGACGGCACCATGCCGGCGCCATCACGTCGATAATCGCCTGGGGATAGCGCGCCCTGAGCGTACGATAAAGACTTTGCGACATCATCATGTCGCCCACCCAAGACGGGCCTATCACCAATATTTTCATGCTTGTTTCTTACGCGTCGCGGTTGAGCCAGGCCATATATTCCGTTACGCCTTCGGCAACGGTTTTGAACGGTTTGTCATAGCCCGCTTTACGCAGGTTAGTCAGGTCGGCCTGCGTGAATGCCTGATAGCGGCCTTTCAGTTTGTCCGGGAACGGGATGTATTCAATGCTGCCTTTCTTATGGTACGCCAGGGTCGCATCGGCGACGGCCTGGAAAGATTCCGCGCGGCCGGTACCGAGGTTGAAGATACCGGAAACGCCATTTTCCCAGAACCACAGGTTCACCGCGGCGACGTCGCCGACATAGACGAAGTCGCGTTTGAAGCCGTCGCTGCCTTCGAACAGTTTCGGACTTTCGCCATTATTCAGCTGGGTATTGAGGTGGAAGGCCACGCTCGCCATGCTGCCTTTGTGCCCTTCGCGCGGCCCGTAGACGTTGAAATAACGGAACCCGACGATCTGCGAATCCGCTTCCGGCAGGATCTGACGGACGTATTCGTCGAACAGGAATTTAGAGTAGCCGTAGACGTTCAGCGGTTTTTCAAATTCGCGGGACTCGATAAAGTCGCTGGTGCGCCCGCCGTAGGTGGCGGCGGAAGAGGCGTACAGGAACGGGATTTCGCGCTCCAGGCAGTAGTGCAGCACCTCTTTGGAGTATTGATAGTTGTTATCCATCACATACTTGCCGTCCCACTCGGTAGTGGAAGAGCAGGCGCCTTCGTGAAATACCGCTTCAATCTCGCCAAACTCTTCGCCGGCCATAATCTGGATCAGAAAATCTTCTTTATCCATGTAGTCAGCGATGTCCAGATCCACCAGGTTTACGAATTTGGTGCCGTCTTTCAGATTGTCTACAACCAGAATATCGGTGATGCCTTTGTCATTCAGGGCTTTAACGATGTTGCTGCCGATAAAGCCTGCGCCGCCGGTTACGATGATCATAACTGTACCTTTGAAGTAGAAAGCCCGGAAACAATCCGGACATGAATACTCCTATCATATCACTACATCCGAAAGGCTTCAGCCATTCGCCGAAAAGGTGCTGGCCGTGCGTGATTTATGCTGCAAATTATTCATTCAGGCATGCATCATCTCGTATCAACGTATAGCTTTGGGTAATATGTGCCAAATTTTGCCGAATCTGGAGAGTTGCAATGCGTGGTGATTTCTACAAACAGTTAACCAATGACCTGGATACCGCGCGCGCGGAAGGGTTGTTTAAAGAAGAGCGTATCATTACTTCGGCTCAGCAGGCGGACATCACCGTCGGCGACAGCCACGTCATTAACTTCTGCGCCAACAACTATCTGGGCCTGGCGAACCACCCGGAACTGATTGCCGCGGCGAAATCCGGCATGGACAGCCACGGCTTCGGGATGGCCTCGGTGCGCTTCATCTGCGGTACCCAGGACACACATAAGCAGCTCGAGAAGAAGCTGGCGGATTTCCTCGGTATGGAAGACGCGATTCTCTACTCCTCTTGCTTTGATGCCAACGGCGGCCTGTTTGAAACGCTGCTGGGGCCGGAAGATGCCATTATCTCTGATGCCCTGAACCACGCGTCGATCATCGACGGCGTGCGCCTGTGTAAAGCTAAGCGTTTCCGCTATGCCAACAACGATATGCAGGAGCTGGAAGCGCGTCTGAAAGAAGCGCGCGAAGCCGGCGCTCGCCACGTGCTGATCGCTACCGATGGCGTTTTCTCGATGGACGGCGTGATCGCCAACCTGAAAGGCGTCTGCGACCTGGCGGATAAATATGATGCGCTGGTGATGGTCGATGATTCTCACGCCGTGGGCTTTGTCGGCGAAAACGGCCGCGGTTCCCATGAATATTGCGACGTGATGGGCCGCGTCGACATCATCACCGGCACGTTGGGTAAAGCGCTGGGCGGCGCGTCAGGCGGTTACACCGCCGCGCGCAAAGAAGTCGTTGAGTGGCTGCGCCAGCGTTCTCGTCCCTATCTGTTCTCCAACTCCCTGGCGCCGGCCATTGTCGCCGCTTCCATCAAGGTGCTGGAGATGGTGGAAGCGGGCAGCGAACTGCGCGATCGCCTGTGGGCTAACGCGCGCCTGTTCCGCGAAAAAATGACCGCAGCAGGCTTTACCCTGGCAGGCGCCGACCACGCGATTATCCCGGTGATGCTCGGTGAAGCTACCGTCGCCCAGGAGTTCGCGCGCGAATTGCAAAAAGAAGGTATTTACGTCACCGGTTTCTTCTATCCGGTGGTTCCAAAAGGCCAGGCGCGTATTCGCACCCAGATGTCGGCGGCGCATACCCCTGAACAAATTGAACGTGCGGTGGAAGCCTTTACCCGCATCGGCAAACAACTGGGCGTCATCGCCTAATAAGGGTGTGAGATGAAAGCGTTATCCAAACTGAAAGCGGAAGAAGGCATCTGGATGACCGACGTACCGGAACCGGAAGTCGGCCATAACGATCTGCTGATTAAAATCCGTAAGACCGCGATTTGCGGTACCGACGTACACATCTATAACTGGGACGAATGGTCGCAGAAAACCATCCCGGTACCAATGGTGGTGGGGCATGAGTATGTCGGCGAAGTCGTGGGTATCGGTCAGGAAGTTCGCGGCTTTAAGCTTGGCGATCGCGTTTCCGGCGAAGGGCATATCACCTGCGGACACTGCCGTAACTGTCGCGGCGGTCGCACGCATCTGTGCCGTAATACCATCGGCGTGGGGGTAAACCGCCCGGGCTGTTTCGCTGAATATCTGGTGATCCCGGCCTTCAACGCTTTCAAAATCCCGGACAATATCTCTGACGATCTGGCATCCATCTTCGACCCGTTCGGCAACGCTGTGCATACCGCGCTCTCCTTCGACCTGGTCGGTGAAGATGTTCTGGTTTCCGGCGCTGGCCCGATTGGCGTGATGGCCGCGGCGGTGGCGAAACATGTCGGCGCGCGTAACGTGGTGATTACCGATGTTAACGAATATCGCCTGGAGCTGGCGCGTAAAATGGGCGTCACCCGTGCGGTTAACGTCGCCAAAGAGAATCTGAACGATGTGATGGCGGAGCTGGGGATGACCGAAGGCTTCGACGTGGGTCTGGAGATGTCCGGCGCGCCGCCGGCGTTCCGCACCATGCTTGATACCATGAACCACGGCGGACGTATTGCGATGCTGGGTATTCCTCCGTCGGATATGTCTATCGACTGGACCAAGGTCATCTTCAAGGGGCTGTTTATCAAAGGGATTTACGGCCGCGAAATGTTTGAAACCTGGTATAAGATGGCGGCGCTGATCCAGTCTGGCCTCGATCTTTCGCCAATTATCACCCACCGTTTCGGTATTGATGACTTCCAGAAAGGCTTTGACGCGATGCGCTCCGGCCAGTCTGGCAAAGTGGTACTGAGCTGGGATTAAACTTATTATCGTCAGGATGACGCTAATAAGCATTCTTGCTGCCCATAGTTTATGGGCAGCATATTCTTCACATATATATTGATAATAAAGTTTTTGTTATTACCACAGCCACTATTGAACTGAACCCAGTTTTATTTATATTCTGCCATATCTTCATTTAACAAGGATGGTATATATGGCGCACCCTATTTTTATCAACCGTCTTTGGCAATTGAAGAGTATTGTTTTACCGGCATTACTGTTTTTTATGAGTTTCAGCATCCTGGCTGAGCAAAGGCTTGAACATGGCGTGCTGCAAGCCTACTGGAAGGCGCAATGGAGCGATAATGCGACCATTAATGTTCCGGCCCTCGGATTTCGCTATTATTGGCTGGATGATCAGGGGAAATTTAAAAAAGTCATCAATATATATGTTAAGGGAACGCTGAAAGAACAGTTGCTGTTTATTCGGCAGAACTTTAGTGATATCCCGGAAAATTTTATCAGATTTCGCGAGTGGTACGTTAACCAGCAGGGCAGTCTGCTGGTTAACAATATCGCGCAGTATACTGAATGCAGCAGTGAGAATTATAGCGCCGTATTGCTTTCTTTTGTTCCTGCGCAAAATAAACCTGTATCCAATATCGACGATATGCATGCTCAGGTCCCCTGCGGCGGGGACGGACGCTATCCTTGGTTAACGACATATCATTTACAGCATGAATGGAATCAGCATTCATTCAAAGAATGGCCAGATGATAATGCGAATAATACATATTCCGTTATGGCTGATGACGTGGTGGTTAAAATACGCACTATTAACAAATACTGGATCTATGCCGCTCTTTACGATGACAGCAAAGCGGACCGTATGAGTGATAAACGGGGGTACATCAGGAGGGAGCATCTCAAACCCGATAACTGACACCTGGCGGTATCGGGCAAGGTGATGAAATTTATCTCAAGGTAGATTTATTTAGATTTGGATAACATTTCTAAAATAATACGTATCTACCGCACTATTTCCGCATCGATCTTTTGCCTATTCGTTTATACAGTTGGTTTACTCTTCGTTTAATCGCATAAACCCTATGTTTAAGCTCTCAGTATGCTTGCTTACCTGTAATTCGGCCCGCTTATTACGGGAAGTCTTGCCGCCGCTGTTGCGGGTGGCGGATGAGTTTATTGTCGTTGATTCAGGCAGTACGGATGAAACGCTGCAGATATGTCAGCAGTTTGGCATAACGGTTCATCACCACCCCTATGCCGCCCACGGCCTGCAGATGAACTATGCGACCTCGCTGGCGACCCATGACTGGGTGCTATGTATGGATAGCGATGAAATTCTGGATGAACAAGTGGTTGCGGCGATTCTGGCGCTTAAGGCGGGAGAGGAGCCGGACCCCAGTTGTGCATGGCGCCTGCCGCGCTACTGGTTCGTGCTTGGCGAACAGGTGCGGACTATTTATCCCATCTCATCGCCGGATTACCCGGTACGCCTGTTCAACCGCCAGCGGGCCAGTTTTAACCAGCGGCCGGTAGACGATCAGGTGGTCGGCCATCTGACCTCGATAAGGCTGCCGGGCTTTGTCCGCCACGACACCTTCTATTCACTGCATGAGGTGTTTAACAAGCTCAACAGCTATACCACCCGGCTGGTGAAGGCGCAGAAGGTCAGGCCGTCGCTCAGTCGCGGGATCATCAGCGCTATCGGCGCATTTTTTAAGTGGTATCTGTTCAGCGGCGCGTGGCGCAGCGGCAAAGTGGGGGCAGTAACCGGCTTGTACGCCACCTTGTACAGCTTCATGAAGTATTTTAAAGCCTGGTATGCTCACGACGGTAAGCGGCAGGGAACCGTGACGGAGAAGCGCACGGATCCCTGATGAAGATTAGTTGGTGGGGCTATCCCAGCCCTGCCATTTAAGCTGGTAATACTGGACCAGTGCGCTCTGGCTGATGCTTTCGCTCAGAATGCTAAAGAAGCGGCTGGCGTTCACCGGCTCCAGCGGACGCTTCGGTTTGCAGTACTTCACGCCGTGGAACGGGTTACGCGGCTTCTGCTGCTGCGGCACGTTTGGCTGGGCAGGCGTGTTCGGCGTCGAGTTGTCGACCTGCGGTTCGTTTAGCAGGCTGCTCGGGCGCACCAGCGTGATATCTGGCGGCAGGTTATAAACCATTTGCTGTAGTACCCGCACCGTTGAAGGATGGGGATGACCAATGGCGATAGCCGAACCGTTACGCCGCGCCAGCGCGATGGCGCGATTGAACTGAGTGCGGATGTCCGCCTCGTTCTGGGTGTCGTCGAGAAACACTTTGCGTTTAATTACCTTCACGCCGGTTCCCTGAGCGGCACGCATGGCCTGGGTGTTGCCGATAGTCACACTATCGAGAAAATAGAGATTGTAGCGTTCCAGCGCCTGCATCACCTTCTGCATGCCGAACAGGTTAGAAGTCATGGCGCTACCCATGTGGTTGTTCAACCCGACCGCGTAAGGCACTTTACCGTAAGCCTCACGAATAATACGTTCGATCTCATCGCTGCTCATATCCGGGCGCAGGGTGTCTTTTTCCAGCGGTTGCTTGCTGAGCGGCGCCATCGGCAGGTGGATCAATACTTCATGGCCCAGATTATGTGCTTTGGTGGCCATTTCCCGGGCGTGGGGGGCATTCGGCAGCACGGCAACGGAGATGGTGGGCGGCAGCGCCAGCACCTTATTTTCCGTCTGCGGACGGTAGCCGAAATCATCGATAACGATAGAGAGTTTACCGGCGAAAACCGGCGCAGCAATAGCCAGTGAACCGGCTACAGCAAGTGCAATCATGCGAAATTGAAGCAAAACTTATCTTCCCAACCACGGCTGTGGATTGACCGCCTGACCCTGGCGGCGAATTTCGAAATAGAGCGACGGACGACCCTGACCGCCGCTACTGCCTACCAGCGCGATAGCCTGGCCCGCGCGGACCTGGGTACCGACGCTGACCAGCGCGCTTTGGTTATAGCCGTAAAGACTCATGTCGCCTTTGCCGTGTTCAACGACGACCACCAGGCCGTAGCCCTGTAGCCAGTCGGCGAGGATCACCCGACCGTCGGCAATGGCTTTGACTTCGGTGCCCTCAGACGCAGCGATAACCATCCCTTTCCAACGTAGTTCACCTTGCAGCTGTTCGCCATAACGATGAAGAATTGTTCCGCGAACCGGCCAGAAGGCCTGACCGCGCGGCGCGCCGAGGCCGCCGGTTCGCGACATCAATGAACGTTCGCTTTCGGTTGGTTTATAGGTGGTGCCTTTGCGCGAGGCTTCCTGCTGACGGTCGCGTACCGCCTGAGCATCACGAGCCTCGCGATCGGCGCGGGCTTTGGCTGCCGCTTCCGCCTGGGCGATGCGGCCGCGCAGGCGCGATTCGTTAGCGCGCAGTTCGCTGAGCTGCTGTTGGCCTTTCTGAATGGAGGATTCGAGGCTGGAGAGCGTCTTTTTACGCTCGTTGCGCGCCTGCTCAAGCTTGGCCTGCTGCGCTTTTTGCTCGTAAACCAGCGTTTGCTGCTGGCTTTGTTTTTCTTCCAGCATCGATTTCTGTACCGCGACTTCTTCGCGCGTCTGCTTGAGCTGGGCGATGGTCTCCTGACGGGCCTGGTTAAAGTAACCAAAATAGGCCTGCAGGCGCTGGTTGCGCTGCCCCTCTTCGCCGCTGAGGATCATCTGCATGCCGGTATGCGGCCCCTGGCGGAAGGCGGCGTCAAGCTGCGCGGCGAGGTTACGTTCCTGGGAGGCACGCTGGCGCTCCAGCTTAGCGATAGACGCGTTCATCTCGTCGATCTGCTTATTGAGCTGGTTGAGGGTATCCTGAGTTTCACGCAGCTTACGCGCGGCGGCGGAGATCGCCTCTTCCTGCGCTTTTAGCTGGGCGAGCAGAGAGGAACGTTGCTGCTGCTGTTGCTGAATCGCGCGCTGTTTGGCGGCGATATCGGCCTGAATGGATTTCAGCTGGTCGCGGTCATCGGCGTGAGCGGATGCGGCGCACAGCAATACGCCAGCGCTAAGCGCGCTGGCGTAAAGAACGGATCGAACAGCCGTTGCGATCCATGTATTTGAATAAGTCGCCTTTCCCCTCATGGGGAAGGATTATTCCACGATGAACAGCGGCTTGCCAGTCATCTCTTGCGGGATTTCCATTCCCATCAGCGATAGCATGGTTGGCGCGATGTCGGAAAGCTTGCCGCCTTCGGCTACTTTCACGGTTTTGTCGCCAACGTAGATCAGCGGAACCGGCAGGTTAGTATGCGCGGTGTGCGCCTGTCCGGTCGCCGGATCGCGCATTTGCTCGGCGTTGCCGTGGTCGGCGGTGATCAGCAGCTGACCGCCGACGGATTCAACGGCCGCGGCCACTTGTTCGATACAGTGATCCAGCGCTTCAACCGCTTTCACCGCCGCTTCCATCACCCCGGTATGGCCAACCATATCGCCATTCGGGTAGTTACAGATGATGGTGTCATACTGGCCGCCTTTGATGGCCGCAACCAGTTTTTCGGTCAGCTCGGCAGAGCTCATTTCCGGCTGCAGATCGTAAGTGGCAACCTTCGGCGAGTTAATCAGAATACGGTCTTCGCCTTTGAACGGATCTTCTACGCCGCCGTTAAAGAAGAAGGTCACGTGCGCATATTTCTCGGTTTCGGAGATGCGCAGCTGGGTTTTGTCGTGCTTCGCCATCCACTCGCCGAAAGTGTTAACCAGTGAAGCTGGCGGATAAGCGCAAGCGACTTTGATGTCGGCGGCGTATTCGGTCAGCATCACGAAATCGAGGTTAACGACTTTCTTACGCGCGAAGCCGTCGAAGTCGGCGTTAACGAAGGCGCGGGTGATTTCGCGCGCGCGGTCAGCGCGGAAGTTCATGAAGATCAGCGCGTCGCCGTCTTCCATCGCGGCATCGGCCTGGCCCACGGCGCGGATAACGGTCGCTTTGACGAACTCGTCGTTTTCATCACGGGCGTAGGCTGCCTGCAGGCCCGCCACCGCGGTGTCGGCCTGGAATTCGCCTTTGGCCAGCGTCATCAGGTCATAGGCTTGTTCTACGCGATCCCAGCGGTTGTCGCGGTCCATGGCGTAGTAGCGGCCGATGATAGAGGCGATACGGCCTTTGCCCAGCGCGGTGAATTTAGCTTCGAATTTAGCCAGCGTGGCTTCAGCGCTGCGCGGCGGCGTGTCGCGGCCATCGAGGAAAGCGTGCAGATAGATTTTCTCTGCGCCGCGTTCGGCTGCCAGTTCTACCATCGCCATGATGTGGTCTTCGTGGCTGTGAACGCCGCCTGGCGACATCAGGCCCATGATGTGTACCGCTTTACCGGCGGCGACGGCTTTGTCGACCGCGCCGGTCAGCACCGGATTGGCGAAGAAGGTGCGTTCTTTGATTTCAACGTCCAGACGGGTCAGATCCTGATACACGATACGACCCGCGCCGAGGTTTACGTGGCCCACTTCGGAGTTACCCATCTGGCGGTCAGGCAGGCCGACTTCCAGACCGGATGCGTCAATCAGGGTGTGCGGACGTTTTGCCCACAGCGCGTCCATTACCGGCGTTTTCGCGCTATAAATGGCGTTATCCTGTTGGTCTTCACGGTAGCCGTAGCCATCCAGAATCACCAGTACCATAGGTTTTTTAGTAACCGACATTGCGACAACCTCATGCTCAAAGACAGAAAATTTGCGTAATTTTACTACAGCTGAATCGATCAAATCACCGTAAAAGATCAAAGAAAGGGAAGGGGCGGCGCCAGAGCCGATGGCGAAGTCGGCTTTTTTTTCGTGACGGGCCGCAGAAAATACATTACATCGCGCTCACTGGCTGTATTTGCCGCAATGCACAGGTATACTCCTTCCCTGGTTTTTTTTATCACTTAGTCGGGAGTTGTAACCCCCCATGCAAGAAATTATGCAATTCATCGGCCGTCACCCGGTCCTGAGCATCGCGTGGATCGCGCTGCTGGGTGCGGTACTGTTCACCACCTTTAAGGGCTTGATGTCGAAAGTTAAAGTCATCACCCGTGGTGAAGCGACGCGTCTTATCAACAAAGAAGAAGCCGTTGTTGTCGACCTGCGTCAGCGTGACGACTTCCGTAAAGGCCATATCGCCGGCGCTATCAACCTGCTGCCTGCCGATATCAAAGCAAATAACGTCGGCGAGTTGGAAAAACACAAAGCACAACCCATTATTGTTGTGGATGGGTCCGGCATGCAGGCGCAAGAACCTGCCAGCCTGCTGAATAAAGCCGGATTCGAAAAAGTCTTTGTACTGAAAGAAGGCATCGCAGGCTGGAGCGGCGAGAACCTTCCGCTGGTACGCGGCAAATAATTTACCCCCGCGTCGTTATGGCGCAGCGGTTCCCCCGATAACCTCTCAGGCGGCGGGGAGCCTCTGCGGCGTAAAATCCCTCGGGGTAAAAACAGGAGTGAGTCATGGCCAATATTGAGATCTATACCAAAGCGACCTGCCCGTTCTGCATCCGTGCCAAAGCGCTGCTGAACAGCAAGGGCGTGACGTTCAACGAACTGCCTATCGATGGCGATGCCGCGAAGCGCGAAGAGATGATCCAGCGCAGCGGCCGGACGACGGTTCCGCAGATTTTTATTGATGCGCAGCACATTGGCGGCTGTGACGACTTGTATGCGCTTGATTCACGTGGTGGACTTGATCCCCTCTTGCGCTAATTTTTACGCTTTCCCCATTCAGGGGCGCGTATTTAAGGACAACACGAAAGGGTTTTACTATGTCAGAACAAAACAGCACCGAAATGACTTTCCAGATTCAGCGCATCTACACCAAAGACGTTTCCTTCGAAGCGCCAAATGCGCCGCAAGTTTTCCAGAAAGATTGGCAGCCTGAAGTTAAACTTGATCTGGATACCGCTTCCAGCCAGCTGGCTGAAGGCGTTTATGAAGTGGTGCTGCGTGTCACCGTAACTGCTTCGCTGGGCGAAGAAACCGCATTCCTGTGCGAAGTACAGCAGGGCGGCATCTTCTCCATCGACGGCATCGATGGCAACCAGATGGCGCACTGCCTCGGCGCGTACTGCCCGAACATTCTGTTCCCGTACGCTCGCGAGACCGTTACCAGCCTGGTTTCCCGCGGCACCTTCCCGCAACTGAACCTTGCGCCGGTGAACTTTGACGCGCTGTTTATGAACTATCTGCAACAGCAGGCTGGCGAAGGTGCTGAACAACATCAGGATGCCTGATGAACGCGCTTAATGCTGCAATGACTGTGATCGGTGCCGGCTCTTACGGCACCGCTCTTGCCATCACCCTGGCAAGAAATGGCCACGAGGTCGTCCTCTGGGGTCATGACCCGAAACATATCGCGACGCTGCAACACGATCGCTGCAACGCCGCGTTCCTTCCCGATGTGTCCTTCCCGGACACGCTGCGCCTTGAGAGCGATTTAGCGACGGCGCTGGCCGCCAGCCGCGATATCCTCGTGGTGGTGCCGAGCCATGTCTTCGGCCAGGTTCTGCGCCAGATTAAACCGCTGATGCGTTCCGATGCGCGTCTGGTGTGGGCGACGAAAGGTCTGGAGGCCGAAACCGGCCGTCTGCTGCAGGACGTGGCGCGTGAAGCGCTGGGCGATGACATCCCATTAGCGGTCATCTCCGGTCCGACTTTCGCCAAAGAGCTGGCCGCCGGCCTGCCGACGGCGATTTCGCTGGCGGCGACGGATCCGCAGTTTGCGGAAGACCTTCAGCGCCTGTTGCACTGCGGTAAAAGCTTCCGCGTCTACATCAACCCGGACTTTATCGGCGTACAGCTGGGCGGCGCGGTGAAAAACGTTATCGCCATCGGCGCCGGAATGTCTGACGGTATCGGCTTTGGCGCGAATGCCCGTACGGCGTTGATCACCCGTGGGCTGGTGGAAATGTCCCGTCTCGGCGCGGCGCTGGGCGCCGATCCGGAAACCTTCATGGGCATGGCCGGGTTGGGCGACCTGGTACTGACCTGTACCGATAACCAATCGCGAAACCGCCGTTTTGGCATGATGCTCGGACAGGGCATGGACGTGCAAAGCGCGCAGGACAAGATTGGCCAGGTGGTTGAAGGCTATCGCAATACCAAAGAGGTTCGCGTTCTGGCGCAGCGTTTAGGCGTCGAAATGCCAATAACCGAGGAAATTTATCAGGTATTGTATTGCGGAAAAATTGCGCGCGAGGCAGCATTGACCTTATTAGGTCGCGCACGCAAGGACGAACGCAGCGCCAACTAGCCGCAGGGAAAGTCTGTTACCTGTATGACCCGGTCAGCGAAGAACTGACCGGTCATAATTCTTACCGTCTGGAGTATGCAATGCCGTGTGAAGAACTGGATATCGTCTGGAACAATATTAAAGCCGAAGCCCGGGCTTTGGCCGACTGTGAGCCGATGCTCGCCAGTTTTTACCACGCAACGCTACTCAAGCACGAAAATCTGGGCAGCGCCCTGAGCTATATGCTGGCGAATAAGCTGGCCTCGCCGATTATGCCCGCTATCGCCATTCGCGAAGTGGTGGAAGAGGCCTATGCCGCTGACCCGGAGATGATCGCTTCCGCCGCCTGCGATATCCAGGCGGTACGTACCCGTGACCCTGCGGTCGATAAATACTCAACGCCTTTGCTCTACCTGAAAGGCTTCCATGCGCTGCAGGCCTACCGCATTGGCCACTGGCTGTGGAATCAGGGGCGTCGCGCGCTGGCTATTTTCCTGCAAAACCAGGTCTCCGTCTCTTTCCAGGTCGATATCCATCCGGCGGCGAAGATTGGCCGTGGGATCATGCTCGACCACGCCACCGGTATCGTGGTCGGTGAAACGGCGGTGATTGAAGACGACGTATCCATTCTGCAGTCCGTCACCCTCGGCGGTACCGGCAAAACTAGCGGCGACCGTCACCCGAAAATTCGCGAAGGCGTGATGATTGGCGCCGGGGCGAAGATCCTCGGCAATATCGAAGTCGGGCGCGGGGCGAAGATTGGCGCCGGTTCCGTGGTGCTGCAACCTGTGCCGCCGCATACCACCGCCGCAGGCGTACCGGCGCGCATCGTCGGCAAGCCGGAGAGCGACAAGCCGGCGATGGATATGGATCAGCATTTTAATGGGATTCACCATACTTTCGAGTACGGCGACGGGATTTGATGTATTGCCATTTGCCGCCGCGAAGCTCAAAAATGTAGATATCAGCTATCACTTTGCAACTGTTTCGCTCCTGGATAAACGGTTGTTCTGTGCTGTTTCCGAGCACATTGCGCTCCCGATATTTCTTCTGCGTTATGTCTTTCATGGCGCAGGGAGCGCACAGAGGGCGGCCAGTCGCCGCCGCCCTCTGTACTCCCGGGCTCTGGCCGCCAAAATCGCCACTTCGTGGTGCCTTCGACTTATCCCTGCAGGCTTCGGGTCGGGCCGAGGTAGCGTCCGTGCAAAACGCGGCCCTCAGCCCGCATCCATGCGGGCTGCCCCGGCCTTCCGGGAACGTCTCAGCGATTTTGAGGCCACCAACACCGGCAGTTTCAGGCAGTATTGATGCGGTTGTAGCGCGAGTAGCCCGGATAAGGCGCAACGCGCCGCAATCCGGGAACCGCTCAGGTTAGCTGCGCAACACGGCTCCAGGGTATCCCAACTGACGCCAGGCTTCATACACCACCACCGACACCGCGTTTGACAGGTTCATGCTGCGGCTGTCCGGCATCATCGGAATACGGATTTTTTGCTCCGCCGGTAGGGCATCGAGAATGCTGGCCGGTAGGCCGCGCGTTTCCGGACCAAACATCAAGAAATCACCATCCTGATAGCTTACCGCGCTGTGGGCGGGCGTGCCTTTGGTGGTGAGGGCGAACAACCGCTGCGGCTTCGCGCTGGCGACAAATGCCGCGTAATCCGCGTGGCGCTGTACGGCGGTGAACTCGTGATAATCCAACCCGGCGCGTCTCAGGCGTTTATCGTCCCAGGTAAAGCCCATCGGCTCAATGATATGTAAATTGAAGCCGGTGTTGGCGCACAGGCGGATGATATTGCCGGTGTTCGGCGGGATTTCTGGTTCGAATAACACGATGTTCAGCATACTGCCCCCTTAATTGCGGGGGGCAGAATAGCAGATATTTGTTGAACCCTCACCCCGACCCTCTCCCAGAGGTGGAGGGAGAAAACCGATTCCAGCAGGGGTGGTGTAAGGGAAAACGTGGGGAATTACGCGGCGTTGCCCTGCTTGAGCGCATCAAAGGTCTGCAGCGCTTCGGCATTTTGCACCAGCGAATCGCGGCTGATTTCGCTGATGGATTTCGCCCCGGTCAGCGTCATCGCCACTTTCATCTCTTTCTCGATAAGAGTGAGCAGATTCGCCACCCCTTGCTTGCCGTGGGTCGCCAGCGCGTACAGATACGCGCGGCCCAGCAGCACGCTGTCAGCGCCCAGGGCGATCATCCGCACCACGTCGAGACCGTTGCGGATGCCGCTGTCGGCGAGAATAGTGATGTCGCCTTTAACCGCATCGGCAATGGCGGGCAGGGCGCGGGCGGAAGAGAGCACGCCGTCAAGCTGACGGCCGCCGTGGTTAGAGACGACAATACCGTCAGCGCCGAAGCGCACCGCATCGCGGGCGTCCTCCGGGTCGAGGATCCCTTTGATCACCATCGGGCCGTCCCAGAAGTCGCGGATCCACTCCAGGTCTTTCCATGAAATCGACGGATCGAAATTATTCGCCAGCCAGCCGATGTAATCCTCAAGCCCGGTCGGTTTGCCGAGGTAGGCGGAGATATTGCCCAGATCGTGCGGGCGACCGTTGAGACCGACGTCCCATGCCCACTGCGGATGAGTGACGGCCTGCCAGTAGCGGCGCATGGCGGCGTTCGGACCGCTCATGCCAGAATGGGCGTCGCGATAGCGCGCGCCGGGGGTCGGCATATCCACGGTAAAGACCAGCGTGGAGCAGCCCGCAGCTTTGGCGCGCTCCAGCGCATTGCGCATAAATCCGCGATCGCGCAGGACGTACAGCTGGAACCACATCGGGCGCTTGATGGTCGGGGCGACCTCTTCAATCGGGCAAACGGAAACGGTAGAGAGGGTAAACGGGATGCCTTTGTCGTCCGCCGCGCCCGCCGCCTGCACTTCGCCGCGGCGCGCGTACATGCCGCACAGTCCGACCGGCGCCAGCGCCGTCGGCATCGCTAGCTTCTCGTTGAATAACGTGGTCTCCAGGCTCAGATCCGACATATTGCGCAGAATGCGCTGACGGAGCGCCACGTCGGAGAGGTCTTCAACGTTGCGGCGCAGGGTATGTTCGGCGTAGGCGCCGCCGTCGATATAGTGGAACAGAAACGGTGGCAGGATACGCTGTGCGGCGGCGCGATAGTCGCTGGCGGCGGAAATAATCATCACGAGTTCTCCCTGGAATTTTCATTGTGGTCACCGGGCAGGCGGGTAATGCGCGCCTGGCGGGCCTGGTCTTCATCAAAACGTTTAATGGTGGCGTGGACAAAACCGAGGTGGGCCATCATCGCCTGGCGGGCGCCTTCCGCGTCGCCGGCGAATATCGCTTCCATCACCGCCTGATGTTGTTCGGTCAGACGCGCGAACACCGGCGGCACCAGATACATGCGCTGACGGCTCTGCTTCACCGAGGATTGCAGAAGCTCGAAGAAACCGCGCATGGTTTGCAGCAGCACCACGTTATGCGAGGCTTCAGCGATCGCCAGGTGGAAGCGAACATCTGCCTGTGAGGCGAGATCCGGGTCATCGCTGAGGGTGGCTTCAAAACAGAGGCGGATTTTTTCTTTTTCGGCGTCGGTGGCCCGCATCGCCGCGTGCCAGGCGGTGCTGGCTTCAATGGCGTGGCGGGCTTCGAGAATATCAAAACTGTAGTCGGGGTCGTCGGCGAGCAGCGTTTTCAGCGGCTGGACGATGTTTTGCTCCGACCAGGGTTCATGCTGCCAGCGCACGAAGGTGCCGCCGCCGCGACGGCTAAGTAGCACCCCTTCGTTGACCAGCATCGCCAGCGCTTCACGTAGCGAATTGCGTGAAACACCGAGCTGGACGGCAAGCTGGCGCTCGGCGGGCAAACGCATGCCCGCCTCCAGCTGTTGTTCTTCTATCAGCGCCCGGACGCGGTTTGCGACGTCGTCAGCCAGGCGTTTTGGCATCACTTTCACGGAATCATCCAGGTTAAGACATAAGCCTGCAGGGTGGTAATCAGACCCACCATGCAGGTGAATATCAGGCTGTGCTTGACGGTAAAGCGGAACAGGTCCGACTCTTTACCCACCAGGCCTACCGCAGCGCAGGCAATGGCGATCGACTGTGGCGAAATCATCTTGCCCGTCACCCCACCGGTGGTATTCGCGGCGACCAGCAGAATATCGGAAACGCCGATTTGCTGGGCTGCCGTCGCCTGCAGCGCGGCGAATAGCGCGTTAGACGAGGTATCTGAGCCGGTCAGGAAGACCCCCAGCCAGCCGAGGAACGGCGAGAAGAAGGTAAACGCGTGGCCGGTATGCGCCAGCGCCAACGCCAGCGTCGATGACAGCCCGGAGTAGTTCGAGATAAAGGCGAACGCCAGCACCATACCGATGGAGTAAATCGGCAGCGCCAGCTCTTTCAACGTCCCGGCGAAGGTGGTCAGCGCATCCTTTGGCTTCATACGCAGCCAGACGATAGACAGTATAGCGGCGAACAGAATGGCGGTGCCGGTCGCCGACAGCCAGTCGAATTTATACACCGCGGCGTACGGTGTCGCGGCGCTCACCACCGGCGGCATACGGGCGACCATTTTGTCGAGGAACGGTACCGGGATGTTAACCACGAAGTCATACATCGCCCCGCCCGGAGCAAACAGCGCTTTGAACGGCGGTACGCTCCACAGGGTGACGGTGGCGGTGAGGAACAGGAACGGCGACCAGGCGCGAATGACCTGACCGGCGGTGTAATGCGTACGCGCCAGGGTTTGATCAACCTGCGCGGCGCCCATATCGCCAAAGCGGAAGATACGTACCGGCTGCCAGCGCTTGAGGAACAGCGTCAGGCATACCAGCGACACCAGCGAAGAGATGATGTCCGGCAGTTCCGGGCCGAGGAAGTTAGAGCTGAGGTACTGCGCGATAGCGAACGAGCCGCCTGCGACCATCACCGCAGGCCACGTCTCTTTCACCCCGCGCCAGCCGTCCATAATCGCCATGATCCAGAACAGCACGATAATGGTCAGGAACGGCAGCTGGCGGCCAACCATCTGGCCGATGGCGAAACTATCGATGCCGGTCACCTGACCAGCGACCAGAATCGGGATCCCCATGGCGCCGAAGGCCACCGGCGCGGTGTTAACAATCAGGCACAGCCCGGCGGCGTACAGCGGATTGAAACCAAGCCCGACCAGCAGCGCGGCGGTGATCGCCACCGGCGCGCCGAAACCGGCGGCCCCTTCGAGGAAGGCGCCAAAGGAGAAGCCCACAATCAGCATCTGCAGGCGCTGGTCCGGCGTAATTGAAAGAATCGACGAGCGGATAATGTCGAACTGCCCGGTCTTCACCGAGATTTTATAGACGAAGACCGCGGCGATAATAATCCACGCGATAGGCCACAGGCCGTAGAAGAAGCCGTATACCACCGACGATAAGGCGCGGTCGACCGGCATTTTGTAGAACAGCAGGGCGACAAGCAGCGCGATGGCTACGGTCCAGGTGGCGGCGACATAGCCTTTAAGCTTGAGCTTAATCAGGGCGAAAAAGAAAAACAGAATCGGTAGTGAGGCGATAAGGCTCGATAGCCAGATATTACCAGCCGGATCGTAATTTTGTTGCCAGAGGTTCATGCAGGTCTCCATCGGGCCACATCCAGTGCGTCAGGTTGGGTCTGCGCCCATTGCCGATCACACTGTTTGTAAAATTGGCCCAGCCAAATTGCGATTGTAGGGTTAACGACAATTGATGGTTAACCAAATGTTATGGCATGGCAACGCGTTTGTGATGCAAAGTGATGGATATGTGAACCGATTGACGGTTTAAGAAATAATTGGTTGGGCCAATTTGGCGAGGAAGGGGGAATTGGCTGTGAGTTCACGGCCCGGTAGGGCTACCGGGTAATAGACGACGAACTCACAGCGGGCAAAAGATTAAAACTCGCTCTTCGCGAAGCCGGTCATCTCTTTAAGGCCCATTTCACGGCCCAGCGCGGTCATCGGGTGGACGACAACCAGTCCGCGCACGCTTTTCTTCAGCTTGCCCATATCGGCCTGCTCTTTCTTGGTAATGGCGCGACGATGCGGCATGCTCATCAGCTTCTGCGCTTCTTTGCTCAGCTTCTGCGACTGAACGGAACGCAGACGTTCGATTTCCGTTTCCAGGGTCGCTTTTTCTTTTTCCAGCTCCGCGTATTTATCGGCGGCTTCGACCAGCGACAGGTCGGCCTGCTGGTGGCGGATGGCGTCGAGACGGTCGCTCAAACGCTTGATTTCATTCTTTTCGACTTCTTTCATGGTAATTTTATCTGTGAATAAAAGGGCTTCGACGTTACATAGTATGGGCCGGGCGGGCCTTTGTTGATAGTTTTTTATCGAAATACTCGCGGCGACACGGCCATAAGCATAAGAATCAATATATTATAATTGACTGAATAATAATGATATTGTCGTTTTAACTCAGCTGTTTGTCATTTTTGTGAAGCCTGACGGCCATTCCGCACGTTTTCCTCAACTTGCTCCCTTTTTTTCGCCAATCCTTAATCAGATCCCCCTGAACAGAGGAGAGCGTGATGGCGAAAATCGGCGACGGCATCCCACGTATCATCGATAAAACGGTAGATTTCATGGCCTCGAGCCAGGCGTTTATGGAATATCTGAAAAAATGCCCGCGTTTACAGCGGATACCGCGCGATATTCCTGAGGATAAAAAAGCGCTATTTCTGAGTCGTCTGGAGTATTACCGGCAGCTGTACCGGCCGACGTGCGACCAGCAAGAAACGGAGTCAGAGCGTTGATTTCTGGAAGGCTTTTTTTAAGCTGATTCGGGAAATCAGCTCAGTCAGAGACAACACCATCGTAGAACGTACCATCTGCTGGTAGCGCAGTTTCTGCATTGCCAGCAGTTCCTTATCGCTCTCATCAAACAGCGGCGTCGGCGGAAGCGCGGCGACGCAGTGCAGCTCGCCTAACGGCCCGAGAATTTCATCGTCGGTGAAAGCGTACTCATTGCCGTCATGATTGAGCTCTTCACGCAGGGCCATCAATAGCTCGGCATCTTCGTATTCGGCGCGGCTTATCACCCCAAGGCCGTAGATAAGCTTCAGGCGTACGGAAAGGTCGCCCAGCGGCCCACTGCCGTCCAGCAATGGCTCCACTGCGTATTTCACCGCGTAATCGTCTTTGCGGAATACCTGAAGTACCAGAATATTGACCGCCTCCGTCAGGAGTTCGACGGCGGCTATCAGGAAACTTCTTACGGTCTTACCAGCATTTAAACGCTCAAGTACGCGGTTTTCAAATGCCTGTGTTTCTTCCATTATTGCCTGCATATCGGACAGGAGTGGTATTGGGCGCGGCATCGGCCGCGCCAGGTTGTACATCATTTTACCGCGTTGTAGTCGTTAACGGCTTCCGCCACTACAGCGCTTGCGGCATCCAGACCGGAAATCTGCGCCAGCGCGGCCTGTGGCCCTTTTTCGGCAATCAGCGCCGCCAGCTCCTGCGCCTGCGGATCGTCTTCGCTGCGGAAATGCATGGCCGCGGCAATTCCTTTCACCAGGTTCCGGTTCGGAAGGCCGTATTCCAGCGTGCCAAGCAGCGGCTTGATCAAACGATCGCCCGCGCTCAGTTTACGCAGCGGCTGGCGGCCGACGCGCTCCACATCATCTTTCAGATACGGGTTCTCGAAACGACCAAGGATCTTCTGGATATAAGCCGCGTGTTTCTGCGCATCAAAGCTGTAGCGTTTAATCAGCACCGCGCCGCTCTCTTCCATCGCGCCTTTTACGACGGCGCGAATGTTCTCATCAAGAATCGCGTCGCGAATCGTTTGATGGCCCGCCAGTTTCCCGAGGTAGGCGGTTATAGCATGCCCGGTGTTTAAGGTGAATAGCTTACGTTCGACAAATGCCATCAGGTTATCGGTTAATTCCATTCCTGGGATGTTCGGCAGCTCGCCTTTAAACTGGGTTTTATCCACAATCCATTCGCTGAAGGTTTCAACGGTGACTTCCAGCGGATCGTGGGTAGCGGAAGCCGATGGCGGCACGATGCGGTCTACGGCGGAATCGACGAAGCCGATATGCGCTTCAACCCATGCTTTATCTTCTTCCGCCAGCGCGTTAAACACATGGCCTTTCAGCTGGGTGGTGCCGCGCACCATGTTTTCGCAGGCGATGATATTCAGCGGGCGTTCAATACCCTGCGCTTTGCGTTTCACCAGGCCTTTGGCGATGGCCGGAGCGATACGCTCCAGAACGACGGGACCGACGGCGGTGGTCACCAGGTCGACAGTGGCGATCAGATCCACCACTTCATCGCCAATGCTGCTGACGGCATTCACGCCGGAGACGGTGTCAACCTGTTCGTTTTCGCCCACCACGTGAACCTGATAGCTATGACGGGCATTCAGGGCGTCAAGGACCACCTGATTAACATCGGCGAACGTGAGGGTGATACCGGCGTCAGCCAGCAGTTTGCCAATGAAGCCACGTCCAATATTACCTGCGCCAAAATGTAATGCTTTCATAGTATTAACCTTCAATTAATGTTTTTACCTGAGAGGGCTGGGGTGAGGCATTTCCCTCACCCCAACCCTCTCCCAGAGGGAGAGGGAATGGACCTCGCGGGTTATTTATTCAGCAGCGACAGGACTTCTTCGACGCTGGTGGTTTTCGCCAGCCGCTCAATCACGGTTTCGTCATCCAGCGCGTTGGTCAGGCTGGTGATAACGTGAATGTGTTCGTTGTTGCGGGCGGCGATACCAATGACCAGACGTGCGACTTCATCTTCTTCTTCACCGAAGCGCACGCCTTCCGGATACTGGCAGAAGACGACGCCGGTTTTCAGCACCCGGTCTTTCGCTTCGATGGTACCGTGCGGTACCGCGATGGATTCGCCAAGATAGGTCGAGGTCAGCTTCTCGCGGTCGAGCATCGCCTGCACATATTCCGGCTCAACGTATCCACCTTTCACCAGTTGTTCACCGGCGAAGCGAATCGCCTCTTCTTTGGTGGCCGCTTTGCGCCCAAGGAAGATGTTATCCGCGCCCAGCTGGAACAGATTTTTGTCGTCATTATCAAAACTATCTTTCAGGCTATCGGTGACTTTCACTTCGTTGTCGATGTGGCGCTGGGCCGCCACCAGACGCTCGGTCAGGCTGGTGTACAGGCCGCTGTCGAGGAAGTTGGTCAGCGAAATATGCTGCGCCTGTGGTACCTGGCGCATGGCGCGCTCGGTCAGATCGCGGTGGGTGATCACCAGGTCGACATCCGGCGGCAGGTTGTTAATCGCGCTGTTGGTAACCGAAATGTTGCTCAGTCCGGCATCCTGCACCTTCTTACGCAGTACCCCGGCGCCCATGGCGCTGGAACCCATACCGGCGTCGCAGGCAACGATGATTTTACGCACGTGGCTCAGGTCGTTAGCCACGTCGCCCGCCGCCAGCGGCGTCGCCGCGCCTTTGGACTCGGCCTTCATGTCGTGCATGCGACGAGTCGCCGCTTCGATATCGTCTTCTTCTTTCACTTTGCTGGTTTTCAGCAGGATGGCAGAGACAATAAAGGAGACCGCCATCGCCGCAATAATGGCCGCGATGTTAGCGAAGTAGGCGCCTTTTGGCGTCATCGCCAGTACCGCCAGAATGGAACCCGGGGAAGCAGGGGAAACCAGGCCGCCGTTGAGGATAGTCAGGGTGAAGACGCCGGTCATACCGCCGAGGATAACGGCCAGAATCAGACGCGGGTTCATCAGCACGTACGGGAAGTAAATTTCGTGAATACCGCCCAGGAAGTGGATGATTGCCGCACCGCCCGCAGACTGCTTCGCGCTGCCGCGGCCAAAGAACATGTACGCCAGCAGAACGCCCATCCCCGGACCCGGGTTAGCTTCAATCAAGAAGAAGATGGATTTGCCAAGCTCATGGGACTGCTGGATACCCAGCGGCGAGAAGATACCGTGGTTAATCGCGTTATTGAGGAACAGGATTTTCGCCGGTTCAACAAAGATAGACGCCAGCGGCAGCATGTCGTGCGCCACCATGAAGTTAACGCCGGCCGCCAGCAGTTTTGACAGCACTTCAACCGCCGGGCCGATGCCGAGGAACGCCAGAATGGCAAGGATCATCCCGATAATGCCGGCGGAGAAGTTATTCACCAGCATTTCGAAACCGGATTTGATCTTACCGTCTACCCAGGCGTCAAATTTCTTAATGCAGTAGCCGCCGAGCGGGCCGGCGATCATCGAGCCGAGGAACATCGGCATATCCGCACCAACGATAACGCCCATGGTGGTGATAGCGCCGACGACGCCGCCTCGTTCGCCGCCAACCAGCTTACCGCCGGTATAACCGATCAGCAGCGGCAGCAGGTAGGTGATCATCGGGCCGACCAGCTTCGCCAGCGTCTCGTTCGGCAACCACCCTGTTGGAATAAATAACGCGGTGATAATCCCCCACGCGATAAACGCGCCGATATTCGGCATCACCATATTGCTGAGGAAACGACCAAAGCTTTGCACTTTGATCTTGATATCGGATGACATAAAACACCCCTTCTTCTGTTTTGCTTATCGCGCAGGCTGAACGCCCGAGGTTTGTTGTTAATGTGGCGGCAGAGGTAGCCGGACCCTGATTGATAGTGCGAAATCTGGCACTGAATCGTTAAGCTGTCCAGCGAGCGACTTTTTATGTGATTTGCGTCACATGAATATAGGTGTCTGGTACTTATATGTAGTGATCTTCATCACAAAAATGATGTGTAAAAAAACAACAACAGGAGATGAATGGCCATAAATCGCATATTTATGTGACGTTTATCACATTATAACTTTGTGTTTTTGTTATTTGTTTGTGATGCATATCACAAAATATTTTGCACTCAATTCCGCTGTGTGTGATCCACCGCAGGTTCTGCTTTCCCCAGCGGCCAACGATGTAACTTTGCAACCCGTCTGGGCGAAGAACATTTTTTGCCGCTAATGGCGGAAATGAAAGCGGTGAATTATGCTCAAATTGTCAGTCAGGCGTCGCTTCAGCGGCGTTCACAATTCCAATAATCTATTAGCGTGAATCGAGGAAATTATGTTTCTCAATTATTTTGCGCTGGGCGTTCTGATCTTCGTTTTCCTGGTTATTTTTTACGGGATTATTATTTTGCACGATATTCCGTATCTGATCGCGAAGAAACGTAATCACCCGCACTCTGATGCGATTCACGTCGCAGGGTGGGTTAGCCTGTTTACGCTGCACGTGATATGGCCATTTTTATGGATTTGGGCGACCCTTTATCAGCCGGAACGCGGCTGGGGAATGCAGCATAAGCCGAATGACGCAGAGCCTGATGGCACCGACAGCGAGCTGGCGCAGCTCAATCAGCGTATCGCGGAACTTGAACATAAAATCGCGCATTTGCAGCCGACAGCGCCGCCGTCCTCGCCGGAGAAATAATCATGGACCTGTTGATCATTTTGACGTACGTGGCCATTGCGTGGTCGGTATTTAAAATATTCCATATTCCGGTAAATAAATGGACAGTCCCGACAGCGGCCTTAGGCGGTGTATTTATTGTTAGCGCGCTTATTTTATTAATGAACTATAACCACCCTTATACTTTTACTGCGCAGAAAGCGGTTATTTCCATTCCTATTACGCCGCAGGTTACCGGCATTGTTAGCAGCGTGACCGATAAAGCCAACCAGCGGGTGAAAAAGGGCGAAGTACTATTTACTATCGACCCGGCGCGCTACCAGGCGCGTGTCGACAGGCTGCAGGCCGATCTGGTCACCGCATTGCACAGTATCAACACCCTGAAAGCCCAACTGCAGGAAGCGCAGGCGAACACCGTGCGCGTTTCCGCCGAGCGCGACCGGCTGTATAAAGATTATCAGCGCTATTTGAAAGGCAGCCAGGCGCGGGTCAATCCGTTTTCGGAAAGCGATATCGATAATGCGCGGCAAAACTACCTTGCCCAGGATGCGTTGGTGAAAGCCTCGGTTGCCGAGCAGGCGCAGATTCAGAGCCAGCTGGATAGCACGCTGAATGGCGAACAGTCGCAGGTGGTGAGCCTGCGCGCGCAGTTGGCGGAAGCGAAATATAACCTCGATCAGACCACCGTCCGGGCGCCGAGCGATGGTTACATTACCCAGGTGCTGATTCGCCCGGGAACCTACGCCGCGTCGCTGCCGCTGCGCCCGGTGATGGTCTTTATTCCGCAACAGAAACGGCTAATTGTCGCCCAGTTCCGCCAGAACTCGTTGCTCAGGCTGGAGGCCGGCGATGATGCCGAAGCGGTGTTTAACGCCCTGCCAGGCCAAGTATTCCACGGTAAACTGGTCAACGTATTGCCGGTGGTACCGGGTGGGACTTATCAGGCGCAGGGTTCGCTGCAGTCGCTGAGCGTCACGCCGGGTAGCGATGGCGTGCTGGCGACAATTGAGCTGGATCCGGATGCGCAGGTCGATGCGCTACCCGACGGCATCTATGCCCAGGTGGCGGTCTATTCCGACCATTTCACCCACGTGTCGGTGATGAGAAAAGTGCTGCTGCGCATGACCAGCTGGATGCACTACCTCTATCTCGATCATTAATGCGATCGGCGGCAGGTTGAGACAATGTCGCGCCTGCCATTTGCCTGCGCCTGAACCATACTGATCTTTTCGTTGGCGAAAGGAGCAGGCAATGAAACTTATCGGCAGCTACACCAGTCCTTTTGTACGCAAAATTTCTGTCATCTTGCTGGAAAAGGCGATCCCCTTCGAGTTTGTGAACGAATTCCCCTATAACGACGTCAACGGCGTGGCGCAGTACAACCCGCTGGGTAAAGTTCCGGCGCTGCTGACCGATGACGGCGCATGCTGGTTTGATTCGCCCATTATTGCGCAATATCTTGAACTGCTTAACGTCGCGCCGGCGATGCTGCCTACGGAACCTCTGGCGGCGCTGAAGATGCGGCAGCTTGAAGCCTTGTCTGACGGCATCATGGAGGCGGCGATCGCGCTGGTGCGGGAAAAAGCGCGTCCGGCGGCGCAGCAGTCAGAAACCGAACTGCTCCGCCAGCGGGAAAAAATCGCCCGCGGTCTTGATATGTTGGAAGGGTACGCCGCCGACGGCACCTTGCGTCACGGTGAGCTGAATCTGGCGACCATTACTGCCGCCTGCGCCATTGCTTATCTCAATTTCCGTCGCGTGGCGCCCGGCTGGTGCGCGACGCGGCCAAAACTGGTCAAACTGGTCGAGACGTTATTTCAGCGCGCCAGTTTTGCACGTACCGAACCGCCAGGGAGTTGACCCAGGCAGGTAACAGTTTCCTCGCGCAGGCGTTACAATCGCCACTCATTGTTGACTCCCTCTCCCGTCGGGAGGGGGGAAAATAACTTATCGTCAGGTTCACTCATGTCTACCGATACTCGCGCGCTTTATACCCGGCTTCCGGCCATTGATCGTTTACTTCGCGATCCCGCTTTTGCTTTACTGCTCGATCGCCATGGCCATTCGCAAATTGTGGCGCTGCTGCGCCAGATGTTGGATGAGGCGCGGGAGCATATCCGCCAGGCGCAGGCATTGCCAGAGTGGTGCGACGACTGGCCTCAGGAGACCGCCAGCCGGCTGAACCATAGCCAGCAGAGCGCGCTGCGTCCGGTATTCAACCTGACGGGCACCGTGCTGCACACCAATCTGGGTAGAGCCATTCAGGCGGAAGCCGCGGTGCAGGCGGTGGCGCAGGCGATGCGCGCGCCGGTCACGCTGGAATACGATCTCGACGATGCCGGGCGCGGTCATCGCGACCGGGCGCTGGCCGATCTGCTGTGCCGGATCACCGGCGCGGAAGATGCCTGTATCGTCAATAACAACGCGGCGGCGGTGCTGCTGATGCTGGCGGCGACGGCCAGCGGGAAAGAAGTGGTGGTCTCGCGCGGCGAACTGGTCGAGATCGGCGGCGCATTTCGCATCCCCGATGTCATGCGCCAGGCCGGTTGTCTGCTACATGAAGTGGGCACCACTAACCGCACCCACGCCAAAGATTATCGTCAGGCTATCAATGAGCAGACCGCCCTGCTAATGAAAGTGCATACCAGCAACTACAGCATTGAAGGCTTTACCAAAGCGGTCGATGAGGCGGAGCTGGCGGAAATTGGCCGCGAACATGGCGTGCCGGTGGTGGCCGATCTCGGCAGCGGCTCGCTGGTGGATTTGAGCCAGTACGGCTTGCCGAAAGAACCGATGCCGCAGGAATTGATTGCGGCGGGCGTGAACCTGGTGAGCTTTTCCGGCGATAAGCTGCTTGGCGGGCCGCAGGCGGGGATTATCGTCGGCGATCGGGCGTTGATCGCGAAGTTACAGAGTCATCCGCTTAAGCGCGCGCTGCGGGCGGATAAAATGACGCTGGCGGCGCTGGAGGCGACTCTGCGGCTGTATCTGCATCCGGAAGCGCTGACCAACGATCTGCCGACGCTACGTCTGCTAACCCGCCGCGCCGAGGATATCCGCCAGCAGGGCGAGCGTATTCAGCCTGCGTTAGCGGCGCACTATAGCGATTTTGACGTGCGCGTCGAAGCGTGTTTGTCGCAGATCGGCAGCGGGTCGTTGCCGGTCGACCGACTGCCCAGCGCCGCGTTAACCTTTACGCCGCGCGATGGTCGCGGCAGCCAGCTGGAAGCGCTGGCCGCCCGCTGGCGCGCCTTGCCGATACCGACGATCGGCAGAATTTATGATGGCCGCTTATGGCTGGATCTGCGCTGTCTTGAAGATGAACCCCGGTTTATGGAGATGTTATTGAGATGATTATTGCCACCGCCGGACATGTGGACCACGGCAAAACCACGCTGCTGCAGGCGATTACCGGCGTTAACGCCGATCGCCTGCCGGAAGAGAAATCGCGCGGGATGACTATCGATCTCGGCTACGCCTATTGGCCGCAGCCTGATGGCCGGGTGTTAGGTTTTATCGATGTGCCGGGGCATGAAAAGTTTTTGTCCAACATGTTGGCCGGCGTGGGCGGGATCGATCACGCGCTGCTGGTGGTGGCCTGCGATGACGGCGTGATGGCGCAAACCCGCGAGCATCTGGCGATTCTGCAGCTGACGGGAAAACCGACGTTAACCGTCGCGTTGACCAAAACGGACCGCGTGGACGCGGCGCGCGTTGCCGAAGTTCGGGCGCAGGTGGAATCCACGCTGAGCGAGCTGGGGTTCGACGACGTGGCTTTCTTCGCTACCGCGGCAACGGAAAACCTTGGCATTGCCGAACTGCGCAGCCATTTGCTACAGCTGGCCGAGCGCGCGCATCCGCAACAGCAGCGTTTTCGTCTGGCGCTGGATCGCGCCTTTACCGTCAAGGGCGCGGGGCTGGTGGTGACCGGGACGGCGTTATCCGGCGAGGTAAAAATCGGCGATACCCTCTGGCTGACCGGCGCCAATAAACCCATGCGCGTCCGCGGGCTACATGCGCAGAATCAGCCGGTTGAACAGGCGCGGGCCGGGCAGCGCATCGCGCTGAATATCGTTGGCGATGCGCAAAAAGAGGATCTCAGCCGCGGTGACTGGCTGCTCTCGGCTCAGCCCGCAGAACCTTGCGAGCGGGCGATCGTCGAGCTGACCTGTCACGCGCCGCTCAGCCAGTGGCAGTCGCTGCATATCCACCATGCCGCCAGCCATATCACCGGCCGCGTTTCGCTACTGGAAGGCAATCTGGCCGAGCTGGTGCTGGATACGCCGCTGTGGCTGGCGGATAACGATCGCCTGGTATTGCGCGATATTTCCGCCCGCTTGACGCTGGCCGGCGCGCGGGTGGTGACGCTGAATCCGCCGCGCCGCGGTAAACGCAAGCCGGAGTATCTGCAGTGGCTTTACGCGCTGGCCGAAGCGCAGGGCGACGACGTGCAGGCGTTGGATATACATCTGCAGCGCGATGCGGTGCGTCTTGACGAGTTTGCCTGGGCGCGGCAGCTGAGCGCTGACGGCCTCACGGCATTAATTAACCGTCCGGACTATCTGCAGGCCGGGAATAGCCTGCTTAGCGCGCCGCTGGCCGCCCGCTGGCAGAAAAAACTGCTCGACGCGCTGGCCCGTTATCACGACCAGCATCGCGATGAACCGGGGCCGGGGCGCGAACGTCTGCGGCGGATTGCGCTGCCGATGGAAGATGAAGCGCTGGTACTGCTGCTGATTGAGCAGATGCGCAGCAGCGGCGTCATTCAAAGCCATCACGGCTGGCTGCACCTGCCGGAGCATAAAGCCGGGTTTACCGATGAGCAGCAGGCCATCTGGCAGCGGGCGGAGCCGCTCTTCGCCGATGAGCCATGGTGGGTACGCGACCTGGCGCGCGATCTGAACGTCGAAGAGTCGTTGATGCGCGCGGTGCTGCGCCAGGCGGCGCAGCAGGGGATGATTACGGCGATCGTGAAAGATCGTTATTATCGCAACGATCGGATTGTTGAATTTGCGCAATTGATCCGCCGTCTGGATCTGCTGCGTGGTTCCACCTGCGCGGCGGATTTTCGCGATACGTTAAATATTGGCCGTAAACTGGCGATTCAAATACTCGAATATTTCGACCGCATTGGCTTTACCCGCCGCCGGGGCAACGATCATCTACTTCGCGATGCGCTGTTATTCCCTGAAAATAAAAACGGCGAATAATAACGCAAATGGAAAATTAAGCCGGTAATGTTTAACAGTACGTTAAAAAAGGAAATATTAACGTACTGTTTTTCATCCAATTTCTTGCCAGAAATGGCGTTCAGGTCATGTTTTTTATTACGACATCCTCGTACCCTTCCATGATATTCACCTAAATGAAGGAATCATCATGGCTGCATCGACTTTTTATATTCCGCCAGTGAACGTCATTGGCACTGGTTCTGTTACTGAAGCGATGAATACTATCCAGCAATACGGATATCGTCGGGCATTAATCGTCACCGACGCGATGCTGAATAAATTAGGTATGGCGGGTGAAGTACAAAAGGCGTTACAGGAACGGGATATTTTCAGCGTGGTGTATGACGGCGTGCACCCCAACCCGACGACCCTGAACGTCGAAAGCGGTCTGGCGCTGCTAAAAGAAAATAACTGCGACTGCGTGATTTCCCTGGGCGGCGGCTCGCCGCACGATTGCGCGAAAGGCATCGCGCTGGTCGCGGCAAACGGCGGCAACATCCGTGACTATGAAGGGGTGGACCGTTCGGCGAAACCGCAATTGCCGATGATCGCTATCAATACCACCGCCGGTACGGCTTCCGAAATGACCCGCTTCTGCATCATTACCGATGTCGATCGCCACATCAAAATGGCGATTGTCGATAAGCACGTGACTCCGGTTCTGTCGGTTAACGACTCCTCGCTGATGATGGGGATGCCGAAATCGCTGACCGCCGCCACCGGTATGGACGCGCTGACTCACGCTATCGAAGCCTATGTTTCCATCGCGGCGACGCCGATTACCGATGCCTGCGCGTTGAAAGCCATGACCATGATTTCACAGAATTTAACTCATGCAGTGGAAGATGGCAGTAATGAACAGGCGCGTGAAGCGATGGCCTATGCGCAGTTCCTTGCCGGTATGGCCTTCAACAACGCGTCGCTGGGCTACGTCCACGCGATGGCGCACCAGCTGGGCGGCTTCTACGATCTGCCGCACGGCGTCTGCAACGCCGTCCTGCTGCCGTTTGTGCAGGAGTACAACTGCAGCGTCGCCGCCGCGCGTCTGCGTGACTGCGCGCAGGCGATGGGCGTGAACGTAGCCGGGCTGAATGACAAACAGGGGGCGGAAGCCTGCATCGCGGCCATCCGCGAGCTGGCGCGTAAAGTCGGCATCCCGGCTGGTCTGCGCGATCTGAACGTTAAAGAAGAGGATATTCCGCTGCTGGCCAGCAACGCGCTGAAAGATGCCTGCGGTTTAACCAATCCGATTCAGGCGACCCACGAAGAGATTATGGCGATTTTCCGCGCCGCGATGTAATCCGAAAAACTCCCCGGCGGTGATATGCCGCCGGGTGATGTTAGTTTTGCCCGTAATAGGCATTCGCGCCGTGCTTACGCAGATAATGTTTATCGAGCAGTTCTTGCTGCATATCGGCCAGTTGTGGCGTGAGCTGACGGGAAAAAAGCCCCATATAGGCGCACTCTTCGAGGACGACGGCGTTATGCACGGCGTCGGCGGCGTTTTTACCCCACGCAAACGGACCGTGTGAATGCACTAGCACTGCCGGGACCTGCATGGGATCGAGATCGCGCGCTTCAAAGGTTTTAACGATCACCTCGCCGGTCTGATACTCATATTCACCATTAATTTCATCGGCGGTCATCAGGCGGGTACAGGGGATCGCGCCATAAAAATAATCCGCGTGCGTGGTGCCCCAGGCCGGTAAATCCAACCCTGCCTGCGACCAGATCGTCGCGTGGCGCGAATGGGTGTGAACGATACCGCCAATTTGCGGGTAGCGGCGGTACAACGCAAGGTGGGTTGGCGTATCGGAGGAGGGCTTTTTAGCGCCTTCAACCACATGGCCGCTGGCGATATCGACGACCACCATGTCGTCAGCCTGCATGACGTCGTACTCCACCCCGGATGGCTTGATAACCATCAGCTTTCCCGTTTCGTCGACGGCGCTCACGTTGCCCCAGGTGAACGTCACCAGCTGATGCGCAGGTAGCGCCAGGTTGGCGGCTAATACCTCAGACTTCAATTGTTCTAACATGTGAAACCTCCTTCTTGCATCCGCGCTTCTATCCAGCGGCGCGCCTGAATAATTTCCAGTACCGGTTCTTTGGCTTTTTCCGTCCACATTTCAATTAAGAATGAACCGCGATAGTTCAGCTCATGCAGCGTTTTGAAGATGCCGACAAAATCGACACAACCCTCGCCGAAGGGGATGTCGCGAAACTGCCCCGGCGATTGTGCGGTTACGGGTAGCGTGTCTTTAAGATGGATAGCGGCGATGCGGTCGATGCCCAGTTTGAGCTCGGCGCTGACGTCGTTGCCCCAGGCGCTCAGGTTGCCGACATCCGGATAGACGCTGAACCACGGCGAGGCAAGCATCTCGTCCCATTTTTTCCACTTGCTGATGGAGTTCATAAATGCGGTATCCATGATTTCGACCGCCAGCATGACCTGCGCCGCGGCCGCCTGTTCGACCGCCCACGCCAGTCCTTCGGCAAAACGCTGCTGTGTGCCGTCATCGTGTTCTTCGTAGTAGACGTCATAGCCTGCCAGTTGGATGGTGCGGATCCCTAAATCGCGAGCCAGTTGAATGGCTTTGGTCATGATCTCGCGCGCCCGCAGCCGGGTTGATTCATCGCGGCTGCCAAACGGGAAGCGACGATGGGCAGACAGGCACATTGAGGGGATGGCTACCCCGGTTTCCAGCATCGCCGCGACCAGCGAGGCGCGCTGGGTGGCGCTCCACTCCAGGCGCGCCAGACGCTCATCGGTTTCATCGACCGACATTTCGACAAAATCAAAACCGCAGCTTTTCGCCAGCACCAGCCGTTCCGGCCAGCTAAGGTTTTTCGCCAGCGCTTTCTCATAGATACCTAAGGGATGATTACGCATGCTGTTCTCCCCAGATGGCGTCGATTTGGGCGTGGAAATCACCTGCCACCTGCGCGGGCTGCGCCGCGCCCGCCAGCGCGCGTCCGGCAATAAACGCTTTGACGTCAATATCGCTAAACAGGGATAAGTCGGCCGGCGTGATGCCGCCGGTAATAGACAGTTGCAGGCCGATATCCGACAGCGCTTTCATACGCGCCAGATCGGCGTCGCCCCACTGCTGGCCGCTGGCCTGCGCATCGCGGCCGCGGTGATAAATCGCCTGGCGGACGCCGATGCGGTACCAGTCGCGCGCGTCGTCCAGCGTCCAGTTACCGAAGAGTTCGATCTGAATGTCGCCGCCGCAGGACTGGGCGACGGCATGGCCTTTCTCAACGGTCGCCAGCGGCGCGGCGCAGATAATGGTCATCCAGTTGGCGCCTGCGGCAAAGGCCTGTTGAGCCAGCGTTTCGCCAGCGTCGGCGACTTTCCAGTCGGCGACGATAATTTTATCCTGACACTGGGCGCGCAGGGCTTTTACCGCGTTGAGTCCTTCGGTCAGGCACAGAATTGTGCCCGCTTCCACGATATCAACGTGATGGCGCAGTACGGCGACATCGCGCTGGGCGGCTTCCAGGCTGGTATGGTCGAGCGCCAGTTGCAGTAATGGTCGGCTCATAATGTGTGCTCCTTAATGCGGGCGTGGTAGCCCTGTAGTGCGCTAATCAATTGCTGGTATTGGCGGTATTTACGCTGATAAAGACGGTGTGCGGTCATGTCAGGCTGCAGGGTTCGTACCGGATGCTGCAGGCTGCTCAGGGCCTCGCGGAAGTGGCGATAGACGCCGGTGCCGACGCGGGCGGCAAGCGCGGCGCCAAAACAACCGGTCTCTTCAACCTGCGGCAGTTCGATGCGCAGACCGCTGACGTCCGCCAGCATTTGCATCCATACCTCGGAATGCGCCGGACCGCCGGTGACGCGCAGAGCCTGGACTTGGGTAAAGCGCTCGCGCATGCGGTTGAGATGCGTCATATGGCTGAAGACCACCCCTTCATACACCGCCTGTAGTAAATGCGCGCGGGTGTGCATGGCCTGCATGCCGTAAAAACCGCCGGTCATCTCCAGGCCGGCGTTGCTACCGTAAAGGAACGGCAGAAAGAAGAGCTCGCTACCGGCTGTTGGCAGGCTGGCGACGGCCTCATTAATCTCGGTAAATGAGAGCCCTCCCCACTGCGCGGTAAACCATTCAAGATTGCCGGAAGAGGTGGGGCTCGCTTCGTGCACAATGTATTCGCCGTCATTGACGAACCGGCCATAGACGTAAGGATGAGCCTCATGCTCACGCAGCCCGTGGGTGATCCCGCTGGTGACCGCCCAGGTTCCCATCACCGCATTGAGCACTGATTCATCGTTGAGGCCCGCGCAGAGCGCGGTAGAAACCACATCAAACAGACCGCCGACGACGGGCGTTCCCGCCGCCAGACCGGTAACGGCGGCCGCCTGAGCGGTGATTTCCCCGCATATTTCCGCAGAGCCGACGATCGGCGGCAGCGCCTCGTCAATTTCACTAATGCCTAACCACCGGGTCAGGCGCGGGTCGTATTGCCCGCTGTGCATGTTGTAGAGATTGGACTCAGAAATGTTGCTCTCTTCGCAGCCCTTCATCCCGGTTAAACGCCAGCGAAGATAATCATGGGCCATCATGACGCAGCCGATTTGCCCATAGCGCTGCGGTTCATTTTCTTTCAGCCACCGCAGCAATGAAGCGGGATGGCCGGTCCACAGCGTCTGGCGGGTAAGGGGGTAAAGCCGCTCAGGGATGCCATCCTGCTGCCAGCGTTGAACGATTTCCAACGCCCGACGATCGGAGGAGAGCATCGCGTTACCTAACGGGCGATCCTGTTTATCAAGCAGAAATAGCCCTTTGCCCTGCGCGGAGATAGCGATACCTTTGATTTGCTTGCCATTGACGTTGGCGGCGCTGAGCAGCCTGGCGATGGTTTCATGGCAGCGTTGCCAGAGCAGATCCATTTCCCGCTCGGCGTAGCCCGGCTGCGCGCTGAGGGTGCGTAAAGGGCAGCGCTCGATACGCCGCTCTACGCCCTGGCTGTTATATAAACCGGCTTTTAGATAAGTACCGCCACAATCGATACCCAGCCAGAAGGTCTCTTTTTCACTCATCTTAGTCTTCCAGTTTTCCGGACGACGCCTGGCCATCCGGGGCAGTTTTAAGCTGCGTGGTTACGTGGAGTCATGGTCTTTGCGGGTGCTGCGCCGGCATCGCATTTTGCCGGCAGCAGCAGCGCCATCAGGGCCGCCAGCGCCAGTGAGATAGCCAGGCAATAAACGCCGGCATCTTTGCTGTAGAGGGTGATCAGTACGCCTACGGCGTAAGGGCCGCAGAAGCCGCCGAGGTTGCCGAGAGCGTTGATCACCCCGCGGGCTCCACCGGCCATTTCGGCGCTGAACAGGCGCGCCGGAATGGTCCAGAACACACCGGCGGCGGATTGCAAGAAGAACCCGCAGCCAACCAGCGCGGCATAGGCCAGCCAGATGTGATTTTTCAACGCCACGGAGAGGAACATGCACAGTGCGAAGCCGATCAGCGGCAGGCAGACGAATAGCTTGCGTTTGCCGGTACGGTCGGAGAGCGAAGAGAAAAGGAACATACCGGCAATCGCGCCAACGTAGGGCAGGATGGCGAGCACGCCGACTTGCCCCATACTGCTATGGGTCAGCTCTTTCAGAATGGTCGGCAGCCACAGGGTGTAACCGTAAATCCCGGTTTGATAGAAAAAGTTAAGGGCGATGAGCTGCCACATGGTTTTGTCAGAGAGCACCGCGCCGAGCGAGGCATTTTTGACTTCAGTTCCGGCAATCGCCTTTTGCTCCGCCGCCAGCGTTTCGACCAGGTAGGTTTTTTCCGCTGCTGATATCCAGCGCGCTTCCTGCGGGCGGTCATAAACGGTGTATGCCCACAGCGCCAGCACGACCACCGAGAGCAAGCCTTCGATAATAAATAGCCAGCGCCAGTCGAGAACGGTGATGATCCAGCCTGACAGCGGGGCGGTAATAATCCCGGCAATCGGCACAAACATAATCACAATGGCGTTGGCGCGGCCGCGTTCAGCGTCCGGGAACCAGTTGCTGATCATCGTTAGCACCACCGGCAGCATGCCGCCTTCCGCCACCCCTAATAAGAAGCGCAGGATCAGCAGTTGGTATTGATTGGTGATTAAACCGGTCAGTACGGAAATAATGGCCCAGGCGACCAGCGACCAGCCGATAAATTTCTTGCCGCTGCCGTGTACGGCGATTTTTCCGCCAGGGACTTGTAAGAATAAATAACCAATAAAGAAAATACCACCAGCGAGCCCCGCCATGGTAGCGGAAATACCCAGTTCGGCATCCATACCGCCCGGCATCGCAAATGCGATATTAACGCGGTCCATATAGGAAATAATACAGGCAATAAGAATCGGTGGGATAATTCTCAGCCAACGCTGGCGTGGAATATCTTTTGCTGTAGGGCGAGAGGTCATGTTCATATTAATATTCTCGTAGAGTAAATATTATGACAATGAAAACGTAGTTGTTCTTATGCGTTTTTTAATATGCTGATACCGTCACGCAAAATGGCTATGCGGTGGTTAACATCGGCATTTGGGTCTATTTCCAATAATTTAATACCGGCGAACTGCAACGATGCGCCTGCAGCGCAGGCGAAAATATCGCGGGCATGCTGCGCGGTCATCAGGCTTTGCGGGCAGAAGGGCGCAAATGGCGCGTGTAAATCCTGCCATTCGCCATATTCACCCTGGCGGGTGGTTCCGGAAAACATCAGCGCGCCCAGTTTACCGGCCTGTTTAACCTGCCGGGTATGGGCCAACGGCAGCGCGGTATCGCGGCCTTCAATGGCCGAGCGCGCCCAGTTGATGCACACGCTTATCTCATGGTCGGCAATGACTTCCAGTACATTATCCAGTGGCAGAAAGCCTTTACGCGGCGCTGGGCCATTCATCGCGTCACAGTGTTCCAGCACCAGATCGCAGCGCCAGTCCCAACTGGCGATTTCTTTGAGCGAGCGTGAAAAGGCGTCCGTTGCCTGGGCGATGTTTTGATCTCCCGCCAGCGGCGCGGCCTGTAACTCAAGCGCGGCGACTTTACCGGGTTGAATACCGTTGATTTTATTAATTTTGCGATGAAGGTGGCGGTAGTATTCAACGCAGGCTACACGCTGTTGTTCATCGCTGGAGGCCAGGCCGAAGCCGGCGTTTTCTCCGCGGCGGCGCATGGTTTCCATAATGGCGGTAATCACAATTTGCCAGTTATCCGGCGTATGGCGCAGCAGCCACTCATCGCCTAATGGATGGATATGCTCAAGACAAGGCTGTTCTATGCCACGAATATCTGGAGTATCGGCAAGTTGTCGCCAGAATTCCTTCTCTTCCTCTTCACTCTTTTGGTGAAATGAGGGTGCACAGGGATACGCACCGATAATATAACCGGTAGTAATATTCATTATGTGCTCCTGTAAATTTAATGAGATGATTAGTTCTTTTACAGAATATCGATAGCTACCTTAACGACGATTTTTCTAATAGGGGTAGCGGTGCTTTTAATACACCCAGGTCGATGTACATCTTGTGGGAAGAATATGGCATAGCTACCGGGTATCATTTCAATAAACGATTCGTGTTCACTATCGTGATAAAAAATAATATCGCGCTGTTCTAATAACGATTCGCTGATCTGGTTATTCCCATTATCAATGGCGATACCTATTTTTTCTTCACCGGAAGCGAGAAATTGAATATCTAAATAATGCCGATGTACCTCCGGACGGTTTTCTGTCGCCGTACGGGTAGTCAGATCGATGATCTGCGCAAAAATATTCTTACCATCAATTTCGACGACGCCGGGGGGCTGGTGGCGAAAATCGGTAGTCCGAAGAAAATCGAGCGCCTTTTCAATCGCTGCCGGTAGACGGCAAGGATTCGGTTGTGAAATATGGCCGAAAATCATAGTGGTTTCCCCTACAGAGCCTGAATTTTGGCCCATACGCTGTCGTCGACGGTGATCCCGTTACGGCGGTTTTCTTCCAGTAATCGCGTAAACTCGTGGCCCGGTAGGCGGACCGCTACATTTTCATCGGCGCGTTCGGCGGTGGTGATGAAGTCCATGATCCGCTGTAGTTTGGCGTCACGCGTTTTGCCATCAATGAGCTTGTCGACTTCAATAGCGATGAAAATCTGCGATACGCCATATTCGTCGCTATTGTCCTGGGTGACTTCAGCAACGGAGGAACCGTTGGAAAGTAGGGTGGCTATCATATCCAGCACAATTGATAAACCGGAACCCTTCCAGTAGCCCATCGGCAGGATACGGCGATTTTTCTCAATCACGCCGGGCTCTTTCGTCAAATTACCGTCATCATCAAACCCGCCATCTACCGGCAGCGTGCGACCAGCCAGGCGATTAACCTCCAGCATGCCGTAGGAGAACATCGACATCGACATATCGACCATTGTGATCGGAGTGGATGGAATTGCCACGATCAGCGGATTGGTGCCAATGCGGCACTCTTTAGCGCCCCACGGCGGCATGACGGCGATAGAGTTGGTCCAGCAGATGCCTATATAGCCTTTTTCCGCCGCCTGCCAGCCGTAGCTGCCGCCGCGCATCCAGTGATTGGCGTTGCGTAATGCCACCAGGCCAATGCCATGGTCGGAGGCCAATTCAATGGCGCGATCCATCATCTTTTTCGCCGTCAGATTGCCAATCGAACGCCGGGCATCCCACTGCTCAATAGCGCCAAGGCTGGTGACGCGCTGAGGTTTCGCATCCGGAATGATATCGCCGTTATCCAGTTGCTGAATAAAACGTGGAAAGCGATTCACTCCGTGTGAGTAGACGCCGGATTCCGTGGTGCGGGCGAACATTTCCGCGCAGGCGTCGGCGGTTTCCGCCGCAATACCGCGTGAGAGTAATACCCGATTGAACGCCTCTTTTAGCTGCGCAAAAGTTACTTTCATTCCCGTGTTCCCCTTAGGGTTTGAGTGATTTTTTATCTTCATGTTTCACATATCGAAATCTGATTTCAAATATAACGATCAATTTTTGACAGATCAACGGCAGATGCTATTTTTAAAAATCATTAAAATCAGTTGGTTGTGTTTTTTCGGTTCAGATCGTGAACTGAACCACACTTTGCGCTACCATCAGAGCGCGATTAAAAAGGAAGCCGAAGCGATGGGCACAAAAGAGAGTGAAATGACGCAAGAGAAAGAGAGGCCAGCCGGAAGCCAGAGTCTATTTCGCGGGTTAATGCTGATTGAGATCCTCAGTAACTATCCAAACGGTTGTCCGTTGGCGCATCTGTCTGAACTGGCGGGCCTGAATAAAAGTACCGTGCATCGGTTGTTGCAGGGCCTGCAGTCCTGCGGCTACGTTACTCCGGCGCCTGCCGCCGGAAGTTACCGCCTGACCACCAAATTTATTGCCGTTGGGCAAAAGGCGCTGTCGTCGCTGAATATTATTCATGTCGCTGCGCCGCATCTTGAAGCTTTAAACATCGCCACCGGCGAGACGGTGAACTTCTCCAGCCGTGAGGACGACCACGCGATTCTGATTTATAAGCTGGAGCCGACTACCGGTATGCTGCGTACCCGCGCCTATATTGGCCAGCATATGCCGCTGTACTGTTCGGCGATGGGTAAGATCTACATGGCGTTCGGCCATCCTGACTACGTTGCCAGCTACTGGGACAGCCATCAGGATATTATTCAGCCGTTGACCCGTAACACCATTACCGGCCTGCCGGCGATGAACGACGAGCTGGCGCAGATTCGCGAACGTAATATGGCGATGGATCGCGAAGAGAACGAACTCGGCGTCTCGTGCCTGGCGGTACCGGTATTCGATATTCACGGTCGCGTGCCTTACGCCATTTCGATTTCGCTGTCGACTTCGCGCCTGAAACAGGTTGGTGAGAAAAATCTGCTCAAACCATTGCGTGAAACGGCAGAGGCGATTTCCCGCGAGCTGGGGTTTGTGATTCGCGAAGGCTAAGGCAACTGGCGAGATCTTGCTGGGTATTTGCCTAAAACGCAGCTGATTCCATTCAGGATCAAAGCGCACAGCGGGGTTTTTCTGGCACGCTGCGTTTTTATCCCGAATGGAGTTGAGGATGAACCGGTTTATTATCGCCGATGCGCAAAAGTGTATCGGCTGTCGAACCTGCGAGGTGGCCTGCGTGGTGTCGCATCAGCAGGGGCAGGATTGTTCTACCGTTTCTGCAAGACGCTTTGCGCCGCGGATCCGGGTAGTGAAGAGCGATGAGCTATCAACGGCGACGCTGTGCCGTCAGTGCGAGGATGCGCCCTGCGCGAACGTCTGCCCGGAAGGGGCAATACGCCATGAAGGCGACGTCTGGCGTGTCGATCAACGGCTGTGCATTGGTTGTAAAAGCTGTATGGTGGCGTGCCCTTATGGGGCGATGACGGTGATGTTGACCGACGAAGGCGTGCAGGCGCTGAAGTGCGATCTGTGCGCGCACCGGCAAACGGGACCGGCGTGCGTAGCGGCCTGTCCGACTCAGGCGCTGCGCTGTATTGAGCCCGCCGAGCTGGAAAGATTAAGCGCCGAGCGCCGCCGTTGGGCGGCGCAGGCAATGTAACTGCATGTTCCCGGCCAGCGATGGCCGGGAAACACCATCAGGCGTCTTGCTCCTGCCAGGCGCGCTCAATCTCTTCGGCAAGAATTTTAACCCCCGCCTCGATTTTCTCCGGGTCCGGCACGTAGTTCATGCGCATGCACTGATGCGTATGCGGCCACGGCTTGTCCAGCCCCGGGAAGAAGTAATCGCCCGGCACCATCAGCACGCCGCGTTGTTTCAGGCGCTGATACAGCAGCTCGGTGGAGATCGGCAGATCCTTAAACCACAGCCACAGGAAAATCGCCCCTTCTGGTTTATGAATCAGGCAGCGTTCTTCCGGCAAATAGCGGCGAATGGTAGCGATGGTTTCCTGAACACGCTGATAATAGAACGGTTTAATCACCGTCTCCGACAGCCGTAGCAGGTCCTTACGCTTGATCATTTCGCACATCATCGCTGGCCCAATCCCGCCAGGAGCGAGGCTGATAATGCCGTTCATATTACTGATCGCGGTGATGATTTTCTCGTTGGCGATGATGATTCCGCAGCGGGTGCCCGGCAGCCCGAGCTTGGATAAGCTCATACATAGCACGATGTTCGGGTTCCACAGCGGGCGCGCTTCGCTAAAAATAATGCCCGGGAAAGGCACGCCATAGGCGTTATCAATAACCAGCGGCACGCCGTGCTGATTGGCGAGGGCATCAAGCTTAATAAGCTCTTCGTCGGTAATGACGTTGCCGGTCGGGTTAGTTGGCCGGGAGACGCAGATCATTCCCGTCTCTTCGGTGATCTGCAGGTGTTCGAAGTCCACGTGATATTTGAACTGGCCTTCCGGCAGCAGCTCAATGTTGGGGCGGGTGGCGACAAACAGATCCTCTTCCAGCCCGGAATCGGCGTAGCCGATATATTCCGGCGTCAGCGGGAACAGCACCTTGCGGGTGGTGCCGTCGGCACGGCGGCCGGCAAACAGGTTAAATAAGTAGAAAAATGCGCTCTGGCTGCCATTCGTCAGAGCAATATTCTGTGGTTCGATCTCCCAACCTAATTCTTCGCGCAGCATTTGCGCAAGCAAGGTCAGAAGCTCGCTTTTCCCTTGCGGACCATCATAATTGCAAAGCGCATCAAGGGCTTTGCCGTTATCCAGCATATCGGCCAGCAGGCTATTGAAGTATTCATTCATCTCCGGGATTTGCGCGGGGTTGCCGCCGCCCAGCATGATCGCGCCCGGTGTGCGCAGGCCGTCATTGAGGTCTTCCATCAGGCGGGTGATGCCTGAATGACGGGTGAATTTGTCGCCGAAAAGTGAAAATGTCATCGCGGATATTCTGTTGGTCTTCTGGAAAGGGAATTACCATAACGCCAGCGTCAACGCGGTGCAAATCGGCACAGGAGGGAGCGATTTATTTTTTGTTCTGCTAACAGTGTAAGTTTTAGTCATTTGTGCTGAAAAGGCTCCAGCCAGCGGCAAGGAGCCCGGTAAGCGACTGCTATTGCTGTCCGGCCCAGACAACCATCACTTTATCAGCGCTGCTTTCACGTACGAAACCATAGCCCTGCTCTAGCGTCAGCGTCTGTTGTTTTCCCATACCAATGGCCGGATGGCGGGCGCGGAATTGGGCGATTTTTTGCCAGTGCGCGACGTTATCGGATGCGCTACCGGCAACATCCTGCCAGTTCATATCGGAGCGTGTACCCTGCAGCGGGTCGGAACCCGTGGGGCCGAACGGGCGCGAAGACTCATCGCCATAGAAGAGTTGTACGGCGCCTGGGGCGAGTAATAACAGTTCCGCCGCCCGGCTGCCGCCTTCGCGGAACAAGCGGGTATCGTGCGAGGAGAGATAGCTCAGCACGTTGAAATCCTGCAGCTTGTCCGCCATCTGCTGCCAGGTGGCGTCCATGTTTGCCAGACAGTCCACCGCTTTCGCCGCCCGATCCTGATAATCGAAATTGATCATCGCGTCGAAGCCGTGGCGATAGTAGTCGCTTTGCATCACGCCGTGGCCCCAGGCCTCGCCGGTCATCCAGAATGGCGCGTCATCCAGCGCTTTCTGAGGATTCGCTTTTTTCCATTCCGCCAGCGCGGCCGTGGCCTGCGTTTTGAGCTGTTGCCAGGCATCCGGTTCGACGTGTTTTGCGGTATCGACGCGGAAGCCGTCAATACCGTAATCGCGTACCCATTGGCTGAGCCAGTGGGTCAGATAGTCGCGCGGCGTGAAGCCGGCTATCTCTTTGGCGGCGGTATCCGGCTTGTGACGGTAGAAATTTGGCAAGCCAGAAGGGAGCGTCGATTCGGTTTTCAGGTCCGGCAGGAACGCCAGCGACAGGGTGAAATCGTCGAAACCGGGATTGTCGTAGTTGCCGATATCGGTGCGGATCCATTTTTTTCCCCACCATTGTTCCCAGCCTGCTTTATCGCTGAAATTGATGTAATCATTGAAGCTGTGCCAGCTTTGCCCTGGCGCTGGTTTCCAGTCGGTCCAGCGCTCGCCAAGCGTTTTTTTCAGTTCATCGCCTTTCAGGTACAGCGAGCCGAAGTGAAATTCCTGCATATCGGCAAGCGTGGCGTAACCAGTATGGTTCATGACGACATCAAACAGGACGCGCATGCCGCGCCGATGGGCCTCATCAACCAGTTGCCGAAGGTCGGCTTCGTCGCCCATGTTGGCGTCAAGACGGGTCCAGTCCTGGGTGTAGTAACCGTGATAGGCGTAGTGGGGAAAGTCGCCTTTGGTGCCGCCGCCGACCCAGCCGTGAATTTGCTCCAGCGGTGAACTTATCCATAGCGCGTTGACGCCAAGCTGTTGAAGATAATCCAGCTTGCTGGTCAGCCCCTGTAAATCGCCGCCGTGGAAGGTGCCTATCTCCTGCATACCGTCTTTATGGCGCCCGTAGCTGTTGTCGTTGGCCGGATTGCCGTTAACGAAGCGATCGGTCAGGACAAAATAGATAGTGGCGTTATGCCAGTTAAACGGCGCGCTGGCGGCGCTATCCGCTTTTTCAAACAGCACGAGCCCATTACTGTCTGCGGCGGGCTGCAGCGTGATTTTACCTGCTTTCACCGTGGCGAGATTACCGCTGTAAAAATCACGCACCTGGCTTCCCTCGGCAAACGTCTGGCCGACATCGAGCGTCAGCGGTTTACCATCCCATTTCGGACACTGGCGCATCAGCGGCTGCGTGCTGGCCGTGTCCTGTGCCGCCAGCGACAGCATCAGCGTTGGCGTGCCGGAGCGGGTATCGACTTCCAGCGTATAGCGCCCGTCGCGGAACACGCGCCACTGCGGCGGCGTATCCCGACAAGGTTCCAGCGACAGCATCTGATTGAGTTTTATCGCCCCCGCAGGCTGCCAGCACTGTTGGTCAAAACTTATCCGCAAAGGGCGGGTACCCTTCGTCACCTCATTTTGCGTCGTGAAGCGGCCAGTATCCTGTTCAGTGAAGGTGGGAAAGTCAGCGGTTGTCCAGGCGGCAAAGGCCATCCCGGGCAGCAGTAGCGAGGCGAGCGCAGCGAGTTTCATGCCGGAGTCCTGTTAGCGGTTTTTATCACAGAGTGCCTGCGCGCCATAAGGTTGAACTCATCCTGCCGGTAATTTTGCGGGGAGGATGAAAAGGGGTGAGTGATTTAGTTCAAAAAATGAGCTATAAATGAGACGGAGATAGCATTTCTGCACCTTCGCGACGGTGCAGAAACCGATTTCAGATGACAGCGATTCGGAATTGGACTATTTCTCTTGATGCTCTCTCTGGGTATTTTTGATACTATTCGCGATTCAACTATCGATTTTTTGCGAAAAACAAGGTGTTGGAATGAGTAAATCCGACCAGGAGACCTAATGATATCGATTCCCATGCGACGATATGGGGCTGCGATACTCATGTTACTTACCTGTATATTTTCAGGTAGTGTGTTGGCGACAACGCACACAGCAACAAAGAGTCATAAAGCCTCAGTAGTTAAGAAAGTAAAGAAGCCCAGTAGTATCAAGGTTAGCAGTAAACAAGAGTATTCTCGCAATAGTGTAAAGAGCAGTTCACTTCCTGATTTGCGAAAATACCCTTCCGGGACACCAAGGAAAAAAGCGTTTCTCCGGACGGTTATGCCTTACATTACAAAGCAAAATCAAGCGATCACGGCAGATCGTAACTGGCTTGTCTCTAAGCAATACGACGGCCGTTGGTCGCCGAGCGAGCAGGCGCGTCTGAAAGACATCGCTTCACGTTACAAAGTGAAGTGGTCTGGCAATACTCGCCATATACCGTGGAATTCGCTGCTTGAGCGCGTCGACATTATTCCGAACAGCATGGTGGCAACCATGGCGGCTGCGGAAAGCGGTTGGGGCACCTCGAAGCTGGCGCGTGAGAACAACAACCTGTTTGGTATGAAGTGTGGCGGCGGCAACTGCCGCGGTGCAATGAAAGGTTACTCCCAGTTTGAATCTGTCGAGCAGTCGGTTCAGGCCTATGTTAAAAACCTGAATACGCACCCGGCTTATTCATCCTTCCGTAAGTCTCGCGCACAGCTGCGTAAGACGGACCAGGAAGTAACTGCCAGCACCATGATCCACAAGCTGAAGGGGTACTCGACGAAAGGGTCGAGCTATAACAACTATCTCTTCGCCATGTATCAGGACAATCAGCGCTTAATTGCCGCTCATATGTAATCATCAATGCCCGGTGCGTAAGCCCGGGCATTTTTCTTTCCCGCTACATCATCACTTCACTGTGCCGATCGCGGTATTCTTTCGGCGTCACATCGTACTCTTTCTTAAACACCGAATAGAAATACTGCAGCGACGGATAACCGCACATCTGCGAAATTTCGTTTATCGATAGCGTGGTGGAGACCAGCAGGCTGCGCGCTTTTTCCAGCTTTTCGCTGTGGATCACCGTGTGGATGGTTTCCCCGACCTCTTCTTTAAAGCGTTTCTCCAGATTCGATCGGGAAATACCGACGGCATCGAGCACCTGCTCAACCTTAATGCCTTTGCAGGCGTGATTGCGGATGTAATGCATCGCCTGAATCACCGCAGGGTCGGTGAGCGAGCGATAATCGGTGGAGCGCCGCTCAATGACGCGCATCGGCGGCACCAGCAGCCGCTGCAGCGGTAGCGCTTCGTTTTCCAGTAATCGATGCAGGAGTTTCGCCGCCTGGTAGCCCATCTGCCGGGTACCCTGCGCCACGGAAGAGAGCGCGACGCGGGAGAGATAGCGGGTCAATTCTTCGTTATCGATACCGATGACGCACAGTTTTTCCGGCACCGGAATATGCAGCAGCTCGCAGGCCTGCAGGACGTGACGGGCGCGGGCATCGGTCACGGCGATAATGCCGGTTTGCGGCGGCAGCGTTTGCAGCCAATCGGCGAGCCGATTTTGCGCATGCTGCCAGTTTTCCGGCGCGGTCTCCAGCCCCTGATAGACGACGCCACGGTATTTCTCTTTGGCGACTAGCTGGCAGAAGGCATGTTCGCGCTCCCTCGCCCAGCGCTTGCCGCTGGAGGTCGGCAGCCCGTAAAAAGCGAAACGGTTCACCCCTTTTTCTTTCAGATGCAGGAACGCGCTTTCGACCAGCGCGGCATTATCGGTGGCGATATAGTGGACTGACGGGTAGCACTCTGGTTGATGATAGGAGCCGCCGACGCCGACAATCGGTACTTTGACATCTGCCAGCAGTTTTTCTATCTCCGGGTCGTCGTAATCGGCGATAACGCCATCACCCAGCCACTCTTTGATGTTTTCAATACGCGCGCGAAAATCCTCTTCGATAAAAATATCCCATTCCAGCTGCGATGCCTGCAGATATTCGCCAACGCCTTCAACCACCTGACGGTCATAGGCTTTGTTGGCGTTGAATAACAGCGTAATGCGGTGACGCTTTTCAAACATAGATGATATTCCTGCTCTTACCCCGGTCATACAATACCGGCTAATGCCCGAATTATTTCAAGCGCCTTATGGCGAAGTTTGGCGGTGGCGCAAGTTATTCGGGCATTTTTCATCGTGATACCGTTATGTTCTCCGTTTGGTAGCCGAATCCATCCAGACCGCCAATAGTAAAATGGCGCCCTTAACGATGTATTGCCAGAAGGTGGCGACGTCCATCATGCTCATGCCATTATCCAGCGCCGACATAATAAACGCCCCCATTACCGCCCCTGCCACGCTGCCGATGCCGCCGGCCAGACTGGTGCCGCCAATCACGCAGGCGGCGATGGCGTCGAGTTCGGCGATATTACCGGCAGAAGGCGATCCCGCTCCCAGTCGCGAGCTGAGAATCAACCCGGCGATAGCGACCATCAGGCCGTTAATGGCGAAGACCGCAAGCTTGGTGCGCTCGACGTTAATCCCGGAGAGGCGGGCCGCTTCCAGATTACCGCCAATGGCATAGATGCGGCGGCCAAAAGCGGTACGGGTCGCCATAAACATGCCCGCCAGCAGCAGGGCGGCGAGTATGAGTACCGGCGTCGGCACGCCGCGATAATCATTGAGCAGCCAGATAGCGCCCAGCACGATAACCGCGGTGATGGTCTGACGGCCAACGGCGCCGCCAGAACTGGTGGTCGCCAGCCCTAACGCCTGTCGGCGCATCCGACCGCGCCATTGCCAGATGATAAAAGTCGCCATGCCAATAACGCCGATTCCAAAGCCGATACCGTCCGGTAAATAACTTTGACCGATTTGCGACATCGCCGGCGTGGTGGGCGAGACGGTGGTACCGTTGGTAATGCCGATTAAAATTCCGCGAAACGCCAGCATGCCGGCAAGGGTCACAATGAAAGAGGGCACCTTGCGATAGGCGACCCACCATCCGTTCCACGCGCCGAGCAGTAGCCCCATGACCAACGTAACGAGAATGGTGAGCGGCAGCGGCCAGCCGAGCCAAACGTCGAAAATCGCCGCCGCCCCGCCGAGCAAACCCATCATTGAGCCGACGGAGAGGTCGATTTCCGCCGAAATGATCACGAACACCATGCCGACGGCGAGGATGCCGGTGATGGCGGTTTGCCGCAGGAGGTTGGAAATATTACGCGCGCTCAAATAGGCGCCGTCGGTAACCCAGGTAAAGAACAGCATAATGGCGATAATCGCGGCGATCATCACGAAAACCTGGAGGTTAAGCCCTTTCAGCGCCGGGAAAGCGGCAGGGGCGGATGGGGTAAGTTTGATTTCAGACGACGTGTTTTTCGACATGGCGTTCGCTCCTCAGCGCGGCTTCCATCACCTGTTCCTGGGTCAGACCTTGATTATGCAAATTGGCCTTAAGCTTGCCTTCGTGCATCACCAGTACCCTATCGCTTAGCCCGAGCACTTCAGGCAATTCGGATGAGATCACGATGACGGCGATGCCTTGCTGCACCAGTTGATTGATAAGCTTGTAGATTTCGTATTTCGCGCCGATATCGATGCCGCGGGTTGGTTCATCGAGGATCAAAATGCGCGGGTTGAGCAGCAGGCAGCGGGCCAGAATCGCCTTTTGTTGATTGCCGCCGCTCAGGCGGCCAATCGCCAGATCCGGCGATGACGTTTTGATTTTCAGCCGCTGAATCGATTGCTGAATGCAGTGCTGCTCCGCGGCGTCGTCGAGGCTGCTCGCCGGGCCGGTGAACTGATTTAACGCCGCGAGAGTGATGTTCTTGCCGACTGCCATCACCGGCACGATGCCGTCTTTTTTGCGGTCTTCCGGCACCATGGCGATACCATGGGCAATCGCCTGTTGGCAGTTTTTAATCGTTACCGGCTGTCCGTCGATAAAGATGCTTCCCTGCCAGCGCCCCGGCCAGACGCCAAACAGACACTGTACCGCCTCGGTGCGCCCGGCCCCGACTAACCCGGCGATGCCGAGGATTTCGCCGCGGCGGAGGGAAAACGACACGTCGTTGACGCGCTTGATATGGCGGTTAACCGGGTGCCAGGCGGTGAGATGCTCGACCCGCAATATCTCATCGCCATGATTATGTGGTTCGTTTGGATACAAGGCCGTGAGTTCGCGCCCGACCATCATGGTGATGATGTCATCTTCGTTCATCCCGCTGGCGTCGCGGGTGCCAATATGCTGGCCGTCACGTATCACGCAGATAGTGTCGGAGATGGCTTTAACTTCATTGAGCTTGTGCGAAATATAAATACAGGCGATGCCGTGGTTTTGCAGATCGCGAATAATCGCCAGCAGCGTCGCGGTTTCTTGTTCGGTTAACGATGCCGTGGGTTCATCGAGGATCAGCAGCCGTACCTGTTTATTCAGCGCCTTGGCGATCTCGACCAACTGCTGCTGGCCGAGGCCTAAATCGCCAACGCGGGTATCGGGCGAGATCGATAAATTCACCTGCGCTAATAGTTTCTGGCAGCGCAGGGTCATGGTTTCGTAATCCAGCAGGCCATGGCGTGAGATCTCGGCGCCGAGAAAGATATTTTCCAACACCGTGAGATGTTTCACCAACGCCAGCTCCTGGTGAATAATGGCGATACCTTTGCGCTCGGTATCGCGAATATGATTCGCCTGCAGCGACTCGCCGGCGAAAATGATTTCACCTTCGTAACTGCCGTGTGGATAGATGCCGCACAGCACTTTCATTAGCGTCGATTTTCCCGAACCATTTTCACCGCATAACGACACCACTTCCCCGGCATTCAGCCGCAGGCTGACGTTATCCACGGCCTTAACCGCGCCGAAGGCTTTGGTGATGTTCTTCATTTCGAGTAACCAGGACATAGAGACTCCGCAAAAGCGATATCCGGCAGGACGAAAACGACGCCCCGAGGCGGGGCGTCAGCCATTACAGTTCACTCTTTTTGTGGAAACCGTCTTTAATCACCGTGGCGTCAATATTCTCTTTATTGACTTCAATTGGTGTTAACAGGCGCGAAGGGACATCTTTTAAGCCGTTATTCAACGTGGCGTCGGCCTTGGGTTGCTGGTCATTACCTAATTCAACGGCGATTTCGGCAGCGTTAGTGGCAAGCGTGGTAATCGGTTTATAAACGGTCATCGTCTGGGTGCCGGAAATAATACGTTTCACGCCAGCCAGATCGGCATCCTGCCCGGAAATGGCGACTTTACCCGCCAGCCCCTGGGCGCTTAGCGCCTGGATAGCGCCGCCGGCGGTCGCATCATTGGAAGCCACTACCGCGTCAATTTTGTTGTTATTCGCCGTTAGCGCGTTTTCCATGATTTTTAACGCGTTTTCCGGCAGCCAGCCGTCGACCCACTGATCGCCGACGATCTTAATTTTGCCGTCATCAACATAAGGTTTGAGCACCTTCATCTGACCGGCGCGGAACAATTTGGCGTTATTATCCACCGGCGAGCCACCCATCAGGAAATAATTTCCCTGCGGCACTTTGTCGACCAGGCTTTTGGCCTGCATTTCACCGACTTTTTCATTATCGAAAGAAATATAAAAATCGATGTCAGCATTATTAATCATGCGATCGTAGGCGAGAACTTTAATTCCTTCTTGTTTCGCTTCTTTAATAACGTTGCTGAGCACCTGGCCGTTGTAAGGAATAATCACTAAAACATCGACGCCGCGGTTGATCATATTTTCAATTTGCGACATTTGCGTTTCTTCGTTGCCATTGGCGGACTGCACAAATACTTTGGCGCCTAAGGATTCCGCTTTATTAACGAAAATATCGCGATCTTTTTGCCAACGTTCCAGACGAAGATCGTCGATGGCCATCCCAATCTTAACTTCTTTAGCCATACCCGCCATGCTGGCGAGAAGGAGCGATGAGGCGCAGAGCGTAAGGCAAAGGTTCTTTATCTTCATAATAACGATACCTTTTCAAAGGGTAGGTAAGGCGAACAGGAATAAACTTCAGGTTGCAGATACGTTGCAGATTCTTAACGGGGAAGCGAGGGCTGGCAATTACCTGTTCTTATTTTCGCATTATGAAATTTAGTTTGTTTCGTAATTTATGACCGCGATCGTATTTTATTCAAGAGTATGCAGGTTATTTCATTCTTCTTCCATCATAGGGTTCCAGAAATGATGCAAAGAGGAATTGTTTTTGCGAGCTGGCGCACGTTTGTGGATTCTCTCAATGGCGGTGTGAAATAACGTAATTGAGGAAGATGAAAATGGAATTCTATATTGGCGTATCACTTGTTACTCGCCGCACCCCTGAATATGGAGTTCTCTATGCAAACCTATTTCGATCAACTCGATCGCGTTCGTTATGAAGGCCCGAAATCGACTAACCCGCTGGCTTTTCGTCACTACAATCCGGATGAATTAGTACTGGGTAAGCGCATGGAAGACCACCTGCGTTTCGCCGCCTGCTACTGGCACACTTTCTGCTGGAATGGCGCGGATATGTTTGGCGTGGGATCCTTCGATCGTCCATGGCAGCAGCCGGGCGAAGCGCTGGAAATGGCGAAACGTAAAGCCGAAGTGGCATTTGAGTTTTTCCATAAGTTGAATGTGCCGTATTACTGCTTCCATGATGTCGACGTTTCCCCGGAAGGCGCTTCGCTGAAAGAGTACAGCAACAACTTTGCTCAGATGGTGGACGTGCTGGCGGAAAAACAGCAGCAGAGCGGCGTGAAACTGCTGTGGGGGACGGCAAACTGCTTTACCAACCCACGTTATGGCGCAGGCGCGGCGACGAACCCCGATCCGGAAGTCTTCAGTTGGGCGGCGACTCAGGTAGTTACCGCAATGAATGCGACCCACAAGTTGGGCGGTGAAAACTACGTGCTGTGGGGCGGTCGCGAAGGCTACGAAACCCTGCTTAATACCGATCTGCGTCAGGAGCGCGAGCAGATTGGCCGCTTTATGCAACTGGTGGTTGAACACAAACACAAAATTGGTTTCCAGGGCACCCTGCTGATCGAGCCGAAGCCGCAGGAGCCGACCAAGCATCAATATGATTATGATGCCTCCACGGTTTACGGATTCCTGAAACAGTTTGGTCTGGAAAAAGAGATTAAACTGAACATTGAAGCCAACCACGCCACCCTTGCCGGCCACTCTTTCCACCACGAGATCGCCACGGCTATTGCGCTGGGCCTGTTCGGTTCGGTTGATGCTAACCGCGGCGATGCGCAGCTGGGCTGGGATACCGACCAGTTCCCGAATAGCGTGGAAGAGAACGCCCTGGTGATGTATGAGATCCTCAAAGCGGGCGGCTTCACCACCGGCGGCCTGAACTTTGATGCTAAAGTTCGTCGCCAGAGCACCGACAAATACGACCTGTTCTACGGTCATATCGGCGCGATGGACACCATGGCGCTGTCGCTGAAAGTTGCGGCGCGCATGATTGAAGACGGCGAGCTGGATAAACGCGTGGCGAAACGCTACGCCGGCTGGAACGGTGAATTGGGCCAGCAGATCCTCACAGGCCAGATGACCCTGACCGACATCGCGCACTATGCGACTCAGCACAACCTGGCGCCGCAGCACCACAGCGGGCACCAGGAACTGCTGGAAAACCTGGTGAATCATTACCTGTTCGATAAGTAATGCCGACGAAAGCGCCCGGTAAATCCGGGCGCTGGCTGTAACCATTTTTGCTGCGCCACGCTTTGCCGTGGCGTTCGTGTTAAGGAGACGCTGCATGTATATCGGGATTGATTTAGGGACCTCGGGCGTAAAAGCCATTCTGCTCAACGAACAGGGCGACGTACTGGCGACGCATACCGAAAAACTGACCGTCTCGCGCCCGCATCCGCTCTGGTCCGAACAAGATCCCGAACAGTGGTGGCAGGCGACGAATACCGCGATGCAAGCGCTGGGCGCGCAACATTCCCTGCGCGAGGTAAAAGCTTTAGGGATTGCCGGACAGATGCATGGCGCCACGCTGCTCGACAAACAGCAGCGGGTCCTGCGTCCGGCGATTTTGTGGAATGATGGCCGCTGCGGCGAAGAGTGCATGCTGCTGGAAGAAAAAGTCGGCGCTTCGCGGCAAATCACCGGCAACCTGATGATGCCGGGTTTTACGGCGCCGAAGCTGCTGTGGGTACAGCGTCACGAAGCCGAAATTTTTAAACAGGTCGATAAGGTCCTGTTGCCGAAAGATTATCTGCGGCTACGCATGAGCGGCGAATTCGCCAGCGATATGTCCGACGCCGCCGGCACGATGTGGATGAACGTCGCGCGACGCGACTGGAGCGATGAGATGCTCGCCGCCTGCGGGCTCGGCCGTGACAATATGCCGGCCCTTTTTGAAGGCTGCGAAGTGACCGGCCGACTGCGTGCTGAGGTAGCCCAGGCCTGGAATATGCCGCGGGCGCTGGTGGTAGCGGGCGGCGGTGATAACGCGGCAGGCGCTGTCGGTGTTGGCATGGCCGATGCCGGTCAGGCGATGTTATCGCTGGGGACCTCAGGCGTCTATTTCGCCGTCAGCGATGGTTTTCTGAGTAAACCGGAAAGCGCGGTGCATAGTTTCTGCCACGCCCTGCCGGGCCGCTGGCACCTGATGTCGGTGATGCTCAGCGCCGCGTCTTGTCTGGATTGGGCGGCAAAGCTGACCGGCCTCGGCAGCGTACCGGCGATGATCGCCGCGGCGCAGTCGGCGGATGACAATGCCGACCCGGTGTGGTTCTTGCCTTATCTTTCCGGCGAGCGTACGCCGCACAACAATCCGCAGGCTAAAGGCGTGTTCTTCGGCCTTACCCATCAACATGGTCCCGCCGAACTGGCGCGGGCGGTGCTTGAGGGGGTGGGTTACGCGCTGGCTGACGGTATGGATGTTGTGCACTCCTGTGGTGTGAAGCCAGACAGCGTCACCCTTATCGGCGGCGGCGCGCGCAGCGCATACTGGCGGCAAATGCTTGCCGATATCAGCGGACAACAGCTGGATTTCCGCACCGGCGGCGATGTCGGCCCGGCGTTAGGCGCGGCAAGGTTGGCGCAGTTGGGCGTTCATCACGATGCGGCTTTCTCTGACCTCCTACCGCAGCTGCCGCTGGAGCAGGCGCACCTGCCTGATGCTCAACGGTTTGCCCGTTATGCGCCGCGTCGTGAAACGTTCCGCCAGATCTATCAGCAGCTTAAGCCACTGATGTCATAAGTTGTTCTCGCCCCATTTATTGGGGCGAATTTCCTTTCTGAATGATTCGCTTTGCATTGATTTAATTCACATATTTATTTATTCCGAATTGTGGGTTTCAATTTGCGGAAACTGCCGCAACCGGCAATTCCCCGGTCATAATGAGCGCTACCATGGCCAGGGAGGCGCAATGAAATTAAAACGTACGACGGCAAGATTAGTCATGCTGCTGGGCTCGCTGGTTTACTTAATCGGTATCTGGCGAACGTGCCCGCTATTCAGCGGCAAAGGTTACTTTCTTGGTGTACTGGTGATGGGAATGTTTGCCGTACTTACGCATCAGCGAACGGAGCTGGAAGCGCAGCGAGACGATGATTTTATCTCTCTGTGCCGGCTGGTGCTGTTGCTATCGGTGGGATTGCTGCTGGTCGGCGCCTGGTTTGTCCCGGCGCCGTGGCGTGAAAAAAGCATCTACGTGGTGGCATGGTTTGTCTGTATGTATGGCGCTTCAGCGATATCTTATCCCGCCAGACTCGCGGATAAAGCTCGCAATAGCTCAGTGGAATAAGCTGTCAGTCGACAGCGAAGAGAGGTAGTCAGCAATGGAAATGAAAGCGACGACATATTCACCCGCGTTTCACCTAATCTCATGGATTGCGCTGGTGGGCGGTATCCTCGTGTATTTGATTGGCCTGTGGAATGCGCCAATGGAGCTCAATGAAAAGGGCTACTATTTTGCCGTATTGGTGCTGGGTCTTTTTTCCGCCGCTTCTTATCAGAAAACGGTTCGTGATAAATACGACAAAATTCCAACCACCGCTATGTATTACATGTCCTGCTTGATCGCTTTCGTGATTGCGGTGGGTCTGCTGGTGGTGGGATTGTGGAACGCAACGCTGATGCTAAGCGAGAAAGGCTTTTATGGCCTGGCATTCTTTTTGAGCCTGTTCGGCGCGGTAGCCATACAGAAGAATATTCGCGATGCCTGGGATCGCTCGCCGCTAAGTGAGGGGAGCGCAGTAACAGAAGAGACCGCGGAGTAATCGACGGCGCCCGCGTTAAACGGCGGGCGCTTTTTTTAGCTCACTAACCGGCGACGGTCAATTCGTTGAACCAGTATAGATAGCGCCAGGCTACCCAACAGCGCGGCGGCGAAAATCCATGCAATATCCAGTAATGGCCAGCGGTTAAGTTCCAGGCCACTTGCGCGTAGCGCGTGTATAAACAGCGCGTGAAAACCATAAATGCCTAATGAATGTCTGGAAATTAACGCAATACCCGGAAGCTCACGGCTATTGAGGACGTTTTTGCCCAGCGTAAGCAACGAGGTCGCGCAGACAAACACTGCCGGCCCGCAGTACAGATACCAGGTATCGCCGAAATCACCGCGCCATTGCAGTTCATGCAGCGTGCCGCGTGAAATGATCCACACCGCGGCGGTAAACAGCAGCGCGCACAGCAGGGTTAATCCTCTTCGGTCGGTGTTCATGGCGCCGATCGCCCGGCCCAGTATCCCGTACAGTACGTAGTAAAAGGTATCGCCGTTGATATAAAGATTGATCGGTAGCCATTCAATGCCGCCGGCTTTAATACTTACCGTATTAGGGTTGGCGATGAGGCCAATCACCAGCATCAGCGCCAGCAGCATTTTGCCGCTGACCTGCTTCACCTGAATCAGCGGCGAGAGTAGATAAATCACCACAATGGCAAAGAAAAACCACAGGTGATAAAACACCGGCTTTTGCAGTAAATTTTTTAATGACAGCTCAACGTTGATATGGGTAAACAGGGTGATATAGAGCAGCGCCAGCGCGCTGTAGAACAGGATGCACAGCCCGATGCGCAGATAATGGCGCGGCTGGGCGCTGCGCTCGCCAAAAAACAGATAACCTGAAATCATGAAAAAAAGCGGGACGCTGACGCGCGATGCCGAGTTAAGCAGATTAGCGATATTCCATTCAAACAAGCTGATGCTATGAGGATGGGTAATGTACCAGGTGGTGCTGTGAATCATCACGACCATCAGACATGCTATGCCGCGCAAGTTGGTAATCCAGCTTATTTTTTCCTGCATCTGTACCTCATTGGCCCTTGCGTAAAAAGAGTCTGACTCCCGTAGTTTGTCGTCATCACAATGGAATATTCTGAGTTTATCGCCACACTCTTGTAGAGCATCCGCGAGATTCGCAAAATGTTTGTCTGGTTTTACATGGTCTGCACGATAACAATTGGCTAACAAGGCGGTTGAGAAAAATGGTGATGAAATATTTCGTATCTGCCCTGGTGGCGCTGCTGCTGGTTGGCTGCAGCCAGACACCTGCTCAACCTGTCCAAAAAGCGCAAAAGGCACGTATCACGCCGCAAACGACGCTGAACATGGAGAAACTATGCAAGGATCAGGCGGCGTTACGTTATAGCACAGACACTCGTCGCGTCGACGTTAATCATTTCGAGCAGTTCCAGGCAAGCTATGAGCTTTCCGGCCTGACTTCGCGGAATGAGCGTTTTATCTGTTCTTTTGATCCGGACGGCCAGTTTTTGCATCTTTCTATGCGCTAAATGCGGCTTAAACGCCGCATGATGGCGCCGCTTTGCTCAAATTTCGCTAAACAAAGGCGTTTCATACTGTATATCTCGCAGCCAGCGGGTATACTGATCCCTTCCTTTAAATCCACACGTATCCAGCACGAAATAATATGCAAAAGTTTGATACCAGGACCTTCCAGGGCCTGATCCTGACCTTACAGGATTACTGGGCTCGTCAGGGCTGCACCATTGTTCAACCACTGGACATGGAAGTCGGCGCCGGCACCTCCCACCCGATGACCTGCTTACGCGCGTTGGGGCCAGAGCCGATGGCGACCGCTTACGTGCAGCCATCTCGTCGCCCGACCGACGGTCGCTATGGCGAAAACCCGAACCGCTTACAGCACTATTACCAGTTCCAGGTGGTGATTAAGCCGTCTCCGGACAACATTCAGGAGCTGTACCTCGGATCTCTGAAAGAGCTGGGTATGGACCCGACTATCCACGATATCCGCTTCGTTGAAGATAACTGGGAAAACCCGACGCTGGGCGCCTGGGGGCTGGGTTGGGAAGTGTGGCTGAACGGTATGGAAGTGACGCAGTTCACTTACTTCCAGCAGGTTGGCGGCCTGGAATGTAAACCGGTGACCGGTGAAATCACTTACGGCCTGGAGCGTCTGGCGATGTACATCCAGGGCGTGGACAGCGTCTACGATCTGGTCTGGAGCGATGGTCCGCTGGGCAAAACCACCTACGGCGACGTGTTCCACCAGAACGAAGTGGAACAATCCACCTATAACTTTGAATATGCGGACGTAGACTTCTTGTTCACCTGCTTCGAGCAGTATGAGAAAGAAGCGCAGCAACTGCTGGCGCTGGAAAACCCGCTGCCGCTGCCAGCCTACGAACGTATTCTTAAAGCCGCCCATAGCTTTAACCTGCTGGATGCGCGTAAAGCCATCTCCGTCACCGAGCGTCAGCGCTATATTCTGCGCATTCGCACCCTGACTAAAGCAGTGGCAGAAGCTTACTATGCTTCCCGTGAGGCCCTTGGCTTCCCGATGTGCAACAAAGATAAATAAGAGGCGGCCATGTCTGAGAAAACTTTCCTGGTGGAGATCGGCACCGAAGAGCTGCCACCAAAAGCACTGCGCAGCCTGGCTGAATCCTTCGCTGCCAACTTTACTGCGGAACTGGACAACGCTGGCCTTGCGCACGGCGCCGTCGAATGGTTTGCCGCGCCGCGCCGCCTGGCGCTGAAAGTGGCGAATCTGGCCGCCTCGCAGCCGGATCGTGAAGTCGAAAAACGCGGCCCGGCCATTGCCCAGGCGTTTGACGCGGAAGGTAAACCAAGCAAAGCGGCCGAAGGCTGGGCGCGTGGCTGTGGTATTACCGTCGATCAGGCTGAACGTCTGACCACCGATAAAGGCGAATGGCTGTTGTATCGCGCCCACGTTAAAGGTGAAAGCGCGCAAACGCTGCTGCCGAACATGGTTGCGACCTCGCTGGCGAAGCTGCCAATCCCGAAACTGATGCGTTGGGGCGCTTCCGACGTTCACTTCGTGCGTCCGGTACACACCGTAACCCTGCTGTTGGGCGATCAGGTTATCCCGGCGACCATTCTGGGTATCGCTTCCGACCGTATCATTCGCGGACACCGTTTTATGGGCGAGCCGGAATTCACCATCGACAATGCCGACCAGTATCCGCAGATTCTGCTGGAGCGCGGTAAAGTGATGGCGGACTACGCCGAGCGTAAAGCCAAAATCAAAGCGGATGCTGAAGCGGCGGCGCGTAAGATTGGCGGTAACGCTGACCTGAGCGAAAGCCTGCTGGAAGAAGTGACCTCTCTGGTCGAGTGGCCGGTAGTGCTGACGGCGAAGTTTGAAGAGAAATTCCTCGCGGTGCCATCCGAAGCGCTGGTTTACACCATGAAGGGCGACCAGAAGTACTTCCCGGTCTACGCTAATGACGGCAAACTGCTGCCGAACTTCATCTTCGTGGCGAATATCGAGTCCAAAGATCCGCAACAGATCATCTCTGGTAATGAGAAGGTCGTTCGTCCGCGTCTGGCCGATGCCGAGTTCTTCTTCAATACCGACCGTAAAAAACGTCTGGAAGATAACCTGCCGCGTCTGGAAACCGTGCTATTCCAACAGCAGCTGGGAACCCTGCGCGACAAGACCGATCGCATTCAGGCGCTGGCGGGCTGGATTGCCGAACAAATTGGCGCTGACGTTAACCATGCGACCCGCGCGGGTCTGCTCTCCAAGTGTGACCTGATGACCAACATGGTCTTCGAGTTTACCGACACGCAGGGCGTGATGGGTATGCACTACGCGCGTCATGACGGCGAAGCGGAAGATGTCGCAGTGGCGCTGAACGAGCAGTATCAGCCGCGTTTTGCCGGCGATGCGCTGCCGTCTAACCCGGTCGCCTGCGCGGTGGCTATTGCCGACAAGATGGACACTCTGGCGGGTATCTTCGGTATCGGCCAGCATCCGAAAGGCGATAAAGACCCGTTTGCGCTGCGCCGCGCCGCGCTGGGCGTGCTGCGTATCATCGTTGAGAAGAACCTGAATCTCGATCTGCAAACGCTGACCGAAGAAGCCGTGCGTCTGTACGGTGAGAAGCTGACTAACGCCAACGTCGTTGATGACGTTATCGACTTCATGCTGGGCCGCTTCCGTGCCTGGTATCAGGACGAAGGCTACGGTGTTGACACTATCCAGGCGGTACTGGCGCGTCGTCCGACCCGCCCGGCGGATTTCGATGCGCGCATGAAGGCCGTGTCACACTTCCGTACGCTGGAAGAGTCCTCCGCCCTGGCGGCGGCAAACAAACGCGTATCCAACATCCTGGCGAAATCCGACGAGACCCTGAACGATATCGTTCATGCCTCGGTGCTGAAAGAAGCGGCGGAAATCAAGTTGGCCGGTAATCTGGTGGTGCTGCGCGATAAGCTGCAGCCGTACTTCGCCGAAGGCCGTTATCAGGATGCGCTGATTGAGCTGGCTGCGCTGCGCGAGCCGGTTGATGAGTTCTTCGAAAATGTGATGGTTAACGCTGAAGACAAAGATGTTCGCATCAACCGTCTGACGCTGCTGTCCAAACTGCGCGAGCTGTTCCTGCAGGTTGCGGATATTTCACTGCTGCAGTAACTATCTCGTGAGAGGTTAAAAGCCTGCCATCCGGCAGGCTTTTTTTTGCCTTATTGCCATGGTGAAAAAATAATCTTGAAATCCAGGCTCAGGCCTGGCTATCCTATGCCCCGACGAATCCCTCGTCTCACTGGAGCGCACACGACAAATGAACAAACACGACTGATGAATTTCACGCCTTACCTCGCAGAGGCTGCGGGTAGGGGAGTATTGATTTCATTCAGGAGTGCTTATGGCTCATTGCGCCCACACCCCCTCTTTTGTTTTACATCAGGTCACCTGTCAGTTCGCGACGGGACAGACGCTTTTTGGCCCGCTGAATTTATCGCTGGAACCGTTGCGTTGCGGCCTCGTTGGTCGCAACGGCGTTGGCAAAACACGCCTGTTACGTCTGCTGGCGGGCCTCGATTCTCCCTCCGGCGGGCATATTGAACGATCGGTTTCCGTTGCCTGGGTGGCGCAGCAGCCGACCCTCATGGCCGGGACCACCATTGCCTCGCTATTGGGTTATGCACCGCTATTTGACGCCTTGTCCCGTCTTGAACAGGGGAAAGGGCTGGCGGATGACTTCGAACTGTTAGATGGTCGTTGGGATCTGCCCGATCGCCTGAGTTCAGCCTTTCGCGATGCCGATCTCCCGGCATTCTCCGCCGATCGTCCCGCTTTTTCGCTCAGCGGCGGCGAACGAATGAAGGCGCTGCTGTGCGGCGCGTTAGTTTCCGGCGCGGACTATCTGCTGCTGGATGAACCTACTAATCATCTCGATCGTCAGGGCCGGGAGTGGCTGTATCAGCAACTGGAAATCTGGCGGGGCGGGGCATTAATCGCCAGCCACGACCGTGAATTACTGGCTCGAATGTCGAAGATTATTGAGCTGACGCCGGCGGCGCTGCGCAGCTACGGTGGTAATTATGCCGAATATCAGCAGCAGCATGAAGCGGAGCAACAGGCCGCCCGCTCGGCGCTGGAGCATGCCGCAATCGAACGGCGGCGCACCCGGGCGCGGATGCAAAAGGAGCATGATGCGGCCCAGCGGCGATCGGCGCAGACGCTGCGTACCGTCGATGCGCTGAATATCGCTTCTTTCGAACGCGTGAAGTACAAAGGGGCGGCAAAAGAGCGTCCGGGAACGCTGCGCCGTCAGCATCGAGAGCAGAACAGTAGCCTGAATGCCGCCGTGCAGCAGGCGCGGGAGCGGGTAGAAGAAGATAATCCGGTGATGTTTACGCTGCCGGGCAGTGAAGTGGCCGCCGGCAAGCAGGTACTGGTGCTGGAATCACTGCAGTTAGCTCACTCATCCCCCGCGCCGCTCGACTGGCGGGTGGATGGCCCGATGCGTATTGCGCTAAGGGGGCCAAACGGCTGTGGCAAAACAACATTGTTGAAAACCCTGATGGGGCTGGAACAGGCAACCTCTGGCGATGTTCGGCTATCGGTGAGCGCGGCGTATCTCGATCAGCATCTGACGCAGCTGGATTTATCACTATCGGCAATGGAACACTTGAACTTAGGAAACACTCCGCTGGATGAAGGAATGCTGCGTAGCCGTCTGGCGCAGCTCCAGTTGGGGGCTGACAAGGTGAGTCTTCCGCTAGCGGCGCTAAGCGGCGGCGAACGACTGAAAGCGGCGCTTGCCTGCGTGCTCTGGCGGCGGGACTCAACCCAACTGCTGCTACTGGATGAGCCAACCAATCATCTCGATCTGGCTTCAACGCAGGCGATTGAAAGCGCGCTGGCGGCGTTTCCCGGCGCCATGCTGGTGGTATCGCATGATGAGGCATTTTTACAGGGTCTGAAGCTGACCCATTGTCTGGAGTGGCGGGAAACGGGCTGGCATTTTACTGTCATTTAAAAGCGTCCATTTTTGGGAATTCATTTATACCCGCGGGCGATCGGCAGGAATATGATGACTGATAGCCCGCATATTTTAGGTATATATGGACAACCTAATTTTAAAATTAATTGTTTTCTATCAACGGATTGTCTCTCCCCGTAAAGGCTACCGCTGTGCCTATGGCGTGTTACATCATACGCAAGGTTGTTCAGGTGCGGTAAAAGACATTATTCATAACAAAGGCGTCGTTGACGGTTGGCGGGAAATTCGTCAGCGATTTGCCGACTGTCGGGCGGCTGCGGAAACCCTAAAGCTACAAAAATTAGCGGCTAACCCAGCGGGTAAAAAAAGACGTAAACCGGAAAGAAAGCGCGGTGCTTGCGATGGTTGTGATGTTATCACAGGCTGCGATGGTAAGTGCTGTTCCCACCTGGTGCCGGATACGTTGCCGGATCTGGATTGTCCTTGTGATTGTTTATCGGTGAGGGTATGGCGCGGGAATAGATAAAAAAAATCCCCGCTATAAGGCAGGGATTTATTATTCTTAGCGGCTTGAACTTACAGAGAAGTTACGTTGCCAGCTGCCGGGCCTTTAGCGCCGCTTTCGATGGTGAAGGAAACTTTCTGACCTTCGTCCAGGGATTTGTAGCCATCGTTCTGGATAGCGGAGAAGTGTACGAACACGTCTTTAGAGCCATCGTCAGGAGTGATGAAGCCGAAGCCTTTGTCAGCGTTGAACCATTTTACGATACCAGTCATTTTACCGGACATAGTGAATTACCTTTAAAAAAATTAGTGAGCCTTGCGGCGTAGTGGTCTGGACTACAGATTTAAAGCGATAAAGGGAAAGTTCACTACGGGGATATCTAATGGATAACCTTTGAAGGACTGCTCTATTCGACTGCTCTGTGGTCTGTAAATCAAACCTGCGAGCATTAACGCATGTTCTCAGTCGGATAGCAAACTTTTTTTCATCAGGATATAAAACGGCCCTGCATCAGGACCGTTACCAAAAGAAGATAGTAAACCAGTTTTTCAATCTATTAGCTGCCTTGAGAGCTGCGGATTGGCCATCATCAGGCGCATCAGTTTGAGCTCCGTGGATGACGGTTTAACCCGTCGCGACTCCCACTCTTCAACCATCGCAACGCTGACGCCCATGGCATTGGCGAAATCATCGGTCTTAAGTCCTGTGCCCTTACGCAGCTGTTCAAATTCATTAAAAACGCTTGGGGTACGGGCAAGCGTGGCCGTTTGCGGCTGATCTTTAAAAACAATTTGTTCCAGGTTACTCAACAAATCAAATACGGGATCTTTATATTCCATTGAGAGCTCCTATTCTGTCTCACTGCGGAGAGGAAAATACATCGAGCCATTTAAGAATAGTCGCAAAAGCAAGGAAAATAATAACCACTGTGATTATTTGTTAGCGTGGTTTCGTTAATCACCCGCAAAAGAGGTGAATGTGAAAGCTAAGGTGATGATTACTAACATCGACAGCGGCTTTGGAAAATTTATGTAAATGATGGTTAGCGGAAGAAAAAGCCAGCGCAGGCGCTGGCTGGATTGATTAGGCTTTCTGTAGGTTTTTACCGTCATTTGGCTTAACGGCAGGTTGGCGCTGGCTCATTTTGTATTTCACTACCAGGGCGAAGGCCGATAAAAACGCCGGGATCGCCAGCATCGTGAAGATGGTCTCAAACGACAATTGCGCCTGCATCAGGAAAGCGCCGCTGAAGGCGCCGAGGATCCCGCCGAAGCGGCCGATACCGAGCATCCAGGCAACGCCGGTGGCACGGCCCTGGGTTGGATAGAAACCGGCAGCCAGCGCCGGCATTGATGATTGCGCGCCGTTCATAATGCTGCCGGCGATAAACACCATTACTCCCATCAACAGCAGGTTGCTGGTTGAGAATCCGACCAGGCAAACAAAGACGCCGGTGAGCAGCCAGCCGACGGCAACCACCTTGTTAGGGTTGATCTTGTCCATTAGCGCGCCGAGGATCAGCACGCCAATCCCGCCGCCGAGTGGGAACAGGGCGGTGATGATAGAAGCCTGGCTCATCGAGGCTCCGGTTTCACGGATCAGCAGCGGTAGCCAGCTGGTCAGCAGATAGAAAATCAGCAATCCCATAAAATAGGTCAGGCACAGCATCACGGTGCCCACGGCGTAGCGCGGGGAGAAAATCACGCCAATGGCTGACTTTTCCTTCACCTGGCCTGCTTCACGTAGCTCAAATTCAACCGCATCCGGCAGCGGCGCGATACGCTTCAGGATGGCGGCGATGCGTTGTGCCGGCTGCCGTTTCACGACCATATAGCGGGCGGATTCCGGCAGCAGGAATATTAACGCTACCGCCAGCAGCAGCGGCATCACGCCGCCAAGCACCAGCACGCTTTGCCAGCCATAATGCGGGATCATCCAGGCTGACAGAAACCCTCCCAGCGACGACCCCATCGGAAAGCCGACGAACATCAGGTTTACCATCAGCGCGCGGCGGCGTTCCGGAGCATATTCGCTCATTAGCGTCGCGGCATTCGGCATTGCCGCGCCTAAGCCCAACCCGGTGAGGAAGCGTAATAATGTCAGCTGGTTAAGGCTGCTGGCAAACGCGGTTAACAAACTAAAGCCGCCGAATACCAGGATCGACATAATCAACACTTTCTTGCGGCCAATACGGTCGGCGAGCGGCCCGGCCGTCAGCGCGCCGACGGCGAGCCCGACCAGAGCGGCGCTCATTACCGGGCCCAGCGCGGATTTCTCAACGCCCCATTCCTGTACCAGGTCTGAGGCGATAAAACCAATAATCGCGGTATCAAATCCGTCCATCGCGACGGTAATAAAACATAAGGCGAGAATCATCCATTGGTACTTGGTGAATGGATGTTCGTTGATAAAAGCCTGAATATCGATGGTTGTTTTCTTCATACGGCATTCCTGGCAGGCTGAGCGGGGGACAGAGGTATTGTTATAGTCTCCCTCGCTGTCATTGATGTTGTTTGTGCGATAATCGAACATAACGCCGTTAATCGCTCATTAATCAAACCATTGAACCTGCCTGTAGACAATGCGCCGCCTTCAGGAAGCGTGCGATTATCGTCCGCTTTGCCCATTTATTTGGCTGGTGATTTCATTAATTTTAATTAAATCAAAAAGATATTTACTATTTTTGCGGGTTACGTTATCGCGTTAAATGTGATGAACTTAACAGCGGGCCTGGCTTACGCGGGGAGGCGAAAAAGGGCGTTTTCCGCGGTAAGATTATCAGGAAAGGGTATCCTGCAAGCCCGTCCTGGACTATCCTTGTCAGCGTCTGGCACGCGTGTGCCTGTTTGCGCTTTTTTTGGCTGAAGGAGTAAAAAAATGGCGACAGGAAAGTCCTGCTCTCGCTGGTTTGCGGCCGTTGCGGCCATATTAATGGTGGTTAGCCTGAGTGGGTGTTTTGATAAAGAAGGCGATCAGCGCAAAGCGTTCATCGACTTCCTGCAGAATACGGCGATGCGTAGCGGCGAACGTCTGCCAACGCTTACTGCCGATCAGAAAAAACAGTTCGGCCCCTTCGTTTCCGATTATGCGGTGATTTACGCTTATTCACAGCAGGTCAGCCAGGCGATGGATGCGGGTTTGCGCCCGGTGGTTGATAGCGTTAACGCCATTCGCGTGGCGCAGGATTATACCACTCAACGTGAACCGCTGCGTCAGGCTAACGGCGCTCTGGGCGTGCTGAGCCAGCAGCTGGAAAACGCCAAAATGCAGGCCGATGCTGCGCATGGCGCGCTGAAGCAGGCTGAAGACCTTAAGCCGGTTTATGACCAGGTGTTTAATAAAGTCGTGACGGCGCCGGCGAATGCGCTGCAGCCGCTGATCCCGGCCGCGCAGATCTTTACTCAGCAGCTGGTCCAGGTGGGTGATTTTGTCGCTCAGCAGGGGACGCAGGTGAGCTTCGTGGCTAACGGTATTCAGTTCCCGACGTCTCAACAGGCGAGTCAGTATAATGCGCTGATTGCTCCGCTGGCCGCTCAGCATCAGGCCTTTAATCAGGCCTGGACGGCGGCGGTTAACGCCACGCGTTAATCAGTATATCGCTGTTCTCCCGGCTGACTGCGCAAACGCCGTCAGCCGGGCTTTTCCTTTCCTCGCTTACTTCACCTGCGGGTTCACGCAGTTCTTCTCTACCTTGCCGTTCAACGCGTCAATCAGATTGTCTACCGCGCAGGCCGCCATGTTATAGCGGGTCTCGTGGGTCGCTGAACCAATATGCGGCAGCGCGACCACGTTCGGCAGTTTCAGTAATGGCGAATCTTTTGCCAGTGGTTCATGTTCAAAGACATCAAGACCGGCGGCGTGAATCTCACCGGCCTGCAGCGCCGCAATCAGCGCCTGCTCGTCAACCACCGGACCGCGCCCGGCGTTAATGAAGATGGCGGAAGATTTCATTTTGGCAAACTGCGCTTCGCCGAACAGGTGGTGGGTCTCTTCGCTCAGCGGCAGGATCAGGCAGACGAAATCCGCTTCCTGTAACAGGGTATCGAGATCGCAGTAGCGGGCGTTAAAGCGCTCTTCCGCCTGCGGATGCTGACGACGCGCGTTATACAGAATCGGCATGCCGAAACCGAAATGCGCGCGCTGCGCCAGCGCCATGCCAATGCGGCCCATGCCGACGATGCCTAAGGTTTTATGGTGCACATCGCAGCCGAACCAGTCCGGCCCGATGCTTTTGGTCCATTCGCCCGCTTTCACGCGTTCAGCGACCTCAACCACCCGACGCGCGGTGCTCAGTACCAGCGCCATCACCGTATCGGCGACGGTTTCGGTCAGCACGGTCGGCGTATGCATCAGCAAAATCTTGCGCGCGTTCAACGCATCGACATCAAAATTGTCGTAGCCGACGGAAACGGTAGAGGTCGCACGCAGCTTCGGCATTTTCTCCAGTAACTCGGCGTCAACCTTTTCACTCGAACCCAGTAAACCTTCCGCCTGGGCGAAGGCCTCCGCGTGTTGCGAAACGGTTTCCGGACGCAGGTTTTTCACCTGGGTGACGGAAAAATGTTCCTCCAGACGATGTAACAGGTCGTCGGGAAGCGTTTTATAGAGAATGACAGACGGCTTCATGCGAATCTCCGTAGCGTAAGTAGTTCAGGCGTGATGAGCGCCAAGCGGAAGTTTTTGATTCTTAGCAGGCTTAACAATTAAAGTAAGCCATACCGAGGCGAAAAGCGCCACACCCATGAAAATGTACGAGGCGGACGGACTGCCGGTTGCGCCGTTGAGATAGCCGACGAACCACGAGCCAAAGAAGGAACCCAGCGCTCCCATACTGTTGATCAGCGCCATCGCGCCGCCGGCGACGTTGCGCGGCAGCATCTCCGGGATAATCGCAAAGAACGGGCCATACGGGGCGTACATGGCCGCGCCGGCGATCACCAGCAGGGTATAAGAGACCCAGAAATGGTTGGCGCCGACGGCCCACGAGCCGATGAACGCCAGCCCGCCAATGAGCAGCAGCGGCCAGACAAACAGCTTACGGTTCTGCATCTTATCGGAAGCCCAGGAGACGGCGATCATCGCAATCGTTGCCGCCAGATAGGGTACTGAAGAGAGCCAGCCTACCTCGACCATCCCCATGTTTTCGCCGCCGCTGCGGATGATTGACGGCAGCCACAGTACGAAACCGTACACGCCGATGCTCCAGGCGAAATATTGCATACACAGCAGTACCACGTTGCGTGAACGGAAGGCTTCGCCATAGTTACGCACCGCTTTGATACCCTGCTGTTCGCGCTCCAGCTGTTCCTGCAGCGCCGCTTTTTCACTTTCCGCCAGCCAGTTCACCTGCGACGGTTTGTCTTTCACCAGTACCCACCAGCAGAAGGCCCAAATCACCGCAGGGATCCCTTCAAGGATAAACATTTCACGCCAGCCGAAGGCCTGGATCAGATAACCCGATACGACCGACATCCACAGTACGGTGACCGGGTTGCCGAGGATCAGGAAGGTGTTGGCGCGCGAGCGCTCTGATTTTGTGAACCAGTTACTGATGTAAATCAGCATCGCCGGCATGACCGCCGCTTCCACCACGCCAAGGATAAAGCGGATGGCCGCCAGCGCCGGAATGTTATGCACTACGCCGGTCAGCGAGGCGCAGCCGCCCCAAAGGATCAGACAGATAAAGATAAGTTTACGCACGCTGCGGCGTTCGGCGTAAATTGCCCCAGGGATTTGGAAGAAGAAATATCCAAGGAAGAAAAGAGCGCCAAGCAGCGATGAGATGCCTTTAGTGATGCCAAGGTCTTCGGTAATGCCCGCGGCCGATGCAAAGCTGAAGTTGGCGCGGTCAAGGTACGCCAGGCTATACGTGATAAACACGATAGGCATGATGTACCACCAACGTTTTGCTGCATTTGTTGAACTGTTCATAGGCTTGCCTCTGTCAATGAGGTGACATACGCCCGCCGGGACGGGCGCTGCTGTGCCGCGCTGCATGTAGGGTACAGGACGGCTGTTTTAGGTGAAAAGTTTATTCGCCCAGCGTTTCGCGGGTGGGCAGCCCTTCGCTATCGCCCTGTACCTGAATGGCCAGCGAGCCAATTTTGTTACCGCGGTTCACGGCTTGCGTCAGCGTTTTGCCTTCCAGCAGCGCGCTGATCACCCCGACGGCAAAGCCATCGCCCGCGCCGACGGTGTCCACCACGTTATCGACTTTAATCGCGGCGATGGCGCCCTGTTCGCCGTCGGCGGTCTTGAACCATGCGCCGTCGCAGCCGGTTTTAATCACCACCGCCTTAACGCCGCGCGACAGATAGAAATCAGCGATACCTTCCGGCGTCTGTTGGCCGGTGAGAATGACGCCCTCTTTTAAGCCTGGCAAAACCCAGTCAGCCTGGAAGGCGAGGCGGTTCAGTTTCTCCACCATCTCGGCTTCGCTTTTCCACAGTACCGGGCGCAGGTTTGGATCAAATGAGAGGGTTTTCCCTTCGGCTTTCATCACCCTGGCCGCATGTTCCAGCAATGCATACGAGCTGTCGGACAGCGCGGCGGCGACGCCGCTTAAGTGCAAATGGCGGGCGCTGGTGAAGTAATCGGCGCGGAAATCTTCCGTCGACAGATGGCTGGCAGCCGATCCTTTACGGAAATATTCCACGATGGGATCGGTTCCATTTTCGACTTTAGATTTCATCTGGAAGCCGGTAGCGTAGCGCTCGTCAACGGCTACGCCGCGCGCGTCAATACCTTCTTTGGCCAGCGAATTCAGCACGAAGCGGCCAAAGCTATCGTTGCCGACGCGGCTTACCCAGCCCACCTTCAGCCCCAGGCGCGCCAGGCCGGTCGCCACGTTCAGTTCAGCGCCGGCGACGCGTTTGATAAAGCGTTCGACTTCCTCCAGTTCGCCGGTTTCGGTGGCGACAAACATCGCCATGGCTTCGCCAATGGTAATGACATCTAAGTTTTCCATGGCTTAATCCTCGCGTAACAGATCAACGTAATGGCGGGTGACGGCGGTCAGATCGTCACCGACCAGCGGGAATTCAATACCGCGCGGCGCGTCGGCGGGCAGGTTATCGAGCAGCGCCAGCCAGCGAGCGTCCGCCTGGTCCGGTGGGACGGCGCGATACTTCTCATGATGAGGCTCCGCCGCCTTCACATGAATATAGCTGACTGCAGGGGCGAGGTAGCGCGCGGCTTCTTCCGGCGAATCGCCGACCCACAGCCAGTTCCCCATGTCGAAAGTCAGCGTCACCGGCATCTGATGGACCCGGCAGGCGGCTTTGAAACGCTGCATCGGCGCCAGTTGGCCGCAATCGGTCTGGTCATTTTCCACCACCAGCGCCATGCCGCTGGCGCTCAGAATGTCGCGCAGCGTCTCCAGCTGTTGGTTATGGATGAAATGACCGAGGGAGAGCTTCAGCCACAGAGCATTGAGGGTTTGCGCTTCCTCAAGTAACGAGGGGAGATGGGGATTGAGCTCGCCGTGGTCGGTGAACAGCGCTTGTGGCGCGGAGTAGCAGGCCAGCAGCCCCTGTTTTTCAATGTCGGCCGCCAGCATTGGCAACTGCTTCAGTTCCGCCGCGCTGAACAGCTCGCGGCGAATTTCCACGCCATCGGCGCCGGAACCGGCGATAAAGGGTAATACGGCGGACTGCCCGCCAAGCGCTTTAACGTGGTCGTTGCCATAAGCGGCGGTGACGACAATGATTTTTCTGGCCATTGAACAAACTCCTGGCGTGGTGGGGCTTAACTCCCTATTACGCTAGATGGTACCGGTTCCAAAGAAAAGGCCAGGATGTTTAATTTATGATCGTCATCACGATGAATCGTTAACGAGACGTTGATCCCCGGACGATAAGTTCGCCGGAGAAGACCCGCTCGCAGATGGGGTCGCTGCCGCCTTCGATACGTCTGACGACCTGTTCGACCGCGGCATAGCCAATCTGCCAGGTTGGCTGTTTGAGGGTGGTGATACCGACGCCCGCCAGCTCCGCCCATTCCAGCTCATCGAAGCCCAGCAGGCCGATATCGCTACCCCATATGAGATCAACGCGCTTCAGTGAACGGGCGACCTGTAACGTCAGGGCACCATTGGCGGAAATCACCGCTTTGCGCATTCCGCGGTGGCGGGCGTGGAACTGACGCAGGACGTTATCCATCATGGCGCCGTCGTTGAGCGGGACCTCGGCGTTTTCCGCCACTATTCCGGTATGGCGCTGCAGAGTCGCGCGAAAGGCGTCCAGGCGCTCGCGGCGGGTGTTTACGGAGCCTATCGGCTCGCTTAAAAACAACAGCGCTTCAAAACCCTTTTCCACCAGATGCTCGGTGGCGGTGGTGGCGGCCTGAGTGTTATCCAACCCCACGACATCACAGGCGAAATCGGGGATTTTACGGTCGATAAGCACCATCGGCAGCGAGGATTGCTGCAGGCGGTTGAGGCCTTCTTCGCGCATGCCCACCGCATTAACCACAATCCCTTCAACCTGATAGCTGCGTAGGAGGTCGAGATAGTGAAGCTCCTGATCGATTTCGTTGTTGGTATTACACACCAGCAAGGTGAAGCCTTTTTCGCGGCAGGCGGCTTCAATCCCGCTTAACACGTTCACGGAGTAAGGGTTGGTGATATCGGCGATGATCAGGCCAATCAGGCGGGTACGACCATGTTTTAGGCCACGGGCCATCAGGCTGGGACGGTAGTTGAGCTCGGCAATCGCTTTCTCAATCCGCGCCAGCAGATCGTCGGAAAGCAGATGCTTTTCGCCGTTGAGATAGCGTGAAATGCTGGTTTTACCGGTTTTCGCGGCTTTCGCCACGTCGCTGATGGTTGCTCGCGCCGCTTTCGCCATGATGGCTTCCTTTGCTGAAAATCTGCCAACACCTTAGCGCGAAAAATAGCGATATCAAGCATTTTGCCCGGCAGGAAGGCTGCCGGGCCGGAAACAAGAGGATTACTGCAGCGGGCTGAGGGTAATTTCCACGCGACGGTTCTGCGCTTTGCCTTCCGCCGTGCTGTTGCTGGCGATCGGGTTCGCCGGGCCCATGCCGGTGGTGCGAATACGGTTGGCCGCCACGCCCTGAGTGATGAGCGCGCTGGCGACGCTATCGGCACGCTGTTGCGACAGACGCATGTTCAGATCGTTGCTGCCGGTGCTATCGGTGTAGCCGACGACGTTAACGGCGGTTTTCTCGTACTCTTTCAACACCATCGCGACGCCGGTCAGGGTGTTGGCGCCTGCAGGTTTCAGGTTGGCGCTGCTGCTGTCAAAAGTGACGTTATTCGGCATGTTAAGCACGATGTTGTCGCCATTTCGCGTCACGCTGACGCCGGTTCCCTGCATTTTTTCGCGCAGTTTCGCTTCCTGCACGTCCATGTAGTAACCGATGCCGCCGCCGAGCGCCGCGCCTGCTGCTGCGCCAATCAGCGCGCCTTTGCCGCGGTCATGCTTGGAAGAGGAGAGCGCGCCGACGCCTGCGCCCACTAAGGAGCCGATACCCGCGCCGATGCCGGATTTTCCCGCTTCGCGTTCGCCGGTATAAGGGTTGGTAGTACAACCAGAAATAGCCAGTGTGCCGCTAACGATAGCAGCAATCATGAGTACGCGTTTTTTCATCTTATTTCCTTAATCCTTTTTATTCTTTGCCACCGCAAGCGTGACGGTTGATTATGACGTCCGAATACGGAGAAAATTCCCCGCAGGGTATCTCTTTTTGTAAGTAACATTGAACGGTTGACTAACAAACCGTCACAACACCTGCATTCGCTGACCCAGGAGCCTGCTTTGCCAACCTCATCTGCAACTAAAACCATCTTAACCGCGGCCCACTGGGGGCCAATGCTGGTGGAGACGGATGGTGAAAATGTGATTTCGTCCCGCGGCGCGCTGGACACCCCCTTCGCCAACTCGCTGCAAACGGCGGTGCGCGAACAGGTGCACAGTAAAACTCGCGTTCGCTATCCGATGGTGCGAAAGGGCTTTCTTGCTTCGCCACATCAGCCGCAGGGCGTACGCGGCCAGGATGAATTCGTGCGGGTAAGCTGGGAGCAGGCGCTTGACCTGATTGATGCTCAGCATCGACGGATCCGCGAAAGCTTCGGCCCGCAGTCGATTTTCGCCGGTTCCTATGGCTGGCGTTCTAACGGCGTGTTGCATAAGGCGGCAACCCTGCTGCAGCGCTATATGAGTCTTACCGGGGGCTATACCGGACACCTCGGCGATTATTCAACCGGCGCGGCGCAGGCGATCATGCCTTATGTGGTTGGCGGTAATGAAGTTTATCAACAGCAAACCAGCTGGCCGCTTATCCTGGAGCACAGCGAGGTGGTGGTACTGTGGAGCGCCAATCCGCTGAATACGCTGAAAATTGCCTGGAACGCCTCGGATGAACAAGGGATCCCCTGGTTTGACCGCCTGCGCCAGAGCGGCAAACGGCTGATCTGCATCGATCCTATGCGATCGGAAAGCGTTGATTTCTTTGGCGAATCAATGGAGTGGATCGCGCCGCATATGGGCACTGACGTCGCGTTGATGCTGGGGATCGCCCATACCCTGGTAGAGCATGGCTGGCAGGACGATGAATTCCTCGCCCGCTGTACCAGCGGTTATGACATTTTCGCCCGCTATTTGAGTGGTGAAAGCGATGGCATCGCCAAAACCGCCGAATGGGCGGCGGCAATCTGCGGCGTACCGGCGGATAAAATCCGCGAACTGGCGAAACTTTTCCACGAAAACACCACCATGCTGATGTCCGGCTGGGGCATGCAGCGCCAGCAATTCGGCGAGCAAAAACACTGGATGCTGGTGACGCTGGCGGCGATGCTGGGGCAGATTGGCACGCCAGGCGGCGGTTTTGGGCTTTCTTACCACTTTGCCAACGGCGGCAACCCGACGCGTCGCGCCGCGGTGCTGGCTTCCATGCAGGGCAGCGTAGCGGGCGGCGTAGACGCGGTGGAAAAAATCCCGGTCGCCCGTATCGTTGAGGCGCTGGAAAACCCAGGGGCAAGCTATCAGCACAACGGGATGACGCGGCGCTTTCCCGACATCCGCTTTATCTGGTGGGCGGGCGGCGCCAACTTTACCCATCATCAAGATACCAACCGCCTGATTCAGGCCTGGCAGAAGCCGGAGCTGATTGTGATTTCCGAATGCTTCTGGACCGCCGCCGCGCGCCATGCCGATATCGTCTTACCGGCGACCACTTCGTTTGAGCGCAACGATCTGACCATGACCGGGGACTACAGCAATCAGCATCTGGTGCCGATGAAGCGGGTGGTCGCGCCACGCGATGAAGCGCGCGACGATTTTGATGTCTTTGCGGATCTGAGCGAACGCTGGGAGGCGGGCGGCCGCGAACGCTTCACCGAAGGAAAAAACGATTTGCAATGGCTGGAGAGCTTCTACCAGATTGCCGCCCAGCGCGGGGCGCAGCAGCAGGTGACGCTGCCGCCGTTTGCCGAATTCTGGCAGGCTAACCAGCTAATTGAAATGCCGGAAAACCCGGATAACGCCCGTTTCTCTCGTTTCGCGGCATTCCGCGCAGACCCGCAGGCTAACCCGTTAAAAACCGCGAGCGGGAAAATTGAAATTCACTCGCCGACCATTGCCGGCTTTGGCTATGCCGATTGTCCGCCGCACCCGATGTGGCTCGAACCTGATGAGTGGCACGGCAACGCCGAGGAAGGTCAGCTACAGGTGCTTTCCGCCCATCCGGCGCACCGCCTGCATAGCCAGTTGAACCAGACCTCGCTGCGCGAAAGGTATGCGGTGGCCGGGCGTGAGCCGCTGACTATCCATCCGCTGGACGCGCAGGCGCGCAATATCATCGACGGCGATCTGGTGCGGGTGTGGAATTCACGTGGTCAGGTACTGGCCGGCGCGGTGGTCACGGAAGGTATTCGTCCGGGGGTGATTTGCCTGCATGAAGGCGCATGGCCGGATATCGACCCCGATGCCGGAATATGCAAAAACGGTGCGGTGAACGTGCTGACGAAAGATATTCCGACCTCGCGTCTGGGCAACGGTTGCGCCGGGAATACGGCGCTGGCATGGCTGGAAAAATATGATGGGCCCGCGCTGGCGCTCAGCGCATTTGATCCGCCGGCCAATGCATAATCCAGGTTGGGTGCTGGGTGTCGTCCTGCCATGCGCAGTCTTCTATTCGGAAGCCCTGCGCGTGGTAGAAATTCACCGCCCGCACGTTTTTCTGATAAACCTCCAGGCTTAGCCAGTCGTAGTGCTGCTTGACCTCATCAAGCAGCGCGCGGCCGATACCGTGGCGGATCGCTTGCGGGGCGACGAAAAGCGCCCCGACGAAGCGCGAATCCATCACGCTGACAAACCCTTTCAGCGCGTCATTCTCCTGCCACACCCAAGTGGCGGCGGCGGGGAGATAGACATCGCGCACGACTTCCAGACTCTCCCGCCAGTAGCTTTCGGCAATAAACGGATGCGCATAAATGGTGCTTTCCAGCCACAACTCGAGCAGCGGGCCGGTCTCTGTGGCATCCCATTTTTGGATCATGCTGGTCTCCCTGGGTGGCAAAAGCAGCCTGTCACGTGATCGTTGACTAACCCGCAGGCCTGCATAAACGAATAACAGATGGTGGAGCCGACAAACTTAAAGCCGCGCTTTTTCAGCGCCTTAGATAGGGCATCAGAGGCTGGTGTGGTGGTGGGGATTTCGGCGAGCGTCGCGGCATGGGTAATTTGCGGCTGGTTCTCGACAAATGACCAGACGAAATCGCTGAATGCTTCGCCGTTGGCTTCCATGGCGAGAAACGCCCGCGCATTGCCGATGATGGCCTGGATCTTTCCCCGATGGCGGATGATGCCCGCATCCTGTAGCAGGCGCTCGACGTCTGCTTCATCCATGGCCGCTACGCGAACTGGGTCGAACTGGTGAAAGGCCTGACGATAGTTTTCCCGTTTTTTCAGTACGGTTATCCACGAAAGCCCCGCCTGCTGGCCTTCGAGGCAGATCATTTCAAACAGCTTTTGCGGCGTTCTCTCGGCGACTCCCCATTCGTTATCGTGATACTGGATATAAAGAGGATCCTGGCTTACCCATCCGCAACGTTGCATGTTTCTCTCCCTTTCGTCAGAAAACTTTTTCATCCGCCTTGACGGCTGAAAGATAAAGATAATAGTTAATACAGGGAAACCACTTCCCATCAACTCCTTATACTTCAAGTTGCGTAGAAGTGGGCGGCAGCTCGAATTATTTTGAGTATAAAAACACAGCAACATTGCCGATTCGGCTCTTTTGGAGTCGCATTAATGATAATAAAGAAATGCAATGGCCTCCGGGGTGGGTTGATCCCGGCGTGCATCACTATCTGGGTGTCGTGTGTTTCAGGCGCTAATGCCTGGCAACAGGAATATATCGCTAACGATACAAAAAGTAATACGTCCGAACGCTATACATGGGATAGCGATCACCAACCGCGTTATGAAGACATTCTTGCCGAGCGTATGAGAGCGTCAGAAGCGCCCGCCGGACTGGCATTGAATCAGGCGCTGGCGCCGCCGGATTTGGGGCACGGCATGAGCGTGGGATGGAACTATTCACTGGCCAGCGGCGTGACCTCCGGGCCGGTCGCCAGCTTGCGTAGCGATCTCAACCCGCCGCCAGCGACGCGTCGCGCGGGCGAAAGTATTTACGTCAACACGCTCGGCTGGCGTATGGATTATCAGCAGCTGTGGGGCGTGCATCCATGGGCGCAGGTGAGCTATAACCAGTCTATCTCTATCGATAACAATGCGTCGATTAGCCGCGGCAAAGACGGTAGCTGGGGCGATGTGACGCTGGGCGCCGATATGCCGCTTGGTTCTCATCTGGCGGCATGGGCCACACTTTCGCAGGCGGATAATGTGCCGTCGGGTGAAAACACGCTATATCTGATGGGCGTCAGCGCCAATTTCTAACCTGTTTTGTTACGCATTTGAAACTCAGTCGTTACTGTTAAATCTCAGTAACGGCGCGTTTCTGTGAGATAGCGCACACTAACTTTTTAGGTAAAATTTAGGGAATGAATGTTTTGCAATGTCATTCATTCCGCCATAAATGCATTTCATTCCTCGTTGATGGCAGTTCATGCCGTTTTCCCCCACCGGATTTGGGGATTTGGTTATTGTGGCGGCAGTTAATCCTTCAGGACATCTGCTATGAACGCTGCAAACACTCAATATACCCGTTGGCTCACGCTGATTGGCACGATCATTACGCAATTCGCACTGGGATCGGTTTATACATGGAGTTTGTTTAATAGTTCTCTGGCCAGCAAACTGGACGAGCCAGTAAGCCAGGTGGCATTTTCCTTCGGCCTGTTAAGTCTTGGGCTGGCGTTATCCTCTTCCGTTGCCGGTAAATTGCAGGAACGCTTTGGCGTGAAACGCGTCACCATGGCATCCGGTATCCTGCTTGGCGTCGGGTTTTTCCTCACGGCCCATGCCAACAGCCTGATGATGCTGTGGCTGAGCGCCGGCCTGCTGGTCGGTCTGGCGGACGGCGCGGGCTATCTGCTGACGTTGTCGAACTGCGTGAAGTGGTTCCCGGAGCGTAAAGGTCTGATTTCCGCCTTCTCGATTGGCGCTTATGGCCTTGGCAGCCTCGGTTTTAAATTTATCGATAGCCACCTGTTGGCGACGGTCGGGCTGGAAAAAACCTTTGTTATCTGGGGCGCTATCGTACTGGTGATGATCGTCTTTGGCGCCACCCTGATGAAAGATGCGCCGAATCATCCCGCGACAACCACCGCTAACGGCGTCGTCGAAAATGATTTCACCCTCGCTGAATCCATGCGTAAACCGCAGTACTGGATGCTGGCGGTGATGTTCCTGACGGCCTGCATGAGCGGACTGTATGTGATTGGCGTAGCAAAAGATATCGCCCAGGGTATGGTGCACCTCGATGTGGCGACGGCGGCGAATGCGGTTACCGTGATTTCTATCGCCAACCTGAGCGGCCGCCTGGTGCTGGGCATCCTGTCTGATAAGATCTCCCGTATCCGCGTGATTACCATCGGTCAGGTGGTCTCCCTGGTCGGTATGGCGGCCCTGCTGTTCGCGCCACTAAATGCGATGACCTTCTTTGCGGCGATTGCCTGTGTGGCCTTTAACTTCGGCGGCACCATTACCGTCTTCCCTTCGCTGGTAAGCGAGTTCTTTGGCCTCAATAACCTGGCGAAAAACTACGGTGTGATTTATCTCGGCTTCGGTATCGGTAGTATTTGCGGTTCGCTGATTGCCTCCGTGTTCGGCGGCTTCTATGTCACCTTCTGTGTCATCTTCGCTCTGCTGATTTTGTCACTGGCGCTTTCCACCACAATTCGCCAGCCGAAAAGCGAAATTTACCACCAGGCGCACGCCTGATAGCGTCACCTTTCCTAAGCTAATAATGCCTTGCCAGCCAGATATTTTGTAAATATCTGGCTGAATCACATTCCTCGCGGATACTTTTGCCATTTGCTGTGGTCTACTTAGCGCGCTTTGTAGAGGTTTCCGATAACCAACCCAGACGCACTTAATTAATCTTCCTGTTTATATCGTTTTAATCAGGGCGGTTTTATCTCTTCGTTTCCCAGGTTTGCTTGCATGAAATACATTAAAACGATGTCACAGCAGAAGCTGAGTTTTTGGCTTGCGCTGTACATCGGCTGGTTTATGAACGCCGCGGTGTTTTTCCGTCGTTTCGATGGTTACGCTCAAGAGTTTACCGTCTGGAAAGGGTTGTCCGGAGTGGTGGAACTGGTGGCGACGGTGCTGGTCACCTTCTTCCTGCTGCGTCTGCTCTCGTTATTTGGTCGCCGGGTCTGGCGCATCTTAGCTACGCTGGTGGTGTTGTTTTCCGCTGGGGCAAGTTATTACATGACTTTCCTTAATGTGGTCATTGGCTACGGCATAATCGCTTCGGTGATGACCACCGATATTGACCTGTCGAAAGAGGTTATCGGCTGGCATCTGATCCTGTGGCTGGCCGCGGTTAGCGTTTTGCCGCTCCTTCTTATCTGGAGCAACCGCTGCCGTAAGACGCTGCTGCAACAGGTCAAAACGCCGGGTCAGCGGGTGAAAAATATCCTGATAGTCGTACTGGCCGGGCTGATGGTCTGGGGGCCGATTCGCCTGCTTGAGCTACGTCAGCATGATATCGAGCGTAACTCTGAAGTCGATATGCCAAGCTACGGCGGCGTCATTGCCAACTCGTATCTGCCTTCGAACTGGCTGTCGGCGCTTGGGCTGTACGCCTGGGCGCAGGTGGATGAATCGTCTGATAATAAGTCGCTGATTAACCCAGCGAAAAAATTTACCTATGTGGCGCCGCAGGATCTTGATGATACTTACGTGGTGTTTATTATCGGCGAGACCACCCGCTGGGATCATATGGGTATTCTCGGCTATAACCGTAATACCACGCCGAAGCTGGCGCAGGAGAAGAATCTTGTCGCCTTCCGCGGCACCTCTTGCGATACCGCCACCAAGTTATCGTTGCGCTGTATGTTCGTACGCGAGGGCGGGGCGGATGATAATCCGCAACGGACGCTGAAAGAGCAGAATGTGTTTGCCGTACTGCATCAGCTGGGCTTTGCAGGCGACCTGTACGCCATGCAGAGTGAGATGTGGTTCTACAGCAATACGATGGCCAACAATATCGCCTATCGCGAGCAGATCGGCGCCGAGCCGCGCAATCGCGGCAAGAACGTGGATGATATGCTGCTGGTCGATGAAATGAAGCGCGGCATGGAGCAAAATCCTGATGGCAAGCGCTTGATTATCCTGCATACCAAGGGATCGCACTTTAACTACACCCAGCGTTATCCGCGCAGCTTCGCGCAATGGAAACCGGAGTGTATCGGCGTGGACAGCAAATGCTCGAAGGCCGAGTTGATTAACTCCTACGATAACAGCGTCACCTACGTGGATCACTTTATCGTCAGCGTGCTGGACCAACTGCGGGATAAAAAGGCTATCGTGTTCTACGCCGCCGATCACGGCGAGTCGATTAATGAACACGAACATCTGCACGGTACGCCGCGCATGATGGCGCCGCCGGAGCAGTTCCGCGTGCCGATGATGGTCTGGATGTCGGATAAATATCTGGCGAACCCGGACCATGCCGCCTCCTTTGCGCGTCTCAAGCAGCAGGCGGCGACGAAGGCTCCGCACCGTCACGTTGAGCTGTATGACACCATTATGGGTTGTCTTGGTTATACCTCGCCGGATGGCGGGATCAATGAAAACAACAATTGGTGTCGGAAAAAGTAAGACGTACGGTCTATTTTCAGAATCTCGGGTCTGTTTTCGTTTCCTGAGACCAGGATAAGTTAATCCCTCACAAGGCTTGTGCCGTGTGAGGGATTTTTTATTTCGCACAATGGACGCGTTTACCAGGCTGTTTCTCCTCGCTGTTCCTTTCCTGTTTCTCTCGTTCCACCCTGTGCTCGTGCTTTCATGGAGAGAAAGAATGAACCTCATTAAGTGTTTGAGCCTGTTATTTTTGTTTTTACTGGCTGGTTGTCAGTCAGAGGAGGAAACCCTGTCGTTTCTGCTGGCCTGTAAATACGACAGCGTCGTAAATGTTGAAACCATGCTGAATAACGGCATTGATGTTAATGGTAAAAGCAAAGCAGGCATTACCGGGTTAATGGTGGCGGCTGCAGAAAATCGCCGGGAAGTCGTTGAACTGCTGCTGAAGCATCATGCTAAACCAAATATCCAGACTCGAGCCGGTACATCGGCTCTTATGCTGGCTTCAGCAAGGGGAAGTGAAGCTGCCATTATCTCCGATTTGATTCATGCAAAAGCGGATGTGAATCTGGTTACCCGAAACAAGAATACGGCACTGATGTCTGCTATTTCTGATGGTGAGGAGGTCAAGGATGACTATCTGCATATTATCGAGTTGAAAAAACCGGGCGCCCCTCAAGAAGAAGAGAGCGTGCTTGATAAAATAGTCGCAGCGACAGCGGAGCGGTCGCTGGCCAGAAACGGTAGCGCGCTGATGACCGAAGATATGGCCTTAAAAGCCGCGCCCGGTATATTGAAGAAAAATGGTGAGGAGATCGTCGCACTGCTTTTAAAGTCCGGAGCGGATGTGAATGCGGTCAATAATGATGGCGAGACGGCGTTTTACCAGGCGATTAACCACAATCGTTCAGCGTCGGTGATTAAAGCGTTAACAGATGCTGGCGCGGATGTGAACAAGGCGGACAACGAAGGAACTTCGCCTCTGATGCTGGCTGCGGTAAGCACTGACCCTACACTGATAAACATGCTGGCGTTACCGGGGCTGGATGTCGATCAAACCAACCGCGATGGGTTGACACCCTTGCAGATTGCCTCCGCCTATGGCGCGCCAGCTGTAATTTCAGCGCTGGTGGAGCGAGGGGCAAAGGTTGATTTTCTCTCTTCAAAAGATTTCACCGCGTTGATGATGGCCGTGAAAATGGAGAAAAAATCGAGCGTTGTTGCCCTGCTTGCCGCTGGTGCTAACGTCAATCTTAAAAACAAAGCGGGATATACGGCGATAGGATATAGCCGTAGCGGAGAAATACGCCAGTTATTAATCGATAATCATGCTGATTTAACGGGACAGGTTGCGCTGATGGCGCAAAGCGAGCTCCAGTTCTGTGCGAATAAGTTAGCGGATTCACTCGCTTATTCGGATATTGCCCGTTCGATTAGCGGTGATTCTCGTCCAGACATTATGATGCATCGGCAGGATTGTCCTGGGCTAGGGCAATTGACCATGCTGCTGGGCAGTTTTGAATTTAAGCCTGCAGGGACGCAATATATGGGACAAACGGTAACCTGCACGGTATCGGAACACCGCAAAGAGTTTGAGGCGAAGTGTCATTGAAGAAACTGAAAAAGCGAAGCGAGCGATAAGTTGCTGAGTTTTTCGTCGCTTGATTGATTTTTTGCTAATAAGGCATTGACGGGTGTGCATCCCAGCAGTAAGATGCGCCCCGCATTCGGTGATTGGCGCAGCCTGGTAGCGCACTTCGTTCGGGACGAAGGGGTCGGAGGTTCGAATCCTCTATCACCGACCAAATTCGAAAGCCTGCTCAACGAGCAGGCTTTTTTGCA
>NZ_JBEAIO010000002.1:0-210013 GCF_040065095.1 Klebsiella sp. CN_Kp091 | reverse complement strand
GAAGCCGCGCATCCGCAGCAGCCGGTGTATCAGCCTGAATACGCGCCGCAGCAGCAGCCTGTTTACCATCAGGAACCGGCGCCTGCCGCTGAGCCTGAAGCGCCGCAGGAAGAAACTAAACGCCCGCCGATGTATTACTTCGAGGAAGTTGAAGAGAAACGCGCGCGCGAACGCGAGTTGCTGGAGTCCTGGTACCAGCCAATCCCTGAACCAGCGAGCCCGGTGGCGACCAAACCGATAACCACTCCGACTGCTCCATCCATGCCATCCGTTGAGGCCGCCGCCGTGACAGCCGTCGCCGCTGGCGTTCATCAGGCCACGACTTCTGGAAGCGCAGCCGCGGCCGCCTCAGTGGCGTCAACCGTCGCTGACGCAGCGCCCGTTTTCAGCCCGGCATCCAGCGGCCCGCGGGTACAGGTAAAAGAGGGCATCGGTCCGAAACTGCCGCGTCCGAATCGCGTCCGCGTACCGACTCGTCGGGAACTGGCTTCCTATGGCATTAAGCTGCCGTCTCAGCGTATTGCTGAAGAGCGCGCGCGTCGGGCCGAGCTTGAACATCATTACGATAATGAACCGTTGAGCGACGAAGAAGCCGATGCGCTGGAACAGGACGAGCTGGCTCGTCAGTTTGCCGCAACCCAGCAACAGCGCTATGGCGAGTCCTATGAGTCAGAAAGCGATGAGCAGGACGAAGACGCTGCCGCTGAAGCGGAACTGGCGCGCCAGTTTGCCGCCACTCAGCAACAGCGCTATGCCAGCGAGCAGCCGCCGGGAGCTAATCCCTTCTCACCGGCGGACTATGAGTTCTCGCCGATGAAAACGCTGGTCAATGATGGTCCGAGCGAGCCGCTGTTTACGCCGACGCCGGAAGTACAGCCCCAGCAACCGGCTCAGCATTATCAACAACCGGCAGCCGCGCCGCAGCAGGGTTATCAACCTGCGCAGCAGCCCGTACACCATCAGCCGGTAGCGCCGCAGCCGCAGGCTTATCAGACGGCTCAACAGCCAATGCAGCAGCAACAGCCGGTTGCGCCGCAGGGTTATCAGCCGCCCGCGCCGCAGCCGCAGGAGAGCCTTATTCATCCATTGCTGATGCGTAATGGCGACAGCCGTCCGCTACAAAGACCAACAACGCCGTTGCCGTCGCTAGATCTCCTGACGCCGCCGCCGAGCGAAGTTGAACCTGTCGATACCTTTGCGCTTGAGCAGATGGCGCGCCTGGTCGAAGCGCGCCTCGCCGATTTCCGCATTAAAGCGGATGTGGTGAACTACTCGCCGGGCCCGGTGATCACCCGTTTTGAGCTGAATCTTGCGCCGGGGGTGAAGGCCGCGCGTATCTCTAACCTGTCGCGCGACCTTGCGCGTTCGCTGTCGACCGTGGCGGTGCGCGTGGTAGAAGTCATTCCGGGGAAACCTTATGTTGGCCTGGAATTACCGAACAAAAAACGCCAGACCGTATACCTGCGCGAAGTGCTCGATTGCCCGAAATTCCGCGAGAACCCATCGCCGCTTACCGTGGTGCTGGGCAAAGATATCGCCGGCGATCCGGTGGTGGCCGATCTGGCGAAAATGCCGCATCTGCTGGTTGCCGGTACCACCGGTTCTGGTAAATCGGTCGGCGTGAACGCCATGATTCTCAGCATGCTCTACAAAGCGCAGCCGGAAGACGTTCGTTTCATCATGATCGACCCGAAAATGCTTGAGTTGTCGGTGTACGAAGGTATCCCGCATCTGCTGACGGAAGTGGTCACCGACATGAAAGACGCTGCCAATGCGCTGCGCTGGAGCGTCAATGAAATGGAGCGCCGTTATAAGCTGATGTCGGCGCTGGGCGTGCGTAATCTGGCGGGCTACAACGAGAAGATCGCTGAGGCCGCGCGCATGGGACGTCCGATCCCGGATCCGTACTGGAAACCGGGCGACAGCATGGATGCCGTACATCCGGTGCTGGAAAAACTGCCGTATATCGTGGTGCTGGTGGATGAATTCGCCGATCTGATGATGACCGTCGGTAAGAAGGTAGAAGAGCTGATTGCGCGTCTGGCGCAGAAAGCGCGCGCGGCGGGCATTCACCTGGTGCTGGCGACCCAGCGTCCGTCGGTTGACGTGATTACCGGTCTTATCAAGGCCAACATCCCGACGCGTATCGCCTTTACCGTATCAAGCAAGATTGACTCGCGCACCATCCTTGACCAGGGCGGCGCAGAATCGCTGCTGGGCATGGGTGATATGCTCTATTCCGGGCCAAACTCCACGATGCCGGTTCGTGTGCATGGCGCGTTTGTCCGTGACCAGGAAGTACACGCCGTGGTGCAGGACTGGAAAGCGCGCGGTCGTCCGCAGTATGTTGACGGCATTACCTCCGACAGCGAAAGCGAAGGCGGTAGTGGCGGCTTTGATGGCGGCGAAGAGCTGGATCCGCTGTTCGACCAGGCTGTCAACTTCGTGACCGAGAAGCGCAAAGCCTCGATCTCCGGGGTGCAGCGTCAGTTCCGCATCGGCTATAACCGCGCGGCGCGCATCATTGAGCAGATGGAAGCTCAGGGGATCGTCAGCGAGCAGGGCCATAACGGTAACCGTGAAGTCCTGGCGCCGCCACCCTTCGAGTAAGTGCAAAGTTCGGTAAATAAGCGCAAAATCAGCCTGTTCTGCTATTCCGTTGCTATCAACGGCTCTACAGTAGAGACAGAACAGGCTCCCGCGTCGGGAGTGACGCACAATAAGGATCAACAATGAAGAAACTTGCCATCACCTGTGCATTATTGTCTGGCTTCGTGGTAAGCCAGGTTTGGGCAGACGCTGCCGGCGACTTAAAAAGCCGTCTGGATAAAGTCAGCAGCTTCCATGCCAGCTTCACTCAGAAAGTAACCGACGCAAGCGGTAATGCCGTGCAGGACGGGCAGGGCGATTTGTGGGTGAAACGCCCGAATCTGTTCAACTGGCATATGACCCAGCCGGATGAAAGCATTCTGGTGTCGGATGGGAAAACGCTGTGGTTCTACAACCCGTTTGTCGAGCAGGCAACCGCGACCTGGCTGAAAAACGCGACCAGCAACACGCCGTTCATGCTGATCGCCCGCAACCAGTCAGCGGACTGGCAGCAATATAATATCAAGCAAAACGGCGATGATTTTGTGCTGACGCCAAAAAGCGGTAACGGCAATCTGAAGCAGTTCACGATCAATGTCGGTCGTGACGGCACTATCCATCAGTTCAGCGCCGTTGAGCAGGACGACCAGCGCAGCAGCTATCAGCTGAAGTCGCAGCAGAATGGCGCCGTCGATGCATCTAAGTTCACTTTTACGCCGCCGCAAGGGGTGACGGTGGACGATCAACGTAAGTAGAGGCGAATGTGAGCAACTTTTCGCTCGATTTTTCCGATAATGCATTTCAACCTCTGGCCGCCCGTATGCGGCCAGAAAATTTAGCGCAGTACATTGGCCAGCAGCACCTGCTGGCGCCGGGCAAACCGCTGCCGCGGGCGATTGAGGCCGGGCATCTGCACTCGATGATCCTGTGGGGGCCGCCGGGCACCGGTAAAACTACCCTTGCGGAAGTGATCGCCCGCTATGCTAATGCCGATGTTGAACGTATCTCGGCTGTCACCTCTGGCGTCAAAGAGATCCGCGAAGCTATCGAGCGCGCGCGGCAAAACCGCAACGCCGGCCGACGCACTATCCTGTTTGTTGATGAAGTGCATCGTTTCAATAAAAGTCAGCAGGACGCCTTTCTGCCGCACATCGAAGACGGCACTATTACTTTTATTGGCGCGACGACCGAAAATCCGTCATTTGAACTTAATTCCGCTTTGCTCTCCCGCGCTCGCGTCTATTTGCTCAAATCACTGACCACGGACGATATCGAGCAGGTGCTCAACCAGGCGATGAGCGACAAAGCGCGAGGTTACGGCGGACAGGATATTGTCCTGCCGGATGAAACCCGCAAGGCGATTGCCGAACTGGTTAACGGCGACGCGCGCCGGGCGTTGAATACGCTGGAAATGATGGCCGATATGGCTGAAAACGATGATTCGGGCAAGCGAGTGCTGAAGGCAGAGTTGCTTACCGAAATTGCCGGCGAGCGTAGCGCGCGTTTTGATAATAAAGGCGACCGTTTTTACGATCTTATCTCCGCGCTACATAAGTCCGTGCGCGGAAGCGCGCCGGATGCGGCGCTGTACTGGTACGCACGGATCATTACCGCGGGCGGCGACCCGCTGTATGTTGCGCGCCGTTGTCTGGCTATCGCGTCTGAGGATGTCGGTAACGCCGATCCTCGCGCCATGCAGGTGGCCATTTCCGCGTGGGATTGTTTTACCCGCGTCGGGCCGGCGGAAGGCGAACGGGCTATCGCTCAGGCGATTGTTTATCTGGCCTGCGCGCCGAAGAGTAATGCGGTGTACACCGCCTTTAAGGCCGCGCTGGCCGACGCCCGCGATCGCCCTGATTACGACGTGCCGGTTCATTTACGCAATGCGCCGACCAAACTCATGAAAGAGATGGGCTATGGTCAGGAATACCGCTACGCGCACGATGAGCCTAACGCCTACGCCGCCGGCGAGCAGTATTTCCCGCAGGAAATGGCGCAAACGCGCTATTATCAGCCAACAAACAGGGGGCTCGAGGGCAAAATCGCTGAAAAGCTCGCCTGGCTTGCCGAACTGGATCAAAATAGCCAGATAAAACGCTACCGCTAATTGTGGCGTTGCGGTAAGGTTATTACCTATATTTCCGTGGCCGTAGTTTGCGGCCACTTTTCCTATTTAAATTCGATAAGCACAGGATAAGCATGCTCGATCCCAATCTGCTGCGTACCGAGCCAGACGCAGTCGCAGAAAAACTGGCACGCCGGGGCTTTAAGCTGGATGTAGATAAACTGCGCGCTCTTGAAGAGCGTCGTAAAGTTCTGCAGGTTCAAACCGAAAACCTGCAGGCGGAGCGTAACTCCCGATCGAAATCCATTGGCCAGGCGAAAGCGCGCGGGGAAGATATCGAGCCATTACGCCTGGAAGTGAACAAACTTGGCGAACAGCTGGATGCCGCAAAGTCCGAGCTGGAAACGCTGCTGGCGGAAATTCGCGATATCGCGCTGGCGATCCCGAATATTCCTCACGATGACGTGCCGGTTGGCCGCGACGAAAACGACAACGTTGAAGTCAGCCGCTGGGGTACGCCGCGCCAGTTCGATTTCGAGGTGCGCGACCACGTTACGCTGGGCGAAATGCATGGCGGTCTGGACTTCGCCGCCGCCGTTAAGCTGACCGGTTCCCGTTTCGTGGTGATGAAAGGCCAACTGGCCCGCCTGCACCGCGCACTGGCGCAGTTCATGCTGGATCTGCACACCGAACAGCACGGCTATAGTGAAAACTATGTTCCGTATCTGGTGAACCAGGACACGCTGTATGGTACTGGCCAGTTGCCGAAATTCGCCGGCGACCTGTTCCATACTCGTCCGCTGGAAGAAGAAGCCGATAGCAGCAACTACGCGTTGATTCCGACCGCCGAAGTGCCGCTGACTAACCTGGTCCGCGACGAAATCATCGACGAAGACGATCTGCCGATCAAAATGACCGCCCATACGCCGTGCTTCCGTTCTGAAGCGGGTTCCTATGGTCGTGATACTCGCGGTCTGATCCGTATGCACCAGTTCGACAAAGTTGAAATGGTGCAGATCGTACGTCCGGAAGACTCCATGGCGGCGCTGGAAGAGATGACCGGCCACGCTGAGAAGGTTCTGCAACTGCTGGGTCTGCCGTACCGTAAGGTAGCGCTGTGCACCGGCGATATGGGCTTCAGCGCCTGTAAAACCTATGACCTCGAAGTGTGGGTTCCGGCGCAGGATACCTATCGCGAAATTTCTTCCTGCTCCAACGTCTGGGATTTCCAGGCGCGTCGTATGCAGGCGCGTTGCCGCAGCAAGTCCGACAAAAAGACTCGTCTCGTTCATACTCTGAATGGTTCTGGTCTGGCGGTTGGCCGTACGCTGGTTGCGGTGATGGAAAACTATCAGCAGGCCGATGGCCGTATCGAGATCCCGGAAGTTCTGCGCCCGTATATGCGCGGCCTCGAATATATCGGTTAATCTTTTCTGCTCTTTCCTTAAAAGCGCCTGCGGGCGCTTTTTTTATATCCTTATTGATACCGGGCAATAATCCATTCAGTGAATCCGGTGATACTCCCTTTGGATTAATACAGCATAAAAAGCCAATAAAATCCGATATATATAAAATTATATAACGATTGTCAGCTTATTGTGAGCAACCAAAGCGAGTATCTATGAAAATCAAAGCCCCCGATGCTTTACTGGCTGCCGAAGTTAGCCGACGTGGTTTAATGAAAACCACGGCGATAGGCGGCCTGGCGATGGCCAGCAACGCATTGACCTTGCCCTTTACGCGTATTGCGCACGCCGCTGATACGTTGGCCCCGGAAAATGAGAAGGTCGTCTGGAGCGCCTGCACCGTAAACTGCGGAAGTCGTTGTCCGCTGCGTATGCACGTGGTTGACGGCGCGATTAAGTACGTAGAAACCGATAATACCGGTGACGATAACTACGACGGCCTGCATCAGGTCCGCGCCTGTCTGCGCGGCCGCTCTATGCGCCGCCGCGTCTATAACCCTGACCGGCTGAAATATCCGATGAAGCGCGTTGGCAAACGCGGTGAAGGAAAATTCGAACAAATTAGCTGGGAAGAGGCGTTCGATACTATCGCCAGCAATATGCAGCGCCTGATTAAAGATTATGGCAACGAATCTATCTATCTGAACTACGGAACTGGGACGCTCGGCGGGACTCTGACTCGTTCCTGGCCGCCGGGTAAAACCCTGATTGCACGTCTGATGAACTGCTGCGGCGGCTATCTCAATCATTATGGCGACTATTCATCGGCGCAGATTGCGGCAGGGTTGAATTACACCTATGGCGGTTGGGCAGACGGTAACAGTCCGTCAGATATCGAAAACAGTCAGTTGGTGGTGCTGTTCGGCAATAACCCTGGCGAAACGCGAATGAGCGGCGGCGGGGTCACTTACTACCTTGAGCAGGCGCGGCAGAAATCCAACGCCCGCATGATCATTATCGATCCGCGCTATACCGACACCGGCGCCGGGCGTGAAGATGAATGGATCCCGATTCGTCCGGGAACCGACGCGGCGCTCATTTCAGCGCTGGCATGGGTGATGATTACTGAAAATCTGGTCGATCAACACTTCCTCGATAAATACTGCGTCGGCTACGACGAGAAAACCTTACCTGCCGATGCGCCGGCTAATGGGCATTATAAAGCTTACATTCTTGGTCAGGGCTCCGACGGTATCGCTAAAACGCCGGAGTGGGCATCCACTATTACCGGGATCCCGCGTGAGCGCATTGTGAAGCTGGCCCGTGAGATTGCGACGGCGAAACCGGCGTATATCAGCCAGGGCTGGGGACCTCAGCGTCACGCCAACGGCGAAATCGCCACCCGCGCCATCTCTATGCTCGCCATTCTGACCGGCAACGTTGGGATCAATGGCGGTAATAGCGGTGCGCGTGAAGGTTCATATAGCTTGCCTTTCGAACGCATGCCGACGCTGGAAAACCCGGTAGAGACCAGCATCTCCATGTTTATGTGGACCGACGTGATTGAACGCGGTCCGGAAATGACCGCGCTGCGTGATGGCGTACGCGGCAAAGATAAGCTCGACGTGCCGATCAAAATGATCTGGAACTACGCGGGTAACTGCCTTATCAACCAACACTCTGAGATCAACCGCACCCACGAAATTCTGCAGGACGACAAGAAGTGCGAAATGATCGTGGTAATCGACTGCCACATGACGTCGTCTGCGAAATACGCCGATATTCTGCTACCGGACTGTACCGCCTCGGAGCAGATGGACTTCGCGCTGGATGCCTCCTGCGGCAATATGTCTTACGTCATCTTTGCCGACCAGGCTATTAAACCGCGTTTCGAATGCAAAACTATCTATGAGATGACCACCGAGTTGGCGAAACGTATGGGGGTGGCGGAGAAGTTTACCGAAGGGCGCACTCAGGAAGGCTGGATGCGCTATTTGTATGAGCAGTCGCGTAAAGCGATTCCCGAACTGCCGGATTTTGATACTTTCCGCCAGCAGGGCATCTTCAAGCAGCGTGACCCGCAAGGTCATCATGTGGCGTATAAAGCCTTCCGTGACGATCCGCAGGCCAATCCGCTGACCACGCCATCGGGCAAAATCGAAATCTACTCCCAGGAGCTTGCCAAAATCGCCGCGACCTGGGAACTGCCTGAAGGCGATGTGATCGATCCGCTGCCGATCTACACCCCAGGTTTTGAAAACTACAACGATCCGTTGACCGCTAAATATCCGCTACAGCTGACGGGGTTCCACTATAAATCTCGCGTCCACTCAACGTATGGCAACGTTGATGTCCTGCAGGCAGCCTGCCGTCAGGAGATGTGGATTAACCCGATCGATGCGCAGAAGCGCGGCATCGCCAACGGCGATCGCATTCGCATTTTCAACGACCGCGGTGAAGTGCATATCGAAGCGAAAGTGACGCCGCGAATGATGCCGGGCGTCGTCGCGCTGGGCGAGGGCGCCTGGTATAACCCGGATGCCTCACGCGTGGATCAGGCCGGCAGCATTAACGTGCTGACCACCCAACGACCGTCGCCGTTGGCGAAAGGCAACCCATCGCATACCAACCTCGTCCAGGTTGAAAAGCTGTAAGGAGTAACCGATGACAACTCAGTATGGATTTTTTATCGATTCCGCCCGTTGCACCGGTTGCAAAACCTGCGAGCTGGCCTGTAAAGACTACAAGAACCTGACGCCGGACGTCAGCTTCCGTCGTATCTACGAGTATGCCGGCGGCGACTGGCAGGAGGACAACGGCGTCTGGAATCAGAACGTTTTTGCCTACTACCTCTCTATCGCCTGTAACCACTGCGAAGACCCGGCGTGCACCAAGGTCTGCCCGAGCGGGGCAATGCACAAGCGCGAAGATGGTTTTGTGGTGGTCAATGAAGAGGTGTGCATTGGTTGTCGCTACTGCCATATGGCCTGCCCGTACGGCGCGCCGCAGTACAACGCCGCTAAAGGGCATATGACCAAATGCGATGGCTGTCACGAGCGTGTGGCACAAGGCAAAAAGCCGATTTGCGTCGAGTCCTGCCCGCTGCGGGCGCTGGACTTCGGGCCGATTGCCGAACTGCGTGAAAAGCACGGCCAACTGGCCGCCGTGGCGCCGCTGCCGTCAGCGCACTTCACCAGGCCGAGCATTGTGATAAAACCAAACGCCAACAGCCGTCCGTGCGGCGATACCACTGGCTATCTGGCCAATCCGAAGGAGGTCTAAAATGGGAAATGGATGGCATGAATGGCCGCTGATGATTTTCACGGTCTTCGGGCAGTGCGTCGCCGGGGGCTTTATCGTTCTCGCGCTGGCGTTGATGAAGGGCGAACTTTCGCGCGAGCGGCAGCGGCGGGTGGTAATGAGCATGTTCGGGCTGTGGGTGCTAATGGGGATCGGTTTTATTGCCTCCACCATGCACCTTGGTTCTCCAATGCGCGCGTTTAATTCGCTGAACCGCGTTGGCGCATCCTCGTTAAGCAATGAAATCGCCAGCGGCGCGCTTTTCTTTGCCGTCGGCGGGATTGGCTGGCTGCTGGCGGTGGTAAACAAACTGCCGTCTGTGCTGCGCAATCTGTGGCTGGTCGTCACCATGATCCTCGGCGTCATCTTTGTCTGGATGATGATCCGCGTGTATAACACCATCGATACCGTACCCACCTGGTATACCATCTGGACGCCGCTCAACTTCTTCCTGACCGTGTTTATCGGCGGGCCGCTGTTGGGCTACCTGCTGCTGCGTGTCGCGGGTGTGGACGGTTGGGCAATGCGTTTATTGCCGGTGATTATGCTGGTGGCGTTGGTGATTAGCGTGACCGTCGCGTTGATTCAGGGCAGCGAGTTGGCGACGATCCATAGTTCGATTCAGCAGGCTTCGGCGCTGGTGCCGAATTACGGTTCTTTAATGGCATGGAGGACGGTCGCGTTAGTGCTGGCGTTGGTCTGCTGGATTGTACCGCAGCTTAAAGGTTATCAACCCGCATTGCCGCTGCTGGGGCTGGCGTTTGTGCTGGTGCTGGTCGGCGAGATGATTGGCCGCGGCGTATTCTATGGTCTACATATGACCGTCGGTATGGCTATCGCCAGTTAATAACGTGAAATCACGCCGGAAGCCTATTTCGGCGTGATTAAAAAATGCGGTTGATTGATGAAATTTTTCTACTGATATTTCCTTCCTGGTTTTCCAATAAATTAATAAAAACAATGGAATAATATAAAGAATAATTCCGTTGCCGTTGCGCTGGATAAAAAACTTCTATCGTTGCCCTGAAAACCGCGTCAGGCCTGAATTCTGGCGGATTGACAATGTTTACAGCGGTGTCATGATGCGCACGAAATCTGAACTTCCTCACGGTTAACACCCATGACCATCTACACTCGCCCAGTGCAAATGTTGCTCTGTGGCCTGCTTCTGTTGACGCTGGCAATCGCGGTTTTAAATACGCTTGTCCCGCTCTGGCTCGCCCATGAAAATATGCCAACCTGGCAGGTTGGGATGGTCGGCTCCTCTTATTTCACCGGTAACCTGGTGGGAACCTTATTTGCCGGTTGGGTCATTAAACGTCTGGGGTTTAATCGTAGCTATTACCTGGCGTCATTGATTTTTGCCGTCGGCTGCGTTGGCCTGGGTATTACACTCGGTTTCTGGACATGGCTGAGCTGGCGTTTTATCGCCGGCGTGGGCTGCGCGATGATCTGGGTGGTGGTGGAAAGCGCGCTGGTGTGCAGCGGTACTTCCCGCAGCCGTGGTAGGCTGCTGGCGGCGTACATGATGGTCTATTACGTCGGTACCGTGTTGGGTCAACTGATGGTAAGTAAATTACCGACCGATTTAATGAGCGTGTTGCCGTGGGTTACCGGCCTGGCGCTGGCGGCGATCCTGCCGCTGCTGTTTACGCGTATCATGAGCCAGGCCGACGAGCCGCATGAAACGGTACGTATCTGGCCGATGCTGAAGCTGCGTCAGGCTCGCCACGGTGTGAATGGCTGCATTATATCCGGTATTGTACTCGGTTCACTATACGGCCTGATGCCGCTGTGGCTGAACCATCAGGGCGTCAGCGATTCCGGTATTGGTTTCTGGATGGCGGTGATGGTCAGCGCCGGGATCCTTGGGCAGTGGCCGGTAGGGCGTTTGGCTGACCGCTATGGCCGTCTTCTGGTGTTGCGCGTTCAGGTCTTTGTGGTGATTCTGGGCTGTCTGGCGATGCTCAGCCAGGCGGCAATGGCGCCGGCGCTTTTTGTGCTCGGCGCATCCGGTTTTACTTTGTATCCGGTGGCGATGGCCTGGGCCTGCGAGAAGGTTGAACACCATCAACTGGTGGCGATGAACCAGGCGCTGCTGATGAGTTATACCATCGGCAGCCTGCTGGGGCCGACCCTGACGGCAATGCTGATGCAGAACTTCTCTGATAACCTACTGTTTATTATGATCGCCAGCGTATCGTTTATTTACCTGCTGACGCTGCTGCGCAAAGCCGGACATCACCCGACGCCGGTGGCACACGCCTGATACCCTCAGGGCATCGATGGGAGGGCCCCATCGATGCGTGCAATCGTGAATATAACAATATAGCTACTGTATTGGGTGTAACTTAGCTGGAACGCGATATTGCTTACCATCGTATTGCAGCGTCCATGTTTTTTGCGTCGGAATATCTTTCGACCTGCACTCGTTATTTTCGTCCAGCCAGGCCGTTGAGGCGACATTCTTTTCGCTGACTTTTATGTCGCTAAAGCCATGATGTTTTGTGGCGCCCATTGCCAGCGTGCGTATGATATTCGTAAATTCCTCGGCGCAGTTGCCATCCAATTCCCCGACGCTATATTTTAGCACTATGCCGTCCAGCACTACGCGAAGCTGGCCGCGATCGAGTGTATAAAGCCATAGCGCCTCTTCACTAATGGGATTAACGCGAGAACTTCCGGTTTTCTGTATGCGCAATCCAAACGCAGTTTGCTCTGGCGCTATCTTCCAGCGCGCGGTATCAATAGCAAGATCGCTAATATAGATCGCGTCATCGTTCATACGTTCGGGAAGATGTAAACGTTGCTTAACTTCAAGAGTTGCAGTATCAAGTACCAGCAGCTCGAGATCGGCATTATGGTTATGGTCGCGCTGTTCTGGCTCCATTAGCGGAACGGCGGCCAGCGTGAGCTCGGGATGAGCAGGCCAGATGCGACAAATAGCGCTAAAAGGCGAGCCATTTTGTGTTTTGATAAATTGCTCTGCCGGTGTGATGACCCCCTGCTCAGTCGGCTGAGCATCAGGCCATACCTGTTTAATGATGGCATTGATATCACAGCTGCTGGCGGCAAAAATGCACTGCGATGCCAGTAAGAATGTTGTTGAAACTAACAGGCGTATAGTCATCTTCCGGATGTCCATTTTCAATGCTTCCATGACGAACTAAGAAAAACGTCAGCTTATTTGGGCGACGTTAATCAAGTAGAGGGGCTAGCTTTTTCGGAATAGGGTAGTGTTTGCCATCAAAGTGCAATAACCATGTCTCTTTGCCGGTTTTTTCCATATCTTCGCAATCGTTCTCTTTGGAAATGGTTCTGGTGGTATGTTCGTTTCTTCCACTTACCCGGATATCGGCATAGCCTCCATTGCCGGATGAGGGAACCATGACCAGAGTACGTTCAATATGATCGAATTCCCCTGCGCACATGCCATCCCATTCACCATGTGTTCTGTTAACGACAAGGCCATCAAGTACTTTATGAATCTGATTGTTATCATATGAATACAGCCACAACACCTCTTCTCTAAAAGGGGCTACTCTGGAGGGATTCCTCAGAGTAATGCGTAAACCAAAAGCGGTTTGCGTAGGCGTGATTTTCCAGCGGGCGGTATCAAGGGCAATACTATCAATACTAATCGTATCATCATTCATACGGTCGACGAGGCGTAACCGCTGTTTCACCTCGAGAGTGGCGGAGTTGAGGACCAGAAGTTCAAGATCGCCAGTATGTTCGTAGTCAGTTTGTTCGTGAGACATCAGCGGAATGGCCGCCAGCGTGATCTCAGGATGAGCCGGCCAGACGCGGCAAATTGCGCTCTGCGGTGAATAACTATCGCTTTCACCGCGAATAATTATTGATTTACCTTGCGGCACGCCTTCTGGCCAGGCCTTTTTGACGATGGTATTGAGATCACACTCGCTAGCAGCAAAGACGCACTGGGCTGATAGCAGGGAAAGAGCGAAGATAAGTAAGCGCATAGATTCCTTTCTAATGCATAGTTAACTGTAATAATAATAACGGCTGCTTAATGGCAACCGTTATTATGGTATAGAGCCGTTAGTACATCACCTTATGACCATACTGCTCAAGGATACCCTTCACCCGCTCCATGGTCTCTTTCTTCGGCGGGTGTACGCCGTCAAGCTTGTACTCTTCGCCCATCGCTACCCATTTGTGTTTACCCAGCTCATGGTAGGGCAGGAGTTCGATTTTCTCGACGTTGCCCATATCGCGGGTAAATTCACCCAGGCGATGAGCGGAATCGTCATCATCGGACCAGCCGGGAACGACAACGTAGCGGATCCATACGTTAATCCCTTTCTTTGACAGATACTGCGCGAATTCCAGCGTACGATGGTTAGAAACGCCGACCAGGTTCTGGTGGATTTCATCGTTCATCTGTTTGAGATCAAGCATCACCAGATCGGTGACCTCCAATAGCTCGTCAATCACCGGATCGTAGCGGCGCACGAATCCGTTGGTATCGAGGCAAGTATGAATTCCTTCTTTTTTACAGGCGCGGAACCAGTCGCGGACAAATTCCGCCTGCAGGATCGCTTCGCCGCCGGATGCGGTGACGCCGCCGCCGGAGGCATTCATAAAGTGGCGATAGGTCACCACTTCTTTCATCAATTCTTCAACGGTGATTTCTTTACCGCCATGGGTATCCCAGGTGTCGCGGTTATGGCAGTAAAGGCAGCGCATCAGGCAGCCCTGGAAGAAGGTAATAAAGCGGATGCCTGGGCCATCGACGGTGCCACAGGATTCAAAGGAGTGAATACGACCAATAGTTGACATTGCGGTGATATCTCCGGGTTCGGCCCTCCAGGGCCTGTGATGCACAGCTCAAACCGGCTGTGTTAAGTCTGTTTTGACAGGTACCCAAAGTATAGATAACTGGCAAAGCAGGCTGGGGCAGGGAATCACTTGTTAAAAAGGCCCCACTGATGTGGGGCCTTTATTGTACGCTTTTTCAGTCAGACAGGGAATTACATGGTCTGAGTGAAGGTACGAGTAATAACGTCCTGCTGCTGTTCTTTAGTCAGGGAGTTAAAACGTACCGCGTAGCCAGATACGCGGATGGTCAGCTGCGGATATTTTTCCGGGTTTTCCATCGCGTCGAGCAGCATTTCGCGGTTCATGACGTTCACGTTCAGATGTTGACCACCTTCGATGGACGCTTCGTGGTGGAAATAACCATCCATCAGACCGGCCAGGTTAGTCTTACGAACTTCGTCATCTTTACCCAGCGCGTTCGGTACGATAGAGAAGGTGTAAGAGATACCATCTTTAGCGTAAGCAAACGGCAGTTTAGCAACGGAAGTCAGAGAGGCAACAGCACCTTTCTGGTCACGGCCGTGCATCGGGTTAGCACCAGGTCCGAACGGCGCGCCAGCGCGACGACCGTCTGGGGTGTTACCGGTTTTCTTACCATACACGACGTTAGAGGTGATGGTCAGAACAGACTGAGTCGGGATAGCGTTGCGGTAGGTATGCAGTTTCTGAATTTTCTTCATGAAACGTTCAACCAGGTCAACGGCCATGTCATCGACGCGAGCATCGTTGTTACCAAACTGCGGGTATTCGCCTTCGATTTCGAAGTCGATAGCCAGACCGTCTTCGTCACGAATCGGTTTAACTTTCGCATATTTGATAGCAGACAGGGAGTCAGCAGCAACGGACAGACCTGCGATACCACACGCCATGGTGCGGATAACGTCACGGTCGTGCAGCGCCATCAGAGAGGCTTCGTAGCTGTACTTGTCGTGCATGTAGTGGATGATGTTCAGCGCGGTGACGTACTGTTTAGCCAGCCAGTCCATGAAGTGGTCCATGCGCTCCATGACTTCGTCATAGTTCAGCACGTCGCCTTTGATCGGCTCAGATTTCGGACCAACCTGCATTTTCAGTTTTTCATCAACGCCGCCGTTGATGGCATACAGCATGGTTTTCGCGAGGTTAGCGCGAGCGCCGAAGAACTGCATTTGCTTACCAACAACCATCGGGCTTACGCAGCATGCGATAGCGTAGTCGTCGTTGTTGAAGTCCGGACGCATCAGGTCATCGTTCTCGTACTGCAGAGAAGAGGTATCGATGGATACTTTAGCGGCGAATTTCTTGAAGCTCAGCGGCAGTTTTTCAGACCACAGGATGGTGATGTTCGGCTCCGGAGACGGCCCCATGGTGTACAGGGTGTTCAGGAAGCGGAAGCTGTTTTTGGTTACCAGAGTACGGCCGTCAACGCCCATACCACCGATAGATTCAGTTGCCCAAATCGGGTCGCCGGAGAACAGCTCATCATATTCCGGGGTACGCAGGAAGCGAACCATACGCAGTTTCATGACCAGGTGGTCAACCATTTCCTGCGCGTCTTGCTCGGTGATTTTACCCGCCTGCAGGTCACGTTCGATGTAGATATCCAGGAAGCTGGAAGTACGACCGAAGGACATTGCCGCGCCGTTCTGAGATTTAACGGCGGCCAGGTAACCGAAGTAGGTCCACTGGATAGCTTCCTGAGCGGTAGTCGCCGGACCAGAGATATCGCAGCCGTATTTCGCTGCCATTTCTTTGATCTGACCCAGAGCGCGATGCTGTTCAGCAATTTCTTCACGCAGACGGATGGTTGCTTCCAGATCTTCGCCGCTTTCCAGTTTCTCTTGCAGAGACTGGAACTGAGCGTATTTGTCTTTCATCAGGAAGTCGATACCGTACAGCGCAACGCGACGGTAGTCACCGATGATACGGCCACGGCCGTAAGCATCCGGCAGACCGGTCAGCACGCCGGATTTACGGCAGTTCAGGATGTCTTTGGTGTAAACATCAAATACGCCCTGGTTGTGAGTCTTACGGTACTCGGTGAAGATTTTTTTCAGCATCGGGTCCAGTTCGCGATTGTACGCTTTGCAGGAACCTTCAACCATTTTGATACCGCCGAACGGGATAATCGCACGTTTCAGCGGAGCTTCAGTTTGCAGACCAACGATTTTCTCGAGCGCTTTCTCGATGTAGCCCGCGTCGTGAGAAGTGATGGTGGATGCGAGGGAAGTGTCGAAATCAACAGGCGCGTGAGTGCGGTTTTCCTGTTTAACGCCTTCCATTACGCTGTCCCACAGCTTGGTGGTCGCATCAGTTGCGCCAGCCAGGAAGGATTCGTCACCTTCATATGGGGTGTAGTTTTTCTGGATAAAGTCACGTACGTTGACTTCGTTCTGCCAGTCACCTTTCGCAAAACCTTCCCAGGCTGTGGCTAACTTTTCATTAAGCTCGGACATGTAACACCTACCTTCTTAAGTGGATTTTTTATTTACTGCCTGAGACAACCATTAGTGATGATCGTCGCCACGCAGGTAAATGACCCAGTACGTCAACCCAACCAACAAACCACCGCCGATGATGTTTCCGATAGTGACTGGAATCAGGTTATCAGTGATAAAGTTCATAACGGTTAAGTGAGAAAAACTCTCCGGAGTTGAACCGATAGCGGTCCAGAATTCCGGGCTCGCAAAGTTGCGAATTACGATACCCATCGGGATCATAAACATATTCGCGATGCTGTGTTCAAAGCCGCTGGCGACAAACATCGCAACCGGCAACACCATAATCATCGCTTTGTCCATCAGGCTGCGGCCGGAGTAGCTCATCCAGACGGCCAGACATACCATCAGGTTAGCCAGGATACCCAGGCAGACGGCTTCAATAAACGTGTGGTGCATTTTGTGGTCTGCAGTTTGCAGAACATTTAAGCCCCAGCCGCCGTTGGCAGTCATATATTCGCCGGATAACCACATTAACAGTACAAACAGCAGCGCGCCGATCAGGTTTCCAACATAGACGTTAAGCCAGTTTTTTGCCAGCTGACCCCAGGTAATACGTCCACTGGCTTTCGCCACGACAATCAGTACGGTCGAGGTGAAAAGGTCAGCACCGCAGATGACGCAAAGAATCAGACCTAGTGAGAAGCATACCCCGCCGATAAGTTTGGCAATCCCGAAAGGCATTGCGGCAGTACCGGTGGTCGCCGTGATATAAAACACAAAAGCGATGGAGATGAAGACACCTGCGGTAATCGCCAGATAAAACGTCTTCAGCGGATGTTTCGTCGCTTTATAGACACCTGCTTCTTCGGCGACTTTCGCCATCGCGGCAGGGAGTAAAAGATCAAAAGGGTTGTCAGCTTTCACACTAACTCTCTCTTTATATAAGTTGGCGGTGTGATACTAACAAAGCATTATAGAAGGGAATTTGATGTAGATCATATCCTACCGGAGTCATAGGCCCATTTTGCGTGTGGAATTAGCTTGTTATTGACTTATGATTTTGATTTTAAAGGAAAAACTAAATTTTAATATTTGCAAATAATGTTGAAAATTTCCATGGGTGACCATTGATTACGGTTAATTAAAATGGAGTATTTTTATTAAAATTAACAATCTAAATATCACCAAAGTTTGATTTTTACGTATATTTAACTTTGCTCCTACAAAATGGCGTGGTTTTGCCACAAATCATAAGAAAACGGAGCCGCTGGCGGCTCCGTACATTATTTTTTACCCCTAAAGGATTATTTGGCCCAGAAGGCCGCTTTGGCACGCTGTAGCTTTTCGTAGGCTTTCAGTAAAGACTGATGCGCCGGGAAAGCGCGCAGATCGTTATCGACCGCCTGAAGGCCATAGAACGGCGCTTCGCCGCTCAGCGCGGCGCTCGCGGCTTCTACCGCATCTGCGCCATACATACGGATGAAGGCATTCAGATACTGCAGCGGCTGGCGTTCTTCTTCCTGACTAAGCAGCAGCAGCGTTTGCAAGCAGCGATAATAGTTGGCGCGCTCAGGGCTGAAGATGGAGGCATTGAATTCCATGGTCCACTCCGTCCAAATCAGCGCCTGATCCAGATCGCCGCCGGCCAACGCCAGCATTGCTTTCAGTTCGCCGATGCGCAGGGTATACCAGCCGTTGTCTTTGCCGGTTGCCAGGCCTAACAGCTCGCGGACGCGTGTGAAATCATCAAGGCCTTCATCGTCCATCTGTTCGATGAGCGCCAGATAATCTTCTTTTTCCCACTCGCTACCCGGCAGGGAGAGAATGGTGCTACGCAGGTGCGCGCCCATGCTGTTATTGGCGAGCCACAGGTCTTCCGCTGGATAAATATCTGACATCCCCGGAACGATGATCCGGCAGGCGTAGACGCTTAGATGTTCGTAGTCGGCGATATAGACTTCTTTATCTTCAGCTTTGAAGATAGCCATCAGGGTGGCGAACTCTTCTTCAGTTGTGCCGGAGAAATTCCAGTCCACGAACGGATAGTCGGCATCCTGTTTAAACATATCCCAGGAGATCAGGCCGCTGGAATCAATGAAGTGAGTTTCCAGGTTGGCATGCTCGGCAACTTCTTCGTCATCAAAGGTCGGCGGGGTAAAGACGTCGAGGTCTTTCAGGCTGCGGCCCTGTAGTAGTTCGGTAACGGTACGCTCCAGCGCCACGCCGAAATCCGGATGGGCGCCGAAAGAGGCGAAGCAGGTACCGTTAGCCGGGTTAAACAGAACCACGCAGATAACCGGGTATTTACCACCAAGGGAGCCATCGTAGGCGAAGATCGGAAAACCTTCGGCTTCGAGTTTGGCGATAGATTCAACGACGCCCGGATAGCGCGCCATTACTTCAGCCGGGATCTCCGGCAGGCTGATGCTTTCTGCGATGATGCGGTTTTTAATATGACGCTCAAAGACTTCAGACAAGCCCTGCACGCGCGCTTCATTTGCGGTATTACCGGCTGACATGCCGTTGGAGACGTACAAGTTGCCGACGATGTTCATCGGAATATAGACGGTTTCGCCGTCTGATTGACGGGTAAACGGCAGGCCGCAAACGCCGCGCTCGTCGTTACCGGATTGCAGATCCACGAGCATGCTGGCGGTCAACTGATCGTCCGGATCGTAAAAGGCGCGCAGGCGGGCATCCAGCAGGCCTTCTGGTACTTCATCGTCCTCGGTCAGTGGAAACCACTTTTCGTTCGGATAATGAACGAATGGACCATTGGCGATGGTATCGCCTAACCAGAAATCCGCGAAGAAGTAGTTGGTAGACAGACGTTCGAAATATTCGCCCAGCGCGGAAGCCAGCGCCGCCTTTTTAGTTGCGCCTTTACCATTGGTAAAGCACAGCGCACACTCTTTATCGCGAATGTGAACGGACCACACGTGTGGTACCGGGTTCAGCCACGAGGCCTCTTCGATATCAAATCCGAGGTCGAGCAGTTTCTGCTGGAAGCGAGCCATGGAATCTTCCAGGGCGGCATCTTTGCCGGGGATAAATGTCTGGGTCATAGCAATTCGTTTATTGTTGGCAGGATGGGCAATGATACGGGTTTTACCGGTAAGTGGCTATGTCGTTAGCCGCGGCAATGGATAAAAAGAGAAGAGCGGTAAATGGCATGCGGAGAAACTCCACATGCCATAGCAAGTTACAGGATAGGCGTACAAATGCTAACGATCATCGCGGCGCCGGCAAGACTGGTACCGACGATGCCTGCCGCCATCACTGCGAAGCCTGCACCCAGCGTAAAGGGCCCGGTAATCGCGCCGATGACAATTGTCGGGATGCTGACCAGCAAACCAATTGCCGCCGGAATGGATAACAGGCCAAAGCCGCCGCTCACATCAGACATTTCGTTATAGGTTAATTCACGCATAAATATTCCTTTAAAAGTGATTAATACCAGTCTTCATCGGCTGGTTTAAAAATTTTAATGATCGGGGAATGCGGCGGTAAATGGCCATGCTCTCGCGGAAACATAATTCATGAAGAATTAAGATAATATTCAAGTATTAAATGAGTTGACGGATTGCGCTATGGCGAGATCGTTACCTGTGAATGTAGTGGATAACTATTTATGCCGTGGGTCCAAATCCGGAATGGGTGACGGAACGCAGGCTAAAAGCGATTCTCTTGCAGCAATTATGTCGGTTTAATGACGTCAAGCTGGTTGATTCTTTTGTGTGACGATGGCCTCGTTTATGGGCCGCTTAGTTTTACTCGTTGCGGTGTGTGTCACTGAATGATAAAACCGATAGCCACAGGAATAACTTATGCCCGCGACGGTTCGCGTGCAGACAATATAGCAACGTGGTGAGGGGAAATGGCTCAGGTCTATAACTTTAGTTCGGGCCCGGCAATGCTGCCGGCAGAGGTTCTCAAACTGGCGCAACAGGAGCTGTGCGACTGGCACGGTCTGGGGACGTCGGTAATGGAAATCAGCCACCGTGGTAAGGAGTTTATCCAGGTGGCTGAAACGGCAGAACAGGATTTCCGCGATCTGCTCAATATCCCTTCCAACTATAAAGTGTTGTTCTGTCATGGTGGCGGTCGCGGTCAGTTTGCCGGGATCCCGTTAAATCTGCTGGGTGATAAAACGACAGCAGATTATGTGGACGCTGGTTACTGGGCGGCAAGTGCGGTGAAAGAAGCGCAAAAATACTGCACGCCTAACGTTATCGATGCGAAAACCACCGTTGATGGCCTGCGGGCCGTTAAGCCGATGAGCGAATGGCAGTTGACGCCGGGCGCAGCCTATCTGCACTTCTGCCCAAATGAAACCATCGATGGTATTGCTATCCACGAAACGCCGAATTTTAACGAAGATGTCGTCGTCACCGCGGATTACTCCTCCAGTATTCTGTCCCATGAAATCGACGTCAGCCGCTATGGCGTGATTTACGCTGGCGCGCAGAAGAATATCGGCCCGGCAGGGTTGACGCTGGTTATCGTGCGTGAAGACCTGCTGGGTAAAGCCAGCATCGCCTGCCCATCGATTCTTGATTACACCGTGCTGAACGCCAATGATTCAATGTTCAACACGCCGCCGACCTTCGCCTGGTATCTGGCGGGGCTGGTATTCAAATGGCTGAAAGAGCAGGGCGGCGTGGCCGCGATGGATAAAATCAACCGTCAAAAAGCGGATCTGCTGTATGGCGTGATTGATAACAGCGATTTTTATCGTAACGATGTAGCCGCTGCTAACCGCTCGCGGATGAACGTGCCGTTCCAGCTGGCGGATAGCGCGCTGGATAAACTGTTCCTCGAAGAGTCTTTTGCGGCCGGTTTGCATGCGCTGAAGGGCCATCGCGTGGTAGGCGGTATGCGTGCTTCTATTTACAATGCGATGCCGCTGGCCGGCGTCAAGGCGCTCACCGACTTCATGCAGGACTTCGAACGTCGCCGCGGCTAATTGCTGAGCGCTTATTTTCATCCCCGCGGCTGGTCTGCGGGGTTTTTATTCTGTTTTTTGAGAGTTGAGTTCCATGGAATCCCTGACGTTACAACCCATTGCGCGCGTTGATGGCACCGTAAACCTGCCCGGGTCAAAAAGTGTTTCTAACCGCGCTTTGCTGCTGGCGGCATTAGCCCACGGCACCACCGTGCTGACCAATTTGCTGGACAGCGATGATGTTCGCCATATGCTTAATGCGCTTAACGCCCTGGGAGTTCACTACACCCTGTCCGCCGACCGCACTCGTTGTGAAGTCACCGGCAACGGCGGCCCGTTACAGGCCAGCGGCGCGCTGGAGTTGTTCCTCGGGAATGCCGGTACGGCGATGCGCCCGCTGGCGGCGGCGTTGTGTCTCGGCCACAACGATATTGTGCTGACCGGCGAACCGCGGATGAAAGAGCGGCCGATAGGCCACCTGGTCGAGGCGTTACGCCAGGGGGGCGCGCAGATTGAGTATCTGGAGCAGGAAAACTATCCGCCCCTGCGCCTGCGCGGTGGTTTCAACGGCGGCCAGGTAGAAGTCGATGGCAGCGTCTCCAGCCAGTTCCTTACCGCTTTACTGATGACTGCTCCGCTGGCGCCGCAGGACACGACGATTGCGATTAAAGGCGAGCTGGTATCTAAACCTTATATCGATATCACGCTGCACCTGATGAAAACCTTCGGCGTTGACGTTGAAAACCACAACTATCAGCGCTTTGTCGTGCGCGGCGGGCAACAGTATCAGTCGCCGGGCGATTACCTGGTGGAGGGCGATGCCTCTTCAGCCTCTTATTTCCTCGCTGCCGGCGCTATCAAGGGCGGGACGGTAAAAGTGACCGGTATTGGTCGCAATAGCGTACAAGGCGACATTCGCTTTGCCGACGTGCTGGAAAAAATGGGCGCGACGGTTGTCTGGGGCGACGATTTTATCGCCTGTACCCGCGGTGAGTTGAATGCCGTTGATATGGATATGAACCATATTCCGGATGCGGCCATGACCATTGCTACCGCGGCGTTGTTTGCGAAAGGCACCACGGTGCTGCGCAATATTTATAACTGGCGGGTGAAAGAGACCGACCGCCTGTTCGCGATGGCAACTGAACTGCGTAAAGTCGGCGCCGAAGTGGAAGAGGGCGAAGACTATATTCGCATTACGCCGCCTGCGACGCTGAAATTCGCTGAAATCGGCACCTACAACGATCACCGCATGGCGATGTGTTTCTCGCTGGTGGCATTGTCGGCGACGCCGGTCACTATCCTTGACCCAAAATGCACGGCGAAAACGTTCCCGGACTATTTCGAGCAGCTGGCGCGAATTAGTACCCTGGCGTAAATTCTGTCTCGTCCGATAAGGTAAAGCTTTGTCATCTTGCGGGCTGGTATTCTGCCAGCCCGCTATAATTGCGCAATTCTTCTACATTTAATTTCAACTATTCCGTAATTTGCACGCAAGGCTCACTTTCTGGCGCATTGATGCGTATAATGCGCGGCGTTTATATTCATGCGCCTTGCTAAAGGAGAAAAAGATGACGGCAAATGTTCCGGTAATCACCATTGATGGACCTGGCGGTGCGGGTAAGGGCACGTTGTGCAAGGCAATGGCGGAAGCGCTTGGCTGGCATCTGCTTGATTCCGGCGCCATCTATCGCGTTTTGGCGCTGGCGGCCTTACATCATCACGTTGACGTCGAGTCAGAAGAGGCGCTGGTTCCGCTGGCAGCCCATCTCGATGTACGTTTTATTTCTACGGACGGCAATCTGGAAGTGGTGCTGGAAGGTGAGGATGTCAGTGCGGAGATCCGTACCCAGGAAGTGGCCAATACCGCCTCGAAAGTCGCTGCCTTCCCGCGGGTGCGCGAAGCGCTGCTGCGCCGTCAACGCGCCTTTCGCGAACTGCCTGGCCTGATTGCCGACGGCCGCGATATGGGCACCGTCGTTTTCCCCGATGCGCCGGTTAAAATTTTCCTCGATGCGTCGGCGGAAGAACGTGCGCAGCGCCGCCTGCTACAGTTGCAGGAAAAGGGTTTTAGTGTTAACTTTGAACGTCTTTTGTCCGAGATAAAAGAGCGTGACGATCGCGACCGTAATCGCGCCGTGGCGCCGCTTATCCCGGCCGCTGATGCTTTAGTTCTTGATTCCACCGAACTAAGCATTGAGCAAGTAATTGAAAAAGCGCTACAATATGCGCGCGAAAAACTGGCTGTCGCTTAGCCGTTAACCGGTAAAGCGTTGCGAGCCTCCGAATTATAGCAGTACCCCCGCAGCAACGGAGTGTTAGCGGGTATGTTAAACAACCCCATCCGGCACGGAGCCAGGTGGACGTTAAATATGAAACCTGAAGATTAAACATGACTGAATCTTTTGCTCAACTATTTGAAGAATCCTTAAAAGAAATCGAAACCCGCCCGGGTTCCATCGTTCGTGGTGTTGTTGTTGCTATCGACAAAGATATCGTACTGGTTGACGCTGGTCTGAAATCTGAGTCCGCCATCCCGGCTGAGCAGTTCAAAAACGCCCAGGGCGAGCTGGAAATCCAGGTTGGTGACGAAGTTGACGTTGCTCTGGATGCAGTAGAAGACGGCTTCGGTGAAACCCTGCTGTCCCGTGAGAAAGCTAAACGTCACGAAGCTTGGATCACGCTGGAAAAAGCTTACGAAGACGCTGAAACTGTAGTCGGTGTTATCAACGGCAAAGTTAAAGGTGGCTTCACTGTTGAGCTGAATGGTATTCGTGCGTTCCTGCCGGGCTCCCTGGTAGACGTTCGTCCGGTGCGCGACACGCTGCACCTGGAAGGCAAAGAGCTTGAATTCAAAGTCATCAAGCTGGACCAGAAACGTAACAACGTCGTTGTTTCTCGTCGTGCCGTTATCGAATCCGAAAACAGCGCAGAGCGCGATCAGCTGCTGGAAAACCTGCAGGAAGGCATGGAAGTCAAAGGTATCGTTAAGAACCTCACTGACTACGGTGCATTCGTTGATCTGGGCGGCGTTGACGGCCTGCTGCACATCACCGATATGGCCTGGAAACGCGTTAAGCATCCGAGCGAAATCGTAAACGTTGGCGACGAAATCACTGTTAAAGTGCTGAAGTTCGACCGCGAGCGTACCCGTGTATCTCTGGGCCTGAAACAGCTGGGCGAAGATCCGTGGGTAGCTATCGCTAAGCGTTATCCGGAAGGTACCAAACTGACCGGTCGCGTGACCAACCTGACCGACTACGGCTGCTTCGTTGAAATCGAAGAAGGCGTTGAAGGCCTGGTTCACGTTTCCGAAATGGATTGGACCAACAAAAACATCCACCCGTCCAAAGTTGTTAACGTTGGCGATGTAGTGGAAGTTATGGTTCTGGATATCGACGAAGAACGTCGTCGTATCTCCCTGGGTCTGAAGCAGTGCAAATCTAACCCATGGCAGCAGTTCGCGGAAACCCACAACAAGGGCGACCGTGTTGAAGGTAAAATCAAGTCTATCACTGACTTCGGTATCTTCATCGGCCTGGACGGCGGCATCGACGGCCTGGTTCACCTGTCTGACATCTCCTGGAACGTTGCAGGCGAAGAAGCAGTTCGTGAATACAAAAAAGGCGACGAAATCGCTGCAGTTGTACTGCAGGTTGACGCAGAACGTGAGCGTATCTCCCTGGGCGTTAAACAGCTGGCGGAAGATCCGTTCAACAACTACGTTGCTCTGAACAAGAAAGGCGCTATCGTAACCGGTAAAGTAACTGCAGTTGACGCTAAAGGCGCAACCGTAGAACTGGCTGACGGCGTTGAAGGTTACCTGCGTGCTTCTGAAGCATCCCGTGACCGCGTTGAAGATGCAACTCTGGTTCTGAGCGTTGGCGACGAAGTTGAAGCTAAATTCACCGGCGTTGATCGTAAAAACCGCGCAATCAGCCTGTCTGTTCGTGCGAAAGACGAAGCTGACGAGAAAGATGCAATCGCAACTGTTAACAAACAGGAAGATGCAAACTTCTCTAACAACGCAATGGCTGAAGCTTTCAAAGCAGCTAAAGGCGAGTAATCTTAGTTATTCAGGCCACAACGGTCTGAATAATGACGAGTTTACTTGACAGATTGCAGGATTCGTCCTGTAATCAAGCACAAAGGGCGGCTACGGCCGCCCTTGTTTAAGCTGTAAGCTAACTTTGCCTTGAAGGAAACCGGAGGAAAAATGACCAAGTCAGAATTGATAGAAAGACTTGCCAGCCAGCAATCTCATATCCCGGCGAAAGCGGTGGAAGATGCTGTTAAAGAAATGCTGGAACATATGGCCTCAACGCTTGCTCAAGGTGAGCGCATTGAAATCCGCGGTTTCGGCAGCTTCTCTCTGCACTATCGAGCACCTCGCACCGGGCGTAACCCGAAGACTGGCGATAAAGTGGAACTGGAAGGTAAGTACGTTCCGCACTTTAAGCCTGGGAAAGAACTACGCGACCGCGCCAATATTTACGAAGAGTAAGTTTTACCGCATCAGGCAAAGACTTACTTAATAAAAAAGCACCTGAGGGTGCTTTTTTTATGCCCGTTTTCCGTGTCCGCTCGCAAAATTTTTGTCATCTGAAAGCAAGAGACAATATTTCCCGGACAGCGCGACGCAACGCCATTCTTTTCAATATGACCACGGCGGCGAATTGTCTGACACTCCCCGATAACAGGGAGGAGTTATGCGATTACCACATCTGGCAGGCTGCGCCATAATCGGAATCTCGCCGCTGCTTTGGCTACCGGCGCTACCGAATATGTTAAGCGTTTGGTGTCTTATTGGCGCTGCGCTAATTATTACCACGCTGCGCAAACCTTACACAACGTATGCCGCATTGACGTTGCTGTTGTTCGCGTGGGGAATATTACATGCCCGGCAAGCGCTGTGGCCCACTGAGCATATTCCCGGTCGCAGCCGGCAGGCCGTTATTGAGCTGGTAGGCGGTGATGGCCTGACGAGCTGGCAAGGTAAGATAATCCGTCTTGAGGGGCGGCGTTTATATCCCGCGGTTGGGATTACCCTCTACGGCGGCGAACTGCCTGAAGCAGGCTGCGTTGGGCAGCGCTGGCTGATGACCATCCGCGCCCGTCCGGTACATGGGCAGCTAAATGAGGGCGGCTTTGATAGCCAGCGTTACGCCCTTGCGCAGCATCGTCCGCTTAGCGGACGTTTTCTAAATGCCTCATCGCTTGATTCACGTTGTAGCTCCCGGGCCCGCTATCTGGCCTCGTTGAACCGCGCACTCGCTGAGTATCCATGGAGAACGGTTATGCTCGGGCTGGGAATGGGGGAGCGCCTCGCGGTTGCGGATGAGATAAAAAAGTTAATGCAGGAGACGGGAACGTCCCATTTAATGGCTATCTCCGGCCTGCATATTGCGCTGGGGGCGTCACTTGGCTGGTTGCTGGTTCGCGGAATACAGTTCTTTCTTCCGTGCCGCTGGATAGGTTGGCGGATACCGCTGCTTGTCGGGTTAAGTTGCGCGCTGTTTTACGCCTGGCTTACCGGCATGCAACCCCCGGCGCTTCGTACCTGTGCGGCCTTAACCGCAGGATGTCTGTTGCGGCTACAGGCCAGGCGCTGGTCGCCCTGGCAAATATTTTGCTGTTGTATTGCGGCAATACTGCTGGCCGATCCACTGGCGATGATTTCAGAAAGCCTGTGGTTATCCGTGTTTGCGGTTGCTGCGTTGATTTTCTGGTATCAGCTCGCGCCGCTTTGCCGGCACCGCTGTCGTTCACCGTGGCGGCAGCTGCTGGCGCTAAGCCACCTACAATGCGGCCTGATGTTACTGCTTGCGCCGCTGCAGATAGCCCTTTTTCATGGTATTAGCCTGACTTCATTGATAGCTAACCTGGTTGCCGTTCCGCTGGTGACATTTCTAATAGTCCCGCTGATTTTAGCGGCCATGCTACTGCATCTTAGCGGTCCGGCGTTGCTTGAAATGGCGTTATGGCAACTCGCCGATCGGTTGCTGGCAATATTATTCTGGTTCTTACGCCATTTGCCTGCGGGATGGGTATCGCTCGACGAACGCTGGTTGGCGGTCAGTTTACTGCCGTGGCTGGCGCTCCTGGTATGGCGTTTTCAGGCCTGGCGTCAGATGCCGTTACTCTGTATTAGCGGCGTGGCGCTCCTTAGTTGGCCCTTCTGGCGCACCGCTTCACCGGACGAGTGGCGGGTGACGATGTTGGATGTCGGCCAAGGGCTGGCGGTGGTCATCGAGCGTCAGGGGGCGGCAATGCTCTACGATACCGGTCCTGCCTGGCCGGGAGGAGATAGTGGCCAGCGGCTTATCGTACCCTGGTTACGCTGGCGCGGCCTCCACCCGGAAGGCGTAATATTGAGCCACGAGCATCTTGATCATCGCGGTGGCCTGAATGCGATTATTCAGGCGTGGCCAAATCTCGTGATTCGTAGTCCGCTTAACGCGCGCGGGCATCTACCCTGTCGCAGAGGGGTAACCTGGCGCTGGCGAGGGCTCCGATTTCAGGCACTTTGGCCATTGCCGACGGGTGAACATAAAGGGAACAATGGTTCCTGTGTAGTTAGGGTCGATGACGGCAAGCGTAGCGTTTTACTTACCGGCGATATCGAAATCCCGGCCGAACAGCGGATGATAAGCCATTACTGGCAGCATCTTGTGTCTACACTTATTCAGGTCCCGCACCACGGCAGCAATACCTCATCTGGTCTGACGTTGCTGCAGAGGGTAGGAGGAGAGGCGGCTATCGCCTCGGCAGCGCGTTACAATGCATGGAAGATGCCTTCCAGTAAAGTCGAGCAGCGTTATCGTGAGCAAGGGTATCAGTGGTTTGATACACCGCACTCGGGGCAAATAACGATTGTTTTTTCTCCAGATGGTTGGCAAATCCATAGCTTACGAGATCAACTTTTACCTCGTTGGTATCATCAGTGGTTTGGCGGGGACGCGCAGAACGGGTAGAATATGCGGCTATTTCAACATAAGCTGGTTTATTGAATGCAGAACGATAAAGATCTCTCCACGTGGCAGACCTTCCGCCGACTTTGGCCGATGATAGCGCCGTTTAAAGCCGGGCTAATCGTAGCGGCCGTGGCGTTGGTGCTTAACGCGGCAAGTGATACCTTCATGTTATCGCTTCTTAAACCGTTATTGGATGATGGTTTTGGTAAAACGGATCGCTCAGTGCTGTTATGGATGCCGCTGGTGGTGATCGGTTTGATGGTGCTTCGCGGCATCAGTAGCTATATATCGAGCTACTGTATCTCCTGGGTTTCCGGCAAAGTGGTAATGACGATGCGTCGCCGCCTGTTCGGTCATATGATGGGCATGCCCGTCGCCTTCTTCGACAAACAGTCCACCGGGACGTTGCTGTCGCGTATCACCTACGACTCCGAACAGGTTGCTTCATCTTCCTCCAGCGCGTTGATAACCGTAGTGCGTGAAGGGGCCTCAATTATTGGCCTGTTCGCCATGATGTTCTATTACAGCTGGCAACTGTCGCTCATTCTTATCGTGCTGGCGCCTATCGTCTCAGTCGCGATTCGGGTGGTTTCGAAGCGTTTTCGTAATATCAGTAAGAATATGCAGAACACCATGGGCCAGGTGACCACCAGCGCGGAACAGATGCTTAAAGGGCATAAAGAAGTGCTGATGTTCGGCGGCCAGGCCGTTGAAACCAAGCGTTTTGACAAGGTCAGTAATAAGATGCGTCTGCAGGGGATGAAAATGGTCTCCGCGTCCTCCATTTCCGACCCGGTCATTCAGCTGATTGCCTCTTTGGCGCTGGCCTTTGTGCTCTACGCGGCGAGCTTCCCAAGCGTCATGGAAACCCTGACTGCCGGTACCATCACCGTGGTCTTTTCGTCGATGATCGCGCTGATGCGCCCGCTGAAATCCCTGACTAACGTCAACGCGCAGTTCCAGCGCGGTATGGCCGCATGTCAGACGCTTTTCTCCATTCTGGATTCCGAACAGGAGAAAGACGAAGGCACTCGCGTGATTGAGCGCGCCAAAGGTAACCTGGAGTTCCACAACGTCACCTTTAGCTATCCAGGCCGCGAAGTTGCCGCGCTGCGTAACATCAATTTGAGCATCCCGGAAGGGAAAACCGTTGCGCTGGTAGGGCGTTCAGGCTCAGGTAAATCCACCATTGCCAGCCTGATTACCCGGTTCTACGACGTCGACGAGGGGCAGATTCTGCTGGATGGCCACGATTTGCGCGAGTACAAACTGAGCTCCCTGCGCGATCAGGTGGCGCTGGTTTCGCAGAACGTGCACCTTTTCAATGACACCGTCGCCAATAACATCGCCTATGCGCGTACCGAAGAGTACACCCGCGAGCAAATTGAAGAAGCGGCGCGTATGGCCTATGCGATGGACTTTATCAACAAGATGGATAATGGACTGGACACGATTATCGGCGAGAATGGCGTGATGCTCTCCGGCGGTCAACGTCAGCGTATCGCTATTGCGCGCGCGCTGCTGCGCAACAGCCCTATCCTGATCCTCGATGAAGCCACCTCGGCGCTGGATACCGAGTCGGAACGTGCGATTCAGGCGGCGCTGGATGAACTGCAGAAAAACCGTACCTCGCTGGTTATCGCCCACCGTCTGTCGACTATCGAACAGGCTGACGAAATTGTGGTAGTGGAAGATGGTCGTATCGTTGAACGCGGCAGCCATCTTGATCTGCTGGAACATAAAGGCGTTTACGCGCAGCTACACAAGATGCAATTCGGTCAATGATAGCGCGCATCTGGTCCGGCGAATCGCCGCTATGGCGGCTATTGCTGCCGCTCTCCTGGCTGTATGGCCTGGTGAGCGCTTTCATTCGTCTTAGCTATAGGCTAGGGTGGAAAAAAGCCTGGCGCGCGCCGGTGCCGGTCGTCGTGGTCGGTAATCTGACCGCCGGCGGCAACGGTAAAACGCCGGTGGTAGTATGGCTGGTGGAGCAACTGCAGCAGCGAGGCATTCGCGTCGGCGTGGTGTCTCGCGGCTACGGCGGCAAAGCCGACCGCTACCCGCTGTTGCTGGATAATGTAACCAGCACCGCGCAGGCGGGGGATGAGCCGGTGTTAATTCATCAACGCACCGGCGCGCCGGTGGCGGTTGCTCCACTGCGTAGCGAGGCGGTAAAAGCCTTATTAGCCGCTCACGATTTGCAAATTATCGTCACCGATGATGGTCTACAGCACTACAAGCTGGCGCGGGATAAAGAAATCGTCGTGATAGACGGTGTACGCCGTTTTGGCAACGGTTGGTGGTTGCCGGCCGGGCCGATGCGCGAGCGCGCATCCCGCCTGAAAAGCGTCGATGCCGTTATCGTCAACGGCGGCGTCTCGCGCCCGGGGGAAATCCCGATGCAGTTGCGTCCCGGCATGGCGGTGAACCTGCTTACCGGCGAGCGTCGCGATGTTGCGACCCTCGACAACGTAGTGGCGATGGCCGGTATTGGCCATCCGCCGCGCTTTTTCGCGACGCTTGAAAGCTGCGGCGTACGGCCGGTGAAAACCGTAGCGCTGGCGGATCATCAGGCGCTGAGTCAAAGCGCAGTCGCCGCACTGGCAACCTCGGGACAGACGCTGTTGATGACCGAGAAAGACGCGGTGAAATGTCGTGAATTCGCCGCCGCTAACTGGTGGTATCTGCCGGTTGACGCCATAATGACCGATGATCGCGCACAGCGGTTGCTCGCGGACTTAGTGACGCTGGCGCAACGTTAGCCTGCGTACTGGTTTTGCTCGCCGCTGTGCTTGAATCCCCTACGGAGAACTTGCATGTCGGTATTGCAACTGTCGCTAAAAGAAGCTCGCCATCTTCATCTCGCGGCGCAAGGGTTACTGAAAAAGCCCCGGCGTCGCGCACGCCAGACTGACATCCTTTCCACCATCCAGCAGATGTCGCTGCTGCAAATCGATACGATCAACGTGGTCGCCCGTAGCCCTTATCTGGTGCTGTTTAGCCGTCTTGGCAGCTATCCGCAGCACTGGCTGGATGATTCTCTGCGTAGCGGCGAACTGATGGAATACTGGGCTCATGAGGCCTGTTTTTTGCCGCGCAGCGATTTCGCCCTCGTACGCCATCGGATGTTGAATCCCGACAAGATGGGCTGGAAATACCATAAAGAGTGGATGCACGAACATGCCGCCAGCATAGAAGAGTTGCTGGCGCATATCGCGCAAAATGGCCCGGTTCGCTCGGCGGATTTTTCCCATCCGCGTAAAGGCGCCAGCGGCTGGTGGGAATGGAAACCGCATAAACGTCATCTTGAAGGGTTGTTCACCGCCGGCAAACTGATGGTCGTTGAGCGGCGTAACTTTCATCGCGTCTATGATTTAACACATCGGGCAATGCCGCACTGGGATGATGAGCGCGACGCGCTCTCCCGCCTGGAGGCCGAGTCCATTATGCTGCGCAACAGCGCGCGCAGCCTCGGCATTTTTCGCCCACAGTGGCTGGCCGATTATTATCGCCTACGCCAGCCTGCATTACCGGCGCTGCTGAAGGGCTGGCAGGATGAGGGGCTGGTGACGCCGGTCATAGTTGAGGAACTGGGTGAAATGTGGCTGCATCGCGATCTGCAAGCTGTGCTGGAATCGGCACCCGGCGGGAAGTTAACCGCCAGCCACAGCGCCGTGCTCTCGCCGTTTGACCCGGTGGTGTGGGACCGTAAACGCGCCGAGCAGTTATTCAACTTCAGCTATCGGCTGGAATGCTATACCCCGGCGCCGAAACGGCAATATGGCTACTTTGTGCTACCGTTGCTGCATCAGGGCAAACTGGTTGGCAGGATGGACAGCAAGTTGCACCGTAAGGGAGGCATGCTGGAGATCTTTTCGCTGTGGCTGGAAGAGGGCGTGAAAGTGACTGCCGGGCTGGAAAGCGGGCTCCAGCGGGCAATTAATGATTTTGCGCGCTGGCAAGGTGCAGAAGAGGTTGTGCTGCGCCAGTTACCCGCGACGCTATTTGCTAACCAGCGGCAAGGTTGGGGCGTTGATGCCGCGTGATACGCGGGCGACCATCCTGTGATATGCTGCTGCCAAATCTATTCGGTCCATCAGGAGGAATCATGGATCACCGTTTACTTGAAATTATCGCCTGCCCGGTTTGCAACGGTAAGCTGTACTACAGCCAGGATAAGCAAGAGCTTATCTGCAAAGCCGACAGCCTGGCCTTCCCGCTGCGCGAAGGCATCCCGGTACTACTTGAAAACGAAGCGCGCTCACTCGCGGTAGAAGAGAGCCAGCCATGAGTTTCGTCGTCATTATTCCTGCTCGTTTTGCCTCCACGCGTCTGCCGGGAAAACCTCTGCAGGATATCAACGGTAAACCGATGATAGTCCACGTGCTGGAGCGCGCCCGCGAATCTGGCGCGGATCGCATTATCGTCGCCACCGATCATGAAGATGTCGCGCGTGCGGTTGAAGCCGCGGGCGGCGAGGTTTGCATGACCCGCGCGGACCATCAATCCGGCACCGAACGTCTGGCGGAAGTCGTTGAAAAATGCGCTTTCAGCGATGACACCATCATCGTCAATATTCAGGGTGATGAACCGATGATCCCGTCGGCGATCGTGCGACAGGTGGCGGAAAACCTCGCGGCCAGCACCAGCGGGATGGCAACGTTGGCGGTACCTATCCACGATGCCGAAGAAGCATTTAACCCGAATGCGGTCAAAGTGGTCATGGATGCCGACGGCTACGCGCTCTATTTTTCTCGCGCGACTATTCCGTGGGATCGCGATCGTTTTGCAAAATCGCGCGAAGAAATTGGCGATTCCCTGCTACGCCATATTGGTATTTACGGTTATCGCGCTGGTTTTATTCGTCGTTACGTTAGCTGGGCGCCAAGCCCGCTTGAGCAAATTGAGATGCTCGAACAGCTGCGCGTACTGTGGTATGGCGAAAAAATCCACGTCGCGGTGGCGGAAGTGGTTCCTGGCACCGGCGTTGATACGCCGGAAGATCTGGAGCGTGTCCGCGCCGAATTGCGTTAATCCTTACCGTCCCCTTCGCCTGGAGGGGACATATTTCTGCCGCTAATTAGCCCATTTTTGATCTTATCCGCTGACAAGTCGCCCCCATACGCTCATTATGAAAACAGTAGTTTTCATGAGGGTATCTATGATGGAACAGTTGCGAGCCGAACTGAGCCACCTGCTTGGCGAGAAGCTAAGTCGCGTGGAGTGCGTTAGCGAGAAACCCTCGTCAGCGCTATGGTCGCTGTATGATGCGCAGGGAAACCCAATGCCGCTGTTGGCGAAAAGCTTTACTACGCCCGGCGTAGCGCGCCAGCTGGCGTGGAAAATTTCGCTGCTTGCCCGTAGCGGCACCGTTCGTATGCCGGTGGTATACGGCGTCATGACGCATGAAGAACATCCTGGACCTGACGTATTGCTGATTGAACGGTTACGCGGCGTTTCAGTGGAAGCGCCGGCGCGTACGCCCGAGCGGTGGGAGCAGCTGCAGGATCAGATTGTCGAAGGGTTACTGGCGTGGCATCGCCACGATAGCGGCGGCTGTGTGGGGATGGTCGATAGCACTCAGGAAAACCTCTGGCCTCACTGGTATCGCCAGCGGGTAGAAATGCTGTGGAGCACGCTCAACCTCTATCACGACACCGGGCTGACGATGCAGGATAAGCGCATTTTATTCCGCAGTCGTGAGAGCCTGCCGCAGCTGTTTAGTGATTTTAGCGATAACTGCGTGCTGGTTCATGGCTGCTTTACGCTACGTAGTATGCTCAAAGACGCGCGCAGCGATCAGCTGCTGGCGATGGTCGGTCCGGGGATGATGCTGTGGGCGCCGCGCGAGTACGAACTGTTCCGCCTCGCCGACGGCGGGTTAGGGGAGCAGTTACTCTGGCGCTACCTGCAGCGGGCGCCGGTCGCGGAGTCTTTCGTCTGGCGGCGTTGGCTGTATCAGCTATGGGATGAAGTCGAAAGTCTGGTGAATACCGGGCGCTTCGATCGCGCCCGTTTCTCGCTTGCCGCGAAATCAATCCTGCCCTGGATCGCCTGACGCTCCCTTCAGCCACTGCCAGCTTCGTCCCAGGGTCTCGTAAATCGCGCGTTCGCTGTGCATCAGCCAATACGGTGACGGCAGGGCGCGCTCCCAGGGGTTAAGCGCTGATTCCACCGCCAGCTGGTTGGCAGGCGCCGGTAACGGATTCAGTCCGGCATGGCGGAAAAATATCATCGCTCGCGGCAGGTGCGAGGCGGACGTCACCAGCAGGAATGGCGCCGCGCCGATGGCTTTTTTGACTTCAGCCGCTTCCTGTTCGGTATCTTTTGGTCGGTCAAGGACGATAATCGCGCTACGCGGTACGCCGAGGCTTTCGGCGACGCGCGCCCCCGCCTCGGCGGTACTAACCGGGTTGGTTTTGGCCGCCGCGCCGGTAAAGATCATTTTCGCGCCTGGGTTTTCCCGCCACAGGCGTATCCCCTCAGCCAGCCGCGGCAGACTGTTGTTGATCAGGTTCGAGCTTGGCGCCCACTGTGGATTCCAGGTATAACCGCCGCCCAGCACCACAATATACGCAACGGATTTGCCGCCGCGCCAGGTCGGGTAGCTTTTCTCGATCGGTTTTAACAACCCGTCAGCCACCGGCTGCAGGCTTAATAGCGCCAGCAACAGCCAGCTCAGAGTAACCAGCGCTTTGCCGGTTTTCTGAAAACGGCTGCGCCATAGCAGGATGATGCCGATCGCCATCAGCAATAACAGCAGAGGAAGCGGCAGCATCATGCCGCCCAATACCTTTTTCAGTGTGAAAAGCATCCCAAATGGTTCCTTTTTTAACCATATAAGCAAAGTTCTGCGTGGATCTTATAACAGATCGCTTCATTATCGCCGTGGGTATGACAAAATAGCGGTTTTGTGTTGGCTTGTGGAGTCGTCCGTGCAGGATCGCAATTTTGATGACATCGCTGAAAAGTTTTCGCGCAATATTTATGGCACCACCAAGGGCCAACTGCGCCAGGCGATCCTTTGGCAGGATCTGGAACCGCTGCTAACGCAGATGGGGCCAGGGCCGTTGCGGGTGCTTGATGCCGGCGGCGGCGAAGGGCAAACGGCGATCCGCGTCGCGGAATTAGGCCATCACGTGACGCTATGCGATCTTTCCGCCGAAATGGTGGCGCGTGCTCAGCAGGCCGCCCGCGATAAAGGTGTGATCGACAACATGCATTTTGTACAATGCGCGGCGCAGGATATTGCTCAGCATTTGGAAAGCCCCGTCGATCTGATACTGTTTCATGCGGTGCTTGAGTGGGTCGCGGAACCGCAGGAAATGTTGCGCACGCTGTGGTCGGTATTGCGCCCAGGCGGCGCGCTGTCGTTAATGTTCTACAATGCTAACGGCCTGCTGATGCACAATATGGTCGCCGGAAACTTCGACTACGTGCAAATTGGCATGCCGAAAAAGAAAAAACGCACGCTATCGCCGGATTATCCGCGCGATCCGCAGCAGGTTTACGGTTGGCTGGAAGATCTCGGTTGGCAGATAACCGGTAAAACCGGCGTGCGGGTGTTTCATGATTATCTGCGTGAGAAACGTAAACAGCATGACAGCTTTGCGGCGCTGCTGGAGCTGGAAACGCGCTACTGTCGCCAGGAGCCGTATATCAGCCTGGGCCGCTATATTCATGTCACCGCGCTTAAGAAAGATCCAGGCGCACAGCCGCAGATGCAAGGATAAACTATGAGTGAATTTTCCCAGACAGTCCCCGAACTGGTTGCCTGGGCCAGGAAAAATGATTTTTCCATCTCGCTGCCGGTCGACAGACTCTCTTTTCTGCTGGCTGTCGCCACGCTGAACGGCGAGCGGCTGGAAGGGGAAATGACCGAGGGAGAACTGGTGGACGCGTTCCGCCACGTTAGTGATGCGTTTGAGCAGACCAGCGAAACCATCAGCCAGCGCGCCAATAACGCCATCAACGATATGGTGCGCCAGCGTCTGCTGAACCGCTTTACCAGCGAAATAACGGAAGGGAATGCGATCTACCGCCTGACGCCGTTAGGTATCGGCATTACCGACTACTACATTCGCCAGCGCGAATTTTCTACCCTGCGTTTGTCGATGCAGCTGTCGATTGTGGCCGGCGAACTGAAGCGGGCGGCAGATTCCGCGGATGAGGGCGGCGATGAATTCCACTGGCATCGCAACGTTTTTGCGCCGCTGAAATATTCGGTGGCGGAAATCTTCGATAGTATCGATCTGACTCAACGCATCATGGATGAGCAGCAGCAGCAGGTGAAAGATGATATCGCCCAGTTGCTGAACAAAGACTGGCGCGCGGCGATTTCCAGCTGTGAACTGCTGTTGTCCGAAACCTCCGGCACCCTGCGCGAATTGCAGGATACCCTGGATGCGGCGGGCGACAAGCTGCAGGCCAACCTGCTGCGTATCCAGGACGCCACCATCGCGCGCGACGATCTGCATTTTGTCGACCGTCTGGTGTTCGACCTGCAAAGCAAGCTCGACCGTATCGTCAGCTGGGGCCAACAGGCTATCGACCTGTGGATCGGTTACGATCGTCACGTACATAAATTTATCCGTACCGCCATCGATATGGATAAAAACCGCGTTTTCGCCCAGCGTTTGCGTCAGTCGGTGCAGACCTACTTCGATGCTCCGTGGGCGCTGACCTACGCTAGCGCCGACCGTTTGCTGGATATGCGCGATGAAGAGATGGCGCTGCGCGATGAAGAAGTCACCGGCGAGCTGCCGGCAGACCTCGAATTCGAAGAGTTCAACGAAATTCGCGAGCAGCTGGCCGCGCTGATTGAAGCGCAGCTGGTGGTTTACAAAGAGAAGGGTATGCCGCTGGATCTCGGCCTGGTGGCGCGAGAGTTCCTGGCGCAGTATCCGCGCGCGCGTCACTTTGACGTCGCGCGAATCGTTGTTGACCAGGCGGTACAGCTGGGCGTCGCCCAGGCAGATTTCACCGGACTGCCGGCAAAATGGCAGCCGATTAATGATTACGGAGCCAAGGTACAGGCGCATGTCATTGACAAATATTGAACAAGTGATGCCAGCTAAGCTGGCGCAGGCGTTGGCCAATCCGTTATTTCCGGCGCTGGATAGCGCCCTGCGCGCAGGCCGTCACATTGGCCTCGATGAGCTGGATAATCACGCATTTTTGATGGATTTTCAGGATTACCTGGAAGAGTTTTACGCTCGCTACAACGTTGAGCTGATCCGCGCGCCGGAGGGGTTCTTCTACCTGCGCCCGCGCTCCACGACCTTGATCCCGCGCTCGGTATTGTCAGAGCTGGATATGATGGTCGGCAAAATTCTTTGCTACCTCTATCTCAGCCCCGAACGTCTGGCTAATGAAGGCATCTTCACCCAGCAGGAGCTCTACGATGAGCTGCTGACGCTGGCGGACGAAAGTAAATTACTGAAGCTGGTGAACAACCGTTCCACCGGTTCCGACCTCGACCGCCAGAAGCTGCAGGAAAAAATGCGCGCGTCCCTCAACCGCCTGCGCCGCCTCGGCATGGTGTGGTTTATGGGCCACGACAGCAGTAAATTCCGCATCACCGAATCGGTGTTCCGCTTTGGCGCTGACGTGCGCGTTGGCGACGATCCGCGCGAAGCGCAGCTGCGCATGATCCGCGACGGTGAAGCGATGGCGCTGGAGAATCACCTGCAGCTCAATGATGAGAATGAAGAGAATCAGCCGGATAGCGGGGAGGAAGAATAATGATTGAACGCGGTAAGTTTCGCTCGCTGACGCTGGTTAACTGGAACGGTTTTTTTGCCCGGACCTTCGATCTTGATGAGCTGGTAACCACCCTTTCCGGGGGCAACGGCGCAGGTAAATCCACCACCATGGCGGCTTTCGTCACGGCGCTGATCCCGGATTTAACCCTGCTGCACTTCCGTAACACCACCGAAGCGGGCGCCACCAGCGGTTCGCGCGATAAAGGCCTGCACGGTAAACTGCGCGCTGGGGTCTGTTACTCGGTGCTCGATGTGATCAACTCACGCCACCAGCGCGTGGTCGTCGGGGTACGTCTGCAGCAGGTTGCCGGGCGCGATCGTAAAGTCGATATTAAGCCATTTGCCATCCAGGGATTGCCAACTTCGATCCAGCCGACCCAACTGTTGACCGAAACGCTCAACGAGCGCCAGGCGCGCGTCGTGAGCCTCAACGAGCTGAAAGACAAGCTCGACGCCATGGAAGGGGTGCAGTTCAAACAGTTTAACTCGATTACCGAATATCACTCGCTGATGTTTGATTTGGGCGTGGTAGCGCGTCGTCTGCGTTCAGCATCCGATCGTAGCAAATACTACCGCCTGATTGAGGCCTCGCTGTACGGCGGGATCTCCAGCACCATTACCCGCTCCCTGCGCGATTACCTGCTGCCGGAGAACAGCGGCGTGCGTAAGGCGTTCCAGGATATGGAAGCGGCGCTGCGTGAAAACCGTATGACCCTGGAAGCGATTCGCGTTACTCAGTCCGATCGCGATCTGTTTAAGCACCTTATCAGCGAAGCCACCAACTACGTGGCGGCGGACTACATGCGCCACGCCAACGAGCGGCGAATCCATCTGGATAAAGCGCTGGAGTACCGTCGCGAGCTCTTTACCTCGCGTTCGCAGCTGGCGGCAGAGCAGTACAAACATGTCGATATGGCGCGCGAGCTGCAGGAACACAACGGCGCAGAAGGCGATCTGGAAGCTGATTATCAGGCCGCCAGCGATCACCTGAACCTGGTACAAACCGCCCTGCGTCAGCAAGAAAAAATCGAGCGCTACGAGGCGGATCTCGACGAACTGCAGATTCGTCTGGAAGAGCAAAATGAAGTGGTGGCGGAAGCCGCCGACCAGCAGGAAGAAAACGAAGCCCGCGCCGAGGCCGCCGAACTGGAAGTGGATGAGCTGAAAAGCCAGCTCGCCGATTACCAGCAGGCGCTCGACGTGCAGCAGACTCGCGCCATTCAATACAATCAGGCGCTACAGGCGCTGGAACGCGCGCGTGCGCTGTGTCACCTGCCGGATTTAACCGCCGACAGCGCCGACGAATGGCTGGAAACTTTCCAGGCGAAAGAGCTGGAAGCGACGGAAAAAATGCTGTCGCTGGAACAGAAAATGAGCGTGGCGCAAACCGCGCACAGCCAGTTTGAACAAGCGTATCAGCTTGTTGCGGCGATCAACGGTCCGCTGGCGCGTAATGAAGCCTGGGATGTGGCGCGTGAATTATTACGCGACGGCGTCAACCAGCGCCACCTGGCGGAGCAGGCTCATGGGCTGCGTAGCCGTCTCAACGAGCTGGAACAGCGTCTGCGTGAACAACAGGACGCCGAGCGCCAGCTGGCCGAGTTCTGTAAGCGCCAGGGCAAACGCTACGATATCGACGATTTGGAAACGCTGCATCAGGAGCTGGAAGCGCGCATCGCTTCGTTAGCCGATAGCGTTTCTAACGCTCAGGAACAGCGCATGGCTCTGCGTCAGGAGCTGGAACAGCTGCAGTCGCGTACCCAGACGCTGATGCGCCGGGCGCCGATTTGGCTGGCGGCGCAAAACAGCCTCAACCAGCTGTGCGAGCAGAGCGGCGAGCAGTTTGAATCAAGCCAGGATGTCACCGAGTACCTGCAGCAACTGCTGGAGCGCGAGCGCGAAGCAATTGTTGAGCGTGATGAAGTCGGCGCCCGCAAGCGCGCCATCGACGAAGAAATCGAGCGTCTCAGCCAGCCGGGCGGTTCTGAAGACCCTCGTCTGAACGCGCTGGCAGAGCGCTTTGGCGGCGTGCTGTTGTCGGAAATCTACGACGACGTTAGCCTCGAAGATGCCCCGTACTTCTCCGCACTTTATGGCCCATCGCGCCATGCGATCGTGGTTCCGGATCTGTCACAGGTGGCGGAGCAGCTCGAAGGGCTGGAAGATTGCCCGGAAGACCTGTATCTGATCGAAGGCGATCCGCAGTCCTTCGATGACAGCGTTTTCAGCGTCGATGAGCTGGAAAAAGCGGTGGTAGTGAAAATTGCCGACCGCCAGTGGCGCTATTCGCGCTTCCCGACGCTGCCGCTGTTTGGCCGCGCCGCGCGTGAAAACCGCATCGAAACGCTGCACGCAGAGCGCGAAAGCCTCTCCGAGCGTTTTGCTACGCTGTCGTTTGACGTGCAGAAAACGCAGCGCCTGCATCAGGCCTTCAGCCGCTTCATCGGTAGCCATCTGGCGGTTGCCTTTGATGACGACCCGGAAGAAGAGATCCGCAAACTCAACAGCCGCCGCGGCGAACTCGAGCGCGCGCTGAATGCGCATGAAAGCGATAACCAACAGAACCGCGTCCAGTACGAGCAGGCGAAAGAGGGCGTGTCGGCGCTTAACCGCCTGCTGCCGCGCCTGAATCTGCTGGCCGATGAGACGCTGGCCGATCGCGTAGATGAAATCCAGGAGCGTCTGGACGAAGCGCAGGAAGCGGCGCGCTTTATCCAGCAGCATGGCAATCAGCTGGCGAAACTGGAACCGATCGTCTCGGTACTGCAGAGCGACCCGGAGCAGTTCGAGCAGCTGAAAGAAGATTACGCCTATTCGCAGCAAATCCAGCGCGATGCGCGCCAGCAGGCTTTCGCGCTGGCGGAAGTCGTGCAGCGTCGCGCCCACTTCAGCTATTCTGACTCGGCGGAGATGCTCAGCGGCAATAGCGATCTCAACGAGAAGCTGCGCCAGCGCCTGCAACAAGCAGAATCCGAGCGTAGCCGCGCTCGCGAAGCAATGCGTAGCCACGTTGCGCAGTTGAACCAGTACAACCAGGTGCTGGCGTCGCTGAAAAGCTCGTATGACACCAAGAAAGAGCTGCTCAACGATCTGTATAAAGAGCTGCAGGATATCGGCGTGCGCGCCGATGCCGGCGCGGAAGAGCGTGCGCGTGCGCGTCGTGATGAACTGCATATGCAGCTGAGCAACAACCGCTCCCGCCGTAATCAGCTGGAGAAAGCGTTGACCTTCTGCGAAGCGGAGATGGACAACCTGACCCGCAAACTGCGCAAGCTGGAGCGCGATTACTGCGAAATGCGCGAGCAGGTAGTGAGCGCTAAAGCGGGATGGTGCGCGGTGATGCGTCTGGTGAAAGACAACGGCGTGGAACGTCGTCTTCACCGCCGCGAGCTGGCCTATCTCTCCGCCGACGAACTGCGTTCGATGTCGGATAAGGCGCTGGGCGCGCTGCGTCTGGCGGTCGCCGATAACGAACACCTGCGCGACGTCCTGCGTATTTCGGAAGATCCGAAACGTCCGGAGCGCAAAATTCAGTTCTTCGTTGCCGTTTATCAGCATCTGCGCGAGCGAATCCGCCAGGATATTATTCGCACTGACGATCCGGTAGAAGCGATCGAGCAGATGGAAATCGAACTCAGCCGTCTGACCGAAGAGCTGACCAACCGTGAACAGAAGCTGGCGATCAGCTCCCGCAGCGTGGCGAATATCATTCGCAAGACCATCCAGCGTGAACAGAACCGTATTCGCATGCTCAACCAGGGGCTGCAGAGCGTATCGTTCGGTCAGGTCAACAGCGTGCGTCTGAACGTCAACGTGCGCGAGACCCACTCGACGCTGCTTGATGTACTGTCTGAACAGCATGAGCAACATCAGGATCTGTTTAACAGCAATCGCCTGACCTTCTCGGAAGCGCTGGCCAAACTGTATCAGCGCCTGAATCCGCAGATTGACATGGGGCAACGTACGCCGCAAACCATCGGCGAGGAACTGCTCGACTACCGCAACTATCTGGAGATGGAAGTGGAAGTTAACCGTGGTTCAGACGGCTGGCTGCGCGCGGAGTCCGGTGCGCTGTCGACCGGTGAAGCGATCGGTACCGGGATGTCGATTCTGGTGATGGTGGTGCAGAGCTGGGAAGATGAATCCCGTCGTCTGCGCGGGAAGGATATCTCGCCTTGCCGTCTGCTGTTCCTCGATGAAGCAGCGCGTCTTGATGCCCGCTCTATCGCTACGCTGTTCGAACTGTGTGAACGTCTGGAGATGCAGCTGATTATCGCGGCCCCGGAAAATATCAGTCCGGAAAAAGGCACCACCTATAAACTGGTGCGTAAAGTGTTCAATAATCACGAACACGTACACGTTGTCGGTCTGCGCGGTTTTGCCGCGCCGGTACCGGAAGCGCTGCCTGGGACCGCTGACGCCTCCTGAAAGGGCGTCGATTAATAGGAAAAAGGGTGACAATTTGTCGCCCTTTTTGTTTTTCTGTACAGTACGCTAACAGGGTATAGCCTTTAAACTTCTTTACATTTGGTAAGGCAAAAGCGTTTTCGCCTTTATATACTGAGAATAAGCCCCATTAGGCGGGCAGCAATGTGTTAACAGGGGGCAAGGGATGTTGCTAAAGAAACGGTATGGTCGACAATTGTCGGTGCTCAGCTTGAGCCTGGCTTTTGCATTTGCTCCACTGTTTAATGTTCAGGCCGCAGAGCCTGAAGTTATACCCACCGACAGCTCTGCGACGGTGGGCGATCTTTCGTCGGCATTAGTCCAAAGCGACGGGCAGTCCGTTGCGGTCGCGCAAATGGCCGGCGAGCAGCCGCTGGCGGCGGATGCCGTGGCGAAAAGCCGCGCTGAAATCGAGGCCATGCTGCCGTCGGGTTATCACCCGGTTTATATCAACCCGCTGGTGGCGCTGTACGCCGCCCGCGACATGAAACCCATGTGGGAGAACCGCGATGCGGTACAGGCCTTCCAGCAGCAGCTGGCAGAGGTCGCTATCGCCGGCTTCCAGCCGCAGTTCACCACATGGGTAAGCTTACTCACGGACCCGTCCATCAGCGGCATGGCTCGCGATGTCGTACTCTCCGACGCCATGATGGGATATCTGCATTTTATTAGCGGTATTCCGATGCAGGGGAACCGTTGGCTGTATGGCTCAACGCCGTACAAAATGGCGACGCCGCCGCTGTCGGTGATTAACCAGTGGCAGCTGGCGCTGGATAACGGTTCGCTACCGCAGTTTATTGCCGGATTGGCGCCACAACATTCACAATATGAAGCAATGCATCAGGCGCTGCTGACGCTGGTGGCGGATAACCGTCCGTGGCCGCAGCTGACCAGTAATGCCTCGCTGCGTCCGGGCGAGTGGAGCAACGATATTGGCGCGCTGCGTGAAATTCTGCAGCGTACCGGCATGCTGGATGATTCGGCGAAAATCGCCCTACCGGGCGATGTGGTAAGCCCATCGGCGAAACCGAAATCGAAAGCAAAACCTGCCGCGCGCGGCGTTTACGATCGCCAACTGGTAGAAGGCGTGAAGCGCTTTCAGGCCTGGCAAGGGCTGGGCGCTGATGGCGTCATCGGCCAGTCCACCCGCGACTGGCTGAACGTCTCTTCAGCGCAGCGTGCCGGCGTACTGGCGCTGAATATCCAGCGTCTGCGTTTGTTACCGAGTAAATTGTCCACCGGCATCATGGTCAATATTCCGGCGTTCTCGCTGGTCTATTACCAGGACGGCAGTCAGGTGCTGGCATCGAGAGTCATTGTCGGTCGTCCGGATCGTAAAACGCCGATGATGAGCAGCGCGTTGAACAACGTGGTAGTCAACCCGCCGTGGAACGTGCCGCCGACGCTGGCGCGCAAAGATATTCTGCCGAAGGTGCGTAACAATCCGGGCTATCTGGAGCAGCATGGCTATACGTTGATGCGCGGCTGGAACAGCAAAGAAGCTATCGATCCGTATGGTGTCGATTGGTCTACCATCACCGAGAAGAATCTACCGTTCCGTTTCCAGCAGGCGCCGGGCGCGCGCAACTCGCTGGGACGTTATAAGTTCAATATGCCAAGCTCGGATGCTATTTATCTCCACGATACGCCGAACCACAATCTGTTCCAGAAAGATGTTCGCGCGTTGAGCTCTGGCTGCGTTCGCGTCAATAAAGCCTCTGAACTGGCGAATATGCTATTGCAGGATGCTGGCTGGAATGATTCACGCATTTCCGACGCGCTGAAGCAGGGGGATACGCGCTACGTCAATATTCGGCAAAATATTCCGGTTAATTTATATTATTTGACCGCCTTTGTTGGCGCTGATGGACGTACACAATATCGAACAGATATTTACAATTACGATCTCACCGCGCGATCCAGCGCACAAATTCTGCCAAAAGCGGAACAATTAATCAGGTAAATGAAGTAGTTCTGCGAAAAATGTTGTCCTAGCACTGAACGAAATCGGGCCATGGTCGTCTACAAGGCCCGTATTTCCTGGGGTGAGGCTGCCTTGACGTTGGCAATAATGCCCGGTAAGGTGCCTTTCGTGCGCCAGAAGTGCATATACATATAATCCGCAAAAATGTATTGCGGCGGTCAATACGACCCAGCCAAAAATGTTTTAGCGGAAAAGTATATTACGATTCATTTACCTGTAGACCTGATTATCATGGACAAATTTGACGCTAATCGCCGCAGATTGCTGGCGTTGGGTGGCGCTGCCCTCGGTGCTGCCGCCATTCTCCCTGCGCCGGCATTTGCCACCCTCTCGACCCCCCGACCGCGTATTTTGACGCTGAATAACCTGCACACCGGTGAATCACTCAAGGCGGAGTTTTTCGATGGTAGAGGCTATATTCAGGATGAATTAGCAAGACTTAACCACTTTTTCCGTGATTTCCGCGCGAACAAAATTAAGTCTATTGACCCAGGATTGTTCGATCAGCTTTACCGCCTGCAGGGACTACTCGGCACCAACAAGCCTGTCCAGCTCATCTCCGGTTATCGCTCCGTTGATACCAACGATGAACTTCGCGCACGAAGCCGTGGTGTAGCGAAACACAGCTATCACACCAAAGGCCAGGCGATGGATTTCCACATTGAAGGCGTTGCCTTAAGCAATATTCGCAAAGCGGCGTTATCTATGCGCTCAGGTGGTGTAGGATACTACCCACGTAGCAACTTTGTGCATATTGATACCGGTCCGGTACGGCACTGGTAACGAAAGGAGCATCATGAACTATCGTATTATTCCGGTCACGGCGTTCGCCCAAAACTGTTCTTTAATTTGGTGTGAACAAACCCGGCTTGCCGCTCTGGTCGATCCTGGCGGCGATGCCGAGCGCATCAAGGAAGAAGTGGCGGCGGCAGGCGTCAGCCTGATGCAGATCCTGTTGACGCATGGTCACCTGGATCACGTCGGCGCGGCAGCCGAGCTGGCGCAACATTACGGTGTGCCAATTATTGGACCGGAAAAAGAAGATGAGTTCTGGCTGGAAGGATTGCCGGCGCAAAGCCGCATGTTCGGGCTGGATGAGTGTCAGCCGTTGCAACCGGACCGCTGGCTGAATGAAGGCGATGTGGTGACCGTCGGCAATATCGCTTTGCAGGTATTGCACTGTCCTGGCCATACGCCGGGGCACGTGGTTTTCTTTGACGATGCCTCTCGTCTGCTGATTTCCGGCGATGTGATTTTCAAAGGCGGAGTAGGGCGCAGCGACTTCCCGCGCGGCGACCATGGACAACTGATTGATGCGATTAAACGTAAACTGCTGCCGTTGGGCGACGACGTGACGTTTATCCCCGGTCATGGCCCGTTATCGACGCTGGGATATGAGCGCCTGCATAATCCGTTCCTGCAGGATGAAATGCCGGTCTGGTAATGCCTGACCTCAAGGAAGTAAAAAAGGCCGCGTTTGCGGCCTTTTTCTTATGCGTCAGGGCTGAGAATTACAGCACCGCGACGATGGCTTCGCACAGCGGCGCCATATTATCAGGCGTCATGCCGGCAACGTTGATACGCCCGGACGCGACCGCATAAATAGCGAACTCTTCACGCAGACGCAGTACCTGCTCTTTGGTCAGGCCGCTAAACGAGAACATCCCATTCTGTTTGGTGATGAAGGTAAAGTCGCGGCTGGCGCCTTTTTCCTGCAGAGTATTCACAAACAGTAAGCGCATGCGCTGAATACGCTGGCGCATATCGGTGAGTTCTTGTTCCCAGATGGCGCGCAGCGCGTCGTTGCTGAGAATCGTCGCCACCACCGAGGCGCCGTGCGCCGGCGGGTTTGAGTAGTTGGCGCGGATAACCGCTTTCATCTGGCTGAACGCGCGATCGACGGTGTCCTGATCGGCGGCAACCAGCGTACAGGCGCCAACGCGCTCGTTATACAGGCCGAAGTTTTTCGAGTAAGAGCTGGCGACCAGTAGCTCTTTATGCAGCGCGGCAAACGCGCGCAGGCCTTCAGCGTCTTCTTCCAGACCGCGGGCGAAGCCCTGGTAGGCGAAGTCAAACAGCGGCAGCCAGCCTTTTTCGGCGGACATTTGCGCCAGCTGCTGCCACTGCTCCAGCGTCGGATCGATACCGGTTGGGTTGTGGCAGCAGCCGTGGAACAGCACAACGTCGCCCGCCTGCGCTTCGTTCAGGCTGGCCAGCAGACCGTCGAAATCAAGCTGGTGGTTAGCGGCATCGTAGTAAGCGTATTCACGCACTTCCAGCCCGGCTGCGCCGAAAACGCTTTTATGGTTCGGCCAGCTTGGGTTGCTTACCCATACCCGTTTAACGTCGGTGTTTTTGGCAAGGAAATCAGCCGCTACGCGCAGGCCGCCGGTGCCGCCTGGGGTTTGGGCGGTACGGGCGCGCTTATCGCTGATAATTGCGCTTCCTTTACCGAACAGCAGCTCCTGAGTGCAGCGACCAAACTCCGGAATACCATCAATACCGAGGTAGTTTTTGGTGGTTTCATTTTCCAGCAGATATTGCTCGGCTTTTTTTACGCTGGTCAGAACAGGTGTTTTACCTGTCTCATCTTTGTAAACACCAATTCCGAGGTTAATTTTGCCTGGGCGGTCATCGGCACGAAACAGATCGGCCAGGCCCAGAATAGGGTCGGCAGGGGCGGCTGTAATGTTCTCAAACATGACGAGGTTCCATTGTGATTACTGAGGGAAATCCGCTATCAGGGTAACGGTAGATTTACAAATTGCCAACCGTTTGCGACAAAAAGCGAGAAGGTTTTTGCAAGTTACGATCTTCGTCTTAGTAACGCAGAAAAGCAGGACCGAAGTCCTGCTTTTTAGGCATATCACGAAGGGGTGTACTACAGATTAGAACTGGTAAACGATACCAACCGCAGCCTGGTCGTCGGTGGCAACGCCAGCTTCACGAGTATAGGAATTGTCGTCCAGCTGGTTGAACTTGTACGCCGCGTACACGTTCATGTTTTTGTTGAAGTAGTACCAGGTACCCAGTTCAATGTATTTAACCAGGTCCGCATCGCCGCCGCCGAAGCCGCCGCGAGCCTGCAGGTTTTTACCTTTCGTCTGCACGTAGCCGAGGGACGGACGCAGACCGAAATCGAACTGATACTGAACCACGGCTTCGAAGTTCTGAGTTTTGCCCGCGAAGTAGTTATCTTCTTCCGGCGTCATGTTGTAAGTCTGGGAGTACATGACAGCGGCGTAGATGTTGTTAGCATCGTACTTAGCAGAGGTTGCCCATGCTTCAGCTTTGTTACCGTTACCGTCACGCTTCTGGTCGGCGCTGCGGTTGGAGTTAGCGTAACCTGCGGACAGCGCGATACCGTTATCAAACGCGTAAGTTGCCGCGGTGCTGAAACCGTCGCCATTCTGTTTACGAACAACGCGGTCGTGATCGTTTTTACCCTGATACTGAAGCGCGAAGCTCAGGCCGTCCACCAGACCGAAGAAGTCTGAGTTACGGTAGGTGGCCACGCCGTTGGTACGGCCGGTCATGTAGTTATCAGTGTAGTTCCAGCCGTCGCCGCCCCACTCAACCAGCATATCGGTTGCGGATTCGACGTCGTAGATAGCGCCGTAGTTACGGCCGTAATCGAATGAACCATATTCGCCCGCTTTCAGACCGGCGAAGGCCAGACGGGTTTTGGTGGTCTGGGAACCTTCAACGTTGGACGCATCCATGTTGTATTCCCACTGGCCGTAACCGATCAACTGGTCGTTGATCTGGGTTTCGCCTTTCAGGCCGATACGGGCATAGGTGGTGTCGTCGCTGCTGGTGTCACCATTGGTGGTCCAGACATGTTCGCCAACCATTTTTCCGTAGAAATCCAGTTTGTTACCATTTTTGTTATAGATTTCCGCAGCGTTGGCCGCACCGGCTACCAGCAGGGCAGGGATCACCACTGCCAGAATATTGCGCTTCATCATTATTTATTACCCTCATTAATATTTTTTATATGACACTTGCCACCGCCAGCAATAAATTCCGTCAATGAAAATTTACAGAACTATTGAAGATAGTTTGGTGTCTGAAGGCATCTTTCCATCGGTGGTGCCGTTTCGCTAGCCGGAAAATGCTACCAATATCGTAAATTGGTTACAAAAAGAAAAAACATGTAACTAAATATGTATTTTTAGGAACTTTGTGAACTCAATCAAAATTCCGTTCCACTTTGCGAAGATTGTCACCTTCTCATATATATCTATATGAATTAGTTATGAATATTTTCGATAAAGCCAGATTTGATTATTTTTTGACTCAATTACGTCCCATTTTCGCTCAGGCGCTATTTTTGCATAACGTGCGCAGAATGATTAAAAAATAGCCAATTCAATCAGCGTATTCACTTGTGTCTTAACATAAGGTGCGAAATCTACGTACTAAGGGTAAGGAAATAGTGAGTAACATAATTACGAAATGTGAAGGTTGATGTTTAAGTTTGTTGAAATTCGTTCACGAAAATTGACATAAAAAAAGGTCGGCTTGCGCCGACCTTGTCAGTGTTTTTACGAAACGCGATTAGAATGTGGCGTTACGTGGCGTACGTGGGAAAGGAATCACGTCGCGAACGTTCTGTACGCCGGTTACGTAGGCGATAAGACGCTCGAAGCCCAGACCGAAGCCGGAATGCGGTACGGTGCCGTAACGGCGCAGATCACGATACCACCAGTAGTCTTCTTTATTCAGACCCATTTCGGCCATACGCGCGTCCAGCACATCCAGGCGCTCTTCACGCTGGGAGCCGCCGATGATTTCGCCGATGCCCGGCGCCAGAACGTCCATTGCGGCGACGGTTTTACCGTCTTCGTTAAGGCGCATGTAGAACGCCTTAATGTCTTTCGGATAGTTTTTCACGACCACCGGCGCTTTGAAGTGCTCTTCGGCCAGATAACGCTCATGCTCGGAGGAGAGATCCACGCCCCAGTACACCGGGTTTTCAAACTGTTTGCCGCAGTTTTCCAGGATAGTGACGGCGTCGGTGTAATCAACCTGGGCAAAATCAGCAGAGACAAAACGCTGCAGACGGTCGATGGCGTCCTTATCTACGCGCTCGGCAAAGAACTTCATGTCATCCGCACGCTCTTCCAGTACCGCCTTGAAGACGTACTTCAGCATGGCTTCCGCCAGACCGGCAACATCGTTGAGGCTCGCGAAGGCAACTTCTGGCTCCAGCATCCAGAACTCCGCCAGGTGGCGGCTGGTGTTGGAGTTTTCGGCGCGGAAGGTTGGGCCGAAAGTATAGATTTTGGACAGTGCGCAGGCATAGGTCTCACCGTTCAACTGACCGGAAACGGTCAGGAACGACTCTTTACCGAAGAAGTCTTTATCGAAATCGACTTTACCCTGGTCGTTACGCGGCAGGTTTTCCAGATCCAGCGTTGATACGCGGAACATTTCACCGGCGCCTTCGGTATCGGAAGCGGTGATAAGCGGGGTGGATACCCAGAAGAAACCCTGTTCGTCGAAGAAACGGTGCAGCGCCTGCGCCAGGGTGTGACGTACGCGCGCTACCGCGCCAATCAGGTTGGTGCGCGGACGCAGGTGCGCCACTTCACGCAGATACTCGATGCTGTGGCGTTTCGCCGCCATCGGGTAAGTGTCCGGATCTTCAACCCAACCGGTGACTTCCACGCTGGAGGCCTGGATTTCAAAGCTCTGGCCCTGACCCTGGGAGGCCACGACTTTGCCGGTGACGATAACCGAGCAGCCGGTTGTCAGGCGCAGCACTTCCTCATTGTAATTGGGCAGAGAATTATTAATAACGGCCTGTACAGGATCAAAGCAGGAACCGTCATAGACGGCGAGGAAAGAAAAGCCAGCTTTAGAATCTCGGCGGGTACGCACCCATCCGCGCACGGTGACTTCGCTGTCAACGGCAACGCGGCCCTGGAGTACGTCGGCTACAGGCACAACGCTCATAATAGTCTCTCTTTGTAGTCCAATAAAAAATTCTGTTTCCCCCTTCAGAGGGGGGATATCTATGTTACCTGTCATCTTCCATCAGACAAGCAGAATTCGCACATGGGAGGGCGGATTTCGGAAATAAATTAGCCGCGGGGCCGTTCTTTACCTTCCGTTTACCTCTTTTACGCGAATTATTCGATAATGACCGTCATTTCCTGCTTCGCGTTTTGCATCGATACGATGGTGCGGAAGGATTTGATATTCCCCGAGGCAAAGAAGAGCTCACGGGTCAAGGCTTCGTATTCCGCCATATCGCGGACGTTGATCACCAGTAGAAAATCGAAGTCGCCGGTGACGTAATAAACCTGCTGCACCTGCGGGCAACTGACAAACCGCTGTTTATCCTCTTCAAGTAGGTCAAGGCGTTCATTCTCGATCGTAACCTGCACCATGATGGTGGTTGGGCGGCCCACTTTACTGGCATCAACCACGCTCACGCTGCCTTTAATGATGCCAGCCTCTTCCAGCGCGGCAATTCGCCGGTTGACCGCTGAAGCGGAAAGACTGACGCGATCGGCGATTTCCCGCTGCGACAGGCGATTGTTGCGCTGTAGCAGGGTGAGAATTTTTTTATCCCAACTATCCAGTTTCATTATCTTTGTCGCCCTAAATACCTGTGATCGACCTCACGTATGCAACTTTGTTGCGTGATAGAGGTGAATCAGAGTGAAAATTGCGAAGCTATGGGCAATTTTGCGCCATTTAACCATCGGCGGCAGTGTACCATCTCAGACAGTGGTAAAGCGTGAAATCGCTACAGAAAGCCACTGACGTTATTTCTATTGCCTAAATAATTCGAGTTGCAGAAAGCCAACGCACATGCAACTTGGAGTATGACGGGTATACATCGATTTATTCGACCATCTCTTTATTGGCCGCGCGGATCCCTGCGCCCTTTATTTGGCCGGGCTGGTCGTTGATTAATTCATCGTCGTACGACGATATGGATAAAAGGTTTATTTATGACGGACACGATTAAATATCAACTCAACGCCCGGCATCTGCCGTATGAACAGGGGGTGGACCTCAGTCTGCTCAATGAAAACGTTGGCGACGAAGTGCTGGCATTCCATCAAAAATTCCCCGCCTATCGGGTAACGCCGCTGCGCAAGTTGGATTATTTAAGCCAGCGTCTCGGGCTGGGATCGTTGCATATAAAGGATGAAGCGCAGCGTTTCGGCCTTAACGCCTTTAAAGGATTAGGCGGTTCTTATGCGATGGGAAAATATCTCGCTGAACAGCTTGGGCGCGATATTAATACTTTGAGCTTTAGCGATCTTAATTCACCAGAAATTAAAGCCCGTATTAAAGATATTGTGTTTGTCACCGCCACCGATGGCAACCACGGCCGCGGCGTGGCGTGGGCGGCGGAGCAGCTTGGGCTACGGGCGGTTGTTTATATGCCTAAAGGTTCCTCGCCGGTACGCGCGCAGAATATTCGCCAGCATGGTGCTGAGTGCACAATAACCGAACTCAATTATGACGATACCGTCCGTCTGGCGGATAAAACCGCCAAAGAGCAGGGGTGGGTACTGCTGCAGGACACCGCCTGGCAGGGCTATGAACAGATCCCTACCTGGATCATGCAAGGTTATATGACGCTCGCCGTTGAAACCTGGCAGCAGTTGGCGCAAAGCGGCGCCAGGATGCCTACGCATCTGTTTTTACAAGCCGGCGTCGGCTCTTTTGCCGGCAGCATTATGGGGTATTTCGTTGAGAAGATGCAGCAGGATGCGCCGACGATAGTGATCCTTGAACCGCATAAAGCGAACTGCCTGTACCGTTCGGCAACCATCAATGACGGGCAACCGCACAGCGTCGGCGGCGACATGGCGACGTTAATGGCCGGCCTTGCTTGCGGCGAACCCAATATCACCAGCTGGCCGATGCTGCGTGACCATGCCCGTTGTTTTATCTCTGCCGATGATTGTCTTGCCGCTAACGGCATGCGCCTGCTGGCCGCGCCGCGGCCAGGTACCGATGAACCCTTTATCTCCGGCGAATCCGGCGCCATCGGCGCGGGAGTGCTTTATGCGCTGATGACCCAGCCGGAATACCGAGAACTTGCCGAAGCGCTGCGCCTGAATGCCGATGCGCAGGTCCTGTTAATCAGCACTGAAGGAGACACGTCACCGGATGTCTATGAAGACATCGTCTGGTTTGGCCGTAATGGCTAATCGCCATCGGCAATAACAAGAGGGCCATCTTACCTACCCTACGAGCCCTCGGTATGACATGCGTTCTGACTAATAACGAAAACATACGCGGATTCGCGTAATGCATAGAGAGAACCTGACCGATGAATACTGAAAATGCTGTGACAGAAAGAGGATGTTGCGATGCCGCAAAGTGGCATAGCGAAGATACCGTGTGGGTGCTTGGCCTGTTCGGCACGGCAATTGGCGCCGGGGTGTTGTTTCTGCCGATTAACGCCGGGATTGGCGGTTTCTGGCCGCTGCTTATCGTTTTTGCTCTCGCTTTTCCGATTACTTATCTGGCGCATCGCGGGCTGGCGCGATTTATTTATTCTTCCAACACGCCGGAAAGCACGATCACCGATGTCATTGGCGAGCATTTTGGCGCGCTAGCGGGGAAGGTGTTTACTGTTATCTATTTCTTCGCCGTGTACACCATTTTGATTATGTATGCGGTAGCTATTACGAATACAGCGCAGAGTTTTATCAGCCATCAGTTGGGACTGGCGGAGCCGCCGCGGGCAGTGGTGTCCATCGTGCTGATCCTCGGGCTGATGTTTATTGTCCGCCTCGGGCAGCGTTTGATTATGCGCGTGATGAGCACCCTGGTTTATCCCTTCATTATTTCACTTATTTTTATGGCGCTGTTTTTGATCCCGCACTGGAACGGCGCGATTTTGCACACCGTGAACTTCAGCGCAATGGGCGATGGGCGCGGCATTTTACTAACGCTGTGGATGACATTTCCGGTGCTGGTTATGTCGTTTAACCACTATCCGATCGTCTCGCCGATGGTCGTGCGCCAGAAGCAGCGCTACGGACTCGCGCTTGCCGAGCGCAAATGCGCGCAGATCCAGCGCTATGGCATCCTGTTAATGACCGTGGTGGTGCTATTTTTCGTTCTCAGCTGCGTGTTGAGCCTGTCGCCGCAGCAGTTAGCGGAAGCAAAAGCGCAGAATTTGTCGATCCTGTCGTACCTCGCCAACCAGTTTGAGACGCCGATTATTGCCTGGCTATCGCCAATCATTGCGTTTGTCGCGATTACGAAATCGTTTCTTGGCCACTATATCGGCGCTTATGAATCGCTGCGCGATCTGATTATCGAGGCCGCCGCCGCGCGGGGGAAAAAACCGACTATCCGCGCAGTTGACGCCGTTATTCTGGTTTTTATGGTCCTCACCTGCTGGTTCGCCGCCTATAAGAACCCAAGCATCCTCGGCATTATCGAGTGCATCAGCGGCCCGACCGGGGCGGCGATTCTACTGCTGTTGCCGATGTATGCCATTCATAAGTTACCGGTGCTGGCGCCGTATCGCGGCAAAGCCAGCAACGTTTTCGTCACCCTGATTGGGTTAATTACCGTATCCGCCATTTTTTACGGCATGTTCCAGTAAACCCGAACAATAGCGAGATGTTTTATGAGTCATGATCTACAGATAAACGGCCAGCGGCTGATCGATTCCCTGTTCGCGCTTGGTGAATGCGGCGCGTTGGAAGGCGGCGGCGTCTGCCGCCTTGCGGCGACCGCGGAAGATAAAGCCGGTAGGGACTTTGTTGTTGCCCGGATGAAAGCGCTGGGGCTGACTATCTATATCGATGCTATCGGCAACGTTACCGGTGTTTATCGCGGAGAAGAGGCGCTACCGATGGTGATGATGGGGTCGCATATCGACACCGTGGGTACTGGCGGCCTGTACGATGGCAACTACGGCGTGATGGCCGGTCTCGAGGTGATTGCCGCCCTTCAGGATGCCGGGATTCGTCCGCGACGTCCGTTAGCCGTAACCTTCTTTACCAATGAGGAGGGGGTGCGCTTCCAGCCCGATATGATGGGAAGCGTGGTGTTTGCCGGGGAGTATCCACTGGCGCAGGCCCTGGCGGCAAAAGACCACAACGGCATTACTCTTGACGAGGCGCTGCGGGAGATTGGCTATAAAGGCGAACATCAGCCGGGCAATCTGCCGGTAGATAGCTACGTCGAACTACATATCGAACAGGGACCTATCCTCGATAAGGAACGGATTGATATCGGCGTCGTCACCGGCGTGCAGGGTATTTCATGGCAAGAATTTACGCTAACAGGCGTGTCGAATCATGCCGGTACGACACCTATGTCCATGCGCCGCGATGCCGGCCTTGCAGCGGCGAAAATCGCCGTTTTCGCCCGTGAACTGGCGATGGGCCTCGGCGGCAATCAGGTGTCTACCGTCGGGCATATGAGCGTTAAACCCAACCTGATTAACGTCATTCCAAATCACGTCGTGATGTCGGTGGATTTACGCAATACCGATAACACTATCTTAATTGAGGCGGAACGGCGCTTAGCCGAGTTTGTCGTCACAACGGCGCAGGAAGAGGGGGTGGAGATAGCCAGCCGTTCACTGGTGCGTTTTAACCCGGTCATTTTTGCCGATGAAATCGTCAATGCCGTTGAAGCGGAGGCGAAACGTCAAGCCCTCAGTTATCGGCGCCTGCCGAGCGGCGCCGGCCACGACGCGCAATTTATGGCTTCGGTATGCCCCGCAGGGATGATTTTTGTCCCCTGTGTTGACGGCATTAGCCACAACGTCAATGAACATAGCGAAGCCAAAGATCTCATTGCCGGCGCCAATGTGCTGCTGCAGGTGGTATTACAGCGCGCGCAGCGTGCGGCATAATTTTTACAGGAGTGAAGAATGAATCAACAACAGTTAAAGCAGCAGCTTATTGCCTGGCGCCATCACCTGCATGCCAATCCGGAAAGCGCCTTTGAAGAAGTCAAAACCTCGCAGTTTATCGCCGAGAAACTCGAAGCGATGGGCATTGAGGTTCACCGTAATATAGGTAAAACCGGGCTGGTGGGCGTATTGAAATGCGGCGACGGTAACGGTGTTATCGCCATCCGCGCCGACATCGATGCTATTCAATTGAACGAACAGGGCGAACGGCCTTACCGCTCCACGACCGCCGAACGGATGCACGGCTGCGGGCATGATGGCCATACCTGCATTGCGCTGGGCGCGGCGCAGTTGCTATTGCAGCGGCAAAACTTTAACGGAACCGTCTGTTTTGTTTTTCAACCTGCGGAAGAACCCGGTTATGGCGCCAATGCGATGATGACGGACGGCGTTATCGAGCGTTTCGGCATCGAGGAGATTTACGGCCTGCACAATATGCCGGGTATGAAAGCCGGGACCATCGCCACCCGTGTCGGCGGCATTATGGCCAGCGAAGATAACTTTATTATCCGTATTAAGGGGCAGGGGGCGCATGCCGCCCGGCCGCATATGGCGAAGGATCCGCTGGTGATTGCGGCAGAAATTATTCTGGCGCTGCAGACCATCGTTTCACGCAATATCGACCCGAACGTGCCGGCGGTGATCTCCTGTACGGAGCTTCATACTGACGGTATCCGCAATGCGATCCCCACGCATGTGGAAATTAAAGGGGATACCCGCAGCTACTCCGCTGACGTACAGGCGCTGCTGGAAGCGCGCATGCGGACCATCAGCGAAGCGATTTGCGCGATGCACGGCGCGCAGTGCGAGTTTAGCTATACCCATGAATTCGCCCCGACGGTGAACTGGCAGCAATGCGTTGATGTCGCGGTCAATGCGGCGGTGAACGTCGTGGGGGCGGAAAATGTCGACGGCAACGTCGCGCAGATGATGATTTCGGAGGACTTCGGCGCCTTCCTGCAGGAGATTCCCGGCTGTTTCATCTTTTTAGGTAACGGCGATGCGTCTGATACTCAGGGCAATACGCCGCTGCATAACGCTTGCTACGACTTTAATGATGAAATTTTACTGACCGGCGCGGAGTATTTTGCCGAGGTGATCAGGACGAGATTGCCGCAGTAGAGATGTTGGTCGGCCCGGCAGCGTAACGCCGCCGGGCCGTTTTTTTAACTCGCCTTTTTAATCGGCGGCAGATCGAAGGCCTCACGCAGGGCACGGACGAAAGCCTTGTCGTGGCAGATGGTTTTACCCGGGCTATCGGAGAGTTTCGCCACCGGCTTGCCGTTACATTCTACTAGTTTTATGACGATATTCAGCGGTTTCACCTGTGGGATGTCGCAGGTTAACCGGGTGCCGATACCGAAACTGAGATTCACCCGCGAGGAGAAGTGGCGATACAGATCGACCGCTTTGCCGAGGTCGAGGTTATCGGAGAACACCAGCACTTTACTCATCGGGTCGATACCCAATTTCTGATAATGGGCGATAGCTTTCTCGCCCCACTCCAGCGGATCCCCGGAGTCATGGCGCAGTCCCTGATAGCGGGTGGCGAATTCAGGACCGAAATCACGCAGGAAAGCGTCCATGGTGATGCAGTCGGTCAGAGCAATACCCAGCCGATCCGGATATTCCGCCAGCCAGGCGGCAAGCGCCGCGCGCTGGCTGCTGGCAAGGTTTGGACTGATCTGCTGGTGGGCCTGGAACCATTCGTGCGCCTGGGTGCCCATCGGGGTTAAATTGAGTCGGCGGGCCAGATCGTAATTGCTGGTGCCGACAAACCACGGCTCCTGCTGCAAGCGCTGCACGATAGCCTGCTGTACTTCACGGGAGAAGCGGCGGCGGGTGCCGAAATCCATCAGGCGGAATGCCGACATATCGATGTCGGCGGTTATGTCGGCGAAGTCGGCAAGCTTATGTTCGAGCGTCTCCAGCGCCAGATCGACGCCGATTTCCGGCGAACGGTAGTGGTGCACCAGTTCGCTGATGACCGCCAGCAGCGGCACTTCCCACATGATCACTTCGCGCCACGGCCCGGCGAGGCGAATATTCAGCTTGCCATGATCGTTGATAACGGTGACCTGGCTTGGGTCGTAACGGAAGTCGCGTAGCCAGTCGAGATAGTCCTGCGAGAAGAACGGCAGGGTGGACAGCCAGCGATACTCATCGTCCTGCAGCTTCAGGTCGCGCATGGTTTCGACCTGCTCGCGAATCGCGTCGGCATAGATGCCGAGCAGATCGTCTCCGCGGCAGCGGAACTCTGCCGCTACCTCCACATCGTAGTAGCGGTGGAAGACGGCCTGCTGCATATGCAGCTTATAGGCATCCGTATCAAGCAGCGAGTGCAGTACAGGAGAAGTGAATTGTGTCATGGTGCGCAGTAGCATCCTCTCACTGGGGCGTTCCATTCAAACCAAAGCAGAAAAAAGGAGGCGGAGTATACCTTTAATACCCGGTGCTGTCCTGCTGCGATGGCTCGACGGTAACGCTGACGGTCATTTGCGAGGCCTAGTTTAATATATTGAACACGGATCACACCACAAGCTTTGCGTCGGGTCGAGCGCATTTCGTGCCTCATGTGTTATCAAAATGTAGCGATTTTCGTGTTGAACGTTGAAAAGATGAAGATTCTGCATAGCGCGATCTGCGCAACAGGAATAGACTGGAGCCGATACTTTACAGACACGCTAAAGGTTTTTTATGACACAACAGCCCCAAGCCAAATACCGCCACGACTACCGTGCGCCGGATTATCTGATTAGCGATATTGATTTGACCTTTGACCTGGATGCCGCGAAAACCGTTGTCACGGCCGAGAGTAAGGTTTCCCGTCACGCGGCTGCGTCTGATGTGCCATTGCGTCTGGATGGCGAAGACCTGACCCTGATTTCACTGCAGGTGAACGGCCAGCCGTGGAACGACTATAAAGAAGAAAATAATCAGCTGGTGATTGGCGGTTTGCCGGACAATTTCACCCTGACTATCGTCAATGAAATTAGCCCGGCGGCGAACACCGCGCTGGAAGGCCTGTATCAGTCAGGCGAAGCGCTATGTACCCAGTGCGAAGCAGAGGGCTTCCGCCATATTACCTGGTACCTCGACCGTCCGGATGTGCTGGCGCGCTTCACCACCAAAATCATCGCCGATAAGGCGAAATACCCCTACCTGCTTTCTAACGGTAACCGCGTAGCCCAGGGTGAGCTGGACAATGGCCGTCACTGGATCCAATGGCAGGATCCGTTCCCGAAACCCTGTTACCTGTTCGCGCTGGTAGCCGGCGATTTCGATGTGCTGCGTGACACCTTCACCACCCGTTCCGGGCGTGAAGTCGCCCTTGAACTGTACGTTGACCGCGGCAACCTCGACCGCGCGCCGTGGGCGATGACTTCGCTGAAGAATTCGATGAAGTGGGACGAAACTCGTTTCGGTCTCGAATATGACCTCGACATCTATATGATCGTCGCCGTCGACTTCTTCAATATGGGCGCGATGGAGAACAAAGGCCTCAACGTCTTTAACTCTAAATACGTGCTGGCCCGTACCGATACCGCGACCGATAAAGACTACCTCGATATCGAACGCGTCATAGGTCACGAATATTTCCATAACTGGACCGGCAACCGTGTGACCTGTCGCGACTGGTTCCAGCTCAGCCTGAAAGAAGGGCTGACCGTATTCCGCGATCAGGAGTTCAGTTCCGATCTCGGCTCGCGTGCGGTAAACCGTATCAATAACGTGCGTACCATGCGCGGGCTACAGTTTGCCGAAGACGCCAGCCCGATGGCGCACCCGATCCGTCCGGATATGGTTATCGAAATGAACAACTTCTACACCCTGACGGTCTATGAAAAGGGCGCCGAAGTGATCCGTATGCTGCACACCCTGTTGGGCGAAGCCAATTTCCAGAAAGGGATGCAGTTGTACTTTGAACGCCATGACGGCAGCGCCGCCACCTGCGATGATTTCGTGCAGGCGATGGAAGATGCTTCGAACGTGGATCTGTCGCATTTCCGTCGCTGGTACAGCCAGTCCGGCACGCCGGTCGTTACCGTGCATGACGACTATAACCCGGAAACCGAGCAGTACACCCTGACTATCAGCCAGCGTACGCCGCCGACCGCGGAACAGGCCGACAAGCAGCCGCTGCACATCCCGTTCAGTATCGAGCTGTACGATAACGAAGGCAAAGCGATCCCGCTGCAGAAGGGCGGTCATCCGGTACATCACGTATTGAATGTCACCCAGGCGGAACAGACATTCGTCTTTGATAACGTTTACTTCCAGCCGGTACCGGCGCTGCTGTGTGAATTCTCCGCGCCGGTCAAGCTTGAATATAAGTGGAGCGACCAGCAGCTGACGTTCCTGATGCGCCACGCGCGTAACGACTTCTCGCGTTGGGATGCCGCGCAGAGTCTGCTGGCGACCTACATCAAACTCAACGTTAATCGTCATCAGCAGGGGCAGCCGCTGTCGCTGCCGATCCACGTCGCTGACGCCTTCCGCGCGATCCTGCTCGATGAGAAAATCGATCCGGCGCTGGCGGCGGAAATTTTAACGCTGCCGTCGGCCAACGAAATTGCTGAACTGTTCGCCATCATCGATCCGATTGCCATCGCGGCGGTGCGCGAAGCGCTGACCCGTACGCTGGCGAAAGAACTGGCCGATGAGCTGCTGGTGGTTTACAACGCCAACAAGCTCGACAGCTATCGCGTAGACCATGCCGATATCGGTAAACGTTCCCTGCGCAATACCTGCCTGCGCTATCTGGCTTTTGGCGATGTTGAATTGGCAGATAAGCTGGTGCAAGCCCAGTATCATCATGCTGACAACATGACCGACGCGTTGGCTGCGCTGTCGTCGGCGGTGGCGGCGGAGTTGCCGTGCCGTGATGCATTGATGCAGGAGTATGACGATAAGTGGCACCAGGACGGTCTGGTGATGGATAAGTGGTTTATTCTGCAGTCCACCAGCCCGGCGGCCAATGTGGTTGAGACGGTACGCGGCTTGCTCAAGCACCGTTCATTCACGATGAGCAACCCAAACCGGGTACGTTCGCTGATCGGCGCCTTCGCGAGTAGCAACCCGGCGGCGTTCCATGCCGAAGACGGCAGCGGTTACCAGTTCCTGGTGGAAATGCTGACCGAGCTCAATAGCCGCAACCCGCAGGTGGCGTCGCGTCTAATTGAGCCGCTGATTCGTCTGAAACGCTACGATGAGAAACGTCAGGCCAAGATGCGTGCGGCGCTGGAACAGCTGAAAGGGCTGGAGAATCTCTCCGGCGATCTGTTCGAGAAGATTACCAAAGCGCTGGCGTAACGGCCGCAAAATCCCCGGTGGCGCTCTCGCTTACCGGGGCTACAGCGCTGTGCGATTTGGTAGCCCGGCCGAGCGAAGCGCGGGCCGGGGACATTAGTTAGCCATGACCAAACAAACGCGGCGCACGATCGCTGTCGCCGCGCTTCATCACCCGATCGAGCACCTGTGCTTCCAGTTCCGCCAGCTTTGCCGAGCCGAACCGCCGCGGACGCGGAATATCCACGCTCAAATCGAGGCCAATTTTCTTTTCTTCTATTAACAGCACCCGGTCGGCCATCGCCACCGCTTCACTCACATCATGAGTTACCAGCAACACGGTAAAGCCGTGTTCTTGCCAGAGCGAAACAATCAATTCCTGCATTTCCAGACGGGTGAGGGCGTCAAGCGCTCCCAGCGGTTCATCCAGCAGCAGCAGACGCGGGCGATGGATCAGCGCGCGGGCCAGCGCAACGCGCTGTTTTTGCCCGCCGGAGAGGGCCGCCGGCCACTCATCGGCTCTCTCTTCCAGCCCGACGCTGGCCAGCGCCTGGCGGGCGGCATCGCGCCACTGGCCCTTCAGCCCAAGTCCAACGTTGTCGATAACCGTTTTCCACGGTAGCAACCGCGCGTCCTGGAACATCATGCGCGTATCCTCCTGGATCTGCGCAAGCGGCGTCGCGCCTGCCAGCAGTTCGCCGCCATTGGGTTTTTCCAGCCCGGCCAGCAGGCGCAGCAGGGTGCTTTTACCGCCGCCGCTGCGGCCGACCACTGCGACAAATTGCCCGGTAGGAATATGTAAATCCAGCTCATTGAGAATGACATTGTCGCCGTAGCGTTTGCTGACCCCATTGAGTAACAGCGGGATCCCGGGATTAAGACGAGCAGTATTCATGCGTTAGCCTCCTGAAGACGGTACGCCGGGTTCCAGCGCAGCCAGACGCGTTCCAGCAGTTGCGCGCTAAAATCGGCGAGCTTGCCGAGAATGGCGTAAAGAATAATGGCGACCACCACCACATCGGTTTGCAGAAATTCGCGGGCGTTCATCGCCAGATAGCCAATCCCGGCATTAGCCGAGATGGTCTCAGCAACGATAAGCGTCAGCCACATTAATCCGAGAGCGAAGCGAATGCCGACCATAATCGAGGGCAGGGCGCCGGGGAGGATTACGTGGCGGAAGAGGGCGAACCCGGATAAGCCATAGCTACGCGCCATTTCCACCAGACCGCGATCGATATTGCGGATACCGTGCCAGGTATTGATATAAATCGGAAACATCGTCCCCAGCGCGACAAGAAATATTTTGGCGCTTTCGTCAATACCAAACCACAAAATCACCAATGGAATTAGCGCCAGATGCGGCACATTGCGCAGCATCTGGATGGAGGTATCCAGCAGGCGTTCGCCCCAGCGCGAGAGGCCGCTGATGAGTCCGAGCGTCAGGCCGATGGAGCCGCCAATGGCGAAGCCGAGTAAGGCGCGCCAGGAACTGATCGCCAGGTGTTGCCACAGCTCGCCGCTGGCGGAGAGCGTCCAGAAGGCTTTCAGTACCCCCTCCGGAGAGGGGAGAATACGGGTTGAGAGCCAGCCTACCGATGACGCCAATTGCCAGATAAGCACGGTGCCCACCGGTAAAAACCAAGGAGCGAGGCGTAATAGAAGTTTTTGCGAAGAGGCTGCCATAGTTCGCTCCCTAACTTTGCGCCGCTTTACGCGGGATAAATTCGTTCGCCACCGCTTCGCCCTGCAGGCGCAAGTTTTGCGGCTGAGGGATCGTCGGGACGTTGACATCGAGCAGCGGGAACAGCAGTTCGCCGACTCGCCAGGCTTCCTCAAGGTGCGGGTAGCCGGAGAAGATAAAACTGTCGATGCCTAGTTCGGCGTATTCATTAATACGTTCGGCGACGGTAGCCGCATCGCCCACCAGCGCGGTGCCCGCGCCACCGCGCGCCAGACCGACGCCCGCCCACAGATTCGGGCTGATTTCCAGCTTGTCGCGACGGCCGTTGTGCAGCGCCGCCATGCGGTGCTGGCCAACAGAATCGGTTTGCGCGAAGGCTGCCTGCGCGCGGGCGATGGTTTCGTCATCCAGATGGGAGATTAAGCTTTCCGCCGCTTGCCATGCCTCTTCATTGGTTTCGCGAACGATGACGTGCAAACGAATACCAAAGCGGACGCTGCGGCCGAGGCGCGCGGCTTTCTCACGCACCTGGGCGATTTTTTCCGCCACCTGCGCTGGCGGTTCGCCCCAGGTCAGGTAGAGGTCGACCTGTTCGGCGGCCAGATCCTGTGCAACGTCCGAGGAGCCGCCAAAGTAGAGCGGCGGTCGCGGCTGTTGCTGCGGCGGGAAGAGCAGTTTCGCCCCGCGCACGTGCTGGTGCTTGCCGTGGAAAGTCACGGTTTCACCTTCCATCAGTTTGCGCCAGATATGGGTGAACTCGGCGGAGGCTTCGTAGCGTTCGGTGTGGTCGAGGAATACGCCATCGCCGGCTAATTCATTTGGATCGCTGCCGGTGACCAGATTGAACAAGGCCCGGCCATTAGAGAGCCGGTCAAGCGTGGCAGCCTGGCGCGCGGCGACGGTGGGGGATACCACGCTTGGGCGCAGCGCGACAAGAAACTTCAGCCGTTGGGTGACGGGGATCATTGAAGCGGCAACCAGCCAGGCATCTTCGCACGAGCGTCCGGTAGGAATGAGTACGCCGGTGAAGCCGAGCCGGTCGGCGGCCTGGGCGATTTGCTGCAGATAACTGTAATCTACCGGGCGCGCGCCTTCATCGGTGCCCAGATAGCGGCCGTCACCGTGGGTGGGTAAGAACCAGAACATATTCAGACTCATGATTTCGCTCCTTGTGCGGGGGCAGGCTGCCAGATACGGTTTTGAATAGTGATTTTTTTCGGTACCAGCTTGTTTTCATAGAAGAGATCGGCGGTTTGCTGCTGGCGAGCGGCCGTTTCAGCACTTACCGGTGATATCGCAGTGGGCGGACGATGGTCGAGATAGCTGGCAATCACCGCTTCGGGTAGACCCATCGTTTTGGCCAGCAGGGCAATACTTTGCTGGCGATGGCTAATGGTCAGGGCATCCGCCTGGCTAAAGGTCTCCAGCACGCCTTCGATAAAGGCGCCGTTCTTTTCGGCATAAGGACGAGCGGCAAGATAGAACGAACCGGTCTGCTTTAGGTCGCTACCATCTTTCAGTACCCGTACCCCGCCTTGCAGCAGCGCCGCAGAGTAATAGGGATCCCAGATGGCCCAGGCGTCGACATTGCCCTGCTGGAAGGCGGCGCGAGCATCGGCGGGGGCGAGATACACCGGCTGGATATCGCTGAATTTCAGACCTGCCTGCTGTAGAGCGCGCAGCAGCAGATTGTGCGAGCTTGAGCCCTTCTGGAACGCCACCTTACGGCCTTTCAGTTCAGCCACGCTTTTGATTGGGCTGTTATCGGCAACCAGAATCACTTCCGCTTTCGGTTTCGCTGGTTCAGCGCCGATATAGACCAGATCGGCGCCGGCAGCCTGAGCGAAAATCGGTGGGATATCGCCGGTGCTGCCGATATCAATACTGCCGACGTTCAGCGCTTCCAGCATTTGCGGCCCGGCGGGAAACTCGACCCACGAAATCTTAGTTTGCGGATAGCGTTGCTCCAGCAGTTGATGGCTCTTCGCCAGCACCATACTGACGCTGCCTTTCTGGTAGCCGATGCGTAACGCTTCCGGCGCCTGCGGGGCCGCATGCGTAATAAAGGAAAGCATGAGTAGCCCGCCGAGGGTTAGGGCACGCAGAGGATTAAGCATGCTCAACCCCCTGTAACGTCTTTAGTCCGGGGATGCGGCTGTTGCGGCGATTCAGCGCCTGCCAGAAGGTCTCCAGCGCCTGGTCGAGACGGTTTTGCAGATTCGGTGTGAACTGCGGCTTGTGTTGATAATCGGTGACCTGGCTGTCATCGGCGAATACGCCGTGGAGGATCTCCTGCGCTTTGAGAGCGTTAAGCACTGGTTTAAGCGCGTAATCGACCGCCAGCATATGGGCGATGGTGCCGCCTGTCGCCAGCGGCAGGACAATTTTGCCTTCCAGAGCGCGTTCGGGGAGCAAGTCTAGTAGCGTCTTCAGCGCGCCGGAAAAAGAGGCTTTATAGACGGGAGTGGCGATAATCAGGCCATCAGCGCCGGCCAGTTGTTCATTTAAGGTATGCAGAGCGGGGTTATCGAAGCGGGCGTAAAGCAGATCTTCGGGATCGAAATTCTGTAAATGCCAGTGATAGACTTCGATGTCGGCCGCGGTAAGTTTCTCTCTGGTGTACTCCAGCAATGCGCTTGAGCGAGAAGGGTAGCGGGGGCTGCCCGCGATTGTAATAACGCGCATACACTCTCCTTATAACCAAATGTTTGCATTTATCTATAATTGATAACATTTTATGGCAGTGTGACAGAGGGCGTTTATTTCCCTAAATGATTTTTCCGGCGTTAAATTGCCAAAATGCGCATAACAGGCGGCTGAGAAGTAAACGTTTGCGTTGGTCGCGTGATTTTTTGTCGCAGGTCAATTCCCTTTCGGGCGCGGATCGAACATAATACGCCCCCGGTTTGCACACCGGGAATCCAGGAGAGTTCATGTACTATCCCTTCGTTCGTAAAGCTCTTTTTCAGCTCGATCCTGAGCGCGCTCATGAAGTAACCTTCCAACAATTACGCCGCGTCACCGGCACGCCGCTGGAAATGCTGGTTCGACAAAAAGTACCGTCGAAACCCGTTACCTGCATGGGGCTCACTTTCAAGAATCCGCTGGGGCTGGCGGCCGGGCTTGATAAAAACGGCGAGTGTATTGATGCGCTCGGTGCGATGGGCTTCGGCTCAATCGAAATTGGTACCGTGACTCCGCGTCCGCAGCCGGGCAATGACAAGCCGAGGATCTTCCGTCTCGTCGATGCCGAAGGTTTGATCAACCGCATGGGCTTTAATAACCACGGCGTTGATAACCTGGTCGAGAATGTGAAAAAAGCGCATTTTGACGGCGTGCTGGGGATTAATATCGGTAAAAATAAAGATACTCCGGTAGAGCAGGGTAAAGATGATTATCTGATTTGTATGGAAAAAGTCTATCCATACGCTGGATATATCGCCATTAATATCTCCTCGCCGAATACCCCAGGGTTACGTACTCTGCAATATGGCGAAGCGCTGGATGATTTACTCAGTGGTATTAAAAATAAGCAGCTCGAACTTCAACAGAAACATCAAAAATATGTTCCTGTGGCGGTGAAGATCGCCCCGGATCTTTCTGTCGAAGAATTGATCCAGGTAGCCGACAGCTTAGTCCGCCATAATATTGATGGCGTCATTGCTACCAATACCACCCTCGATCGTTCATTGGTCCAGGGGATGAAGCATTGTGATGAAACCGGTGGGTTGAGTGGTCGTCCATTACAATTAAAAAGCACCGAAATTATTCGTATGCTGGCCACGGAATTAAATGGTCGTTTGCCAATTATCGGAGTTGGCGGTATTGACTCGGTGATCGCCGCTCGTGAAAAGCTGGCTGCTGGCGCCACGCTGGTACAGATTTATTCCGGGTTTATTTTTAAAGGCCCGCCGCTGATTAAAGAAATTGTTACACACATCTAATCTTTTCCGCCTCTGAATCTTCCCCAGGGCTTTATTTCCAGCCCTGGTTGTTTTATATTCCTTCATTGTTGCTTATTTAGACATTTTAGTCTTTTCTTAATTTTAGAAATTATTCTGTAGCAGGATGCCATTGCTTTGCAGAAGGAAGTGGAAGAGGACGGGGGTAGAAATGCGGATTAAACCTGACGATAACTGGCGTTGGTATTACGACGAAGAGCATGACCGCATGATGCTCGACTTGGCCAATGGTATGTTATTTCGCTCACGTTTTGCCCGGCGCATGTTAACGCCTGATGCTTTCGCGCCATCGGGATTTTGCGTCGATGACGCGGCGCTCTATTTTTCTTTTGAAGAAAAATGCCGCGAAATTGAATTAAACAAAGAGCAGCGTGCCGAATTAGTATTAAATGCCTTAACCGCGATCCGTTTTCTGAAACCACAGATGCCGAAGAGCTGGCATTTCACCACGCATCAGCAGAACTGGCAACCCGCCAGCGGCGACGCCGCCAGCGTGTGGATCAGCGATACCGGCGAGCAGGTCAATTTGCTGGTGGTTGAACCGGGTGAAAACGCCACGCTTTGCCTGCTGGCGCAGCCGGGACTAACTCTGGCTGGCCGGGTAATGCAGTTGGGCGATGTGATTAAAATTATGAATGACAGACTGCAGCCGGCGCAGAACACGGCCAGCTACAGCCTGGGGCAGGCGGTTTAAGGCGCCAGGCGCAGCGCGGTTTTCGGTACGCAGCTGCAGCATAAAATGGTGCCATCCGCGGCGACCGCATTTTTCTTTAACGGACTCACTTCACCCTCTTCCAGGCGGATCCGACAACTGCCGCAGATCCCGGCGCGGCAGGAATAAGGGATACGAATGCCCTGTTGTTCCAGCTGCTCCAGCAGCACCTGCTGGTTGTTGCCGGTAAACTGTTGCCCTTGCCACTCAATCTCAACCGTCGCTTTTGGCTGCGCATCGGCCGCCAGCGTATCGTCGCTATCGCCAGCGCCATAGGTTTTAGCCGGGCCGCGCGTCAGCACTTCCACCTCATCACCCACGCGGATTACGCCGCTGTTGCGGGCGATCAGGTTCTGGCCAAAATCGACATCGCCGTTATCCTGCGCGGTACGAAAACGCTTTAACGTTTCCAGCGGCTCGCCGGACGGATGCTTTTGCCCACGCTCCGGGCTGACGGTGGTGAAAATGCAGCGGCTGCAGGGTTTGGCAACATCAAATACCACCTCGCCGATACGTATGACTTTCCAGCTATCTTCATCCCACGCCGCGGCACCGGTGACCACCAGATTAGGGCGAAACTGTTCTATGCTTACGCTGGCAGGGCACCGTTGCTGCAGGTCGCGAAGCGAGGCCTCGTTGGCGAGCAGGTAGGGATAACCATCGGCGAAGGAGAGGGGTACCGCGTCGTGGCGTTTTACTCGCCGGGTTAGCTGCGGCCCGAGCCAGCGCAGTTGGACGTCGCGGTTGAAGAAGCCGCTGAGCCACTGGTTGATGGCGGCTGGCGCGATTAAGGCGGTGAAATGGTTGCCCCACACCTCCGTCGGCTCGCCCTGGGGAGCGAAATCATCAAAGCGCACCAGCGCGCTGCTGCCATCCGGCGCGGTCAAGTGCAGGCCGTCATGAAGCGGCGAAGGCAGGAATTTCACCATCTGCGGAAACTGGCGCGCGGTAATAAACGTACCGTCGGTTTCAGTCAGCATAAAGATGCGGTCGAAGGCCATGCCGCTAATATCGGCAAAGGCATGGGTGACGCCAATTCCGCGCATGGATTTGACGGGATGAATAAAAAGTTTCGATAGCGTTACCATACGCTGCCCCTGGGTTCAAAAATAAGCCTTTAACTTTATGACATAGGGCACATATTGGCTATAATGCGCACCAATTTTCTTTAAGTAAAAGTGACGATATGAAATCTCTGTTTGCCAGCACGGCTCGTGGTCTCGAAGAGCTGTTAAAAACTGAACTGGAAGGTCTTGGCGCCACGGAGTGCCAGGTCGTCCAGGGCGGGGTTCATTTTCAGGGAGATACGCGCCTGCTGTATCAAAGCCTGATGTGGAGCCGGCTGGCCTCGCGCATCATGCTGCCGCTGGGTGAGTGCAGCGTGTATAGCGATCTGGATCTCTACCTGGGGGTTCAATCGATTCCGTGGACGGAGATCTTTACCACTGACGCCACCTTCGCGGTGCATTTTAGCGGCCTCAATGATGAGATCCGCAATAGTCAGTATGGCGCATTAAAAGTCAAAGACGCTATCGTCGATAGCTTCACGCGTAAAAACCTGCCGCGTCCGAATGTCGATCGTGAAAATCCCGATCTGCGTATCAACGTCTGGCTGAACAAAGAGACGGCGCATATCTCGCTGGATCTGAGCGGCGAAGGTCTGCATCTGCGCGGATACCGTGATGGTACCGGCATGGCGCCTATCAAAGAAAACCTCGCGGCGGCAATCGTCATGCGCTCCGGCTGGGTGGCGGGAACGCCGCTGCTCGATCCGATGTGCGGCTCCGGCACATTGCTGATTGAAGCGGCGATGCTGGCGACCGATCGCGCGCCGGGCTTACACCGCGGCCACTGGGGCTTCGGCGGCTGGGCGCAGCACGATGACGCTATCTGGAAAGAGGTAAAAGCTGAGGCGCAAACGCGCGCTCGCCAAGGGCTGGCGGCTTATGAATCACGCTTCTACGGCTCTGATGTCGACGAGCGCGTAATTGAACGCGCGCGCCGCAATGCCCGCCGCGCCGGTATTGGCGAGCTCATCAATTTCGTAGTGAAAGACGTCGCGCAGCTCAATAATCCGCTGCCGAAAGGCCCGTACGGCACCGTTATCAGCAACCCGCCGTACGGCGAGCGTCTGGAAAGCGAACCAGCGCTGATTGCCCTGCACAGCCTGCTGGGACGGATTATGAAAAACCAGTTTGGCGGCTGGAACCTGTCGGTCTTCAGCGCCTCGCCGGAATTGCTGAGCTGCCTGCAGTTGCGCGCCGATAAACAGTTTAAAGCCAAAAACGGCCCGCTGGACTGCGTACAGAAGAACTATCATCTGGCGGAAAGCGAAGGCGGCAAGCCGGCGATGCTGGCGGAAGATTTTGCTAACCGCTTGCGCAAAAATCTGAAGAAGTTTGAAAAGTGGGCTCGTCAGGAAGGTATTGAATGCTATCGCCTGTACGATGCCGATTTGCCGGAATACAACGTGGCTATCGACCGCTACGGCGAATGGGTGGTGGTGCAGGAGTACGCGCCGCCGAAAACCGTCGATGCGCACAAAGCGCGCCAGCGTCTGTTCGATATTATCGCCGCGACTATCGCGGTATTGGGGATCGCGCCGAATAAACTGGTGCTGAAGACCCGTGAACGGCAGAAGGGTAAAAATCAGTACCAGAAGATGGCGGAGAAGGGCGACTTTATCGAGGTACAGGAGTATAACGCGCGTCTGTGGGTTAACCTTACCGACTATCTCGACACCGGTCTGTTCCTCGACCACCGTATCGCCCGTCGTATGCTGGGCCAGATGAGCAAGGGTAAGGATTTCCTCAACCTGTTCTCCTATACCGGCAGCGCCAGCGTCCACGCCGGTCTCGGCGGCGCGCGTTCAACCACCACCGTCGATATGTCGCGCACCTATCTGGAGTGGGCGGAACGCAACCTGCGTCTCAATGGCTTAACCGGCCGCGCGCATCGCCTGATGCAGGCGGACGTGCTGGGTTGGCTGCGGGAAAGTACCGAGCAGTTCGATCTGATCTTTATCGATCCGCCGACCTTCTCCAACTCCAAACGAATGGAAGACGCCTTTGACGTGCAGCGCGATCATATCCGTCTGATGACCGATCTAAAACGTCTGCTGCGTAAAGGCGGCACGATTATGTTCTCGAATAACAAACGCGGTTTCCGTATGGATCATGACGGGCTGGCGGCGCTTGGCCTGAAGGCGCAAGAAATTTCGCAAAAAACGCTGTCGCAGGATTTTGCCCGCAACCGTCAGATCCACAACTGCTGGCTGATTACCGCGGCCTGAAAGGAATAAAGAATGTCACTGATTAGTATGCACGGCGCCTGGCTTTCGTTCAGCGATGCGCCGCTGCTGGATAATGCTGAACTGCATATCGAAGATAACGAACGCGTTTGTCTGGTTGGGCGTAACGGCGCGGGTAAATCGACCCTGATGAAAATCCTCAACCGCGAGCAGGGTCTGGACGATGGGCGTATTATTTATGAACAGGATCTGATCGTCGCGCGTCTGCAGCAGGATCCTCCGCGTAACGTCGCCGGTACGGTGTACGATTTTGTCGCGGAAGGGATCGCCGAACAGGCGGCGTACCTGAAGGCCTATCATGACGTTTCGCATCAGGTGATGACCGATCCGAGCGACAAAAATTTAAATGAACTGGCCCGCCTGCAGGAACAGCTGGATAACTTGGGGCTGTGGCAGTTAGATAGCCGTATCAACGAAGTGATCGAGCAGCTTGGCCTTAACGCCGACGCGCAGCTTGCGTCGCTGTCCGGCGGCTGGCTGCGTAAAGCGGCGCTGGGCCGCGCGCTGGTTAGCGGGCCTCGCGTACTGCTGCTGGATGAACCGACTAACCACCTCGATATCGAAACTATCGACTGGCTGGAAGGGTTCCTCAAATCTTTCAAAGGCACCATCATCTTCATTTCGCACGACCGTTCTTTTATCCGCAATATGGCAACGCGCATCGTCGATCTCGATCGCGGCAAGCTGGTGACCTATCCGGGCAATTACGATCAATATCTGCTGGATAAAGAAGAAGCGCTGCGGGTTGAAGAGCTGCAGAATGCTGAATTCGACCGCAAGCTGGCGCAGGAAGAGGTGTGGATCCGCCAGGGGATTAAAGCGCGTCGTACCCGCAACGAAGGACGCGTCCGCGCGCTGAAAGCCATGCGTCGCGAACGCGGCGAGCGCCGTGAAGTGATGGGCAGCGCGAAGATGCAGGTCGAGGAGGCTTCTCGCTCCGGCAAAATCGTCTTTGAGATGGAAAACGTCAACTATCAGGTTGACGGCAAAGTGCTGGTCAAAGATTTCTCCGCGCAAATCCAGCGTGGCGACAAGATTGCGCTGATTGGCCCGAACGGTTGCGGTAAAACCACGCTGCTGAAGCTGATGCTCGGTCAGCTACAGGCCGATAGCGGGCGTATCCACGTCGGTACCAAGCTAGAAGTCGCCTACTTCGACCAGCACCGCGCGGAGCTGGATCCGGACCGCACGGTGATGGATAACCTTGCGGAAGGTAAGCAAGAGGTGATGGTAAACGGTAAGCCGCGTCACGTGCTGGGCTATCTGCAGGACTTCCTGTTCCATCCAAAACGGGCGATGACCCCGGTACGCGCGTTGTCCGGCGGGGAGCGTAACCGTCTGCTGCTCGCGCGCTTGTTCCTGAAACCCAGTAACTTATTGATTCTCGATGAACCGACTAACGACCTTGATGTCGAAACGCTGGAACTGCTGGAAGAGCTGATCGATGGCTACCAGGGCACCGTGATGCTGGTGAGCCACGATCGTCAATTTGTCGATAACACCGTGACCGAGTGCTGGATCTTCGAGGGCGGCGGGCGTATCGGCCAATATATCGGTGGTTATCACGACGCGCGTGGACAGCAAGCGCAGTCGCTGGCGAATAAACAGCCGATTGTAAAAAAAACGGCGGAAGTCGCTCAACCGAAAGCAGAAAGTGTCAAACGCGCCGCCAGCAAACTAAGCTATAACCTGCAGCGCGAACTGGAACAGCTGCCGCAGAAGCTGGAAGATCTGGAAACTCAACTGCAGACGCTGCAGGAAAAAGTTGCCGATCCTTCGTTCTTCGGCCAGCCGCATGACCAGACCCAGCAGGTGCTGGCGCAGTTAGCGGAAGCGGAACAGGCCCTGGAAGCGGCCTTTGAACGCTGGGAATATCTCGAAGGACTCAAAAACGGCGCTTAAGCTGAGGAGTGTTCATGTGCGATCATCATCATGCTGCGCGGCACATATTGTGCCCACAATGTGATCTGCTGGTGGCTTTGCCGCCGCTGGAGCATCGCCAGAAAGCCGCATGCCCACGCTGCGGCACCACGCTCACCACATCGTGGGACGCGCCGCGGCAGCGTCCCACGGCCTATGCGCTGGTGGCGCTGTTCATGCTGCTACTGGCAAACCTGTTTCCTTTTGTTTATATGAAAGTCGGCGGGATCAGCAGCGAAATTGAGCTGCTGGAAATACCAAACGTGCTGTTCACCGAGGATTACGCCAGCCTTGGTACGTTCTTTTTACTGTTTGTCCAACTGGTCCCGGCGTTTTGTCTGGTGACCATCTTATTGTTGGTCAATCGCGTTCATATGCCTTCACGCTTGAAGGCGTTTCTGGCGCGGATTTTGTTTCACCTCAAAAGCTGGGGGATGGCCGAGATTTTCCTCGCCGGGGTGCTGGTCAGCTTCGTTAAACTTATGGCCTACGGTGATATCGGCGTAGGGCTGAGCTTTGTTCCCTGGTGTCTGTTCTGCCTGCTGCAGTTGCGGGCGTTTCAGTGCGTCGATCGCCGCTGGTTATGGGACGACATTGCGCCAATGCCGGTCATTAAGCAGCCGCTTCGCCCTGGCGTGCCGGGGCTGCGACAGGGGTTACGCTCCTGCTCGTGCTGTACGGCGGTGCTGCCAGCGGATGAGAAAGAGTGTCCGCGCTGTCACACCAAAGGTACCCCGCGGCGTAAAAACAGCCTGCAGTGGACGCTGGCGCTGCTGATGACATCGTTTGTGCTCTATCTACCCGCCAATATTCTGCCGATTATGATTACCGATCTGCTGGGCGATAAAATGCCGTCGACGATCATGGCGGGCGTCGTTCTGCTGTGGAGTGAGGGCTCTTACCCGGTTGCGCTGGTTATCTTTATCGCCAGTATCATGGTGCCAACGTTAAAAATGATCGCTATCGGTTGGCTGTGCTGGAGCGCGAATGGTAACGGCGCGCGTGATTCAGAGCGTATGCACCTAATCTATGAAGTGGTTGAATTTGTTGGCCGTTGGTCAATGATCGACGTTTTTGTCATCGCGGTACTCTCGGCGCTGGTGCGCATGGGAGGCTTGATGAATATCTATCCGGCGATAGGCGCGGTGATGTTCGCGCTGGTCGTTGTTATGACCATGTTCTCGGCCATGATGTTTGACCCACGTCTATTGTGGGACCGTGAACCAGATCCAAGCCATGAGGAAATGCAACAGCATGGAAAATAAGAGCGGAGAAGCGAAAGTGCAGAAGGTGAAGAACTGGTCACCGGTCTGGATCTTTCCGATTGTGACTGTGCTCATCGGCGCATGGATACTGTTTTACCACTACAGCCACCAGGGGCCGGAGGTGACGCTTATCACCACCAACGCCGAAGGCATTGAAGGGGGTAAAACGCGTATCAAGAGCCGCAGCGTTGATGTCGGGGTAGTGGAAAGCGCTATCCTGACTGATGACCTGAAACATGTAGAAATTAAAGCGCGTCTGAACTCGGGGATGCAGAAGCTGCTGCATAAAGACTCGGTGTTCTGGGTGGTAAAACCGCAGGTGGGGCGCGAGGGGATTAGCGGCCTCGGCACCTTGCTTTCCGGCGCCTATATCGAATTGCAGCCAGGTAAAGCAGGTTCTGTGGCGCCGCAGTATCCGCTGTTGGATTCGCCGCCATTGGCTTCACCGGATGCCAAAGGTATCCGTGTTCTGCTGGAAAGTAGCAAAGCCGGGCAACTCTCTCCTGGCGATCCGGTGCTGTTCCGCGGCTATCGCGTCGGTTCCGTTGAAACCAGCACCTTTGATACGCAGAAGCGTCGCATCACTTACCAGCTGTTTATCAACGCGCCGAACGACCGTCTGGTGACGACTAACGTTCGCTTCTGGAAAGATAGCGGTATCGCGGTTGACCTCACGTCCGCGGGGATGCGCGTTGAGATGGGATCGCTGTCGACGCTGTTTGGCGGCGGTGTAAGCTTTGACATTCCGGAAGGATTGGATCTCGGCGAGCCGGTGGCGAATAAAACGGAATACCACCTGTTTGACGATCAGAGGAGTATCCAGGATTCGGTGTTCACCCAGCATATTGATTACGTCCTGTTCTTTAAAGATTCTGTGCGTGGTCTCCAGCCGGGGGCGCCGGTTGAATTCCGCGGTATTCGCCTTGGTACCGTCGGCAAAGTACCGTTCTTTATCCCTGGTTTGAAACAGAGCCTGAACGATGATTATCGTATCCCGGTAGAAGTGCGTATTGAGCCGGAACGTCTAATCAACCAACTGGGCGGCGACCCTAATATTCGCGCGCATATTGACGATCTGATCAATCGCGGCCTGCGCGGTTCGCTGAAAACCGGCAACCTGGTCACCGGCGCGCTGTATATCGATCTCGACTTCTATCCGAAAGCGCCTCCGCGCGGCAAGATTCAGGAGTTCGGCGGCTATCCGATCATTCCAACCGTCAGCGGCGGTCTGGCGCAAATCCAGCAGCGTCTGATGGATGCGCTCGATAAGATCAACAATCTGCCGATTAACCCACTGCTGGAGCAGGCGACCAGTACCCTGGCGCAGAGCCAGAAAACCATGCAGCGTGTCCAGACTACGCTCGACAACTTGAATAAGATCACCTCAAGCCAGTCGATGCAGCAGCTTCCTGCCGATATGCAGAACACGTTGCGCGAGTTGAACCGCAGTATGCAGGGCTTCCAGCCGGGCTCGGCGGCCTACAATAAGATGGTTGCGGATATGCAGCGACTGGATCAGGTACTTCGTGAACTGCAGCCGGTACTGAAAACCCTCAACGACAAGAGCAATGCGCTGGTATTTGAGGCCAAGGATAAAAAAGATCCGCAGCCGAAGGGAGCGAAACAATGAAAAAGTGGTTAGTGGCGGCAGCGGTATGCGTACTGACGGCCTGCAGCAGCGGTGGTGAGAGTAAAACTTACTATCAATTACCGGTAGCAAAGAGCGGCGCGCAAAGCGCCGCCCATCAGAGCAAGAATTTGCTGTGGGTTGAGCAGGTCAGTATCCCTGATTATCTGGCCGGGAATGGCGTGGTTTATCAGACGACCGATGTGCAGTATGTGATTGCTAATAACAACCTGTGGGCCAGCCCGCTGGATCAGCAGTTACGTACTACGCTGGTGGCGAATCTGAGTAACCAACTGCCGGGTTGGGTGGTGGCATCGCAGCCGTTAGGCAGCGAGCAGGATACGCTTAATGTCTCCGTTAGCGGCTTCCACGGCCGCTATGATGGCCGGGTCATTGTTAGCGGTGAATGGTTGCTTAAGCATCAGGGGCAGCTGATTAAGCGTCCGTTCAATATTGAACTTAAGCAACAGCAGGATGGCTACGACGCGATGGTTAAGACCCTGGCGCAGGCCTGGAGCCAGGAAGCCACCGCGATTGCGAGCGAGCTGAACCGCCTGCCATAAGTAAAATTAATAAAATTAAAGCCGCCGCGACCTGAAAAATCGCCGCGGCTTTTTTTATTTGTCGCTTCAGATTGATAGTTGTGCTGGCTCACGATTTTTGTACAAATGAACTTTCATATAGCTCACAAATATGACACTGGCGTGAATTTTGCGCATTGACGCTGCCTGCGTTTCGCGGTAAAGGTTATACGTGGTTGCATATTTAGTGACCACTGTTTTCTTTTCCACCAGATCAAATAATGAGGGAAACGAGGCATGAAGAGACAAAAACGAGATCGCTTGGAACGGGCACATCAGCGTGGATATCAGGCCGGCATTACCGGCAGATCGAAAGAAATGTGTCCCTACCAGACCCTTAATCAGAGGTCCCATTGGCTAGGAGGTTGGCGAGAAGCCATGGAGGACAGGGTGCAAACTGCCTGACTGTCTCTTTAAAAAAGAAGCCTTCGCTCTGCGAAGGCTTCGCCTTTTGTGCTTCAGGACCTTTTGTACTTCAGAATAAGTACGGAAGGTAAATCAGAACGCGGAAGTATCCTGGAACAGACCTACTTTCAGGTCAGTTGCAGAGTAGATCAGACGACCATCAACCAGCACTTCGCCATCCGCCAGGCCCATGATCAGGCGACGGTTTACAATGCGTTTGAAGTGGATACGATAGGTGACTTTTTTCGCCGTCGGCAGAATCTGACCGGTAAATTTCACTTCGCCTACGCCCAGCGCACGGCCTTTCCCTTCACCGCCCAGCCAGCCCAGATAGAAGCCAACCAGTTGCCACATTGCGTCCAGACCCAGACAGCCAGGCATTACCGGGTCGCCGATGAAGTGACAACCGAAGAACCACAGGTCCGGGTTGATGTCGAGCTCAGCTTCAACGTAACCCTTGTCGTAGTTGCCGCCGGTTTCGGTCATCTTGACGACGCGGTCCATCATCAGCATGCTCGGCGCCGGCAGTTGCGGGCCTTTCGCGCCAAACAGTTCACCACGACCAGAGGCAAGAAGATCTTCTTTTGTATAGGATTCGCGTTTATCTACCATGTTTTCAGTAAGCCTTATTTTGAGTTCGGGACGCAGGATAGCTAACACGTGTAAGCTGAACAAGTCCGATCAGTTCGAATTTGATCCGCCTAACCAGCGTAGCGGCCATGGAAAACGATGGCGAGTCTCTTGTTGCATCGCCTGCGCAATCCGTTCCTGAATAGTTTGTCGTAGCGTTTGTCCTTCACCATCCCATTGCAGCTGGGTGAGAAGCGGCAGGGCTTCGGTAACATCATCAATGGCCCAGATAAAGAACTGCTCATCAGCCACGGCCTGGCGAAGTTCCTGGGCGAGGCTCAGATGGCGGACGTTGGCAGATGGGATAATGACGCCTTGCTTGCCTGTTAATCCGCGCTGCTGACAGATGGTGAAGAAACCTTCAATCTTTTCGTTTAGTCCGCCGACCGGCTGGACGCGACCGAACTGATCGACCGAACCGGTAATTGCAATACTCTGGTTGATTGGCACATTGGCCAGCGCGCTGATGAGAGCGCACAGTTCAGCCATTGAGGCGCTATCGCCATCCACTTCACTGTAGGACTGCTCGAAGGTCAGTGATGCGCTAAACGGCAGCTGCTGTTCAAGTTCAAGCTCGGACATGATAAAGGCCTGCATGATCATCATGCCTTTGGCGTGAATATTGCCGCCCAGTTCAGCTTTGCGTTCTACATCAATAAATTCGCCATCGCCGATATGCACTACGCAGCTGATGCGCGAAGGTTCGCCAAAGGCGCGCGGGTGGCCTGGAAACTCGATTACCGACAGGGCGTTGATCTGACCGATGCATTCGCCTTCGGTATCAATCATTATCTGATCGAGAAGAATTTCATCGCGCATCCGCTCGGCAAGATAGCCTTCACGCCATTCACGGCGCTCAAGCATGGTTTGCATCTCCGCGCCGCTAATCAATTCGCCTTCGCAGAAGGCTGCCGCTTCACGCAGCTGGCGACTAATCCAGAGAGGGGAAAGCGGAAGCGTCTCCTGATCGCCGGTGTCTCGCGCGCCTTCTGCAATCAGCAGCGGCCATGCGTCCGCCGCCGGCCCCGGCAGCGAAAGCTGACGAGCATTCTGCCAGACCCACTGGCACCAGAGTTTCAGGGTGTCGGCATCGGCTATCTGCAGGTTGTCTTCATACTCGCTGTAAATGGCCTGCGACGCGAGTTCCGGTTCCATCTCCTGAAAGTCAGCCAGCGCATCGCGCTCGCCGATCAGAATGATCCTCAGGTTCAGCGGCATGGAGGGAATGCTAACGGGAAGAGGGCGGGATTCGTCAATAGACAGCCAATCAAAACGCTGACGGGTCACCATGTTCTTCAGGCGCATCCATAGCAGCGGCTGGGCCAGTAGCGCACGCAGGGAGAGCAACAGGACGCCACCGTTCGCGCGGTGGACCAGACCTGGCTGCAGCGAAATTTCGCCGTTAAATTGGCGTACGCAACCAAAGAGCTGCTCCGCTTCAATCCAGTCGGCGGATTCAACCGGACCGCTGCTGGCAAAATTGTCTTCCGCGCTTTGTGCCGGCGACATGGTTACGTTGCCGCCGTTGACCTGATAGCGTACACCGAAGAACTCTGTTGTAGATTGCTGCAGGCTGCGGGCGGCTTCGGCTACCCAATGCAGATATTCCGGTTCTTCCGGCGCCTTTACCAGCATAAATGATGAAATGGCTGGCGTGATCAGAAGCTGTTCCAGCGCATAAAATAAACGGGGCTGTAGATCGCCGGCGAGGGATGCCTCTGTCTCGGCGAGATTGACCTGGGTAAACAGCGCCTGATAACTTTCCGTATCAGGAGCGAGGTCGTTTCGGGTAAGTTTCGTAATGGTCAAAGTCGCTGTTTTTTAGTCAGATGTAAAACGAGCGATTATACCCGAAGCCGCGTCTGAGCACACGGAGGATTGCGTTTATCACGCTGATAATGGAATCGTCCACATCACGAAAGATGATTTATTCTCAGCACATCCAGAAAAAACTGATATCCTGAAATGAGTTACACGGTCACATTGAGATCGCAATGAAATATCAACAACTGGAAAACCTTGAAAGCGGCTGGAAATGGAAATATCTGGTAAAGAAGCACCGGGAAGGTGAGCTGATTACCCGCTACATTGAAGCCAGCGCTGCGCAAGCCGCGGTCGATGTCTTGCTGACGCTCGAAAATGAACCTGTTCTGGTGAATACCTGGATCGATCAGCATATGAATCCGGAGCTGGTTAACCGGATGAAGCAGACTATTCGCGCACGACGCAAGCGTCATTTTAACGCCGAGCATCAGCATACGCGGAAAAAGTCCATCGATCTGGAGTTCGTTGTATGGCAACGCCTGGCCGGGCTTGCCCAACGGCGAGGAAAGACATTATCAGAAACCATCGTACAGCTGATTGAAGACGCCGAGCATAAAGAAAAATATGCCAGCAAGATGTCGAGCCTGAAGCACGATCTGCAGGTGCTCTTAGGAAAAGAGTAAGTCCCGCTACGATGTCGCTCTTTATTTTTCCTTTGAACTCAAAATCAGGCCAAAAAAAACCCCGCATAAGCGGGGTTTTTTATCGTAGAAAACTTAAGCCTGCGGCTGAGTTACTACGTCTTTGTAACCTTTAACTTCGATCGCTACGCGACGATCCGGAGCCAGGCAGTCGATCAGTGCAGCGCGAGCTTTCACGTTGTCACAGGTGTTGCCGGTAACCGGATCAGATTTGCCCATACCGCGAGCAGAGATCTTGTTAGAAGGGATACCTTTAGCTACGAGGTAGTCAACAACGGACTGAGCACGTTTCTCAGACAGTTTCTGGTTGTACTGCTCGGAACCGATGCGGTCGGTGTAACCCAGAACAACTGCAGAACCGTCTTTCGGATCCATGTTGCTCAGCTGGGTGTACAGCTGATCCAGAGCCTGCTGACCTTCTGGTTTCAGAGTTGCTTTGTTGAAGTTGAACAGTACGTCAGACTTCAGGGTGAAGGTCTTGGTGGTGACTTCCGGAGCTGGAGCTGGAGCCGGAGCTACAACCGGTGCATTGTCTTCCTGACCGAAACGGTAGGAAACACCAACGCTCAGCATGCCGTTGTCCGGACGAACGCCTACAGTGCCTGCGTCGCCGATGTTGTTAACCCACTGGTATTCCAGACGGGTAGCGATGTCACGGGTCATAGCCCACTCAACGCCGCCAGCGAATACTGGGGAAACGCCGGTGTCGTGGTTGTCGCCAGCGATGCTGTTGCTGGAGTCAGCGCGCCATACCATGCCGCCCAGACGGGTGTAGATGTCCAGATCGTCAGTGATCGGGTAACCCAGTTTAGCGGTCAGCTGAACGCCCTGAGCTTTGAATGCGCCGTTAACTTTGTCGCCTTTGTAAGGCATACGGCCCAGCCAGTCGTAACCCATTTCGAAACCGAGGTACGGGTTAACCTGATAACCACCGAACGCACCAGCGCCCAGCTGGCTTTCGTGGGTCGGGCCATTGTTGTTCAGGTTGCTGTTGTACCAGCCGGTGTCATGGAACTGGGACCAACCCAGTTTACCACCTGCATACCAGGTGTTATCTTTCGGAGCGGCCTGCGCTACGGTAGCGAAGCCAGCCAGTGCCACTGCAATCGCGATAGCTGTCTTTTTCATTTTTTGCGCCTCATTATCATCCAAAATTCGCCATGAAGGTACATAAGACCTCACGGTTAAATCCTTCACCGGGGGCGTGACTCGTTGTTAACTATGCTGATACATGCAGCGTAAGCCGATCACCCCTGGCGATGTAAAGTCTACAACTTAGTTAGAAACTTACAAGTGTGAACTCGGTCAGGCATATGAAAAAAAAGGGTTGTATACACAATATTTAACAAATATGGTTAATTTGTGAACACGGTAAAAAGTCGCAAAACCGCACCACACCGGGATCTCAGTGAAATTAACCACTTTGTGAGAATGGTTTTTGATGAGGCAAAAAAAATTCCAGGATTAATCCTAATTTCACTCAATGATATAAATTTGAGTGAATTTTTAGCCCACTTAATTGTCTCCCAGGCTGGCTTGTATTTCTCACCGGGCGCATGATAAAGCCCATCGCATGACCTTCTTCTGCAGCCTGCGCCAGACGTTCATGCTCTTGTTCAGTGAGTTCATCCGCCAGCCAGCCGATAACCACGCTATAATTCCCGGTACGTAAAGCGCGAATCATCGATTCCAGAGTGTTGCAGGGTGACATCTGGTTAATTTGCATCACTTTTGATAGCGGCAGGCCGGACGACTGTACCCATTCTTTACTCAGCTTTTGCTGCGGCGTGAGCCACAGCTGCCAGCGCGACTGCTGGCCCAACTGTTGTAATAAAGGTAGCAACAAAAGCTGCGTCATCATGGGTTGATCTTCGCGATAGACGATTTCACTAATCAGCCCAGTGGCTGAATGTTCGACGACGCTGTGCGAAGGGCGACGTACTGAAGCCGAAGTCAGTGGTGAACGATTTGCGTGAGCTGAAGTAAACATAGTCTATCCCGCCTGTGAGTTACTGTATGCATATACAGTATATCTGCCAGGGGTTAACGTCAACCTCATTTTCCCATTTTCGCATATATTTTATTCACTCTCCTCGCCTATGAATCAGAGCCGCAGCGACTTATTTATATGAATTCACGGTCTCTGTGCTGAACCCGCTGGAGACATTCTCCTCCATTAATCTCTACTTCACGGCTGCCGACCATGTCGTCAATGGGGCCGATATGCTGTTCATCAATTAACATTGCTTAAGTATTCAGCGAGTCTCTGCAACAGGATTTGCAGAATAACTTTTTCCTGAAAGCGCCTCGCAAAACGGCGAGCTGGTTGAAATGAAGCCAAAATTCATCTTGCTGCACAAAACGAACTCACTTATTTTCTTCAATAACGGATCCGTTAATAAAATTACTTTTATGTCCATGATTACCAAAGGAATGATCATGAAGAAAATTTCAAAATTACGGTTCCTCCAGTTTCAGGAGTGCCTTTCCCCCTTAGGCAAAATCAGTAGCCGGCCTTTATTTGGCGGATACAGCCTGGCGATAGAGAATACCGTGTTTGCCATGGTGGCCGAGGGCGAAATCTATCTTAGAGTGTGTGAGCAAAGCGCAGAATATCGGGTCGAGCATCATAGCCCAATGCTAATCATGCGCAAAAATGGTCGGCCGGTGGCGCTAAAATATTACCGTATAGATGAAGCATTATGGCAGGACAGTAAAATGCTGTTTCATCTCTCGAAACTGTCATTGCATACGGCGCGTAGCGAAAAGCAGCATCAGCGTGATTCCGGCAGGCTAAAGGATTTGCCTAATATCAGCTTCCACATGGAATTGATGTTGATTCATGCTGGAATAACCGATGTGAAAATGCTGCGTACAATCGGTGCGGAAAAAAGCTGGTTAAAATTGAGGGAGCATAATAAAGGAATATCAATCAATGTCCTCGAGTCCCTGGCGGGCGCGATTGCCGGCACCCATTCCGCCGCGCTCCCGGCGCAGCGGCGCCAGGAGCTACGGGAGTGGGCTAATACGCAAGGATACGGCGTGGAGGATTACTCCGGTTGACCGGCAATCCGGCGCTGCAGGCGACATATTTCGGGCAGCAGTGCGAGCAGTAGCCCAATCTGCTGCAGGACCAATGGTTCTTTACTGTCGGCTCGTGGTTCCAGATGCTGAATTCGCGATTGCAGATTGCTGAGCGCCAGCTGAACGCGCTGTTCGTCAGCGGGAGAATGATGCAGCGCATCATCAACGTAGCAGACGGCATCATCGAGTAACGCCAGTATTTCCGGAGTCGTCAGCTTTTCCCTGTGCGCCCCCAATGCGGAAATATAGCTGGTAAAAGTATGGTTAAGGCACAGCAGGCGGAATGCCGTTTCACGCATTGTGTTATCGGCTTTGGGCTCTGTGGATAAATTGGATACCACTGATGCCAGCTCGCTATCCCGGTTATGTGCATTACGTCGGGCGACGCGATACTCAAGACGGTTGTCGCGCCCCTGATGATACTGCTCAAGAATAGCGTCCAGATAACGGCAGTTAGCGTTGATAGCCTGATCCAGTACGCGAGGTAAATTACGGAAGTTCCAGTCTGGCCAGATAAAGGTCACTGCCGCCCAGGCGATAGCGCAGCCGATTAATGTATCGAGGATACGCGGTAAAGCGACTTCGAATCCCTCGCCCAACAGGTTAAAGCACAGCAGTACCAGCAGCGTGATAAACATAGTGGCATGCGCATACTGGACGTTGCGAAAAGCGAAAAATAGCACACCGGTTAGTACTATGAGCAGCAGTTGGCCTTCGACCGAAGGAACCAGCAGCAGCACCGGTAGGCCGATCGCGACGCCAATCAATGTACCGATGATCCTTAACGCCAGGCGATGCCGGGTAGCGTTATAGTTAGGCTGGCAAACAAACAGGCTGGTGAGCAAAATCCAGTAACCGTGGTTGAGGCCGGTAAACTGAATAAAGGCATAGCCCGCGCACAGCACCAGCGACATCCGCACCGCGTGGCGGAAAAGCGCCGATTCCGGGGTCATATTACTGCGCAGCCGTAACCAAATGTCGCTAAACCCGCTGGGGCGATCGTCTGCAAGCAGGTTTTCGGGGTGGTTGCTGGCCAGCACGCTGGTTTGCACCGATTCGATGGTTGCCAATTGCGCATCAATGGCGCGCAGGTTATTGAGCAGAAAACCCAGCGCTTTGACCTGATCTTGCGGCGCGCCGCTGGCGCGGACGCGATCCAGCGCCGCGTCGAGATGCATAAAGGCGCGTTCGAAGTGCGCATCGTGCTGATACGGAATGCGTAAGAGGATGGCGCGGGAGAGTTTCTGACACGCCTGCGCCTGCATCGACAGCATCCGCTGGAAGCGGAACATCACATCGCTGTAGCGGAAATGGTCGCGAAGCGTCTGATACTGAATATGCGATGAGCTGGCACGTTCATGAATGTCCTGGGCGACGAAATAGTACTGCAGGGTGCGACGAGTACCACGTTGCCCGCGGTCACCGCGCAGGCGCGTCAGTAAAGACGCTTTCGTCTGGTTAAGCATCGCAACCAGCTTGCCGTTAGCAAGCGCCAGATCGTACAACGGCGCCTGACTTTCATCTTCGATATCCGGATCGAACAGTCGGGATTTAAGTTCGAGATACTGCGCCAGCTGTTCATAGCTGCGCGCAAGGTTATCCTGCAGCGGGCGAATGGGAAAAATAAGATGCCCGGCGAGCGTTAATACGTTGTACCAGATGGCCCCAGCCAGCAAAAAGAGCGGCTGCAGGTACCAGCTATTATACAGAGTGACCCCTAACATGGTGTAGATAGCGATCAGTAAGGCGCCGAAAGCAATGGTGGCATAGCGTTGACCCAGCCCACCGAGCAGGATGAACCCAGTTGTAGACAGAGTTAAGCCAATTGCAAACAGCCACGGCCATGGAAACAATAATTCCACCGACGCTGAAGCAATAAAGAAACAGACCAGCGTAATAGCGAGATTACGTAGCCGCCCGGTAAGGCGATCGTCAAGGTCGGTCAACGCCGCGGCAACCACGCCAAGCGTTAACGGGATGGTGAGTTTGACTTCGCCAATCCACCACGGCGCAACCGTGGTGCCACAAAGCGCAATAAATATCCTGGCGTTATATAACCAGGCGCTATTCCATGTATAACGGCGGAGCAGGGGGCTTAACATAACAGTGTTCCGTACAATTACTGAAAGCGACGGCGGGCGTTGGCTTCGCGCGCGGCGCGCGCCGTTTCAACGGAGACCACGCGGCGTCCTACTGGCCAAAGCGCAATGGCGGCAATTTTAAAGTTGGCGATCCCGACAGGGATACCAATGATGGTCAGGCACTGGGCGATACCGCTGAAGATATGCATCAGGCATAGCCACCAGCCAAAGAACATGAACCACAAAATGTTCAAAATAGTGCCGCCCGCGTTCAGTAAGCTGTTTTTTGCTTCAGGTTCCAGTTCATCAACATGAATGGCTTCATTACCGTAGGGGAAAAGCGATAGCCTGGTGATTTCCCAACATGAACGCGTCAGCGGTAACGTGAAGATCAAAATAATACTGACCAGCGTCGCCAGTAGCCAACCGAGCGTGGTGGCGAAACCGCCAAGAACAAAGTTCAAAATATTCAGAATGGTACGCATAAACCCTCTGTTTAACCCTATGGATAATAAGACCCGACAATTGTAACGTTTTTTTGCGCTGGAGCACCTGCTCGCGGGCGGTTAAACTTAAAAACATTCAAACTGATTGAAATTTGGCGATATATGGAACTTAAAGCGACAACATTGGGCAAACGCATGGCGCAGCATCCTTATGATAGGGTGCAGTTGCTGAATGCCGGGGTTAAAGTCTCCGGCGATCGTCATGAGTATCTTATACCTTTCAATCAGTTATTGTCAGTTCAATGTAAGCGCGGTCTGGTGTGGGGCGAGCTGGAGTTCGCGCTGCCTGAAAGCAAAGTTGTGCGTTTGCATGGTACCGAATGGGCTGAGACGCAGCATTTCTATCATCATCTCAATAATCTTTGGCAGCAGTGGAGCGCGGAGATGAGCGAAATTGCCGCGCAATTACTGCGCCAACAGTTAAGTGAAATTGAACGCGCCAGCGCCGAAGGTAAGTGGCTGACCCGCCAGCAGGTCGCCGATGTTCAGGCGAAGATACGCCGGGCCTTAACCGGACTGCCTTTTCCTGAGAGCCGTCTGGATGAATTCGATAACTGCCGCGAACTGTGGCGCCAGTGTCAGTGCTGGCTTAGCGATATCGACGAGGCTCGCCTGGCGCATAATCAAGCCTATACCGAAGCCATGCTGGAACAGTATCGCGGTTTCTTCGATAAGATTGAGTCTTCGCCACTTAACCCGGCGCAGGCGCGGGCGGTGGTTAACGGCGAGCGTTCGTTGCTGGTACTTGCCGGCGCCGGTAGCGGCAAAACCTCGGTACTGGTTGCTCGTGCAGGGTGGCTGTTAAACCGCGGCGAGGCGGCAGCCGATCAGATCCTCCTCCTGGCGTTTGGCCGTCAGGCGGCTCAGGAAATGGATGAACGTATTCAGGAGCGATTGGGAACCGACGAGATTGCTGCGCGGACCTTTCATTCACTGGCGTTACATATTATTCAGCAGGGCAGCAAGAAGGTGCCGGCGATCAGTAAGCTGGAAAACGATACCGCCGCCCGGCAAAAGCTTTTGTTGAAGGCCTGGCAGCAGCAGTGTCAGGAGAAAAAAGCGCAGGCGAAAGGCTGGCGTCAGTGGTTGATGGATGAGATGGAGTGGCAGATTGACGAAGGCGATTTCTGGCAGGATCGCGCGCTGCTGCGTCGTCTGGCCGGTCGTCTTGACCGCTGGGTTAGTTTGATGCGTATGCATGGCGGCTCGCAGGCGGAGATGATCGCCAGCGCGCCTGAAGAGGTACGCGACCTCTTTAATAAGCGTGTGAAACTGATGGCCCCGCTGCTGAAAGCCTGGAAAACGGCGTTAAAAGAGGAGAATGCCGTTGATTTCTCAGGGCTTATACACCAGGCGGTCAACATACTGGATAAAGGCCGTTTTGTGAGCCCCTGGAAACATATTCTGGTGGATGAATTTCAGGATATCTCTCCACAGCGCGCTGAGCTGCTGGCGGCGCTGCGCCGGCAAAATAAGCAGACGACGTTATTTGCCGTCGGTGACGACTGGCAGGCGATTTATCGCTTTAGCGGCGCGCAGCTTTCTTTAACGACGGCATTTAACCACTACTTTGGCGAAGGGGACTGTTGCGCGCTGGATACCACCTATCGATTTAACGGTCGTATCGGCGAGATCGCCAACGGTTTTATTCAGCAAAACCCGCATCAGTTGGCTAAGCCGCTGAATAGCCTGACTGCTGGCGATAAGAAAGCGGTGACCCTGCTGCCCGATGATAAACTCGACGATCTGCTCGACAAGCTAAGCGGCTACGTTAAACCCGAACAGCGGATTTTGTTGCTGGCGCGCTATCACCATCTAAAACCCGCCGCGCTGGAAAAAGCCGCAACGCGTTGGCCGCATCTGCAGCTAGATTTTATGACAATTCATGCCAGCAAAGGCCAGCAGGCCGATTTTGTTATTGTGTTGGGCTTGCAGGAGGGTGATGACGCCTTCCCGGCGCCGGCCAGAGAGTCGGTAATGGAACAGGCATTGCTGCCACAGCCGGAAGATTTCCCTGATGCTGAAGAGCGTCGGCTACTGTATGTGGCGATAACCCGCGCCCGCCTGCGGGTTTGGCTGCTGTTCAATAAAGAACGACCATCGCCGTTTGTTGAGATGCTGCAGGAACTGGGCGCGCCGGTGGCGCGAAAGCCCTGAGCATCGGCGGCCTTGGGGCCGCCGCGGGTATTACTTCAGGCGCTCGGCAAGGTAGCGCTGGTAATCAGGGATGAGAATTTCAATCGGTTGATTAAAGTCCGGCGACTGGATGATAAAGTCAGCGGTGGCGGCATTCGTGGCTACCGGAATATTCCAAACCGTCGCCAGACGCAGGAGCGCTTTGACGTCAGGATCGTGCGGCACTGCATTCAGCGGATCCCAGAAGAAGATCAGTACATCAATTTTCCCTTCCGAAATCAGCGCGCCCACCTGCTGGTCGCCGCCCATCGGGCCGCTCAACATTGCTTTTACTTCCAGCCCGGTGGCGCGTGAAACCAGATTGCCGGTGGTCCCGGTAGCATAAAGCTGGTGCTGTGCCAGTAGCGCCTGGTGACGTTCGACCCATTTCATCAGCAGATCTTTGCAGTGATCGTGTGCTACCAGCGCGATATGTTTGCGTGCGGGTAAGGTACGTGTTGTCAGTTCCATAATGGGGTTCCACTTATATTAACTTGCAGACAGATTACTGGAAGTGACTGATGCTGCAAGCGTCGGGGAGAAAAATTTTGCCGTATCTGTGAGTTAGGCTGGATGGCTGGTTTACCCGGATTAGCTTACACTAGGGCTAAAGTGCAGGAGGATTATGATGAAAGAGAACGATATTGCCGGCATTCTGACTACCACCCGGACAATTGCGCTGGTAGGCGCCAGCGACAAGCCAGACCGCCCGAGCTATCGGGTCATGCGATATCTGCTGGAACAGGGATATCACGTCATCCCGGTTTCGCCCAAGGTGGCGGGCAAAACGCTGCTCGGTCAACAAGGCTATGCCACCCTGGCGGAGGTACCTGAAAAGGTCGATATGGTCGATGTGTTCCGCAATTCCGAAGCGGCGTGGGGCGTGGCGCAAGAGGCTGTCGCCATCGGGGCGAAAACGCTATGGATGCAGCTTGGCGTTATTAATGAACAGGCGGCGGTAATGGCGCGTGAAGCGGGGTTAAATGTGGTTATGGACCGCTGTCCTGCGATTGAAATTCCGCGGCTTGGGCTGGCGAAGTAAAATAAAAAACCCCGTGTTAACGGGGTTTTTAACAAAGCATCGGGAACATAGGCCAGTCAGTTACGCAGCCGCGGCGCCTGCAACTGCTTACGGATAGTCTGCGCCAGTTCGTCCATCGACGGCTGTTCGGGATGTTCATCGCTGGCTTCACTACTGAGCTGCGCTTCCGCGAGGTAGGTGTGAACAGGCTGGCCGTCCTCATCTTCCATCACAACATGATACCAGGGGGCCGCGCGCAGTTCATCGTTGGCGCCGATTTCATCCGCGGCGGGCTCGTCAAGCGAATACTCTGGATCGATATCAACGATTACGCCAAGGTAGCCGAGTAGCGTATGGCGAACCTGTTGGCCGATACCGAATTTGCTGGCAATCATAGTCACCTCCCGGGAAACGCTGGCGCCCACTGTATCCATCATCTTCAAATGTTCTTGAGTCATTAGAATAACGTGTGGGCGATGTTCCGCTTTTCAAGTTACATGACGCGACAGGCAAACCCTTTCAGATACAGACCTTCCGGGTAGGTTGCGATCACCGGGTGATCGGCAGCCTGACGGAACTGCTCTATAAATTGTACATCACGCCCGGCATCTATTGCGGCGTCGGCGATGATTTTCTGAAATAAATCGGTGGTCATCAGGCCGGAACAGGAGAAAGTCAGCAGTACGCCACCTGGGTTCAACAGCTGGATCGCCAGCATATTAATGTCTTTATAGCCGCGGCAGGCGCCCATCAGCTGGCTTTTGTTTTCGACGAATTTCGGCGGATCCATGACGATGACATCGAATTTTTCCCCCTGATCGCGATATTTACGCAGCAGTTTGAACACGTCATCGCGTACGAATTCGGCTTTCGACAGATCCAGCTTATTCAGCTCAACGTTCTGTCTGGCGACATCCAGCGCCTCCTGTGAGGTATCAACGCTGGTGACCTGACGGCAGCCGCCCATCAGCGCAGAAACCGCGAATCCGCCGGTATAAGAGAAGCAGTTGAGGACGCGCTTATCGGCGACGTAGCGGCGGGTCGCCAGACGGCTATCGCGCTGATCGAGATAGTAGCCGGTTTTATGGCCGCCCTGGATATCCACCAGCAGCTGCATACCGTGTTCGGTAATAGGCAGCAGCGCCGGCGGCAGTTCGCCTACCACCGGGCCTTGCGCCAGATCCAATCCTTCTTTTTTACGTACCGCCACATCGCTGCGATCGTAGATCGAGCATTGCGGGAACAGGGTTTGCAGAGCGCTAACGATAGCCGCACGCTGATATTCCGCGCCGGCGCTCAACAGCTGCAGGACGAAGAAATCGCCAAAGCGATCGATTGTCACGCCTGGCAGGCCGTCGGATTCCCCGGCGATTAAACGATAGCTGTCAAGACCATCGCGTTCGGCCAGCCATTGACGCCAGGTTTGCGCCTGCTGCAGGCGACGCTCAAAAAAAGCATTATCGATAGCTTCATGACGATCGAAACTCCAGACGCGGGCGCGGATCTGCGAGGAGGGCGAATAGGCGCCGCGAGCAAGCCATTTCCCCTGCGAATCAACGATATCGATCGTCTCGCCGGAGCGAGCTTTACCTTCCATCCGGGCGACGGCGCCGGAGAAAATCCATGGATGGCGACGCAGCAGGGATTTCTCGCGTCCTTTGGCTAATACTAAGCGTGGGATAATGGAATCTGTCATGGGGCTACCTTTAAGCGACGGAGCGTCGGCACCGAAAAATGGCGCGTAGATTAGCATAACTGGCTGGGGCAAGCACCATTCCTGCCGCCGTCGGGCGGATGTTTTAGCGTCAGGCAAAAGCGATTATGCTGGCGATAATTTGCTATGCTCTGCATCAGGATAGCGCAGTTGAGGAGGTAATAATGGCGAAGGTATGCACGATGGCGTGGGTTCACGGAGTCGTTCAGGGCGTGGGATTCCGCTATTCAACGCAGCGTGAAGCGCTGCAGCTGGGACTGACCGGTTATGCGCGAAATCTGGATGATGGCAGCGTGGAAGTGCTGGCCTGCGGACAAGCGGAACAGGTGGAAAAACTGATTGCCTGGCTTAAGGCCGGCGGTCCGCGTAGCGCAAGGGTCGACAGGGTGTTAATCGAGCCCCATCAACCCACCAGAGAGTGGCAAAAATTCGCCATTCTCTATTAAATGCACTTCACCGGTTTAGGCAGGCCGGCGATTTTCGTCGCCTGCTTGGCCGGCCCTTTGGGGAATAACCGGTACAGATAGCGGCTGTTGCCTTTCTCTTCACCGAATTTATTCGCCATTGCTTTGACCAGCATACGGATGGCTGGCGAAGTGTTGAATTCCAGATAAAAATCGCGCACGAAGCGCACTACTTCCCAGTGTTCGACGGACAGGGTGATCCCTTCCTGTGCGGCGATAACTTCCGCCATCGCTTCACTCCACTGAGTCGTCTCTTTCAGATAGCCTTCGCTATCGGTCTCTATTTCACTGCCTTCAAAGATAAACATGATTTTTCACATAATGCGGAAACTGCGCGCAGTGTAGCAAAAAATAAGGCCCCGCATAAGCGAGGCCTGGTGTTGCAGGAGAGAAGGTTAGTCTCTGCTGGCGAAGCCGAGGATGCTCAGCAGGCTGACGAAAATGTTGTACAGCGAAACATACAGGCTAACGGTGGCGCGAATGTAGTTGGTCTCGCCGCCGCGGATGATGTTGCTGGTTTCAAACAAAATCGCGCCGGAAGAGATAAGGATGAACACCGCGCTGATGGCCAGATGCAGAGCCGGCAGCTGCAGGAAGATGTTCGCCACCATACCAATCAGAACGACCACCACGCCCGCCATCAGCATGCCGCCGAGGAAGGACATGTCTTTGCGCGTCGTCAATACGTAAGCCGAGCAGCAGAAGAAGACCAGCGCGGTGCCGCCCAGCGCCAGGCCGATCAAATCGCCCATGCCTGCGGAGAGGTAAGCGTTCAGCATTGGCCCCAGAATGTAGCCGAGGAAGCCGGTAAAGGCGAAGGCCGCCAGAATACCGCTTGGTTTATTAGCCAGTTTGTAGGTCAGGAACATCAGACCATACATGCCCACCAGGGTGAGGATAAGCCCCGGAGACGGCAGCATCAGCACGGTGCTGGCGGTGGCGGTGATAGCCGAAAACGCCAGCGTCAGGCTGAGCAGAAAATAGGTGTTACGCAGAACTTTGTGCGTGCTGAGCAGCGATGAACGGTCACGCGATGAGGTAATTATACGATCCATGAGTCACTCTCTTATGACAGATGTAATTAGTTATGAAGCATAAGAAAAGCGAGCCGAAAGCCATAATGCTTTTACCCATCTTTACTCAGATCCCGGCGCCGGTGGGATAGCTTTTTATTCTGGAAAAATGGATTACGACAGTATGTTTATGCGTTCAGCGGCGGAAAGCAGATCTGAATCTTATAGGTCACTGAAAAATATTGCCTTAATGTCAGTCAGCGACTAAGTGTGGAAGGGGTATCAACGAAGCATAAAGGCAAGGGAAATGAAACTACAACAATATAACCACATCACGCACGCATTACTGGTTTTGGGGTTACTCGGCAGCGCGGCCGCGGCAATGGCCGCCCAGGTCCCGCAGGGTACCGAACTTGCAGCAAAACAGGAGCTCGTCAGGAACAACGGTAATGAACCCGCCTCGCTCGATCCGCATAAGGTCGAAAGCGACGTTGAGTATAATATCATCAGCGATCTGTTCGAAGGGTTGGTGAGCGTTTCGCCGCAGGGCGAGATTCAGCCGCGGCTGGCGCTGAAGTGGGAGAATAAAGATAACCTCGTCTGGACTTTCCATCTGCGCCCTGGCATCACCTGGTCCGATGGGACAGCGATTACCGCGCAGGATATCGTCTGGAGCTGGCAGCGGCTGGTCACGCCGACCACCGCTTCGCCGTACGCCAGCTATCCGGGTAATATGCATATCGTTAACGCCCGCGATATTTCGGAGGGAAAACAGTCGCCGGAAACTCTCGGCGTAAAAGCGCTGGACGATACCACGCTGCAGGTCACGTTGGATCAGCCTAACGCCGCCTTCCTCGCAATGCTTGCTCACCCGTCGCTGGTGCCTATTGATAAGGTGCTGGTGGAGCGCTTTGGGGATAAATGGACTAAACCGGAACATATTGTGACCAGCGGCCCTTACACGCTTTCGAAGTGGGTCGTCAACGAGCGCATCGTGGCGCAACGCAATCCTAAGTACTGGGATAATGAACATACGGTAATCAATAAAGTGACCTATCTACCGATTACTTCCGAAGCGGCGGATGTGAATCGTTATAAAGCCGGTGAGATAGATATTGTTTATACGCTGCCGGTGAACCAGTTTGCGTTACTCAAGAAAACGATGGGCTCGCAGCTGAATGTTTCTCCACAGCTGGCGACCTACTATTACGAACTCAATACCACTAAACCGCCCTTTAATGACCCCAGAGTGCGACGGGCGCTCAACATGGGGCTGGATAAAGATATCATCGCCGATAAGGTGATGGGGCAGGGGCAGCGTCCGGCATGGCTGATTAGCCAGCCCGATATCGGCGGCGTTACGCTTAAACAACCGGATTACGCCAGCTGGCCGCGCGACAAACGCATTGCCGAGGCAAAAAAACTGCTTAACGAGGCGGGTTTTAACGAAAGTCATCCGCTGGTCTTTAACCTGCTTTATAACACCTCGGAGACGCACCAGCGCATTGCCATCGCCGCCAGTTCGATGTGGAAGAAAAATCTTGGCGTAGAGGCGAAGCTGCAGAATCAGGAGTGGAAGACCATGCTGGATACCATGCATACGCATAATTTTGATGCTGTGCGTTATGCCTGGATCGCGGATTATGACGATGCGGCGTCATTCCTCAATAACTTCCGCACCGGCGACAGCGAAAACACCAGTCAGTACAGTAACCCGGCCTATGATAAAGCGCTGCATGATGCGGCGAAGGCGGCGGATACCACCGCGCGAGGCAAATTCTATCAGCAAGCGGAGGATCTGTTGGCTGAGGATGTGCCCGCGATTCCGGTTTATCACTACGTGCGTACCCATTTAGTGAAGCCGTGGGTCGGTGGGTTCGAGCCGGATAAGCTGGGCTATTACTACACCAAAGATATGTACATCATAAAACACTGAGTCAAAGGGCGTTCTTAACGCCGAATTTCTGCGCAAACTGCCTGAAATTCAGACGAATAACGCAGATTTGTTTGTTTTTAAGGCAGTTGAACAAAATGATGCTTTACAGCATCGGCAGAGGTGTTTATAGTGCGCCCCATACCGGAAGCGTGGCCGAGCGGTTGAAGGCACCGGTCTTGAAAACCGGCGACCCGAAAGGGTTCTAGAGTTCGAATCTCTACGCTTCCGCCAAATATAAGCCCCGAGCTAATTATTAGCTCGGGGCTTTTTCTTTTTTATCGGTATTAAGTTGCCATCTGGTATGCCATAACTGTCTGGCTGTGATGCTGAGCTTGAGAATTCGTCGGACAATACCACCGTCATGCGCCTGAACATCCATCAGACTCAGCATACCTGACTTCTTCATCGAATCACTCCATATGCTGCTTTCAAAATTGCGGGTAATGGCTTTTATGGCGGCTTCTGGTTTCTCTATCAGCCAGCTGCCACGGTGGAAGTCCTGAGTCATAGCCCAGCCGAGGACCGTTTTCCCTGATACTGCGGGTCAGTGCCGAGATATCGGCAAGTTGCTGAATGAGCGTTTCAATCTGTGCCAGTGCAGTGTTACGCCCGGTAATGGTACGTTCAATGCTGGTGAAGCGAATCACGTCGGTATGGTCGATTAATACTTCAGGTTCAGTTTGCATGTTGTTATCTCCATAAATTAAATGACCCGCAATCATGAACGCATCGAACCGGTTCTCGTTGCAACCTGAGCACTAGAACAAATATTATGAACCTATGTGCGCCCCCTCTTGTTTTATTGAGGGGGCGCGGCTTAGAAGATATTGAAGCTGTAGCCGACGATAAACTTCACGTCGTTACGATCGGTTTTATAGTTGCTGTCCGTCGCCCTGAACAGTGCAGGGAGCAGGGTGAAGGAGAGGCCTTTCGCCATGCCCTCTGCTACCGAGTAGCGAGCGGATAGATCGAAAGACACCATACTACCGTCGTACTTTCTCACTGAACCGGTTTTGCTGACATCGCTCACCACATGCCAGCCGTAGGTTCCGGCCCCTCCCAGGGTTAGCTCCGGTAGATTAAAATCTGCGAAGTTATAACTCACGCCAAAACGAACAGCATGGGCTCCGGAAACGTTAAAGTCTTCCAGCTGTGACAGCGTTGGCTGATAATCACGCTTATCGGAGTTCGCCCACGGGGTTAAGCGGAAGTTGTAATCCCCGGTGTTGGGTGCGTAGTTCTGACTGTAGCCGAGCGACCACACGGTATTGTTGTGACTCAGGTTAAAACCTATCCCAACATAGTATTCCGTTGATGGATCTTTAATCTTCGACAGATCTTCGATGTAGCGGGCGCCCTGATAGAAGAGCTTACTTTGCAGGGAGAAAGCTTTGGTCAAAGTATCGTTCCGTTCGACCAGCGCCTGCCAGTTGCGACGATAGCCTTTACCTTCGCCGTAACCAACGTCGAGAACGGTATTTCCGAAGTTATAGACCGCACCCACCGTGTGAATGTAATCGATGATTTCACCGGCTTTAATAATTTTGCCATTGTCATCAAGCCCGGCGGCGTTGTTCTGGTGCCAGGCCGTAGTCATCGGTTTAAAATCACGGCTCCAGTCGTTCTTGAAGCGGTCGGCCCAGGCGTAGGTTAGCCGCAGTTTATCGAGGGTCAGGGCACTGTCGAACCCGCGGAAGGCGTGGGGGTTGAGACCCCAACTGCTTTTAACGGTACCGGAGTTGATGGGGGTATAACCCGCCGCCAGCTTGAAGTTGGTACCTGCATCGCCAAGATTGAGCTTTAGTGCGGCAACCGACACGCTCATGTAGGACTTCTCGCACGGGCTGAACTTGCCTGGCTGGCCACATTCGTAGTCGTAGTAAAGGATCTCCGACTGACCGACAGTATGCCCGAGTTTGATGTTGGCGTTACCCCAGAAATCAAAGCCAATGACATCTTTGTAATAGCCAGAAATATAGCTAATCGCCACGTTACCGGTCTGGTTCTGGATCCCGGCCGGACCCAGTCCGTATTTACCGGTAGTAGGATCTTTGACTGCACGATGACGAATGTATAACGAGGTATTGAAGTTTAATTTGCCTTCATCATAAAATGCTTTCTCAAACTGCGAAGGCGCTTCATAATCCGTTTCTTCTTCCGCAAAGGCATTTGGGGCAATAAAAAGCAACAGCGATGCACACAGAGAAACTCTGAGCTTATGACTTGTCATTATTATATACCTTATAAAACCCTGTATTGTAGGGCGAGGGGACGTAATACTTATTTAAAATTATTGTTATTTATCAGTTCCGGGATCTGGGTGCCATATTTTTCCAGGAGATATTCATTATGTTGCGCCGAATTAGCAATATTACCGCTCAGAAACACCGGTAGACATTTATTATCACGCCCCAGCTTTGCGATGATTTCTGCAAACAGGCTGTGCATAATAAAGAGCCCGGTCATCGAGGAGACTGGCGCAAACGGCGTCGTATGATCCGCAAGCGACAGCACCGCATCACCGATGGGCACCTGGTTATCTATCGCGATATCTGCGCAGTCGCGCAGTTTGAGGCCAGCCTTGTGCTTCGACGGTTGGGTCTCGGCATATAGGAAACTGGTCAGCGCCAACGTAAATGCCCCATGCTCTCTTGCCCACAATGCCGCATCCACCGGCGCGGGGTTGATCCCGGAAGTTGAAATAACAATTAATGCATCTTTATTGGTTATCGCGAACTTCTCCAGATGCCCGGCGATATAATCATTTTGCTTTTCATAATACGATGAAGCTGCCGCACCTTCATGTAGCATTAAAGGCTCGATAAATATCGGCCGGACTGGGGCGATACCGCCGGCGCGATAAAACATATCTTCAGCGAAAATATGTGAGTGACCACAGCCGAAAATATAAATCACACCACCCTGATTAATGACCTTTGCCAGTTGCCCGGCGGCGGAGGTGATTTTATGGCTTTCCTGTTGGGTAATATCGTTAAGTTTCTTCTGGACGATATTTAAATAACTTTGAATCATTGTCATAACCAGTATCCTGACCATTGCGGTTGGTAGATTCGGTATAACGCTTCCATGTAGAAGTAATCCCCCCAGAGATTACATTCATCGATGCCTTTGCCAAGGGCATAGGCGTAAACACCGTGTTTAAGTAAGCCTTCGCAGGCGTCGTCATCGCGGGCAGAAGCGCCGCGCATTAATGCCTGCAGAAGCTGACGCGCCAGTTTCTCGTACCCGGCCTCCGGGAAGTGCTTGTGCGCTTCGAGCAGGCCGCACACGGCAATGGCCAGCGCGGAGCTGTCTTTTGGCGCCGCCGGATCAGTGGCAAGCAGCAGATCCCAGGCCGGAACACCGTCCTCCGGCAGGTAGCGGAAGAAGTACTCGCAGGCCTGCTGCCAGCGCTCGTAGTAGTCGGTTTCCCCGGTGGCAGACCAGTGAAGTGGGATCCCGAGAATGGCCCACGCCTGTCCGCGCGCCCAACAGGAGTTATCGCTGTACCCCTGGAAGGTTTTCCCGTGTGAAGGCGCACCGCTTTTCGGGTCAAAATAGAAGGTATGGAAAGTAGAGCCATCTGCGCGAAAAATGTTGTTGATAACCGCCGCATAGTGACGTTCAGCAACGATTCTATAACGCGACTCACCGCTGATCTTCGCCGCCACGTGGAGCAGAGGAAGGTTAATCAGTGAATCGATAATAAGCCGGTACTCCTGCGGGTCATTAAGCGTTCCCCAGGCCTGGATAAAACCGGCGCTGTCGTGAAAACGATTCACCAGCAGATCGGCCGCCGCCACGATAAGCGGGGTTAACTCGTCGCGCTCCGTCAGTTTCCAGTGCGCGACCGCCGACAGGCTATAAAGGAAGCCGATATCGTGATGGTCAAGGACATGGTGTGCCACCAGGCGCGCTTTAAAACTGACGACGTTACGTTCAACGCCGTCCAGGTATGCCGTATCGCCGCTGAACTCCCAGGCCATGGCCTGCATCCCGGTCCAAAAACCATTGGTCCAGTCGTTATTCTCTTTCAGGACATAGCGATTGTTGTGAGTGCAGGCGGAGGGGAATTTCTCGCCATACAGGCCCATGTTGCGCGTGATGCGCTGCACACATGCCGCCAGCGCATCCCGACAGTCGTCGGGAGTGATAGCAGGAAAGGGCAGCGGTGCGAGGCGATTAGACAGAGTCTCTTTCATGTTTTTCCCCTACAGCGTAAACACGCGCTCTTTGTACTGACTCATCAGCGCATCGTTGTATTCTTTGCCACCGGCCAGATTGATGCTGCGCATCACCGGCGGCGCGATACCCTGTTCCAGCAGCATCTCGATGCAGCGGATTACTACGTTATTGATGATGAAGGCCGCAGAAAGCGAGGACACCGGGCCGGTCATGATGTTGCCGTTATCCATACTCAGCGTGCAGTCACCGGCCGGACAGCCGTTATCGAGAATGACGTCGGCATATTCGCAAATGCTCTCGCTCGTTGATACCGACTCTCCGGTGTAGCGGGTGATTACAACCAGCTTCAGTCCCATCTCTTTAACCTTGCGTGCCAGCTCAACGTGCAGCGGCTTGGTGCCGGAGTTGGAGATAATCACAAAGCAGTCTGCCTCGCGCAGATCCAGCAGCCCGGAAAAGATATCGCCAATCCCTTTGAGCGAATCAAACCAGCCGGTTGGTCCATAGAACTGATCGATGGCTTTGGTGTTGACCAGGCCACCCGCACGACCGGCCAGCTCGACCGCCGCGGCAAACGAATGGCCGGAGCCAAAACCGTGAATGATGCCGTTGGCTTTGACGCACTCGGCAAACAGCGCCGCCGCCTGCTCAACTTCAGCACTCTGAGTAAGAAACACCTGATCCAGCGTTGCTAATACATGCTGATAATACTGCTGCTGATGTGGTGACATTCCTTATCCCTTATCGGCTTTTAAAAACGTAGTGATACAGGCGTTTGGTTCTTCCGGGGTCATCTGTGCTGTGACCGCTACGCCTTTTTCCAGCAACGCGTTGATGGCAGCAATCTCTGCATCGTTAACGCTTACCGAACGTTTAATCTGGCGACGATCGTCTTTGTTGGACATATTGCCGATATTGAGCTGGGTGAGGGCAGCGCCGCAGTTCATCAGCTTCAGCGCCAGCTCCGGCGTTTTCAGCAGGATCAGAACGCGCTGACCGTCGTAGTTCCCGGCGAGGATATTGGCGCTCGCTTTCTCAAAAGAGAGAATAGAGGTGTTGCAGCCTTCCGGTGCCGCACTGCGCAGCAGCATCTTTTCGACGTCGTTTGCAGCAACGGTGTCGTCAATCACCATAATGCGGTTGGCGTTGAAATGGCTTACCCAGCGGGTAGCCACCTGGCCGTGGATCAGTCGGTCATCGACGCGGATGTGAACAATACCTTTCATAATAACTTCCTTAAATCAATGTGTTGCTTAACCGAGAATATTCAGGTTGTAGCCAACGATACCTAAAATAATCAGAACGAAAATGACGCGAGTTGAGTTCATCTTTTTGAGCCCCAGCAGCCAGTAAGTGAACCCCACAACCAGCAGTGGAATAAGCCCCGGCATTATCTGGTCGGCAATGCTCTGCAGCTTCAGCGACACTTCGCCGTAGCTGAACTCAAAGTTAAGATTTGCCTTCACCACCGAGGGAATAAGCGCCCCGATGACCGTCAGCCCGAGAATGTTGGCCGCACGGGTAATTTTGTTGAGGCTGTTGGTCAACGATCCCAGCAGGTTCACCCCTTCCTGATACCCTTTACTGATGCTAAAGCGCATAAACAACATGCGAACCAGAGCGAATAGCAGCCAGAGGATAAGCCCTACCGGGTTGCCCTGTAGCGCGAGGTATGACGCGACGGAACCGATAATGGTGGTCGGGATAACGAAGAACAACGTATCTCCGATGCCCGCCAGCGGCCCCATCAGACCGGTCTTAATCCCGGCAACGGCATCTTTACCCGCAAGCCCGGTCTGCTCTTCCAGGGCGATATTTACCCCGAGGATCCCAGGCGCCATGGTGTTGTTGGTGTTAAAGAATTGGCTGTGTACTTTAGCTGCATCCTTCTGCTCTTCAGGTCTGGTGTATTTCTTCTCAAGGAACGGGTAGATGCTGTACAGATAGCCCAGACCCTGCATTTTTTCGTAGTTCCAGCCAGACTGACCGAAGAGAAACCAGCGCCAGAATACGCGTGTTAGTACTTTATTCATCGCCCATTGCTCCATTTGCCGGGGACTCGGTGGTTTGCGTTGCCTGTTTTTCTGAGTTGAAGACGTAAAGCGCAATCGCCAGTCCCAGCAGTGCGGCACCCAGCACCGGCACTTTCAGATAGGCCGACAGAAAGAAGCCCAGAATCAGGAATGAGATGTTCTTCTTAATCGGTAAATAACGAAGCAGGATGGCGATACCCAATGCAGGCAGTACGCCGCCGGCGACTTTCAGACCGTTCATGATGGAAGCAGGGATCCAGGTCACGACGTCATTAACGAAGGTTGCCCCGAGGAGCAGCGCTAACAGCACCGGCAGCATCCGCGAGAGCGAGATCGGCACCTGGCCCAGCAGGTTCATTCTTGCCGCCGCCTTCACCTGACCGTCTTCAATCAGCTTATCGGCCTTATGATGAATAAAGGTGTTGGTGAAGCGGGCGAGGATATCCAGCTGCACCATTAAGAGCCCAATCGGTACGGCAATGGTGGCACCGAACGCCGCGCCCTGGCCGCTGATGATGGCAAAGGTGGTTCCCAGCACCGCGCCGGTCATGTAGTCCGGAATCGATGCGCCGCCGAAGTTACCCACGCCCAGCACCAGCAGGTTCAGGGTGCCGCCAACGATAAGACCGGTGTTCATGTCACCCATAATCATCCCGGCAAAGAAGCCCGCCATGCTAGGTTTCACCAGCCCAAGCGTCGTGTTGTTGCCGTCATATATCGCCAGCCCTGAATAGAGCGTTAGTAACGCTATCTGCCAGACCGCAATGTGCTCCATTTTTTATTCGTCTCCGTCATTTGTTTGCGCGCCAAGCGCTGCCTGCTGTAAATGGTAAATACCATCACGCGCCGTTGTTATTATTTCATTCAGCGAGGCGGGAGTATGATTTTCATCAATCGCCATCGTTATTTCGAGAATTAAGTTTAAATTCATCCCAGAGAGTAGGGTGATATTATCCCACAGGTTGTTGCTGACAATAACCTCCATTGCGGAGTTATACGGCGAACCGCTTTTTAAATCAGAAAGAATAATAATGTTTGATTCTGCTGTACTGAGGGCGGTTATTTTATCGCGAAGTTCCTGTTTAAATACTGCTATACCTTTCTCACCATCGAGTTCAACTACATGGAGGTTAGGCTGTGCGCCGAGAATCAATTCTGTAGCCTGTCTGGCGCCGCTGGCGAAACCTCCATGAGAGATTAATAATATTTGATTCATCCTGCCCCCTTATCTGGTGTTCTGATTTCAATATAAAATGATTCTAACCGTTTCCAGGTTTCAATATATTCAATGATCTGGCCCTGCTCGTTATTGGTAAAACGCTTCATCATGATAACGGGCTGATTGGCGCCGAGACCAAGGTGCTGCAGTACTTCAGGCTCGACATCGGTTTGGGCGCAGATAGTTTGTCGGTACGGCATGGTATACATATCAAGACCATTGTTGACTTTAAATGCCTCGTAAATGGAACTGAGAGCCGAGTTCTTAACCGTCAATTTACTGGAAAAATAGTGAGCCGGTATATGGGAAATTTGCAGTGCGTAAGGTTTGTTGCTGTCAAATTTCAAGCGCGCAATGCGGTAATATCTTTCATCATCTTTTAAACCAAGCTTTTCTTTAATGTCAGAAACGTTTTCTAATTCGCATTGGATAACTTTAACTGACTGCATACCTTTTAAATCGTTATCTGACTCTGAAAAAATAATACTCTCATTGCGTTTGGCTTTCGAAACAAAAGTACCTTTTCCCTGGTAGCGGATCAAATAACCATCATTCACTAATTCATGAATGGCACGAATTACCGTGGCAGAACTCACAGAGTAGCGTTCTTTTAATTCCGACTCGCTGTAAAATTTTTCGCCGGGCTTAAAGGTACCGTCTCTAATTTCGTCTAACAGGGCCGTTTTAATCACCTGGTATTTCGTTGACTGTGCCGATGCTTTCATTGTTTCGCCAGTTTCTGTCTACATTGATTTTATTTCGTAGTCTTACGATACCTGTACCAGTTTGCCCGATCAACCACTCAACACAACTTAACCGGTTAACCTGTTAAGTTGTTTTCTGTATTGTGACGCATTTCTCAATTTCGTAGCTACTGATAAGGGAGAACGTAATGAATCTATGTCTAACTGGCTGTGTTTGAACACGACTGATTGTGAACGATCACATGACAGGCATCAGCAAAAGCCAGTAGAGACAACCATTCAGTAATGGTGCGTACATGGCTTCACTGAAGGTTTATTCATGCGGGAAGTGCTGTTGAACGAAAGGAGCTTTACTGTTGAAGAGCCCTACACCTACTCAGGACAACGCTTTGATGACCACACTCTATGGATTTAGTCTTCTATCTATAGCCTGTGGCATTTCAATATTAGCTACGCTCTGGATATGCAGAACATGAAGCTGCATTCATACTCTTTTCCCGCCGTTCCGGATGAGTCAGATTGACAGAAGGCCATGTAAACTCCCATCCACGTAAATTCTTTTAGCTTTATCCTTCAGCTATTGCCCTCTGATCTGGTTGGGTTTTGAGCAACGGAGTAAACATCGGGTAGGGGAGCCTCTTTAATCTTGCCGGTGGAGTCAGCAATTCTTTTCCTTCAGTTGCTCTCGCATCTACTGCAACGTACAGATAAATATGGGTAAAGACGCCGTAGAGAAGACCAGCCCATTGCGTCCTTGTTTATGGATAAATAGCTGTAAGCCTCGATCTTCATAGAGGTAAAAATCAGGTACCACACCGCTCAAAAGCCGGGCCTGGGAAGCGGTAAGCAGTGAGAGAGTCGAGATCATGGTATATACATTCCCTTGCCTGGTAAATTTAAAAGCCAAATTCTGCGTTACTTTGCGCGCAGGCAATCCTGGTTCATTATATTCTCCAATCGTAATAACCTTTCCGGTATCGCCATTAAAAACATATCTCACTTTCACTGAGTAAGTTCCCGCTTGCCTGTTAAAACTAATTTTCCCCCAGCAGGAGAAGTGATCTTTATCATAATTTTCAGTTACATTGAGTAACAATGGAGATAAGGCGAGGGTTAACAATATCAAAACAAAAATCCATTTCTTTTTCATGTTAGCGCTCGATAAAAAAAGTTGAAAAGCAAGAGGAGGTATCATCTGTGTTTTTATTACAAAAATGCATAAAAATCTTCGTGGCACGAGTATCCATTGCGATGTAGACATTTTTAGCCGTTTCACAGTGAATGTTTTTCTGCTGAAAAATAGAAAAATAATCTGCTTTTTGTCTAAGCTTATCCTTTTCACTTTTCATTAAGGTACAGTTGTTTATATCACCTATGCTGTAATAATTTTTAAAGTAATCATGAGTATTGTCACTTAAGTAATAATAAAAGGTGAAAATTGATAGCATCAATAATAGGACCGCAGAAACTGATCGCCATTTGTATTGATAAACAATGTCGATGAAATTAAGCGTGGCTTTCAAGGGAGAAATGCTGGTTTTCTGGGGAGGTCCAGGGTTAATCTCTGGTATTTTATGTTGTGTAGGGGAATATATACCATAGGCATTGTAGTCATTATTTATAATTTCCATATTATAACTTACAGATACATCATGACGTTTTTCTTTAGACGCAGCGCCTGCTGGAGAAACGTTTTCTGTAGGGGCATTATCCTCCTGCATAAGAATAGCTGTACCCAGAAAGCTGAATCCTTCTCGAGGTATGGTATGGATAGTATCATGAGAAATACCTACTTCTCGCAGAGCTTTACGTATCAGCGAAATGTTTTGATAAAGCGTATTGGCGCTGGTGTATTGACCTCTGCTTTGCCAAACATCTTGCGATAAATCATATTTTGTGACGATCTCACCCTTCTTTTCTAATAGTAGGGTTAAGCACCTGCTTGCCGGCACATTTAAAGAAACTTGCGCATACTCTTCTGATATTGGTACTAATAATTGCTGAGCAGGGTAGAAGTACACACTGTTATTGATAAGATATTTTTCTTTCATTCATTAGAACGCTAATTAATATGATAGATCTGTTACGATAAAATTATATGACAAAAAAACATATAACACAACAATATGTATTGAGGGTTAATTGGTGGAAATTATGTAAAGCGTTACTGTTATCAAGAGTGAAATAATAAATGCATGACAGGTTGTTATAATTTTTTGTTGCTTCATTTAAACGTTAATGCAAGCAATATTGATTATCATTTATTTATGGTGCGTTTAACGCAATGTATTGTTTTAATTGGTTTTTTATGGTTCTCATGAGATCTCATGAATTCTTATTTTAGGGAATGTAACTGACAGAGAAAGATTCAGAAAAAATGAGTGAGGAAATTTATGAAACACAAGTAGGGTAAATCTTAAAGATTGTTCAACAAAAGACAAATGAATAATCAACAAAGTTATCTTATGCGAGTGTTTTATAGGGAGAATGCGCCTTGATTCTTAGTCGATCCGATTATCCTTGCCAATTAAGTAATGTCACGTTTACATCAATTATTGATGATATGAACAAAACCTTGAGCGGTTTATACCATAACAGCAATTGCTATGTCTTTTTTATAGATGGAGACTCGCCTAACGTTAGTCTGCATGCTAAAAAGATTTATCTCGAAAGGAAGCGCGGTAAGAACATTTTTATGGTAACGCTGACCGCGAGGAAGAAAAATTACTCGACGATAATTAATCATCTGTCCGACCTGGTGATATGCAAGAAAGCATCATATTCATTTTTAAAAGAAGCGATAGAGTGGATGCTAAAAGCACCGCCAAAGGATACTGAGGACTATTTTCTGGGCGATATTTGGGGGAATGTCCTTAAAGGAACACAGAAAGAGTATGAAGTCCTCGACCTACTTTTTAAGGGTTACACTCAAAACCAAATAGCAAAAATATTAAATCTATCTGTGACAACGGTCAGCGGATATAAAATGAAAGCAGTCAGACGCCATGGGCTGAGAACTTTTAATGAGCTATACATACAAAAATTTAAAAACAATATTAATATCTACGATACTTGATAATAAGCCATGCAAGGTATTGCATGGCTTATCCTTGCACAACTATTTTTTTGCGAATTACAGCAACCACTGGTGATATTTTCTATTGATAGGAGAAAGTAATACTGGCAATTGCATTCGCGCTACCAGCCGTGATCTCCCCAGTTTGCACATATCTTACCGTAACAGGAATGGCGACATTTCCCTGTTCTTTTGTTGTGACCAGCTGAATTTGGCCGGTGGTGCCTTTTAATGAACTATCGGGCCCTAACGAAATGGGTTCTTCGCTATCAACAAAAAACTGTACGCCGATCCCTTTTGCATCAGAGTCCGGAGTCAATCCTACGGTTTTACTGGTGTTAGATACATCAGATTGATCGGTAATAACCATTGCCAATGCTATATTGGCATCACAGTTCAATGTAATTGTGGATGAAATGCCGTCGGAGCGACTCCCCACGCCTTTGAATACACTCTCGCTGACCTCTCCCATGGGAAAATTGATTAAAGATTGGTCCACATCACAGCCATTGGCAGTCGTTGAGATAGTGGTAGGACTAATCACTATTTTGGAAGTAGTCGATGCCCCGGAAAGAGACTCATGGCCTGTCATGACCGCGGCGGTGATTTCTGGTGTCGTTATTATGCCGGTTTCCAGTCGTCCACTAATTTTGACGAAATGGATTTGCGCATCAAAACCAATCTGACCAACTGCTCCGCTCCAGGTTGTGCTCTCTTGATCGGTTAGCGGAATATAGCTAGTGGCTTTGGTATCCTTGACGCCAATGGTAAAACCAATACCAGGCACACCTGTTTCATAAACACCATAAACCAGACCATTTACCGTTAATGTGACGCCAGAAGGTTGTAAGCCGCTACCTAGTTTGACGGTTGCTGATTTACAGGGATAAAGCCAGTTAGGACAGGTAAAAACATTATCTACGCTGACTGTAGTGGTAGCGCCTATCTGCTGACCAAAGGTGGAGGCGTCAGCATTTTGGGTGACGCTGATTGGCGCAGGGGTAAGCACAATCTGAGGTGTCGTGGCGGTAATGGCCATCGCTAAGTAACTATATGAAATAGATAAAATTGTAATTAATATTTTTAATATAATTTTCATTAATGATGGAGTCCATTTTATAGCTAATAAGTTAGCGAGAATAGAATGAAAAATTGACCTACTAGATAAAATCACGGGAAAGTAACGGTATAGGTCGCCGTACTATTTGCTTCTCCTGCGCTAAGTGAGGCGCCGGTGGCAATGTACTGAGCATAAAACTGCAATGCCATGGTATTACCCTCGTTCAGCAAGTAATTTTTTGATGCGCTACCCAGAGGAACGATCGTTTTATCTTCATTCAAGATTTTAATCGCGACGCCGCTGGCGCCACCTTCGGTCAATGCTAAAAAATCGCTATTTGTTCGATCGGGAACACCGGAAAATGTCACTACCGCACCGCTGACCGAGGCCGCACAATCCATTAATCGGATGGTGAAAGGTACCATTTGTGCGCTGCTATTGGTCTGCGTCAGCTGTGTTATATTGATCTCTTTCATATCTACATCAATCATTCTGGAGTCGTTTTCAACGACGCAACCGCTAGCGGTAATTTGTCCGGTAACATTAAGTAAAACGTCATATCCGAAAGCGTTGCGTATCAAAAACGGCATAAATAAAACCAATAACGGCATGACAATTTTCATTATTTACACCTTACTGACGTCGAATAAATACCTGTCACTGTATTGCTTTTTAATGCCCTGATATCGTATTTTGCAGTACAAACTTGAGTATTAGACTTTCCCCATCTGGCGGTTAATCGGCCAACATCTGCTAGTCCATTGATATAAACAAAACCAGAATCATCAACAATGCCGTTGTTAATGGAGCCATCGTCCGTTTCAGCGTTGACGATAGTGCCAAAAGGCAAAGGCAGTCGATCGTCTTTAACGAGTCTGAACATGACTTTCTTACCGACTCGCGCTTTGAATGTCGCGCGCACCAGCGCGCCTTCTGAAGGGATGACCGTTTTAACTGCTTCATCCAGTTCAACGTCCTGATTTAATGTCTCCTCGCGTAGTTGAACTCGATTTTCACGATAGGCGGTTGCATAAGGAATAATCGTATATCCATGTCCGTCAGTCTGGATACCGGTACCATTCACTAGTTCTGCATCAGATGCCCCTGCGGCTTTCACCAGAATATTTGTGTTTCCCAACTGCTGACCCAGAGTTAATCCGTCCTCATGGAGGACCATTGCTCCGGTAAATCCATATTTCAAAGACTGATTATCCCGGGAATAGCTATAACCAAGATCGGTAATGCCATAGCGTCCTTTATAATTTAAGGCTATATTACCGCCGGCAGGCGAATGGCGTTGGTGATATTGATAGAGGTTGTAGCTGAGCTTATTATAATCAAGTGCATTACCGCTAAGGCCGATAATCTCATTATAATCACCTTTATCAGTTCTCATCATTGAGGTATTGATTCTTGCTGTAGTTTTAGAACCGTTGGTTAAAAAGCTCGAAATAGGCAAAGAAAACGCCAGGTTCACGATTTTATCTTTTTCTGCGTTCCACGGATTACGGTTCTGCGCATAGCTTAGGGTGTAAGAAAGATTGCCCACGCTGCCGGAATAGCCAAATTGCAAGTTGGTATTTTTTTTCTCTGAACGCCAATAGTCCTGATGGTTGAACGATACATAAGCGGAGCCAAGCCCGTGTAAGCTTTGCGAAATCAGTATTTGAGACATCGCCTTTTTAGCATAACGCAGATTATAGCTATTAGTTGTATTAATCACCGGTTTGCCATTTTCATCAGTATTATACTCGATGGTTTCACCTTTCATCTTTTTATAAGTAGTATCACTAAATGAATAGAAGCCATCGGTAGAGTAGCGATATGCGGCAAAATTAAAGTTGGTACCAAAATCAGTAAGTGACCTGGCATAACGAAGTAGCAGTGAATTACCACGATGTTTTTCATCGTTTGATAGCTGACTCTCCGCATGGGTAATATCCAGGGAAATAGCTCCCCATGCCCCCATGTTTCTGGCGATGCCCAGTGCGGTTGCCTTATATCTTTGTGATAATTGCATTCCTCCGTAAAGCGTCAAACCCCAAGGGGAGCCCCAAAATAAAGACGTTTGCGTATAAAAAGGCGTGTTTTGTTCGCTTTTTAAACCAGAACGATAATGACCGGCACTAAGTGCATATTTCAGGTGTCCTTCTCTGACAAGATTAGGGACGCTCGAGTAAGGCACAACATAGTTTGTTGACTGCCCATTTTCTTCCATCACCTCAACGTTCAAATCTCCGCTGGCTGATGTTGGGTATAAATCGTCAATAGCAAAAGCACCAGGCGCAACGAACGTCTGATAAATAACATTATTATTTTGCCTGATAGTCACCCGGGCATTACTTTTTGCAATCCCGCGTACCGTCGGGGCGAACCCCTGTAGACTGTCTGGCAGCATGGAATCCTTCGACTCAAGTTGAATTCCGCGTATTCCAACGGTGTCGAATATGTTATAGGCGGTATTCGTTTCACCCAGAGTGATTTGACTTCTGAGAACACGAATATCACGTTGTAAATAACTATTAATATGGCTCCACTCACCTCCATTGTGGGTGTTATAAACCCAGTTTTGCTGGTTTCGTAATCGCCATGGTCCCCAGTTAACTCCTCCATTAAGGCCCAGAAAATAGTTACTCTGTGTAGAGTTAGTGCCCGAGCGGTAACGGTACTCGTTGCCACTAAACGTATAGTTAAGCATTGCCGCTGTGATCCCGTTTTCCCATTCTTCAGGGGCGATTGCTCCTCTGGCTTTATTTTTTAATAAAATCTGAGGAATGGAAAAGAAGACTTTCATCTGTTGTTGATCAAACATTACTGATATATCAGGTAACAGGCTAAAGTTTACACATTCTATAGTGTGCGAAGATTTTAATTTACTCAAGACAACTGGATTCAAACCCAGGTTCTCGAGTGTAGTAGGGGAAACACAGGGCGATAAAATGGCTGTATTATTTCTGGTTTTAACTTCAAACAATAAAGTGTCAGTTTTGAGAAATTTGTTGTTTACAAAAATATCTACCTTGTAATGCCCGGGTTGTAACTCAAGGCCTTGCTCAAACGATGATAGGTCAGCAACTGCATTGTTTTTATCACTGATGAATGCAGGATTGAATTTATAGCCAGCAGCTTGACTTTCATGTGTTAGAGTGAAGACAATTATAATAAAACCAGTTGCTAAAAATAGGGGGGTAGGGTGTGTAAGAGAATGTTCAGCATCCATTTTACTTCAAGTCCTGAGAGTCGAATCATATCATCCAGACAAATTAGAAATGCAAAGTTATAGGTTTGGTTTGAGCACCATAGTCATTAATTGTCTGAAACTTTATTACTCCATCTGTCGTTACGCCATTTTTAATTCTAATGCTTTCCCGGGGCGGAACCATTAGTGGGTTTAAATGCCGTCCATTGATGGTTAGATTTACCAACGTCAAAAAATAGGGCGAAGAGTTGGTTAACTCGATTTCGTTACCATATTTTTTGGCGCTTAACATTTCAGGTGCATCCTGTGGTCTTACCGTTAAGGCCTGCGGACGATAAAATAGTTTAATGCGATTCGCAGATGCCAACTGTAATGTATTACCGTATTTCTCTTCGTTTAAAGGAGGCACTGCTTTTACCGTTAACCAGAAAATACTTTCCTTATCCGCCGGTAACTCTGGCCCCGCGTATATTACACGCAAAAGTTTTTCACTCTTCGGCTTTAGCACGGAGAGTGGTGGTGTGATCATAAAATCGCTCGTCCGGTTCCCCTGATAATCTTCCGTCCAGGGTTGAATCAGAAATGCCATATTTTCGTCTGTGTTTCTGACCGAGAGCGATAGTTGCCTGGCATCAGAGGGATAGATCAAACGGGTTACCCCGAGCCCGACGCCGCCAGCAAACGAGAAGTCGATAGAAAATAGTATTATGGAAGTAGATAGAATTAACAGTGAAAAAAAACTTTTCAAAATGCACTCCTGTTTACTGTAAGAAAATATTTTTCGCACTGGTGAATGCTTATCCAATTAAGGGCATAAATATGCCCCTGGAATGAACATAATTTAAAATAAAAGTTCTTATGGATAAATCATGGTGAAAGTTGCGGTAGCATTCACATCACCAGCGCCGGCCTGGCCTAATGCATAATATTTAGCCATGAAATTAAGCGTAGTTTGACCGGTAGTTAAACTAATTGGCGCGGTCGGTTCATCTAGTTTAATTTCATTATTCTCGCTATCATACAATTTAATTCCCACCTGAGTTGCTGAGTTTCCACCATCTACTAAAGATAATACGGTTGAATCACCAGGGACGCTGTTGCCTGAAAAAATGACCTGTACCGTATTTGATGTATTAGTATTGCACTCCTCAAGTACGATAGGCACATTCGTAGGATTGGCGGTATCCCCCGCTACTTTCAGTAATGTCGTACTGACTGGGTCAAGAGGAATAGTCTGGCTAACACTGCCCGCTGCGACGGTGCAACTAGCATCGACCACTTTACCCGTAAAATTAATAGTGCCATCCGTTACCGGCAGGGCATATGCTGAGTTAAGCGAAATGTATAAGGTTGAAGAGGCAATTAACGCGTAAATAATTCTTTTTTTGAACATGGACTAATTCCTTTTTGATTAATACAATGTGAAAAAACAGATGGCTTAATCAGGTTGATTAATTTCCTGGAGTAAATGGCTGCTCCAGCTACTTATTACATAATATGACGTTGATTTTTTCTTATTATCTGGTGAGGCTAACTTGCCTCTTTTATAGTAACGATAGTACGGCGGTAACAGAGCAAAAGATATAGGACACCTCTTGCGGTTATTCAAAATAATCCTATTAATGGCGTGGGTATCAACTCAGCGAAAGCAAAACATGGTACCGGCGATATCCAATAGTCAAATTTATACAGAATACTTCTGGTGACCAGAGTTGGCCGTTGTAAAAATGCCGCTTTCGCTGAAGTAACGATTATGGGTACAACGTCTGCTGAGACTTGCTGAGCTCTTCTCGAGCCTGGTTAAGCTTTTTTAGCTTTTTGGACACATCTTTCGGATCTCCGCTATATTCGGCGTCTTTAAGTTCAAATTCTCGCTCACTGACTTTTTGCTGTTTTTCTCTGATTTTTTGTTCACGCTCCCAGCGCAGAGATTCATCGCTACAGTTCGTCTCGACTCTTCTCAGCGCTCTCTCTAAACCAGCAACCCGGTAATCATTATGATGCGCTTTTGCATAACGGATTTGTGTTTGAATTTTCTGTTTCTTGATGCTGCATCCGGCGAGGTCTCTGGCTATTGTGTTTTGCGGCAAACACAGTATTAGGGGAATAGCGGCAAGCAATAGTTTTATTTTTACTTTTAAAAACAACATTAAATTTCTCCTGGTTAGGTATAAAAATACAGAGGAGTATAAGGTCGTTATTTGAAAATTAAAATGAGAGGTTTCTCGAGAAATATCTCAACATTTAACATAAAAAGCATTTGGCTCATTATCGGTCTTTGTTTATTGTAAATGGCCTCAATGAGGCCATTTGCTCGTATTCGGCAGCAAGTACCTGTATTCTCTGCCTTTGAATCGCGGCTATACTTATTTTAATTATTCTGCGTTTCCCAGTAGGGCGGCATCCCAATCTTTTCAACCATAAAGTCGATAAATGCCCGGACTTTATGCGGCACTCTCCTGTTTTGCGGGTAGAGCATCCAGATGGCGGTTTCGCTGGGGAACATACTAAATTCCCACTCCGGGAATACCCGTTGAATGAGCCCTTGTTCTTCAGCCTGCTGCGATAGCCAGTTCGGTAAAATCGCAATCCCGGTGTGATTGACGCAGGCATAAAGCATGGCGGCGCTATCGCTAACGCTCAGTCGGTAGTGAATCGGGATGCGCTGCCATTCATCTTCTGAACCCATCTTACGCGTATACCAACCGGCGCCATGCAGACGAGAAAACATCACGATATCGATCTGCTGTTGATCGGCGCCTGGTGTTGCTGTAGGGCGGTTTTCCGCAATCCACCTTGGGCTGGCCCAGGCTGAGCGCGTCTGCGAAGCCAGTTTACGGGCATGAATCGATGAGTCAGGCAAAACACCGATGCGAATACTCAGGTCGATGCGCGTTTCAATCAGGTCCTGCACTTCATCGTTAAAACTGATATCCAGCGAAATGTTAGGGTGCAGACGAAGAAATTCATCCACGAAAGGCATCACGTGCAGACGGCCAAAGGTACTGGGTACGCTTAACCGCAGCAGGCCGGAAGGCTGTTTATCCAGTGCGGAAGTTAACTGGCGGGCTTCCTCCCATTGTAATAACAGTTGTTGGGCGTGCGAGTAAAAAAATGCCCCGGTTTCGGTTAATGCTAATCCACGGGTAGAGCGGTTAAACAACGTCACCTGTAAATACGCTTCCAGCTCGGAAATATGGCGAGAGACGGTGGATACTTCGATATTTAAGGCTTTGGCGGCAGCGCTGAAACTTTTATAGTCAGCGGCGCTAACGAAAGTTCTGATTGCGGATAAATGGTTCATCTGCTCTACGTCTCATTGATGATGAATGTTTCTCAGCAACCTATTCTGGTATAGCCAACTACAATAGCGGTCCTGATGGCACAGCTTATCACTTTGTTTCTCTAATTATTCCCGGCAATATCTAAGGATAATTATTATGAGGGTATAAAAAAGGCTTCCCTGACTGTGGGAAGCCGGATAATTGATAGTGATATTTTATTTTGCGCTGACGCGCCAGACGGTATTACCGACATCGTCGGCAATGATTAACGCCCCTTCATTATCCTGCGCGAGTCCGACCGGCGCACCGTACAGTTCTTTCTCATCGCGCGAGACAAAGCCGGTGACTACACTCTCTGGTTTACCGACGGGTTTGCCGTCTTTAAAGGCGACGAAGCTGACTTTATAGCCATTCAGCGGCGAACGGTCCCAGCTACCATGCTCGCTGATAAACACGCCGCCCTGATAGGTTTGTGGCAACATGTTTCCGGTATAAAACAGCATTCCCAGCGGCGCAACGTGGGAACTCAGGGCATAATCCGGCTTGATCGCTTTGGCGACCATGTCCGGGCGCGGCGGCTGTACGCGGCGGTCAACGTGCTGTCCGAAATAGCTCCACGGCCAGCCATAAAACCCGCCATCCTGCACCGAAGTCAAATAATCAGGTACCAGGTCGGCGCCGATTTCATCGCGCTCGTTGGCAATAGCCCAAAGCTTGCCCGTCTGCGGTTCCCAGCCAAGTCCGGTAGGATTCCTGATCCCGCTGGCGAAGATACGGCTTGCGCCGGTGGCCGTATCAACCTCCAGAACGGTGGCACGACGATATTCAATATCCAGGCCATTTTCGGTGATATTACTGTTCGAGCCGACGCCTACATACAGCTTCTTACCATCCGGGCTTGCCAGTAACGCTTTGGTCCAGTGGTGATTGACGGTGCTGGGCAGGTCCGCCAGCTCGCTCCCCGCATCGCTGATACGTGTCGCCCCCGGCTGGTAGTGATAACGCATGATGTTGCCGGTATTGGCGACGTAAAGATTATTGCCGATTAGTTGGACACCGAAAGGCGAGTGCAGATGTTCAAGGAAAATATGTTTTTCCCAGCCGCTGGCGTTTTTACGCAATAGCGTAATGCGATTCCCGCCTTTTCCGCCTTTACCTGACTGATTTTTCACTATCCCGGCAATCAGCTGCTTCGGCGTAGTCAGCGGCTCCTCGCCAGGACCGTTGCTTTCAACGACCAGCACATCGTTATTTGGCAGGACATAGACCATTCTGGGATGCAGGAATCCGTCGGCTATTTTTTCTATTTTCAGCCCCTGGGCAACCGTCGGTTGTCCATCTGTCTTCCAGCCTACGCCGCGGGGAACCTGCATCGGCGGCATCAGGAAATCCTGGGCCTTCGGCATTACGGGATCGGGCCCTACCTGCTGATCCGGGCTAAGTTTCGCTTTCTCATCGCATCCGGACAGGGCAAGCGCGGTGGCGAGCATAACGGGCAGGGGCAGTAGTAATTTATTCATGGCGAATCCCCTTATTATTAGCCAGGCAAGTGGAGCTGATAATATTGGCGACAAGCAGACAGATAACGGTAATCGATGAATAGATAACGTTCTGCGGCGCAATTGCCCATGCGTCGCGGCTATGAACAAAACAGTTGACCAACGCGGCAATAATAGCGATGAGATTTAGCCAGAAATCAATTTTTGCAGCCGGGCGTCGAGGAGTAAAAAACCAGACCTGCGCCAGATTAATCAACCGCGGAATGATGGCAAAAATAAGGCCAAGGGCAATAAGCCAACTGGCGCATTTCCCCCACATCACGTTAGTGCTGTAGAGGTAAATAATATCGAAGATAAGACCGGCGATAAAAAAGCCGTAAGGCACCGGATTGAGTAGATTATATATGACCATCGCAAGGCTATTACCTCGGTCATGAGAGCGTTCACTCATTGTCAATTCCTTGTCAGGGGGAATAAGGTAGGGTGAAAATAATGCTGACGTTCAAGCCGGAATACTGAATACCGCTTAGCAGATAAAATTATACATATCGTTAACAATTTCAGTATGCCAATCGCGGGAAATCTGTTTTGCGCAAATGGTCATACCGGCTACGGTAAGATTGTTGCAGTAGGGAGGAGGCGGGCCAGATGCTGACCGCGCCATGGTACGCTTAACTTTCTATTCGGGCAGCCAGCTGCTGGGCCATGTCGGCGAAAATCCTCGCCGCGGCTTTTGGTCGGGTGCCTTTGCGCTGCATTAACACCGCGGTTCTCTCAAGCGTTGCTTCCTCCAACAACCGGGTCACCAGGCCAGTGCGCTGGGCGGCGACATTCAGCGGCAGAATGGTCACTAATTGGGTTCGCTGGATGATATCGAGGATGGCATTGATCGAATGCATTTCAATGGTCACCCGCGGGTGGAAACCGGCTTGCTGTAAGCAGTGGTCAATTTGCAACCGGGTGGCGAAATGGTGGTTGAGCAGAATAAATTCCTCCGCGGCCAGCTGGCGCAACGAAAGGGATTCTTCGCGGGCCAGCGGGTGATGGTTCGCCACAACCAGCGCCAGCACTTCCTGTAGCAGCGGGGTGGAAACAATGTCTGGTGTAACTCCCTCGGCAAAGGCAATGCCAATATCCAGCTCATTTTCCAGCAGCATGCCCTCCATTTTCTCCTGCGACATCTCCTGTATATCCAGCGTGATATGCGGATAACGCGCATGAAATTCAGCCACTAACGGCACGACGAAATAAGAAGTAAAGGTGGGCGTCACGGCAATGCGCAGAGAACCGCGACTGAGGTCTTCGACATCATGAATGGCGCGTTGGCCCTCATCCAGCAGCTGAAATGCCTGACGGGCATACTGCAAAAACACCTCGCCCGCATCCGTCAGGTGAATATGCCGGCCGCTACGATCAAAAAGCTGCGCATCCAGGCTCTCTTCTAGCATCCTGATTTGCTGTGAGAGCGCCGGTTGTGAAATATGCAGGGCTTCCGCCGCGCGGGTAAAACCCTGATGTTCGGCGACGGCCAGGAAGTATCTAACATAGCGAATATTCACGCTTTCAATCCATAAGTTTTTTGGATGAATTTGATTATAAACAAGACTTTTATTTTATGCCATGCGCCGCGTAACCTCCCTGTCATTCCACAGCGAGGTAGACATTATCATGAAAGAAATCATTGATGGTTTTCTTAAATTTCAACGTGATGCATTTCCTGAACGCGCTGAACTGTTTAAAAGTTTAGCCTCCCGGCAGAGTCCCAGTACGCTGTTTATTTCCTGTTCCGATAGCCGGATGGTTCCTGAATTGGTCACCCAGCGTGAACCCGGCGATCTGTTTGTCATCCGTAATGCCGGCAATATTGTCCCTTCTTACGGCCCGGAGCCCGGCGGCGTGTCGGCATCGGTGGAGTATGCCGTAGCTGTCCTGAAGGTCGCGGATATTGTGATTTGCGGCCACTCCGATTGCGGGGCGATGACGGCAATTGCGCAGTGTAGCTGTCTGGATCATGTGCCCGCCGTTAAGCACTGGCTGCAATATGCGGATTCGGCAAAAGTGGTCAACGATGCTCGCGAGCATCGCGACCCGCAGGCCAAAACCGCGGCGATGGTGCATGAAAACGTGATTGCCCAGTTGGCGAATATTCAAACTCACCCTGCGGTACGTCTGGCGCTTGATGAAGGACGTCTGACATTACATGGCTGGGTGTATGACATTGAAACGGGGGAGATTGCCGCTTATGACGGCAATACCAGAGCTTTTATTTCGCTGGCCGGTCATCCGGATACCCGAGCGGTGCCGGTTTACGGTCAGTCATTTCATTTCACTACGATATAACGAGGTAACACTATGATTCAGTCACAAGTCAGCCGCGAAGTTCGTCTGGAGTTAGCGAATAAAATTTTGCTGATTAAAGCCAAAAAGGATCTCTCCTTTGCACAGCTTGTTGAAGGCACTGGTTTATCAGAAGCCTTTGTCACGGCCGCGCTGTTGGGGCAGCACCCGCTGCCTGCTGAAGTGGCGAAAATGGTTGGGGCAAAACTGGAACTCAACGATGATGATATTTTGCTGCTGCAAACGATTCCGGTCAGAGGCTCTATTGAGGACCGCGTGCCGACGGATCCGACCATGTATCGCTTCTATGAAATGCTGCAGGTCTACGACACCACCCTGAAAGCGCTGATTCATGAAAAATTCGGCGACGGGATTATCAGCGCAATTAATTTTAAGCTGGATGTGAAAAAAGTCAGCGATCCGGAAGGCGGACATCGCGCGGTGATTACTTTCGATGGAAAGTATCTGCCAACGAAACCTTTCTGATGACAATTAATCGTTAACAGTACGGGCCTGAACCACGATCCAGGCCCGTTGTTATCTGGCGGGTTGATAACGCATTTGCAGCGTGGCTGGCAGATAACGCTGCAGCGGCTGTGGCGTTTTACCATCGATCAGCTGACTGATGAGATCGTAGCAGTGCCAGGCCAACTGGCGGTTGTCCTGCTGGATGGTGTCGATGCGCAGCGACAGCGAATCATACAGATAGTGGTCATCGAAGCTGGCTAAATGGATCCCGGAATCCAGCAGGTTATGCTGGCTCATATAGCGTAGTACCCCTTCCAGCAAGCCGCAGGCGGCGGTAAACAGCGCCTTAGGCGGCCGCCCGAGGCGGGCGCACAGCGCGGCAAACATCTCATAGCCTGAGCTTGGGTGATAGTTGCCGTTGATAATCCACTCCGGGCGCAACTCAACGCCTGCCTGGGCTAATCCCTGACTAAATCCGGCCAGCCTATCGCGTGAGGGTGAGAGCCGCGGCTGCCCGCCGAGAAACCAGAACTCATCCGGATGTTGTCCGGCGATACGGGCGATAAGTTCCGCCGTCGGCGCCAGTGAATCGGTCATCACCAACGGCAGGGCGCTATCGTTTGGATTGCGATCGAACAGCACCACCGGCAGCTGTTCGCTGAGCTTCAGATAGTCGGCGTCGCTATGCATGCAAGAGGCGACAATTAAACCATCGACCTGACGGGCAATCATATTATTGACCACCATGCTCTCCTGACCGGGATTCTCATCGGTGCAAGAGATAAGCAGCTGTACGCCGGCTTCGCGGCACAGGGTTTCCAGCTCGTGAGAAAAAACGGCAAAACCATAGTTGGTGATCTCGGGTACCACCAGACCAATGGTATGGCTGCGGCTATCGCGCAGCGAACGGGCGTGAATACTCGGCTGGTAGTGCTGCTCGCGGGCGATAGCCAGCACCCGTTCGCGCGTCTCTTGCGCCACGCGCAGCTCTTTGCCGCGACCGTTCAAGACCAGGCTGGCGGTGGCTTTAGAGACGCCAGCCAGTTCGGCGATATCTTTTATGGTAATGCGTTTGGGTTTCATCACGAGCCAGGCGCCTGAAAGCAAAACGCTTATTCTACCATGCATGGCCGCAGCGGCCAGCAGCAGAATGCCACCGGCGTCGCGCCGCCGAATACCAGTTTACCTGGATAATCGGCAAAGAAGCGGCTGCTCATCGCCCCCGCGCCATCATTAATAAAGATCTCGACGCTGGATCGATCGATGAGGATCTGCAGTTTATGCGCCGCGCCGCGCCAGTAACGGTAATCGACAGTATCAGCTATCAGGCTTCGACGGGCCAGGCGTACGCCGCGGCTGTCCAGCGAAAGCTGCAGCGCACCCGCGAAATCCAGCGTCAGCGCATCGCCTGGCGCAACCTCGAAGGCGAGTTCCATCGGCTGCAGCGCCAGCGGTTCGGACTGCCAGTCCTGCGCCTCGCCGCGAAGCGCCGCCAGTTCGCGCACGGGATTTTGATACAGCGTGCCGTGGCGCCAGCTGAGTTCCCGCAGGCAGGTCATCTGATGGATCCAGCCGTGGGCCCGCGTAGGTTGCTGCATCTCTTCTCCGTCGGGGACCCCCATCCAGCCAACCAGCAGACGGCGGCCATCCTCCGCCAGGGTGGTTTGCGGCGCATAGAATTCGAAGCCGCTATCCAGCTCTTCGATCGCGCCATGGCGCCAGGTGGCGGCGGTTTGGTCGAAATGGCCCTGCATCCAGACTGCCGGATAGGTGTTCAGGAAGCGCTGTGCCTCGCGCGGCAATCCTTGCGGGCAGCTCAGTAAAATATATCGATCGCCGAGGGGGAACAGATCCGGGCATTCCCACATATAGCCGGCGTCTTTCAGGCCGTTAAGTCCGCTACCGGCTATTTCGCCATGGCTATTCCACTGCATCAAATCAGCGGAGCTGAATAGCAGAACCTTGCCGCGGTCGGCCAGATCGCGCGCGCCCAGCACCATCATCCAGCGTTCGCCATCGCGCCAGACTTTGGGATCTCGCACGTGGCCGCTATAACCTGCTGGCAGCGCCAGCACCGGGCCTTGTTTACGAAAAGTACCGTCGGGATTTTGCGTCGCCAGACACTGCCAGGCGGTACGGCTACCATCGCTAAATTTCACATTACCGGTGTAGCAGAGCGTCAGGACGCCGTTGTTATCTACCGCGCTGCCGGAGTAGCAGCCGTTGCGGTCGTATTCTTCGTCTGGCAGCAGGGCAATCGGTTCATGCCGCCAGTGCAGCAGATCCGGCGAACTCCAGTGCCCCCAGCCTTTATAGCTGTGATCGCAGGCAAGAGGATTCCACTGATAAAAAAGATGATAGCGACCGTCGAAGTGGATAAAACCGTTTGGATCGTTCAGTAGCCCGCATACCGGCGCCAGATGCCACTGCGGATAGTGGTTATCCCGCAGCGCGCGCGGCTGGTGGTTCATGACGGCCTGCAGGACCATCGGTAACAAAGAAGGCTGCGGCATTATTCAGCATCCGTTTTGTATTTGAGCGTCAGCGAAACGATAAAGGCGACCACAAACGCGATAGCCAGTCCGATGATGTAGTTAAGCAGGGAACTGGCCTGTACGATAGCCATTCCGGGGATGGCGGTCAGGCCGACGGCGGTCATATAGACGTGCATGGAGACCACCCAGGCGCCACCCGCCGCGCCGCCAATCAATGCGGCGATAAATGGCTTAACGAAGCGCAGGTTGATGCCGAATATCGCCGCTTCGGTGATGCCCAGCATTGCCGAAAAGGCGGAGGGGAGGGCAATGGCTTTCACTTTTACATCTTTGGTTTTAAACCACACCGCCAGACAGGCGCCGCCCTGGGCAATATTAGCCATCGCCCAGATAGGCAGCAGGAAATTGACGCCGATCGACGGGTTGCCGAGCAGCCCGGCTTCGATGGCATGGAAGCTGTGGTGAATACCGGTAATAACAATCACCGAATACAGCCCACCGAACAGCAGCCCCGCCAGCCAACCGGCGTGGGCAATGAGCGTGCTGAGAATAAAGGAGATGCCGTCGCCGAGCGCGCGACCGGCCGGGCCGATAATCAACAGGGCGATAAAACCGGAGATAATAACCGTCAGGAACGGCGTGAGGATCAGATCCAGCGCGTCGGGAATCAGGCGTCGCAGTTGCTTCTCAAGCAGGCTCATAAACCATACCGCCAGCAGCACCGGGAATACCGTCCCCTGATAACCGATCATCGCCACCTCGAGGCCGAAGAAATTCATGGTGTGGAAGCCCGAAGCCACTCCCCAGGCGTTGGTCAGCGCCGGGTGGGTAAGAATACCGCCGAGGGTTGCGCCAAGATAAGGGTTGCCGCCGAATTCACGCGCGGCGGTAAACCCGATCAGGATTGGCAGAATAATAAAAGCGGCCGAACTACACATATCGAGGATCAGGTAGATGGCGTTGCCCGGATCGACCCAGCCGGAGGTTTTCACCATTCCCAGCAGTCCCATTAGCAGGCCGGAGGCGACGATAGCCGGGATAATGGGCACAAAGATGTTCGACAGCAGGCGAGCGATCCGCTGGAACGGATTCAGTTTTTTCGCCGCCAGGTCTGCGGCTTCGGATTTGCTCGACTCGCTGATACCGGCCGCCTGAATAAAGGCGGCATACACTTTATTAACCACGCCGGTACCGAAGATGATTTGCATCTGCCCGGCGTTGCGAAAGCAACCTTTTACCCCCTCAATTTTTCCGATGGCCTGCTGGTCGGCGAGCGCGTCATCGACCAGTACCAGACGCAAGCGGGTGGCGCAGTGCGCGGCGCTGGCGATATTTTCTTTGCCGCCGAGCAGCGGCAGCAGCGCGCGAGAAATCTGTTGAAAATCCATAGTACCCTCTACAAAGTCTGTCATCATCATGGGCTATTGGGGGCCTGGAATGCCCCGAATCGCCGCTTTGCTAATTTTGCTAAAACGTTTTAATTATTTTGCCTGCTTACATCGTTAAAACTGGCGGTTCACATCGCTCTGATACGGTAAGGCGGTCATCGCGCCTTTGGCGGTAGTCGCCAACGCGCCACAAGTTTGCGCCAGCGCGACGATCGGCTCCAGCGCGGTGACATTGTCAGGAAAGCCGTGTGCGCTGAGGCTGGCGAGTAGCCCGGCAACAAAGGCATCGCCGGCTCCAGTGGTATCAACGCTGACCACCGGACGGGCCGGGAAGTGAATATGCTGCTGATGGAACACTGCTTGTACTCCGGCTTTTCCTTGCGTGACCAGCAGCAGTTTTGGCTGAAAGCGCTCGCGGACTCGCGCAATACCGCTGGCAATATCATCGCTACCGCTGATAAAGGCCAGTTCCTCTTCCGACAGTTTCACCACGTCAGCCAATGCCAGCGCCCGTTCGAGACAACGGCGTAACAGCTGGGGATCCTGCCACAGATCGCTGCGGATATTAGGGTCGAAGCTGACGCTGCCGCCGGCGCGTTTAATCTGTTCCATCGCCGTAAAGGCGCTGCTACGGCTGGGTTCGGCGCTGAGGGCGATAGAGCAGACGTGCAGCCACTGCCCGGCCGCGAATTGAGGGAGATCGCCTGGTTGTAAAAAAAGATCGGCGCTCGGACGAACCATAAAGGTAAAGGTTCGTTCGCCATGTTCATCCAGCGCCACCACGACGGTTGAGGTGCGCTGTGCGGGGTCTAAAGAAAGGTGGCTGATATCCACGTTCTCTTGTCGTAGCGTCTGGCGCATAAAATGGCCAAAAGGGTCATCGCCGACCCGGCCGATGAACCCGCTATTGCCGCCAAGACGCGCGACGCCGACCGCAACGTTAGCCGGTGCGCCGCCCGGACACTGTAATAAGCGGCCATCGCCCTCAGGCAGCAGATCGACGACCGCATCGCCGAGTACCCATACTTTACTGGTCATACTTATAATCCTTTTAGCTAAACTTTGTTAAACCGGTTTAGCTAATTTAAACATAACCGAAAATCCAACGGAACGCGGAAGTGATGAAAATGCGATCGGCAACGATAAAATGTGATCCAGCCGCGATATTGCGCGCTTAGCGCTTTACTACAGCGCTGCAAATGTCTTTGTCATTTCCACCTACCAATAATAAGGGGGAGAGGGCAGAGCGATAGGTCGCTTATTGCCGAGGAAAAATCCTCATATATCTATTTATTATTATTGCTTCGCCGTATTTATACGGTTTAAAAATATATTCTTGATGGCTTTAAACTTGGGCTCAACGTCGTTAATTGATTCTCGATTTTTATTATTACAACGTGTTAATAAGCTCGTTTCGTTAAAGGAATGTTAGAAAAGTAACCCGGCGGAAATACCCATTTTGGGTAATGCGCCAGGCCGTAATTGTTATCGAAATTTTATCCATATCTGCAGGAGTTCAGCCACGAGAAGATGCGGGAAAATAGCGTCAGGCGCCGCGATATGAGGTTGTTAGATTGTATTTTGTACAATCATCCGCGCTGAAAGACTAGCCGATACCATCGCTTTATTGTACGTTTTTTATACTTTTTCCATAGGTGCTATTCGAGTATTAGATCTAATATCCCTGTATTACACCATGGTTATTTTTTCCGGTGAAAACTAATGATTTGCGTTGAATTTACCGCTTGTTCAGATTTTTATTCTTCAATTTTTATAATGTTATTTTTTTGTTCTAAATGTGCCAAAAAAAACTAATAGTAATGGTTGATAACACTTTTTTTAAGGTAATTCATTTACTTGTGATCGTTAAATGATCGAATGTTGGTTATAAAGTGATCGAAATGAGGTGTTGTTACCGGTGTTATTTTTTGTTTTTGTGATCTATATCTCATTACATTCAAAATTTCCCCATACTTAATTGTGTGTGCTAATGATTCGGGAGTAGAGTTGCGCCGCCTTAAGAATATTCTTATAGAATTTCTAAAAATAGTTTCATGGCAATTCAACTCTCTCGAAGCAAATTCTTTACATCCTCCACTCCGGTTTGCACCTGTAACAAACTATTAACAGTGGGGCGAATTTGACGATTAGCTGAATTTTTAGCTATCGCGAGTGAGTGTTTTAATTGCCTCTTGGGGAAATAACTGAGGTCACGGGCGATTAAGTAACACGCCACGTGTATGTTTTCTAACATGGCTTATCGGGATAGGGATTATGGGTACCTCCGAATTACTTAAGCATATTTATGACTTCAACCTGTCGTATTTATTTTTAGCACAGCGGCTGATCAACGATGAGAAAGTGTCCGCGATGTTTCGTTTGGGAATTGACGAAACCATGGTTGATACCCTGGCGCAACTGACGTTACCGCAGATGGTGAAACTGGCTGAAACTAATCAGCTGGTGTGCAATCTGCGCTTCAGCGACCATCAGACTATCGAGCAATTGACCAAAGAGTCGCGCGTTGATGATCTCCAGCAGATCCATACCGGTATCCTGCTTTCCAGTCACCTGCTGCAAGAGCTCCGCGCCAAAGAAGGCGCTGCAGCGAAGAAAAGTGTTTGATAATGGCTGAGAAAAGTATTGTTCAGGAAGCGAAGGATATTCAGCTCGCCATGGAGTTGATATCTCTCGGCGCGCGTCTGCAGATGCTGGAGAGTGAAACTCAGCTCAGCCGTGGGCGCTTAATCAAACTTTACAAGGAGCTGCGCGGAAGCCCGCCGCCGAAAGGGATGCTGCCGTTCTCGACCGATTGGTTCATGACCTGGGAGCAGAATATTCATTCGTCGATGTTCTACAACGCCTATTTGTTCCTGCTGAAGAGCGGTAAATGCAGCGGAGTGGAAGCGGTGATCAAAGCCTATCGCCTGTATCTCGAACAGTGTCCGCAAGAAGCGGGCGAAGCGCCGCTACTGGCGTTGACCCGCGCCTGGACGCTGGTGCGCTTTGTTGATAGCGGTATGCTGCAGCTCTCCGCCTGCAATAGCTGCGGCGGCTCATTTATCACCCACGCGCATCATCCGCAGCACGATTTCGTCTGCACATTATGCCAACCGCCTTCACGCGCCGTAAAAAGACGTAAACTTTCTCCGCAACTGGCCGATATAACCTCTCAACTGCTGGACGAGCAGGCTAAACGCGTCATGTAAGTCGCCGTTCCGACGACTTACGGCAATCCATTTCGACGTGTAATACGCAGGGGCGGCATGCCGCCCCCCATTCCCCGCCTGGTTTACGCCAGGGCGCGTTTGCCTCGCCCGCCATCCACATTGTTAATTTGAGGTATGCGTGTGCTAGTTATATTGGGTTATCTCGTGGTCCTGGGAGCGGTATTTGGCGGTTATTTGCTGGTGGGCGGCCACCTTGGCGCGCTGTACCAGCCGGCGGAATTCCTGATTATCGGCGGCGCCGGCATCGGCGCGTTTATCGTCGGCAACAACGGCAAAGCCATCAAATCTACGCTGCGGGCGTTGCCCAAAATGGTACGTCGCTCCAAATACAGCAAGGCGCTGTATATGGATCTCATGGCGCTGCTGTTCCTGCTGCTCGCTAAATCCCGTCAACAGGGGATGTTGTCGCTTGAGTTCGATATCGACAATCCTCAGGAAAGTGAAATTTTCGCTAATTATCCGCGCATCCTTGCCGATAACCATCTGGTGGAGTTCATAACCGATTATTTACGCCTGATGGTGAGCGGCAACATGAATGCTTTTGAAATTGAAGCGCTGATGGACGAAGAGATCGAAACCTTCGAACAGGAGAGCGAAGTGCCCGCCGGCAGCCTGGCGATGGTCGGCGACTCTCTGCCGGCATTTGGTATTGTCGCGGCGGTAATGGGGGTGGTGCATGCGCTGGCCTCGGCGGACCGCCCGGCGGCGGAGCTCGGGGCGCTTATCGCCAACGCGATGGTGGGGACTTTCCTCGGCATTCTGCTGGCCTATGGATTTATCTCGCCACTATCCACGCTGCTGCGGCAAAAAAGCGCCGAGACCGTCAAGATGATGCAGTGCATCAAGGTCACGCTGCTCTCCAGCCTCAACGGCTACGCGCCGCAAATCGCCGTCGAATTTGGCCGCAAAACGTTATACACCACCGAGCGCCCGTCGTTTGTTGAGCTCGAAGAACACGTACGCCAGGTGAAAGCGCCTGCCGCGCAGGCGACGGAAAGCGAAGAAGCATGAAGCATAATCACCCGGTGGTTCTGGTCAGAAAGCGCAAATCACACCAGCCAGCCCATCACGGCGGTTCGTGGAAGATAGCCTATGCCGATTTTATGACGGCGATGATGGCCTTCTTCCTTGTGATGTGGCTGCTGGCGATCGCCAGCCCGCAGGAACTGACGCAAATAGCCGAATATTTCCGTACGCCGCTGAAAGTGGCGCTGACCAGCGGCGATAAAAGCAGCTCGGAAAGCAGCCCGATCCCCGGCGGCGGCGAAGACCCGACCCGTGAAGTCGGGTTGGTCAGCAAGCAGATCAATACCGCGGATAAACGCGCCGAAGAGCTACGGCTTAACAAACTGCGTGACAAACTCGATCAGTTGATTGAGTCAGACCCGCGCCTGAAGGCACTTCGTCCGCATCTGCTGATCAACATGATGGACGAAGGCCTGCGCATTCAGATTATCGATAGCCAGAATCGCCCGATGTTTAAAACCGGTAGCGCTCAGGTGGAAAGCTATATGCGCGATATCCTGCGAGCGATTGCGCCAATCCTCAATGATTTGCCGAACAAGATAAGCCTCTCCGGGCATACCGATGACATCCCCTACGCCAGCGGCGAACGCGGTTACAGCAACTGGGAGCTGTCGGCGGATCGCGCCAACGCCTCGCGCCGCGAGCTGATTGCCGGCGGCCTGGCGGAAGGGAAGGTGCTTCGGGTGGTCGGTATGGCGGCGACCATGAGCCTGAAGCAGCACGGCGCTGATGATGCCATCAACCGCCGCATTACCGTACTGGTGCTTAACAAAGAGACCCAGCAGAGCATCGAACATGAAAATGGCGAAAGCAATGCGCTGGAGATTAGCCAGCCGGATGCGCTGCCAAAGCTGGTCGCGCCCGCGCCGGTTAACCGCGATTCACACCCTGAGGTGACCCCATGAGCATGGATATTAGCGCTTTTTATCAGACTTTTTTTGATGAAGCAGATGAGCTGCTGGCAGACATGGAGCAACACCTGCTGGAGCTGGATCCGCAGGCCCCCGATATCGAACCGCTAAACGCTATTTTTCGCGCGGCGCACTCGATCAAAGGCGGCGCGGCGACGTTTGGCTTTTCCGTATTGCAGGAAACCACCCATCTGCTGGAGAACCTGCTCGACGGCGCCCGGCGCGAGGAGATGCGCTTGAGCACCGAAATTATCAATCTGTTTCTGGAAACCAAAGATATTATGCAGGAGCAACTGGACGCCTATAAAACCTCGCAGCAGCCTGACGCTGAGAGCTTTGACTATATCTGCCAGGCGCTGCGGCAGCTGGCGCTGGAAGCGCAGCAGCAGGACGCGCCTGCCGCGCCGCCCGTCGTGGCCCAGCCTGCGCCGACGGCCATCGCCGGCGGTATGCGCGTGAGCTTAACCGGGCTTAAAGCCAATGAAATTCCGCTGATGCTGGAAGAGCTTGGCAACCTCGGCGAGGTTCAGGATCCCCTGCAAACTGACAATAGCCTTGAGGTGACCCTGCTGACCACCGCCAGCGAAGAGGATATCTGCGCGGTGCTCTGTTTCGTTCTTGAGCCGGAACAGATCAGCTTTACCACGCCGCCAACCACTGCCGCTAAACCATCGCCGTCGGCTGAAGCTGTGCCGTCGCCGGTCGTCCAACCGCAGCCTGCTGCCGTCGAGCCGCCTAAAGCGCCGAGAGCGAAGGCCAGCGAATCGACCAGCATTCGCGTGGCGGTGGAGAAAGTTGACCAGTTGATTAACCTCGTCGGCGAACTGGTGATCACCCAGTCCATGCTGGCGCAGCGCTCAGGTAACCTGGATCCGGTAACCCATGGCGATCTGCTCAATAGCATGAGCCAGCTGGAACGTAACGCTCGCGACCTGCAGGAATCGGTGATGTCGATTCGCATGATGCCGATGGAATATGTATTCAGCCGCTACCCGCGGCTGGTGCGCGACCTGGCCGGCAAGCTCAATAAGCAGGTGGAACTGACGCTACAGGGCAGCTCTACCGAACTTGATAAGAGCCTGATCGAGCGCATTATCGACCCGTTAACCCACCTGGTGCGTAATAGCCTCGACCACGGTATTGAAGATCCGCAAACCCGTCTGGCGGCAGGTAAGTCTGAGGTGGGCAATCTGATTCTTTCCGCTGAACATCAGGGCGGCAATATCTGCATCGAAGTGATCGATGACGGCGCCGGACTCAATCGCGAAAAAATTCTCGCCAAAGCGGCGGCGCAGGGGCTGGCGGTCAGCGACAGCATGAGTGATGAAGAGGTCGGAATGCTCATTTTCGCGCCGGGCTTTTCGACCGCGGAACAGGTGACCGACGTCTCTGGCCGCGGCGTCGGCATGGACGTCGTGAAACGGAACATCCAGGAGATGGGCGGTCACGTTGAAATCCATTCCCGCGCGGGCAAAGGAACCTCGATTCGTATTTTGCTGCCGCTAACGCTCGCCATCCTCGACGGCATGTCGGTCAAGGTCAATGAAGAGGTCTTTATTCTGCCGCTCAACGCGGTGATGGAATCGCTGCAGCCGCAGGCCGAAGACCTGCATCCGATGGCCGGCGGCGAGCGGATGCTGCAGGTTCGCGGTGAGTATCTACCGCTGGTGGAGCTCTACCGGGTGTTTGACGTCGCCGGGGCTAAAACCGAGGCTACTCAGGGCATCGTGGTGATTCTGCAAAGCGCCGGCCGCCGCTACGCGCTGCTGGTGGATCAACTGATTGGCCAGCATCAGGTAGTGGTGAAAAACCTGGAAAGCAATTATCGCAAAGTGCCGGGAATTTCCGCGGCGACGATCCTCGGCGACGGCAGCGTGGCGCTGATCGTCGACGTGTCGGCGCTGCAAATGCTCAACCGGGAAAAGCTGCTGAGCGCAGCGGCCGCATAACGACTCATCTCATAAAATTAACAGGTGCAGACCATGGCAGGATTAGCAACCGTCAGCAAATTGGCTGGCGAAACGGTAGGTCAGGAGTTTTTAATTTTTACCCTCGGTAATGAAGAATACGGCATCGATATTCTGAAAGTGCAGGAAATCCGCGGCTATGACCAGGTGACGCGTATCGCCAACACCCCGGATTTCATCAAAGGTGTCACCAATCTGCGCGGGGTGATCGTGCCGATTATCGACCTGCGGGTAAAATTCGCCCAGCAGGGCGTCTCTTATGATGAAAACACGGTGGTTATCGTGCTTAACTTCGGCCTGCGGGTGGTGGGGATTGTGGTCGACGGCGTCTCCGACGTGCTGTCTCTCACCGCTGAACAGATCCGCCCGGCGCCGGAATTCGCGGTGACGCTGGCGACCGAGTATCTCACCGGTCTTGGCGCGCTCGGCGAACGCATGTTGATTCTCGTCGATATCGAAAAGCTGCTCAGCAGCGAAGAGATGGCGCTGGTCGATAACGTCGCCAAAAGCCACTAATCTACCGGGCGCGCTCTGCCGCGCCCGGTAAAAATAGTCCCCGCCTGGCATAAAGTTCCCCTCCCGCGCGCCGATAACCCTTTCAGTCACATACGTAAAGCCTGGCCGTTCAGGCTTCCAGGAAGGGGAAACATGTTTAATCGTATTAAGGTCGTCACCAGTCTCTTATTAGTGCTGGTGCTATTTGGCGCATTGCAGCTGATTTCGGGCGGTCTGTTTTTTTCGTCGCTGAAAAGCGATAAAGAGAACTTCACCGTTCTGCAAACCATCCGTCAGCAGCAGTTGCTGCTAAGTGAAAGCCGGGTCGATCTGCTGCAGGCGCGTAACTCCCTGAACCGCGCAGGGATCCGCTACATGATGGATACCAACAAAATCGGCAGCGGCGCGACTATCGACGAGCTGCTGGCGAAAGCGAAAGAAGAGCTGGCGCGCGCCGAACGTAACTACGCCGCCTATGAAAAAATCCCGCAGGACCCGCGTCAGGATCCGCAGGCGACGGAAAAGCTTAAGCAGCAGTATGGCATCCTGTACGGCGCGCTGTCGGAGCTGATCCAGCTGCTGGGCGAGGGTAAAATCAACGCCTTCTTCGACCAGCCGACGCAAAAATACCAGGACGATTTCGAGCAGACTTATAACGCCTATCTGCAGCAAAACGGCAAGCTGTACCAAATCGCCGTTGACGGTAGCAACAGCTCTTATAGCTCGGCGATCTGGACCTTAATTGTGGTCATCATCGTGGTGCTGGCGGCGATCGTCGGCGTGTGGATGGGCATCCACCATATCCTGGTGCGCCCGCTGAACCGCATGATTGAACACATCAAACGTATTGCCTCCGGCGACCTGACCCAGCCTATCCCGGTGACCAGCCGTAATGAAATCGGCGTGCTGGCCGCCAGCCTCAAGCACATGCAGAACGAGCTTATCGAAACGGTAAGCGGCGTGCGTCAGGGGGCGGATGCCATCTATAGCGGCGCATCGGAAATCGCCGCCGGGAATAACGATCTCTCTTCGCGCACCGAACAGCAGGCGGCATCGCTGGAAGAGACTGCCGCTAGTATGGAACAGCTGACGGCGACGGTGAAACAGAACGCCGAAAACGCGCGTCAGGCTAGCCAGCTGGCGCTGAGCGCCTCCGAAACAGCGCAGAAGGGCGGCAAAGTGGTGGCTAACGTGGTGGAAACCATGCACGACATCGCCAGCAGCTCGCAGAAAATTGCCGATATCACCGGCGTTATCGACGGTATCGCCTTCCAGACCAACATCCTGGCGCTTAACGCCGCGGTAGAAGCGGCGCGCGCTGGTGAACAGGGACGCGGTTTCGCGGTCGTGGCGGGCGAAGTCCGCAACCTGGCGCAGCGCAGCGCCCAGGCGGCCAAAGAGATCAAAGCGCTGATCGAGGACTCGGTCAACCGTGTGGATATGGGCTCGGTACTGGTGGAAAGCGCCGGCGACACCATGGGCGACATCGTCAATGCGGTCACCCGCGTGACCGACATCATGGGCGAAATCGCCTCTGCTTCCGATGAGCAGAGCCGCGGTATCGACCAGGTCGGCCAGGCGGTAGCGGAAATGGATCGCGTCACCCAGCAGAACGCCTCGCTGGTGGAAGAGTCGGCCTCCGCCGCCGCCGCGCTGGAAGAGCAAGCCAGCTTGCTGACGCAGTCGGTTGCCGTCTTCCGTCTGAAGTCGGAAGGGCAGGAAGAGTATAAAGCGCCGGTCAGCAATAAAACCGCGCCTGCCGCCATCGCTACGCATAAAAAAACCAGCGCCAGCGACTACCAGGATAACTGGGAGACGTTCTAACGGGTACCGGCCGCCGCATCCCTACGCGCGGCGGCCTCTCTTGCGTTGTAAGCCGGCCAAGACCGGCTACCAAGGAGATTGCTATGTTTAACCGAATCCGTATCTCTACCAGTCTTTTCCTGCTGCTGATCTCCTTTTGCATCATGCAACTGATCAGCACCGGGCTCTCTTACGTCGCGCTGCGCGCCGACAACCACAATCTTGAACGTATTACCGTCAGTAGCCAGCAGCGCGATGCGCTTAGCCTCAGCTGGGTATCGCTGCTACAGGCGCGAAATACCCTTAACCGTGCCGGTACCCGCGCGGCGCTGAAGGTGCCGCAGGAGCAGGTGGATGCGCTGATGGGCGGCGCCCGCAGCTCGCTGCAAAAAGCCGATCTCTACTTTAACCAGTTCCTCGACACGCCTCGCGTGGATGAGCAGGAGCAGCAGTTAGCCGATGCCACGCGCGACAGCTACGAAAAGCTGCGCGGCGCGCTGCGCGAACTGATCGTGTTCCTCGAAAATCGCAACCTGCAGGCCTTTATGGACCAGCCGACGCAGAAAATACAGGACCGCTTCGAGGCCGACTTTGTGCAATATCTGCAGCTGGCGAAGGCGACGACCGATGAAGCCAGCGCCTCCAGCCAGCGGGCCTACGGCTGGTCAATCTGGTTGGTTGCCGGGGCGGTGCTGATGCTCTTGGTGGTCACCCTCAGCGCGATGTGGTGGCTGCGAACCATGCTGGTGCAGCCGCTGAATATTATTCGTGGCCACTTTGAACGTATCGCCAGCGGCGATCTTTCCGCGCCGATTGAGGTCTATGGCCGCAACGAAATCAGCCAGCTATTTGCCAGCCTGCAGCGCATGCAACACTCGCTGATTGGTACCGTCGGCGCGGTGCGCGACGGTGCGGAGTCAATTCTTATCGGCCTGCAGGAGATTTCAGAAGGCAACAACGATCTCTCCTCGCGTACCGAACAACAGGCGGCTTCGCTGGAAGAAACCGCCGCCAGTATGGAGCAGCTAACCGCGACGGTAAAACAGAATGCCGATAATGCCCGCCAGGCATCGCAGCTGGCGCGTGATGCTTCTTCAACCGCCGCCAAAGGCGGCGAGCTGGCGGATGATGTGGTCACCACGATGCACGACATCGCCAACAGTTCGCAAAAAATCGGCGCCATTACCAGCGTCATCGACGGCATCGCCTTCCAGACCAATATTCTGGCGCTTAACGCGGCGGTAGAAGCGGCGCGCGCCGGTGAACAGGGGCGCGGCTTTGCGGTGGTGGCTGGTGAAGTGCGTAACCTGGCCAGCCGCAGCGCCCAGGCGGCAAAAGAAATTAAGCTGCTGATCGACGAATCCGTCAGCCGCGTCAAACATGGCTCAGTGCTGGTGGAAAATTCCGGCGCCACCATGCAGGACATCGTGCGCTCGGTAACCCGGGTCACCGACATCATGGGTGAAATCGCCTCCGCCTCTGACGAGCAGAGCCGCGGCATTGAGCAGGTGACGCAGGCGGTTACCCAGATGGATCAGGTCACGCAACAGAACGCCGCCCTGGTGGTGGAATCGGCTTCCGCCGCCGCTGCGCTGGAAGAGCAGGCGATTACCCTCGCCGATGCAGTGGCGGTATTCCGTCTGGCGGACGACAACTTCGTCGCGCCGGAAACCTCATCCACGGTAAAGGAGACCCTGGATTGTCAAACCGCATAAACCGCTCGTATTTTGCCGGTGCGTCGGCATGAAGCAGACAACATCAACCGCGCCGCGCGAAAGCGGCTCGGCGCTGGCGCAGATGGCCCAGCGTCTGCCGCTCTCCGACGCGCATTTTCGCCGCATCAGCCAGCTTATCTATCAGCGCGCCGGGATCGTGCTGGCGGCGCATAAGCGCGAGATGGTGTACAACCGGCTGGTGCGCCGTTTGCGTCTGCTGGGCATTCATGATTTCGGCGACTACCTGGCGTTGCTGGAAAGCGACCCGCACAGCGCCGAGTGGCAGGCGTTTATCAATGCGTTGACCACCAACCTGACCGCCTTTTTTCGCGAGGCGCACCACTTTCCGATTCTGGCGGAGCATGCGCGCTCGCGTCCCGGGAACTATAGCGTGTGGAGCACCGCCGCCTCGACCGGCGAAGAACCTTATTCCATCGCCATTACGCTCGGCGATGCGCTCGGGGAACGTGCGGGCAGTTGCCAGGTCTGGGCCAGCGATATTGACACCCAGGTACTGGAAAAAGCCGAAGCGGGGATTTATCGCCATGACGATCTGCGTACCCTGACGGCCGGGCAGATGCAGCGCTATTTTCTGCGCGGCACCGGGCCGCATCAGGGGCTGGTGCGCGTGCGTCAGGAACTGGCGGCTCGGGTCAACTTCCAGCCGCTGAATCTGCTGGCGCCGGAGTGGGCGCTACCGGGACCGTTCGATGCGATTTTTTGCCGCAACGTGATGATCTATTTTGATAAGCCGACGCAGGAGCGCATCCTGCGCCGCTTTGTCCCCTTGCTTAAACCGGGGGGGCTGCTGTTTGCCGGTCACTCCGAGAATTTCAGCCAGATCAGCCGGGATTTCTACCTGCGTGGACAGACCGTGTATGGGCTGACCAAGGAGAAGTGATGAGTAAAATCAGAGTGTTATGTGTTGATGATTCGGCCCTTATGCGCCAGCTGATGACCGAGATCGTCAACGGCCACGCCGATATGGAGATGGTGGCGGTGGCCCCGGACCCGCTGGTCGCACGGGATTTGATCAAAAAATTTAACCCGCAGGTGCTGACGCTGGACGTCGAAATGCCGCGCATGGACGGCCTCGATTTCCTCGAAAAACTGATGCGCCTGCGGCCGATGCCGGTGGTGATGGTTTCGTCGCTGACCGGTAAAGGTTCGGAAATTACCCTGCGCGCGCTGGAGCTGGGGGCGGTGGATTTCGTCACCAAACCGCAGCTCGGGATCCGCGAAGGCATGCTGGCCTACAGCGAACTGATCGGTGAAAAGATCCGCACCGCCGCGCGGGCGCGGCTGCCGCAGCGCGCCAATGGCCAGCCGCCGGCTATTTTAAGCCACGGACCGCTACTGAGCAGCGAGAAGCTGATCGCCATTGGCGCTTCCACCGGCGGCACCGAAGCCATTCGTCAAGTGCTACAACCGTTGCCGGCCACCAGCCCGGCGCTGCTGATCACCCAGCATATGCCGCCGGGATTTACCCGCTCGTTCGCCGAACGGCTGAACAAGCTGTGCCAGATCACGGTGAAAGAGGCGGAAGAGGGCGAACGCGTGCTGCCGGGACACGCCTATATCGCGCCTGGGGATCGCCATCTGGAGCTGGCGCGTAGCGGCGCTAACTATCAGGTCAAGCTGCACGACGGCCCGGCGGTGAATCGCCATCGCCCCTCGGTGGATGTGCTGTTTCGCTCGGTGGCCCGCCACGCCGGGCGCAATGCGGTGGGGGTGATCCTCACCGGCATGGGCAACGACGGCGCGCAGGGAATGCTGGAGATGCATCGCGCCGGGGCCTATACCCTGGCGCAGAGCGAAGCGAGCTGCGTGGTGTTCGGCATGCCGCGCGAGGCCATCGCCAGCGGCGGGGTCAGCGAAGTGGTTGAGCTGGAGCGCATGAGCCAACGCATGCTGGCGCAGATAGCCGGCGGCCAGGCGCTGCGAATTTAATTTCACGCCGCCGGGATGTCCCGGCGGCGTGGTGTGACGTGAGTTAAAAATGACACTGTTCAGGGGTAGTAATGGCAGATAAGAATCTCCGTTTTCTGGTCGTCGACGACTTTTCCACCATGCGTCGTATCATCAGAAATTTGCTTAAAGAGCTCGGTTTCAACAACGTCGAAGAGGCGGAAGATGGCGCAGACGCGCTAAATAAGCTGCGGGCCAGCAGCTTTGATTTCGTGGTCTCCGACTGGAATATGCCCAACGTCGACGGTCTGGAACTGTTGCAAACCATTCGTGCAGATAGCGCGCTGGCGGCGATGCCGGTACTGATGGTGACGGCGGAAGCGAAAAAAGAAAATATTATTGCCGCCGCGCAGGCAGGCGCCAGCGGTTATGTGGTGAAACCTTTTACGGCGGCGACGCTGGAAGAAAAGCTCAACAAGATTTTCGAAAAATTGGGCATGTAAGGAGAGGGCGATGAGAGAGATTCCAATGCCTGCCAGCGATGCAGCGACCGCGGGAGAGATAATCTCCCGTATCGGCCAGCTCACCCGCATGCTGCGCGACAGCATGCGCGAGCTGGGGCTCGATCAGGCGATTGCCCAGGCGGCCGAGGCGATCCCGGATGCCCGCGACCGTCTTGATTACGTTGTCACCATGACGGCGCAGGCGGCGGAACGGGCGTTGAGCTGCGTGGAGGCGGCGCAGCCGCGCCAGGCCGAACTGGAGTCCGGCGCCAGCGCGCTAAAATCGCGCTGGGATGAGTGGTTCGCTAATCCGATCGAACTGGACGACGCGCGCGCGCTGGTGACCGACACCCGTGAGTATCTGGATCGGGTGCCGGGCCATACTTCCTTTACCAACGCCCAACTGATGGAAATCATGATGGCGCAGGATTTCCAGGACCTGACCGGTCAGGTTATCAAGCGCATGATGGACGTGGTGCAGGAAATTGAAAAGCAGCTGCTGATGGTGCTGATGGAAAACATGCCGGAACCGCCGGTGAAAGAGAAACGGGCCAACGATAGCCTGCTCAACGGCCCGCAGCTTGACCAGAACGGCGTCGGTGTCATCGCCAACCAGGCGCAGGTTGACGATCTGCTCGATAGTCTCGGTTTCTGACCAGGCGGGGCGCAGGATGCTGCGCCCCAGCCTCCTTTCCCTCATCCGTGAAATAACCCCTCTTTTTCGCCGTTGTTCCGCCAATGACTTCGCCAATTTTTTGGCATGCTGACCGCCATTCTTTACCCTCCCGACACAGGAACTGCAGGCTTGGCCGAAGACAGCGATCTGGAAAAAAGCGAGGCCCCCACCGCCCACCGGTTGGAGAAGGCGCGTGAAGAGGGCCAGATCCCGCGCTCGCGCGAGCTGACCTCGGTGCTGATGCTGGTGGCCGGGCTCGCCATTATCCTGATGTCCGGCAGCAATATCACTCGCCAACTGGCGGAGATGCTGACGCAGGGTCTGCATTTCGACCACGGAATGGTCAGCAATGACAAACAAATGCTGCGCCAACTGGGAATGCTGCTGCGTCAGGCGGTGCTGGCATTGCTGCCGGTAATGGCCGGGCTGGTGCTGGTGGCGCTGGCTGCGCCAATGCTGCTTGGCGGCATTTTATTCAGCGCCAAGTCGCTCAAATTCGATCTTAAACGGCTGAATCCGCTTTCTGGTCTGAAACGCATGTTCTCCACTCAGGTGCTGGCGGAGCTGTTAAAAGGGATCCTCAAAGCCACGCTGGTCGGCTGGGTAACCGGGCTGTACCTGTGGCACAACTGGGCGGCGATGCTGCATCTGATGACCCAACAGCCGCTCGACGCGTTGGCCAATGCGCTGCAGATGATCCTCTATTGCGGATTTCTGGTGGTGCTCGGATTGACGCCGATGGTGGCATTTGACGTTTTTTATCAGCTGTGGAGCCACTTCAAAAAGCTGAAGATGACCAAACAGGATATTCGCGACGAATTCAAAGATCAGGAAGGCGACCCGCATGTTAAAGGGCGGATCCGCCAACAGCAGCGGGCGATTGCCCAGCGACGGATGATGGCTGATGTGCCGAAAGCGGACGTGATCGTCACTAACCCGACCCACTATGCCGTGGCTCTGCAATACAACGATAAAAAAATGAGTGCGCCGAAGGTGCTGGCTAAAGGGGCGGGGGAGATTGCGCTGCGTATTCGCGAGCTGGGGGCGCAACACCGCATTCCGATGCTGGAAGCGCCGCCGCTGGCCCGCGCGCTCTATCGCCATAGCGAGATCGGCCAGCATATTCCCGCCACCCTCTATGCCGCGGTCGCCGAAGTGCTGGCCTGGGTTTATCAGCTGCGCCGCTGGCGGCGCGAGGGCGGCCTGATCCCGAAAAAACCTCAACGTTTACCGGTGCCGGAAGCACTGGATTTTGCAAAAGAGAGTGACTCTGATGGCTAATTTGGCCTCCCTGCTGCGTTTGCCAGGGAATGTTAAAGATACACAATGGCAGGTGCTGGCAGGCCCAATCTTGATCCTGCTGATTTTGTCGATGATGGTGCTGCCGCTGCCGGCGTTTATTCTCGACCTGCTTTTCACCTTCAATATCGCGTTGTCGATTATGGTGCTGCTGGTGGCGATGTTTACCCAGCGCACGCTGGACTTCGCCGCGTTTCCGACCATTCTGCTGTTCTCGACGCTGCTGCGCCTGTCGCTCAACGTCGCCTCGACGCGCATCATTTTGATGGAAGGGCACACCGGGGCCGCCGCCGCGGGGCGGGTCGTGGAGGCCTTCGGTCACTTCCTGGTCGGCGGTAATTTCGCCATCGGTATCGTGGTGTTTATCATTCTCGTACTGATCAACTTCATGGTTATCACCAAAGGCGCCGGGCGTATCGCCGAAGTGGGGGCGCGTTTCGTGCTCGACGGCATGCCGGGTAAGCAGATGGCGATCGATGCCGACATGAACGCCGGGCTTATCGGCGAAGAAGAGGCGAAAAAACGCCGCGCCGAAGTCACGCAGGAAGCCGACTTCTACGGTTCGATGGACGGCGCCAGCAAGTTTGTTCGCGGCGATGCCATCGCCGGGCTAATGATTATGGTGATTAACGTGGTCGGCGGACTGCTGGTCGGCGTGGTGCAGCACGGTATGGAGCTGGGCGCGGCGGCGGAAAGCTACACCTTGCTGACCATCGGCGACGGGCTGGTGGCGCAAATCCCGGCGCTGGTGATCTCTACCGCCGCCGGGGTCATCGTTACCCGGGTGGCGACCGATCAGGATGTCGGCGAACAGATGGTCGGCCAGCTATTCAATAACCCAAAGGTCATGCTGCTGTGTGCCGCGGTACTTGGGCTGCTGGGGCTGGTGCCCGGGATGCCGAACCTGGTTTTCCTGCTATTTACCGCCGCGCTGCTCGGGCTGGCCTGGTGGCTGCGCGGCCGTGAAAAACAGGCGCCGAAAGCCGCCGACGAACCCATCGTGCAGGAGAATACCCAGGCAGCGGAAGCCAGCTGGGCCGATGTCCAGTTGGAAGATCCGCTGGGTATGGAAGTGGGCTACCGGCTAATCCCGATGGTCGATTTTCAGCAAAATGGCGAGCTGCTGGGGCGAATCCGCGGGATCCGCAAGAAATTCGCCCAGGAGATGGGATATCTGCCGCCGGTGGTGCATATTCGCGATAACCTTGAACTGGCGCCCGCCCGCTACCGCATTCTGATGAAAGGAGTGGAAATTGGCAGCGGCGAAGCGCAGCCTGGGCGCTGGCTGGCGATTAACCCCGGCAATGCCATCGGCGAGCTGGCGGGGGATAAAACCATCGATCCGGCCTTCGGTCTGGAGGCGGTGTGGATCGATAGCGCGTTGCGCGAGCAGGCGCAAATCCAGGGCTATACGGTGGTGGAGGCCAGTACGGTGGTGGCAACCCATCTCAACCACCTCATCGGCCAGTTCGCCAGCGAACTGTTTGGCCGCCAGGAGACGCAGCAACTGCTCGACCGCGTGTCGCAGGAGATGCCGAAGCTGACCGAAGATTTCGTACCGGGCGTGGTGTCGCTGACCACGCTGCATAAGGTGTTGCAGAACCTGCTGGCCGAGCGGGTATCGATCCGCGATATGCGTACCATTATCGAGACGCTGGCGGAGCATGCGCCGACGCAAAGCGATCCTTACGAGCTGACCACCGTCGTGCGCGTGGCGCTGGGGCGGGCCATTGCCCAGCAGTGGTTCCCCGGCAACGGCGAAATTCAGGTTATCGGCCTGGATACCCAACTGGAACGACTGCTGCTACAGGCGCTGCAGGGAGGCGGCGGTCTCGAACCGGGGCTTGCCGACCGCCTGCTTGAGCAGGCGCGGCAGGCGCTGCAGCGCCAGGAGATGCTCAGCGCGCCGCCGGTGCTGCTGGTTAACCACGCGCTGCGCCCGCTACTGGCGCGCTTCCTGCGTCGTAGCCTGCCGCAGATGGCGGTGCTTTCCAACCTGGAGATCAACGACGATCGCCAGATTCGCATGACCTCAACCATTGGAGCGGCCTGATGACGCGCTTTCTTCCTTTATTGTGCCTTTTATTGCCGGTTGCCGCCGGCGCGGCGTCGGGCTCATGGATTGCCGAAGGGCCCGGCGTCACTCTTGAACAGGGCGGGATGAGTGATTCTTCCGCCGCGCTGCTGCCGCCCAATACGCTACCCGGCGGCAATGCGCGCATCGAGACCGTTAGCTGGCGCTATCGTCTGCTGTCAGCGGAGCCGGCGGGGCTGCAGGTGCATTTATGTAGCCTGAATCGCTGTATTCCGCTGACCAGCGCCAGCGGTACCAGCCACGCGTTGGCAGGCGAGGCGGCAGAAGGGCCGCTGCGGTTTGTCTATTCCGTACAGACCCGCGGGCCGTTAAACCCGCCGCTGCGGGCGATTGCCAATCAGGTTATCGTTAATTATCAGTAGTCGCGGGGGAAAGTTTTGTATTAATACAGACCGTAGGCCGGATAAGGCGCAGCCGCCATCCGGCGCGAAAATGGCTCGTTATCCGCGGTTATTGCCCGGCGGCGCTACGCTTGCGCGGGCCTACAGATCACATGCCGGCGTAGGTCAGGTAAGCGTAGCGCCACCTGACAAAAAACGGCGCTACGGGTAACCGTCGCCATGGGGGAAATACAGAGAAAGGAATTCAGACGCCGATTTTACGGCCCAGCAGACTCGCGGTGCGCGACTGGCCATCCGGCCCGTACAGCGATTTATTATTCTTGCTAAGAATTGCCAGCGCCTGCTGGTTATGGGCGATCTGTTGATTGAGCAACAGGCCGTTATGCTGATTCTTTTCACGCAGGCTCTGGCTTAACTGTTGGATCTGCCGCCAGCTTTCGCCGAAGCTTTCATGGCCGGGGTAAGGCGCGCGTAGCGCAAGGTTAGCTTCCAGCGCCGGACGCTGTTGTTCAAGCCAGGCTACCGTCGCTAGCAGTTGACTCTTGCTATCGGTGACGCGCTGCAGCGCTACGCCGGGCAGTTCATCCGCACACAGCAACTGTTGCTCTTGCGCCAGCACGTCATCCAGCGCCCGCAGGGTTTCCGCCAGTTTATCCAGCAGAGTGCGTAATCTGTCCATCATCAGGCCTTATCTGTTTTGCTACCGGCAAGGCGCTGGATATCGTTGTGCGCATCCTGCAGCAGGGCGTCGGCGATTTTGCCCGCGTCCATTTTCAGTTCGCCGCTACGAATCGCCTGTTTGATGGCCTCGACCCGGTTCATATCAATATCCTGGGTGCCTGGCTGCATCAGCCGCGCCTGCGCATCGCTCAGTTTCACTTTGGTGGCGCTAACGGCGGTTTCCGCCGCGGCGGCCTTACGCGGCTGAAGCGGGTTGTCGGCCGGGGTTTCACGCGGCTGCACCGTGGAAACCGGCTGTAACCGCTGGGTGCGATCGATACTCATGGTCCATCTCCAAAATGGGTTTCTAATGGGGTTATCGGCAGGGGCTGGCAAACCTTTACTTTTTTATAACGTAATACGGATGGCGCCATCCTCCCCGGCGATACCGCTGACGATTTTGCCGGAAACCATGCGCACGCGCACGCTATCTTCGGCTGCCGCGTTATTCATTGCTTTACCGGAACCGCTGATGCTAAAGCCATCGCCCTCGGCCATGACCTGTACCGGCTGACCGGCTTTGATCACCCAAGCGCGACGCAGCATGGACAGCGTCAGCGGTTGGCCTGGGCTGATATTCCGCAGCGTCACGGCGCCCAGCGCTTTTTTGCTGTCGGTCAGCGTACGCGGCGGCAGGGTATCGAGCCTGCCTGATTTTAGCACCACATCCGCTGGGGTCAGCGGCGTTCCGCCGCTAATACCGCGCGCCACCGTCAGATAACGGCCAAATACCTGCACCTGGGTCTGAATAAACCGCCGCTCCTGCCCGCAGCGGGCAGAGACGCTGATATTGCCGCCGATTCGCGCATTGGGCGGCAGCGACAGCTGCGGTAATTCACACGGCGGCCACTGGGCGGGCGGCGTGCGCACCAGCACTTTCACCTCCACGGCATTATCGTTGAATTTGCTTTTAATGAAGCTTTCGATTTGCGTCGCCAGCGTGTCGGCGCGGGCGCTCAGGCTGCACAGCAGGCCGACCAGCAGGATTTTACTTTTCATCGCGTTCCCCTCACGCCACCCGGAAAGGGGTTAAGTGTAACGGCTGCCCTGAGGGACTAAACAGATAAATAGCGCTCCATTTTGCCCCTATTCCCGCGATAGGTTGGCGCAGGGGGCGTTTATGCTGTCGGCTCCAAATTCTAACCTTGCGGAGGGAGCATGCTCGACAAACTGGACGCTGCTCTGCGTTTTGGCCAGGAGGCGCTGAACCTGCGCGCCCAGCGCCAGGAAATACTGGCCGCCAATATCGCCAACGCAGACACGCCGGGCTATCAGGCGCGGGATATCGATTTCGCCAGCCAACTGAATAAAGTCCTGCAACAGGGGCGGGTAAACGGCAACGGCATGGCGCTTAACCTGACGGCGGCGCGTCATATTCCGGCGCAAACCATGCAGCCGCCGGAGCTGGATCTGCTGTTCCGGGTGCCGGACCAGCCGTCGATGGACGGCAACACGGTGGACATGGATCGCGAACGCACCAACTTCGCTGACAACAGCCTGAAATATCAGACCGACCTGACGCTGCTCAACGGTCAGATCAAAGGGATGATGTCGGTGCTGCAACAAGGATAAGGCGAATGTCTTTACTCAATATTTTTGATATCTCCGGCTCGGCGCTCTCGGCCCAGTCGCAGCGGATGAACGTCAGCGCCAGCAATATGGCCAACGCCGATAGCGTCACCGGCCCGGATGGCGAACCCTATCGCGCGAAGCAGGTGGTGTTCGAAGTGGCCGCGGCGCCAGGGCAGCAGACCGGCGGCGTGCGCGTCTCGCAGGTGGTCGATGACCCGGCGCCCGCGCGGATGGTTTATCAACCGGGCAACCCGTTGGCTGATGCTAAGGGTTATGTGCGGATGCCGAACGTCGATGTGGTGAGTGAAATGGTTAACACCATCTCCGCCTCCCGCAGCTATCAGGCCAACGTCGAAGTGCTCAACACCACTAAGTCGATGATGATGAAAACCCTGACGTTGGGTCAGTAACCGGAGATCCCGATGGCTATCGCCGCAACCACCAATGAATCGACCAATAACGCGGTTCTTGATTCCGCCAGCAAAAGCAGCACCAGCCAGGATCTGCATAACAGCTTCCTGACGTTGCTGGTGGCGCAGTTGAAAAATCAGGACCCGACCAACCCGATGCAGAACAACGAGCTGACCTCGCAGCTGGCGCAGATTAATACCGTACAGGGCATCGAAAAACTCAACACCACCCTTGGCGCGATCTCCGGGCAGATCAACAGCAACCAGTCGCTGCAGGCCAGCGCGCTGATCGGCCACGGCGTGATGGTACCGGGTAATAACATTCTGGTCGGCAGTAAAGAAGGGCAGGTCAGCACCACGCCGTTTGGCGTCGAGCTGGAACGGGCCGCCGATCAGGTCACGGCAACCATTACCAACGCCAACGGCCAGGTGGTGCGGACCATTGAGATTGGCGGCCTCACCGCCGGTGTGCACGCCTTCACCTGGGACGGCTCGCTGGATGATGGTACCGCCGCGCCGGACGGCGCCTATAAAGTGGCGATTAACGCCAAGGGCAACGGCGAGCAACTGGTGGCGCGCAGCCTGCACTTCGGCATGGTTAACGGCGTGATTAACGACAGCAACGGCGCGAAGCTGGATCTCGGCCTGGCCGGTAACGCCAGCCTCGAGGAAGTGCGGCAGATCCTGTAATTCGCATCTGGATTTTATCGATACCCTAAATATTTGGAGAGTAACATGGCCTTTTCTCAGGCAGTCAGCGGCTTAAACGCGGCGGCCACCAATCTCGACGTGATTGGCAACAACATCGCTAACTCCGCGACCGCGGGTTTCAAATCCGGCAGCGTGTCGTTCGCCGATATGTTTGCCGGTTCGCAGGTCGGACTGGGGGTTAAAGTTTCCGGGATCACCCAGAATTTTAAAGGCGGCACCACCACCGGCACCAGCCGCGCGCTGGATGTGGCGATCAACGGCAACGGCTTCTTCCGCATGCAGGATAAAGACGGCGGTATTTTCTATACCCGCAACGGTCAGTTTAAGCTGGACGAAAACCGCAATCTGACCAATATGCAGGGGCTGCAGCTTACCGGCTATCCGGCCGCCGGCACGCCGCCGACCATTCAGCAGGGCGCCAACCCGGTACCGCTGAGCATTCCGGAAGGGATGATGAACGCCAAAGCGTCGACTTCCGGTGAAATGGTCGCCAACCTGAAGTCCACGCATAAAGTGCCGGAGAACAAGACCTTCGACCCGGCGAAGCAGGACAGCTACAACTACGTCAACACCATCACCGCCTACGATTCGCTGGGTAACGCCCACAACATCAACGCCTATTTCGTGAAAACCGACGATAACAAATGGCAGGTCTATACCCAGGACGGCAGCGCGGCTGCGGTCAGCGCGGGCACCATGGAGTTCAATACCAGCGGCAACCTGGTGAGCGTTAACGGCCAGGCGGGCGAGTTCAGCATGACCATTCCGATGAGCGCGAAAGACGGCGCACCGGCGCAGAACTTCACGCTTAGCTTCGCCGGTAGTATGCAGCAGAACGTCGGTAGCGATTCGGTGAGTAAAGTGGCGCAGGATGGTTATGCCGCCGGCGAATACACCAACTTCCAGATTAATGATGACGGTACCGTCGTCGGTATTTACTCCAACCAGCAGACCCAGGTCCTGGGGCAGATTGTGATGGCCAACTTCTCCAACCCGGAAGGGCTGGCGTCGCAGGGCGATAACGTCTGGCAGGAGACCGGCGCGTCCGGCCAGCCACGCGTGGGACTCTCCGGCGGCGGCGGTTTTGGCAAACTGACCAGCGGCGCGCTGGAGTCGTCCAACGTCGACCTGAGCCAGGAGCTGGTGAACATGATTGTCGCCCAGCGTAACTATCAGTCCAACGCCCAGACCATCAAGACGCAGGATTCGATCCTGCAGACGCTGGTCAGCCTGCGCTAACGGAACTGAGTTATGGATCACGCGATTTATACCGCGATGGGCGCCGCGCGCCAGACGCTGGAGCAACAGTCGATTACCGCCAACAATCTCGCCAACGCCTCGACGCCGGGCTTTCGCGCCCAGCTCGCCGCGCTACGCGCGGTGCCGGTTGACGGGCCGAGCCTCGCCACCCGCACGCTGGTGGCGGCCTCGACGCCGGGCGCCGATATGAGCCAGGGGGCGCTGAACTACACCGGGCGCCCGCTGGATGTGGCGCTGCAGCAGGACGGTTTTCTGGCACTCAGCCTGCCGGGCGGCGGCGAAGCCTATACCCGCAACGGCAGCATTCAGGTTTCAGCTAACGGTCAGTTGACGGTGCAGGGAATGCCGCTGCAGGGCGACGGCGGGCCGATTGAGGTACCGCCGTCGGCGGAAATCACTATCGCCGCCGACGGCACGATTTCGGCGCTGAACCCCGGCGATCCGCCGAACACCATCGCGCAAATTGGCCGCCTGAAGCTGGTGAAAGCCGACGCGCGCGAAGTAATGCGCGGCGATGACGGCCTGTTCCGCTTAACCCCGGAAACCCAGCAGCGCCGCGGCAACTTGTTGGCTAACGATCCGCAGGTGCGGGTCATGCCCGGCGTGCTGGAGGGCAGTAACGTCAAGCCGATGGAGACCATGGTCGACATGATCGCCAACGCCCGTCGCTTTGAAATGCAAATGAAGGTCATCCACAGCGTGGATGAGAACGAACAGCGGGCGAACTCTCTGCTGTCAGTAAGCTGATAGCCAGTCGGCCCGCGGCCAAAGGAAATAACCAATGATTCCCTCTTTATGGATTGCGAAAACCGGTCTTGATGCGCAGCAGACCAATATGGACGTGATCGCCAACAACCTGGCGAACGTCAGCACCAACGGTTTTAAACGCCAGCGCGCGGTATTTGAAGACCTGCTGTATCAGACCATGCGCCAGCCGGGGGCGCAGTCCTCCGAACAGACCACGCTGCCTTCCGGCCTGCAGATCGGTACCGGCGTGCGCCCGGTCGCCACCGAGCGTCTGCATAGCCAGGGCAACCTGTCGCAGACCAACAACAGCAAAGACGTGGCGATTAAAGGCCAGGGCTTCTTCCAGGTGCTGCTGCCGGACGGCAGCCAGGCTTACACCCGCGACGGCTCGTTCCAGATCGATCAGAACGGCCAACTGGTGACCGCCAGCGGCTTCCAGGTGCAGCCGGCGATCACTATTCCGGCCAACGCGTTGACCATTACCATCGCCCGCGATGGCATCGTGAGCGTCACCCAGCAGGGTCAGACTGCCGCCCAGCAGGTCGGGCAACTGACGTTAACCACCTTTATTAACGACAGCGGCCTTGAAAGCGTGGGCGAGAACCTCTACCAGGAAACTGAAAGCTCCGGCGCGCCGAATGAGAGCACACCGGGCCTGAACGGCGCCGGTATGCTCTACCAGGGTTATGTCGAGACCTCTAACGTCAATGTGGCGGAAGAGCTCGTCAATATGATCCAGACCCAGCGCGCCTATGAGATCAACAGCAAAGCGGTTTCGACGTCGGATCAGATGCTGCAGAAGCTGACCCAACTGTAATGTTTGATGACGGGCGTCGCCTGCCGCGCCCGTCGCTTTTTTGGTGTAACAAAGGCGATACCCCGTGGTAACCACACATTCGATGGCCACCCTGCCGCGCCAGGGACAACGCTTGCTGGCGGGCATGGTGATGCTGACGCTGAGCGGCTGCGCGTACATTCCGCATAAACCGTTGGTCGATGGCTCGACCTCGGCGCAGCCCGCGCCGCCGACCGCGCCGGTACCGAACGGCTCAATTTTTCAGGCCGCGCAGCCGATGAACTACGGCTATCAGCCGCTGTTTGAGGACCGCCGCCCGCGCAACGTTGGCGATACGCTGACTATCGTGCTGCAGGAAAACGTCAGCGCCAGCAAGAGTTCTTCCGCCAATGCCAGCCGTAACGGTTCCAGCAAGTTTGGCGTCGCCACCGCGCCGCGCTACTTAGACGGCCTGCTGGGCAACGCCCGCGCCGATATGGATATTTCCGGCGATAACAGTTTTGGCGGTAAAGGCGGGGCGAACGCCAATAACACCTTCAACGGCACCATTACCGTCACCGTTAATCAGGTGTTGAGCAACGGCAACCTGCACGTGGTGGGGGAAAAACAGATCGCCATTAACCAGGGCACCGAGTTCATCCGCTTCTCCGGGGTGGTTAACCCGCGCACCATCAGCGGTAGCAACTCGGTTACCTCAACGCAGGTGGCGGACGCGCGCATCGAGTATGTCGGCAACGGCTACATCAATGAAGCGCAGACGATGGGCTGGCTGCAGCGGTTCTTCCTCAACGTCTCCCCATACTAATGAGCGGGCCATTTGCGCTGTTACTGAAAAGAGATTCACATGGTTAAAAAACTCATCATTGCGCTATTAATCGGCGCGGCCAGCTTACCGGCGACGGCGGAGCGTATTCGCGATCTGGTGACGGTACAGGGCGTGCGAGATAACGCCTTAATCGGCTACGGCCTGGTGGTGGGGCTCGACGGCTCCGGCGACCAGACCATGCAAACGCCGTTTACCACCCAAAGCCTGAGCAACATGCTATCGCAGCTCGGTATTACCGTGCCGCCGGGCACCAACATGCAGCTTAAGAACGTCGCCGCGGTGATGGTCACGGCGAAGCTGCCGCCTTTCGCGCGCGCGGGGCAGAATATCGATGTGGTGGTCTCATCAATGGGCAACGCCAAAAGCCTGCGCGGCGGGACCTTGCTGATGACGCCGCTCAAAGGGGTGGATAACCAGGTTTATGCGCTGGCGCAGGGCAACGTGCTGGTGGGCGGCGCCGGCGCGGCGGCGGGCGGCAGCAGCGTACAGGTCAATCAGTTGGCCGGCGGACGCATCAGCAACGGCGCCACCATCGAGCGCGAACTGCCGACCACGTTCGGCAGCGGTGGGGTGCTCAACCTGCAGCTCAATGATGAAGATTTCACCCTCGCGCAGCAGATTAGCGATGCGATTAATCGCCAGCGCGGCGGCGGCACCGCATCGCCACTCGATGCGCGTACCATTCAGGTACTGGTGCCGCAGGGCAATAGCTCGCAGGTGCGTTTCCTCGCCGAGATCCAGAATATCAACGTTAACGTTGGCGCCATGGACGCCAAAGTGATCATCAACTCGCGTACCGGTTCGGTGGTGATGAATCGCGAGGTGATCCTTGATTCCTGCGCGGTGGCTCAGGGCAACCTGTCGGTGGTGGTCGACAGACAAACCAGCGTCAGCCAGCCGACGACGCCGTTTGGCGGCGGCCAGACGGTGGTAACGCCAAATACCCAGATTTCAATGCAGCAGCAGGGCGGTTCACTGCAGAAAATCAACGCCAGCGCCAACCTCAACAACGTGGTGCGCGCGCTGAACGCGCTGGGAGCGACGCCAATCGACTTGATGTCGATTCTGCAAGCCATGCAAAGCGCCGGCTGCCTGCGCGCCAAACTGGAAATTATCTAATGGCCAGCGATGTTATGGCGATGTCGGGCGCCGCCTATGACGCCCAGGCGCTGAACAGCCTGAAGCGCGATGCTGCCGCCGATCCGCAGGGCAACCTCAAGCAGGTGGCGCAGCAGGTCGAAGGCATGTTTGTACAGATGATGCTAAAGAGCATGCGCGCCGCGCTACCACAGGATGGCGTACTCAGCAGCGACCAGACCCGGCTCTACACCTCGATGTACGATCAGCAGATTGCTCAGCAGATGTCGCAAAAGGGATTAGGGCTGGCCGACATGATGGTCAAGCAGATGAGCAACGCCAACGCGGTCCCCAGCGAAACGGCGGGCACCGCGCCGATGGCGCTGGATAATGAGGTGCTGCAGACGCTGCCGAATCAGGCGCTGGAGCAGATGATCCGCCGGGCGGTACCGAAAGCGCCGCCGGCCGCCGCGCCGCTATCGCTCAACAACGGCAATTTCGTTGCCCGTCTGTCAATGCCGGCGCGCGCCGCCAGTGAGCGCAGCGGGATCCCGCATCAGCTGATTGTCGCCCAGGCGGCGCTGGAATCCGGCTGGGGGCAGCGCGAAATCCCGACAGCCGACGGCTCGCCGAGCTACAACCTGTTTGGTATTAAGGCCGGGGGCAACTGGAAGGGGCCGGTTACCGAGATCACCACCACTGAGTTTGAACAGGGGGGGGCGAAGAAGGTGAAGGCCAAATTCCGCGTCTACGATTCCTACTTCTCGGCGATTGCTGATTACGTCAAGCTGCTGACCAACAACCCGCGTTATGCCTCGGTTGCTGAAGCATCGACTCCGGAGCAGGCGGCGCACGAGCTGCAGCGCGCGGGCTACGCCACCGACCCGCAATACGCCAGCAAGCTGGTCAGCGTGATTCAGCAGATGAAGCACGCAGGGGCGCAGGCGGTGAAAGCCTATGCCGCGGATATTAACGAACTGTTCTAGGTTCGAAGGTCGCGCCTTGTCCGGGCTACCAAATCGCACAGCGCGTAGGCCGGATAAGCGTAGCGCCATCCGGCATAAAAGCGGCTGCGGAATTTTGCAGGCAGATTTACTCAAGTTTTTACTTCTCTGACCGATAACAAGGGCAAGCTGAGCGAATTGACTTGGCAGCATAAGGAACCCTGATGTCCAATAGCTTAATCAATACGGCGATGAGCGGACTGAATGCGGCGCAGGTGGCGCTCAGTACCGTCAGCAACAATATCTCTAACTACAACGTAGCGGGTTATAACCGGCAGACGGCGATTCTGGCCCAAAACGGCGGCCTGGCCACTATGAACGGTTTTATCGGTAACGGCGTGACCGTGACCAGCGTGAACCGCGAATATAACCAGTTCATCACTAACCAGTTGCGCGGCGCGCAGAGCGCGGCCGGTTCGCAGAACGCCTACTACGAAAAGATTTCGCAGATCGATAATCTGCTGGCCAGCAAAACTAATACCCTGTCGGGGAGCCTGCAGGATTTTTTCACCAATTTGCAGAACCTGGTGAGCAACGCCGGCGACGACGCGGCGCGCCAGACGGTACTGGGTAAGGCTAACGGCCTGGTCAACCAGTTTAATAATACCGATAAATATCTGCGCGACATGGACAGCGGCGTTAATCAGCAAATTAACGACACCGCCCAGCAGATTAACAGCTATAGCCAGCAGATTGCCCGTCTTAACGATGAGATTACCCGCCTGCGCGGCAGCGCCAGCGGCGAACCGAACGCGCTGCTCGATCAGCGCGATCAGCTGGTCAGCGAACTCAACCAACTGGTGGGCGTTCAGGTAACCCAGCAGGACGGCGACGCCTATACCGTCTCCTTCGCCAACGGCCTGACCCTGGTGCAGGGCAACAACAGCTATCAGGTGGAAGCGATCCCTTCCAGCAGCGACCCTTCGCGCCTGACTCTCGGCTATAACCGCGGCAGCGGCGCCAGCGAAGTGCCGGAAGGGCAGATCACCAGCGGCAGCCTGAGCGGCGTGCTGCGTTTTCGCAGCGAGACGCTGGACGGCGTGCGCAATCAGCTCGGCCAACTGGCGCTGGCGATGGCCGATAGCTTTAACCAACAGCACCGCGAGGGCTTCGATCTCAACGGTGAGCAGGGGGGCGATTTCTTCAGCTTCAGCGGCGCGCGGGTGGTTGATAATACGCGCAATACCGGCGATGCCTCGCTGTCGGTCTCGTATACCGATACCAGCAAGGTAAAAGCCAACGACTACCGCGTGGAGTATGACGGCGCCAACTGGCAGGTCAGCCGTCTGCCGGACAACGTCAAAGTCAACGCCACCGCCGGTAAAGATGCAGACGGTAACCCGACGCTGAGCTTTGATGGACTCGAAGTCAGTATTGATGGCAACCCGCAACAGAAAGATAGCTTTACGGTGAAGCCGGTCAGCGACGTGGCGGGCAACCTGAAAGTGGCGATTACCGATTCAGCGAAAATCGCCGCCGCCGGTAAAGATGACAGCGGCCGCGGCGATAACGATAACGCTAAAAAACTGCTCGACCTGCAGACCAAAAACCTGGTGGATGGCAAAGCAACGCTTAGCGGCGCCTACGCCGGGATCGTCAGCGGCGTGGGCAACCAGACCGCCGCCGCGAAGGTGAGCAGCGAATCGCAGTCCAGTATCGTCACCCAACTGGCCCGTCAACAGCAGTCGCTCTCCGGGGTAAACCTCGACGAAGAGTATGGCGAGCTCCTGCGTTTCCAGCAGTACTACATGGCGAACGCCCAGGTGATCCAGACCGCCAGCTCGCTGTTCGACGCGCTGCTGAATATTCGTTGATTGTATTGAGGAACTGACAGCATGCGCATGAGCACCAGCATGATGTACCAACAGAACATGACCGGCATCACCGGCAATCAGTCGCTGTTTATGAAGGCCGCCGAGCAGCTTTCAACCGGCAAGAAGGTGATTAATCCCTCCGACGATCCGCTGGCGGCATCGCGGGCGGTGATGCTGTCGCAATCGCAGGCCGAGAACAATCAGTACACCCTGGCGCGTACTTTCGCCCGCCAGAGCGTATCGATGGAAGAGACCGTGCTTTCCGGAGCCACCTCGACGATTTCTGATATCAAGGCGCTGATCGTTAACGCCGGCGGCACCGAGAGCGATAACGACCGCGATTCGCTGGCGACCCAGCTACAGGGGCTGAAGGATCAACTGCTGAACCAGGCCAACAGTACCGACGGCAACGGACGCTACCTGTTTGGCGGCTATGAGAATGATAAGCCGCCGTTTGTCGATACCAACGGCAAGATTAGCTATCAGGGCGGCGATAAAACCGTTGAACAGAAGGTTGACGCCAACCGTACGATGACCATCGGCCATACCGGTAATTCGGTATTTATGGCGCTGACCAGCAATCCGAAGCCAGAGCCGGACGGCAGCGCGCCGGTCGCCGATGTGTTCGCCAGTATCGATATTGCGCTGGAAGCGTTGAAAACGCCGCTGCAGGGGGCCGATGACGCCACCAAACAGCAGGTGAACGATGCGCTGGCGAAGGCCAACCGCGGCCTCGATAACTCCTACAACAAGGTATTGAGCGTGCGCGCCGAGCTGGGCAACCAGCTGCAGGAAATGGATCAGCTCGATAGCATCGGTAAAGAGCGTGATATGACCAACCAGCTGCAGATGAGCGCCCTGACCGATGCTGACCTTGCGGAATCTATCTCTTCTTATTTTATGCAGCAGGCGGCGCTGCAGGCATCTTATAAAACTTTCAGCGATATGCAGGGCATGTCTCTGTTTCAGATGAATCGCTAATCACGAATAACCACTTTTTCATTTAGCACCTTGGCACGTCATCCCGTTCTCTCTGTGTACGCGGGGTGAGGTGCCCTTTTTTTATCAGGTGGAAGTGGGGGCTCTCAGCGACAAATTCACCACCTCATAGCGTGTAAACTCAAACCGGATCCCAACCTTCACACCATATCCTCTCAAGGAGAATTCCGGATGTTTACTCATATGCGTATCGCCAAACCCGTCACCGATCTTGCACGGTCCTGTTTGATGTACTGCCAGGGACTGGGCTTACACAAAATTGCTGAATTCAACGATCACGATGGTTTTAATGGAATAATGTTAGGGCGAGAGGGATTGGGCTGGCATATAGAATTCACCTGGTGCCAATATCATCCAGTACAACCCTTGCAGACGGAGGAGGATCTACTCGTGCTGTATTACCCGGATAAGAAAGGGTGGTTAGATGCTTGCGCCAGAATGCGCGAAGCAGGCTTTAACTTGACGAATTCTTTTAACCCTTATTGGGATATCAATGGCCAAACGTTCGTTGATCCAGATGGCTACAGGGTGGTACTCCAGAACAAGGCGTGGCGATAATGGTTTGCGCCTCAATGCGCTAATTCTCATCCATCAAGCCATAGTGCTGGAGTGTTTATTTAAACAATCTAATGCCCTTTGCCACAATTTTTTTAAATTCAGGGCATTGCATATGTTCCGGCGCAGTACAGCGGGCAGCGTGTTTTAGCCCCTGACTTAACAGCTGTAATCGGCGAATGGTGTTATCAATCTCCTTCGCGCGCTGCTCAAGGCGTTGGTGATCAATCGCTATCTTGCCGTCAGCGTTAACTATCTCGACTATCTCCGCAAGCGAAAAACCGGCGGCCTGTCCCAGCACGATCAGTTCCAGCTTACTCAACACATTTTCATGGTACTGCCTTCGCAGACCATGGCGACCGATCGGCTTGATCAGGCCTTTCTTTTCATAAAACCGCAGCGCTGAAGGCGTAATGCCGGAAAGCGTCGCGACCTCGCGGATATCCAGTTCTTTCATGATTGACTTAAACCTCACTTTAAGTTGCACACTGGTCAACAGAGTAGCATTGACGCATAAAAAGGAAGAATAAATTGAATATCATGGTTGTTGTGCAAATTTTAGTAACGGGGATCGGCGCGACGTTAGTCATGGATTTATGGTCGCTCTTTCAGAAGCATATACTCAAGATTGCGCCGTTGAACTATGCGCTGGTCGGTCGCTGGGCGTTATGGCTTGCGCGGGGGACAGTGCGACATAACACCATCACCGCAACCCCTCCGCTACACGGAGAGCGTTTTACCGGCTGGTTATGCCATTATTTAATCGGTATCGCTTTTGCGGCTGTGCCGTTTATGTTGAGTGGCGCCGATTGGTTTTATGCCCCCACTCTGGCGACAGCGCTGCTGTCAGGGGTCGTAACCTTATTGGCGCCGTTCTTGATCCTGCAGCCCGCATTTGGTTTTGGCATCGCGGCCTCACGGACTCCCCGACCGTGGCTGGTGCGCTCGCTGAGCCTACTGGCGCACCTGGCCTATGGCATTGGGCTGTATCTGACGGCGAGCGTACTTTCATGGTGCTCATTACTTTGATAGGTATTTGCTGGTACACGTTTTACCGTCAGCGAATGCTGGTATAGCAGGCATATCGCAGCTGACTCTTTTTACACGCCGGAGACGTGCTTTTTGTAAAAACAGAGAGTAGGAAAATAATGCCTACTCTCTTATAGTATTTTAAATAAGGCAATCATCTAACTTGATTGGGTAAATAGGCTTATTCTGACTTTTTGTATTGATAAGATGCAGAAGGGGATGAGTTATTAAATATCCCGTCAAAGTATGAATCTGTATCTTTAATTGATTTTCCTTCATATTTATCCAGAAAATCATCAACTGCTGCCTTAAACTTATCATTGCTCATGTATTCTTCAATTTTAAATGTCCCGCCGATTGTGTTTACACCAAAATTAAGGTTGACTTCATTATATGAAGCACAGGATGTAGATATTTTCTTTTGCTCCTGGCTAAAGTAAGTTCCATATACAAGAAAGCTAGGTTTGTAAAATACGTTACCGCTTTGATCTTTGAATAAATCATGAGTAGAATATGCATATAAATAATTATAGGCAGCTTGCGTTTTACTCATTTGTGCACTGAGGCCGTCACCAAATCCCTTCAGGAAATTTGCGAAGGCTGTAACATCGCCTGCTATAACGTTACATGCAAAGTTAATTACACTTTTGGCAATCTCAATACCTTGTACTGACGTATTTAAACTTCTGTCACCTGAAACAGGATCTGTGAAAAACGCATTAGTAAGATGCTTGGTGACTTCTTGCCATTGCTCGAAATTATACTTGTCGGTGCTACTGGGTGCCTTTTTATTAACAGCTGCACTGGCTACACCTACGAAGCGTTCCATTAATAAACGGCCTACTTTGACCTGTTCCTTCAACGCTTCTGGAGCATCATTAAATTGATATGTTTGATATTGAACAGCGCCCTCCTTAGAAAGCCCTTGAACAAGCGGAAGATCCTCTGAAAGAACCTCAGCATCTTTTAAATCATAAATTTTTCTGAAATATTCATGTGCCGACTGTACTGCATTTTCATTGAACATAGCAAACTCCTATAATATTGTTTTTCCTAAACATCAAATGAAATCAACATGAAAACATTTGATTTAGGTTAGATGTAGATGATGATATAACCTTTCATGACAAGTTATTTGTTAAATTACTAGCCATATAGTTTGAGCCTTCGCTTATGCTGAAAATGAAACACTCGAATTAAAAATAATCACATTAATTATATATGTTTATAAGCATATTACATCTTTCAGTAATGCATATCCCCTCCGTAATTAGTGAAGTGTTTTTTTGAATTGATAGTAGATACACATTAGAGTCCAATCATGATAACCCGTGGCATATATCTACCCATCATTTGTTCTATACCAACAAATGCAGTTCTTTTAAGACCGCGAGTTATTGTCCATGAACACTTAACTCTGGGGGGTTAACGTAAATAACCCATGTCCCTTTGATATTCGCTAAGCTAATGTTACTGATTAAACAATGATTCGGATTCTTTGGTAGCGGGTCTGATTCAATTTTGGCATTTTTATTTATTAAAGTTGAGGCTTTAGTCGCTCCTGCTTTTTTCCAGATGCTCTTTCGGGTCTTATCCGAGCCTATTAACTCATTTACTAAATCCTGGTTCGCGCCAGAGTCTTTTCGGGAGCAAAGAGCCGAAACATTTTGCAAATTATCAGGGTATCCATCCTGATTTTCATAATTCTCATCCATATTTGCGGCGCCGTAACGAACAACTAACGCACCTTTCGGTACTTTTTCGCTTGCGTAAGTCGTTGTTGACATAATGAAGATAATGCCAGCTATAACATACAGAATATTAGATGTTCTCATTTAAACCTCTTCATTTTAAATTTATTAGTTTATAGATGTGTTGTGGTTGTTTTTATCATAAAGCAGAGTTGAAACATCCACGGTAGACGTTACATGTTTTTTTTGATTAAAAATACTTAAATGAAAAACCTCTCTCGTTATGACTGTTATAGGAATGCTGATCTAAGAGATGTACCATATTTATTAAGACGCATGCCTGCACTATTGATTAATATCAATAGCGGTTTTTTTAATGCAGCAGATGACTCGCATTTAACAGCAAGTGTCTTTACCTTGATTGATAATCATCTATCCATTGAATCGCCTAATGCAAAAGTTTAGGTTCATTACTTTTTTATACAACTCGTTTAGTATTTAGAGTTACAAAGCATTGCTTATTTAAGCCGTTGAATTTCAAGGGGGCTAAAAAGCATTGAATTGTGTGGTGTATATACATAACTAGTTGATGCAGAGTGCATTTGTCGGCTCTGATGGTTGCAGGATTTCATATTGCACAAATAAGATGTTAATCTCGGAATAATCTAATATTCGATCTAATAAACTATTTGTCTATTTTTATAAGGATAATGTGCTGCATGTGATTCAATTGCTCTCCTTTGTTAGGTAAATCTGGTATGAGTTAAGTGGTCCCTTGCTGTTACCCCTGCTCTTAAATATGCATGTACAACCATTAAATCCTCTGCAATATGATGTTCATAAATGGTTTCAGAGCGTGAATGGACGACCCTGCGCTACTCACTTCTTGACCTTATCGGTATTTGGCGTGATTCAGTCACTTAAAGCAGGTGATTTTACGTTATGGATCTTCGCGCAGTTCAGATATCAGGAAGGTCAGAGTCGATAACATAAAAGAAACCCTGAACCATCAAGCACATATCATGGGAAATTTTCCAGCCTGATGTTAAGCGCAGGAGTCTGCGCTAAGAGGACGGGTGAATAGGCATGGCTTCGGCAGTTCCAGCTTCCGTTTCTCGCGTAAAGCATCTCTCCCGAGCGATGCCAGAGATGGGCATCATTTATCGGCCAGGATTATCTCGAACTGATAGCCAGTTTAGCCGCAAAACACAAAAATAAACCGCCGGTTGCTCTGTCCATGATGCTAACAACGCTGCTTTTTTTCAGGATGGTTGAAGCAAAATGCGTGGATAAGATAAGCGTCACTGACCAGAGAGTGCCAATCGTGACGTGAATGCTGACCAGGATAAATGTCCATAGTAAAGGGGAGTGCCCGGCAGGAATAAACTGAGGCAAAAACGAGATATAGAATATGCCCATTTTGGGGTTAAGCACATTCCCAAGCATCCCTCTGATAAACCAGTTGTTGTGTGAAGCTACGCTGCCATTATCGTGGTTGAAAGACGAACGAGGCCGCATCAGAAGCTGTATGCCAAGCCAGCTCAGATAGGCGGCTCCGCCGATTTTCAGAATCGTGTAAGCCAACGTTGAAACCGCCAGCAGGGCGCCGAGGCCCAGTGCAACAATCGCTCCCCAGATGAAACAACCAGTATCAATGCCCAGCGCCGCCTGAAATGCTTTTTTACCACCTTCAGCACAGGCGGTGCGCAAAATGAGTGCCGTGTCCAGGCCGGGAGTCAGGGTAAGCAAAAGCGCAGCAAGGGAAAAAGCGAGAAGTGAATCGGTAACAGACATTTTCTTTATCCGAAAGAGCGGATGCTACCCGATTATTGCTAACCGTTCAATCTCATGCCGGGGTGATCCGCTGCGGGCCGCCAGCAAATGCGATTGGCTCGCAGCAGATTATCCCTGTGAACTCAGATTTTCTGCGGTATAGCGCTCTTGCCGTCACGACCAATAATAATACCGTCTTTGAATACTAGCTTGCGCGGCGGCGTGTATAACACGGACGCCGGTACGTCGCTGGCTTCCAGAACCACCAGGTTGGCGGCGTTACCTTCCTTCAGATGTTCCAGCCCGTGGTTCGGCAGATTAATATGCTGGGCCGGAATACGGGTTATCATCTCGAAGGGGCGCATCAGCGGCGCATCTGCACGGTAATTGGCGCTGTAGGCGAACGTTTTCGCACGTTGTAGCTGATCGCCATCTCCCCAGGGGGACCACATATCCTGAATATTGTCGTTCGCCGCAGCGTAGAGAATTCCGGCATCCAATAGTGGTTCGATAGGCGGGAATGCGACATTGCCCGGAGCCGTGCCGATAACGCGGACGCCTAAGTCAGCCATGTCGGCCAGAACGGCGTTCAGTTCGCTTTCGGATATTTGTCCGAGTGAAAACGCGTGCGAGAGAGTGATTTTATCCTTCATCCCCAGCGCCTTGCCGCGAACAATAATCTCTTTGATGGAAGCCAGCCCCATCTGACCCGGCTCGTGCAAATGAATATCGATCGGCTTACCGGTCTTTTCCGCCAGGGTAAAGAGGACATCAAGGTGGCCTTTGCGGTCGTTATCAAAACCCTGCGGGTCGAGGCCGCCGATGTATTCCACGCCCATATCCAGCGCCTGAGCCATGTAATCCGCAACGCCTGGCGATTTAATAATCCCTGATTGCGGAAAAGCGACGAACTCCATGCTCATGTAGCCCTTAAAATCCTCACGAATGCGCATCAGGGCTTCAACGTCGGACAGCTTAGTAAGCGGGTCGATGTCGATATGGCTTCGCAGATGCGTCGTTCCCATTGCCGCCATCTGCCGTACAAGGTTGGAGCCATAAAGGTAGGGGTCATGTTTAAGCTCTACGCGCAGTTTGCGTTCGTTGGCCGCTCGTTCCGCTACGCTGGCGGTGGCGATATGGTGTAGACGCTCCGGCGCGCCGAAGCGCGTTTTGTCGAGGTGGACGTGGGTATCAATGAAAGAGGGTAACAGCAGACAACCCGTGCAATCTATCGATTGCGCATTCGCGGCGGATAAGGCGTGGCCCGTACGGGCTATTTTGCCTTCGGCAATCAGGACATCCGTTGGCGCGCTTGCCGTTCCAATAACGATGTTCTTTAGCAAAATCGGCGACGCTGACGCAGGCAGCTTCGGCTTATTGTCGGCCGCCTGCGCTGGCGCATTTTGCGCAAACGCACGTCCACTCGCTACGGCCATTAGCGCGCTGCTGGCAATGGCGCTGCCGATAAGCGATCTCCGGGATATCATCATCTTAATTGACTCCTTATTTTATTATTGCCCTGAACGCGGAAAATAACCAGCTCACTGAATAGCACAGGTATTTGTGTATGCGTTAGTAGCACCCATTCGTCAAATGCGTGATTTGTTTTTGTGAGGCGAGAGGGCTAAAACAGCATAGTAACAATGGGTTACTAACTTCCCGTGGAGGAAATGTTCTTTTTAGCCGCAGGAGAGGGGAGAAAAGCGATTTATGCGAAGGTACGGTAACGCCTGTTGTACATGGTATTGTAAGTATCCCGGCAAAACGAACCATGCGCTGATAGAATTCTTCCGGGATACTAATTATGTCGGCAGTTGACCGTCATGGCTTTGGTTTGATATCTCCAGGCAGAGTAAAGTCCCCACTGCGATCTACGTAGCTCAGCCATGCCTGCACCTTCCAGCCACATCATTTTGCAAACGTAAGCCCCTGACGGGGAAATACGGCTTTACTCTGCAAATTTCAACAGCGCTTCGCCATCGAGGCGATAGCGGACCCATTCGCTTTGCGCCGCGGCGCCAATACTGAGGTAAAAATCAATGGCCGGCTGGTTCCAGTCCAGCACGCTCCACTCAAGGCGTCCGCAGCGTCGCGCAACCGCATACCGGGCAATGGTTTTTAGCAGCGCTCGACCCGCGCCCTGGCCGCGATAATCCGGTGAGATATACAAATCTTCCATATAAATACCGTTGCGTCCGAGCCAGGTTGAATAGCTGGTGAAGAACACGGCATAGCCCGCCGTTTTACCGTCAATTTCGCAGATCAGCGCTTCGGTCTTACTATCGTCGCCAAACAGGGTTTCGCGGATCTCTTCGGGGGTGGTAACCACTTCCTGTGGGGCTTTTTCATACACCGCCAGCTCATAAATCATGTTGTAGATGGCAGAAGCGTCATCCGCACGGGCCTGTCTAATCGTAATACTCATCATTTTTCCTGTCGTTTTCACACGTTAATGATATTGATGACGCTAAGCATAGGGGGTATTGTCAGAAGAATTAAGTGCAATGAAATCACCCAATGATGAATGTTATGCATCCGGCGCTCAGACGCCTCGATCTCAATCTGTTGCTCGTTTTTGATGCCATCTATCGCCACAGTTCCGTTCGTCTCGCCGCCGATGAGCTGGCGATGAGTACCTCCGCGTTGAGTCACGCGCTGTCACGGCTGCGCGTGGCGCTGAACGATCCGTTGTTTTTTCGCGAAGGGCATCGGATGTGCCCGAGCGTCTATGCCACTCAGCTCGCGCCCTCCATCGCTTCAGTATTGAAATTACTTAATCAGGAACTCACGCGACAGCCGGAATTTAGTGCCGCCGACAGCACCGAGCGGATCCAGATAGCCATTACCGATTTCACCGCGTTATGCATTTTCCCTGCGCTGATGCAAAAGCTGCAGCATGAAGCGCCGGGCCTGCGTTTTGAGCTCCGTTATTTGCCACATAGCCCGGCACTGACGGAGCTGCTGGCGGGGGAGGTGGATCTGGCGCTGGGCTTCAGCACCGCTGAAGATATCCGGCATCATGAACTGGACGAAATTGACTGGTTTGAGGATGAGTATGTGGTTATCAGCCATACCCGTCGCACGGCGCTGACGCTGGCGGATTATCTCGCCGCTCGGCATCTGGTGGTCACGCCGTGGAACGAAAAGCAGGGGGTGTTGGATTTACGTTTGCAGGAATTAGGCTATACGCGGCAAATAGCGCTCAAAACTCCCTCAATGCTCAGCGCGCCGTTTATTGTGGCGCAAAGCGATCTGTTAATGGCGATTCCTCGTTATGCCGCAGAGAAGTTCCTTCATGCCGCCCCGATCGCGATTTTTCCTTTGCCGTTCACCATAAGTCCGTTCACCGTGAAGATCTATTCCCATAAACGCGGCGGGCAGCGAGGAGCAACCAAATGGCTGAAGACGGCGCTACAAAGCCTGGCATTGGCAGCGGATGCCGGGAGTTTTTAACCTCAAAAAACCGAACTTAAAATAACTATCGCAATAGTAACCGTCGCGACAAAACCGGTTTGAAAGGCGAGCGTTCGGACAACGGGGATCCCGGCGGTATACGCAATATAATGGACGATGCGCGCGAGCAAATAAATTTTAGCCGCAATTAACGTTATGGCGTTATTGACGTTTAGCAACGCGGCGGCCACAACCAGTGGGGCAAAAATAACGAGGTTTTCTACCGCGTTGGCGTGCGCCTTTTGCGCACGCTGCGCCCAGGGCGTCGGACCGGTTGATGGCGAATGGCCATTACCCGCTGCGGGCGCGACGTTAGCACGCGTGGCTCTGGCAATAATATAGGGGATCCACATCATAACCGTTAGCAGACAAATTAACGTAAGGATAATCAGTTCAGGGTTATTTTTCATGTTATTTGGCTCTGGTAATTAATAACGATAGAGGAAAGTCTATGGCTAAGGTTAAAATAGAACCATATGCAAAAATGACAATTTTAATACCATTAACGACATGAAGATAAATATTCTGACTCTGGATGGCGTGTTCGATACCGGCTTAGCGACGTTGCTGGATACGTTCGCCGCGGCTAATGATATGGCGCGACGCCAGAGCATGAATATTTCTCGCTTTGAGGTACAGATGATTGCCGTGGCCGGGCAGGTTAAATCAGCCCATGGGCTGAGTATTCCTGCCCATCAGGCATCGGGTTTGGATTCTCCCGACTGGATTGTGGTGCCGGCGATCAACGTTCACGCACGACAATCGCCACCGGATGGCTGGCACGATATTGCTGACGCTAAGCGGTTTTTGCAAAACATGGCGAAGCACGGCGTTAAAATTGCCGCGGCCTGTTTAAATACCTTCATCCTGGCTGATAGCCGTTTGCTCAATGAACAGGCCGCCACAACGTCATGGCTCAATGCGGCGCCGCCAATCCTTCCCGGCGCTATGATGGGTCATGTGGAGCTGGCGCTGTGGCTGATTCGCCAGAGCAGCCCGCCGCTTGCGGATTTGCTGACAACAGCGATGGCGGGGGATAGCCGCCATCCTCAGGTTTCCCGCTCGCCGGCGGGTTATCCTCAGCATGCCGATGCCCTGATAAAGCGCTTTGAGCACTGGTCGCGTGCGCATCTGGCGCAGGGATTTTCCCTGCAGGCGGCCGCCGGTGCGCTTAACGTGCATCCGCGCACCTTACAGCGCAGAACGGAGGCCGCGCTGGGTAAATCACCGTTGGCTTTTTTTCAGCAATTGCGGGTCGAACGAATAAAGCAGCTGCTTGCCGAGGGGAAAGATATAGAGTCGATTACCGCTGACGTGGGTTATTCGGAGGTGTCAACGCTGCTGGCGTTGCTGCGCCGTCAGACTGGAAAAGGAATTCGGGCGTTGCGTCGTGCTGTGTGATTTTATTTATAAGTCAGGGTAAGATGCGGTAAGTTATTATTCTGAGCAGGCTGCCAGTGAATGCGACCAAAAGTAAGATCATCATTTAATAGCACCTTTATTACTTTTCCTTGAGGCTATAACTATTTTAATAACACCATAAATGATTATTGTAAATATACTGCATAGAAACCAAAATTCTGGAATTGCAAAATAATAAAATGTAAAAAGAGAAATGATAATAACATAAACTTTAAGGTCGTTAAGTATTTCTTTAAAAAAAGAAGATAAACAGGACATTACATCACCTTTTTAACCTTTAAAGATACCACGCTGCTGATAATAATAGCACCTATGAATGATAATATAACCAAAAAGATAAACCATGAATTAAACGAATTGATAAAAACTGATTTTTCCATAAAGTTGATAACTTCATCAGCCTTTAATAGGTGAAACGCTAATTCAAACATTTTTGGTGCTAATTACATCTTGTGTTTTTATCATGAAAAGGGAATTCAGGCAATATCTATATCTTCTATGGTCAAATTTAGAATGGAAACCGACAGGAATATAGAACATTGGCAAATGCAATAGGGCTTCGCGGAGAAGAGCGCATTCTTTCCGTAATGAAAAGCTTAGCGTATTAATCGTCATTGAATAAGTTTGAGTTACGTAGGGCGGAAAATATTCACAGCATCTACCCGCGATACTTTTTTGTCGGGTGGCGGCTAACGCCTTACCCGACCTACGGATCGTACCATTGCGAACTGAAACTGCCGATGTTGGTTGCCTTAATATCCCCGGTGGCGCTGCCGCTTACCGGGGCTACTGCGCTTTGCGATTTGGTAGCCCGGAGAAGGCGCAACGCGCCGCGTCCGGGAAAAACCCTTAAAAAAGTTGCAAACCTATAACAGTGCGGCCTGCCTTTAATTTATTCACCATGCTGGCTGAAACTGCCGGTGTGGGTGGCCTCAAAATCCCCGGTGGCGCTAGCGCTTACCGGGGCTACAGCAATGTGCAATTATGTTGCGGATAGCTCAATTGCCAGTCAGGATTATTTCTTTTTCTTCACCACTTTCCATTTTCCGCCAGCGGCAGTGTCGGCCAGCACGATTTTAAATCGGTTACTTTCCCAGTGGGGCAGGCCTAATACGCGCCGCGCTATACGGTTACCTTTCGCCTTAATCATGATGTCGCTCCTTATTTTATTAAAGATGCACTAAACCCACGCAGGAAAATATTCTGCGTTTCCCGAGGTTTTGATTTTCTAAAAAATAAAATTCACTAACAATTAAATTCAGGCTTTATTGTAGGGTGGCTATTTTTTAATTCAAGCCGCTATGAACATTCGGACCTTAGTAGCAATAAAAACGTTTTTCCAGGCTTTTATCCCAGTAAACGGTTTTTATTGCCATTTTGTCCGGCGAAAAAGAGGGAAATAACGGCAGGGTTAAAACGTCATACCGCCGATAACGGCCGCCAGGCGATCGAACATTTCGCCAAACAGATGTTCGCAGAAGGGGGCTAGCATCGGCATCATCATGCCGAGGGTCATAATGCCAAAGGTCATGGTCACCGGAAACCCGATCACGAATACCGATAGCTGCGGCGTCATACGGTTGAGCAGACCCAGGGCGATATTGAGCGTGAGCAACAGACAAATCAGCGGTAACGCCAGCATCATACCGTTGATAAAAATTAATGAACCCAGTTGGGCGAGCGCCAGGAAACCGTTGCCGTTCAGCGGCTGGCTCTGGATCGGCAGGGTATGAAAACTGTCGGCCAGCAGCGAGATCAGCCACAGGTGGCCGTCAAAGCTTAAAAATAGCAACATTGCCAGCAGGTTCAGCAGCCGCGCCAGCACCGGCATATTGGGGCCGCCGCTGGGGTCGAAGAAGGTGGCGAACGATAGCCCCATCTGCATGCCGATGACTTCGCCGGCGAGGCGTACCGCGGCGAAGGTCAGCTGCATCGTCAGTCCCAGCGCCGCGCCGATCAGGATCTGCTGAACCGCCAGCCATAAACCGGCAGCAGAGATAATGGGGATCGCGTTGGCGGGCAGCGTTGGGGCGATCAGTATTGCAATCAGGCCGCCGAGGCCGATTTTCACCTTTTTGCTTATCTGCTTTTCACTCAGCACCGGCGCGGTGCTGATGAGGGCCAGAATACGCAGCAGCGGCCAGAAATACTGGCTGAGCCATTCGCTAAGCTGGGCGCTGTCAAAGGGGATCACGGCTAGCCGATAATATTAGGCAGGTTGCTGAATAACGTGCGCATATAGTCCAGCAGCAGGTTCAGCATCCACGGCCCGGCGATAATAATCGTCGCCACCACCGCGAGAATTTTGGGGATAAACGACAGGGTCATCTCGTTAATCTGGGTGGCGGCCTGCAGCAGGCTGACCACCAGCCCGCTGATTAGCGCCGCCAGCAGCAGCGGGGCGGCCAGCGCCAGGGCGACCTTCATCGCTTCGGTGCCAATGGCCATCACGGATTCTGGCGTCATGATTGTTCTCCGGCGGTTCAGGAATAGAAGCTCTGCGCCAGCGAGCCGAGCAGCAGCTGCCAGCCATCCACCAGCACAAAAAGCATTAGCTTAAACGGCAGCGAGATCGTCGCCGGCGGCACCATCATCATCCCCAGCGCCATCAGCACGCTGGCGACCACTAAATCGATAATCAGGAACGGAATAAACACCGTAAAACCAATCTGGAAAGCGGTTTTCAGTTCGCTGGTGACGTAGGCGGGCAGCAGAATACGCATCGGTACCGCCTCCGGCCCGGCCAGCGGCGGCTGGTTGGCCAGACGAGCGTACAGCGCCAGATCGCTTTCGCGGGTCTGGCGCAGCATAAATTCGCGTAGCGGCTGCGCGCCTTTATCCAGCGCTGTGTCGAGACCAATTTTATCCTGACTAAAGGGCAGGTAGGCGTTCTCATAGACCTTGTCGAACACCGGCGACATGATAAAGAAGGTCAGGAACAGCGCCAGCCCGAGCATTACCTGGTTCGGCGGCGCGGAGGGGGTACCCAGCGCATTGCGCAGCAGGCCCAGTACGATGATGATGCGGGTAAAACTGGTCATCATCAGCAGCATCGCCGGTAGGAAGGTCAGCGAGGTCAGCAGCACCAGCGTCTGCACCGGCAGCGACCAGCTCTGGCCGCCGTTGGCCAGCGGCTGACTGATAAGCCCCGGAAGCTGGGCGAAGGCGGCAGGACTCAGCAGCAGTAACGCGGCGGCGAGCCACGGCGCCCGACGGCGAAGGCAAGCGAACAAAGTAGGGAACATGGCTATTTTTCCGGGCGGTTGAGGACGTTGCGCATCAGCTGGCGGAAGTCGTTCGCAGGCCTTGCCCCTGCGGTATCTTCATCGCGCGGCGGGGCCGGAAATTGATGAAGCGGGGTGATCTGCTGGGCGGTAACGCCCAGCACCAGCAGGGTATTATCGACTTCCACTACCACCACGCGTTCGCGCTGGCCAACCTGGCAGCTGGCGCGCAGGTTAAGCAGCCGGCTGTCGCGCGCCTGCGGCGCAAAGCCGAGGCGGCGGAACAGCCAACCGGCCAGCAGGATCAGGAGCAGAATCGCGCCGAGCGCGCTACTCACCTGCATGAGCGCCGAGCCGCCGGATATTGCCGGTTCGGTAACCGGTTGGCTGGCCTGCACGGTAACGGGGGCGGTCATTAGCGGCTCAACCGACGCATACGTTCGGACGGGGTAATGATATCGGTAATGCGCACGCCGAATTTATCGGCCACCACTACCACTTCGCCCTGGGCTATCAGATAGCCGTTGATCAGGATATCCAGCGGTTCGCCCGCCAGGCCATCCAGCGCGACAACCGATCCCTGCGACAGGCGCAGCAGCTCTTTGATAGTCATTTTGGTGCGCCCCAGTTCAACGGTCAGCTTCACCGGAATATCGAGGATCAGATCGATATCCTGCAGGCTGCCGAGCGCATCCTGGGCCTCCAGCGATTTGAACACCCCATCGGTGGTGGCGCTGGATTTTTCAGACGACTGCTGTTCATTAAGCGCATCAGCCCACAGATCGTCTACGGATTCCTTTCCTGCGCCAGACGGTTGCTTAGGATCACTCATTGGGCTGTTCCTCACTCAGAGCATTCAAAATAGGGTTAATCAAGTGTTCAACACGAAGGGCGTACTGCCCGTTTAAGGTGCCATATTGGCTGGTCAGCACCGGCACGCCGTCGACATGGGCGATAATGCGATCCGGTTTATCTATCGGTAAAACGTCGCCAGGCTGCAGCTTAAGTATTTTCGATAAGCGCATCGGGATATCGACGAAGTTGGCAATCAGCTCCAGCTCAGAGTGCTGCACCTGCTTGACCAACGTTTCGCGCCATTGGCTATCTTCCTGGCGGGAATTCTCCAGCGGCGGATTGGTCAGCAGTTCACGCAGCGGTTCAATCATGGCGAAAGGAATACAGATATTGAATTCGCCGCTTAGCGCGCCAATCTCCACCTGGAACGGCGTGGTCACCACGATATCGTTCGGCGAGGTGGTGATGTTGGTGAATTTGACCTGCATTTCCGCACGCACGTATTCGACGTCAATCTTATAGATTGCGCTCCACGCGTCGCCGTAGGCGTCCAGCGCCAGGCGCAGCATGCGTTTGATGACCCGCTGTTCGGTGGGCGTGAATTCGCGGCCTTCGACCTTGGTCGGAAAACGCCCGTCGCCGCCGAACAGGTTATCGACGGCGATAAATACCAGGCTCGGCGCGAAGACGAACAGCGCGGTGCCGCGCAGCGGGTTCAGGTGTACCAGATTAAGATTGGTCGGCACCGGCAGGTTGCGGGCAAACTCGTGGTACGGCTGAATTTTAATCGGCCCGACGGTGATGTCCGGGCTGCGGCGCAACAGGTTGAACAATCCCATGCGGAACTGCCGGGCAAAACGCTCGTTGATAATTTCCAGCGCCTGCAGGCGTTCACGCACCACGCGGCGCTGGGTATTCGGATCGTAAGGCTTAACCTCGCTCTCTTTACCGCCGACAACCGTCTCGGGCTCGTCGCCCGTGTTGTCGCCGTTGAGCAAGGCGTCGATCTCTGCCTGTGAAAGAATGCTATCGCCCATGGTGATTACCGCAGTATGAAGGCGGTGAACAGCACATCGCTGACCACCTGCTTCGGTTGTCCCTTAACCAGCGGCGCGCTCAGCGTCTCTTTGATCTGCGCGACCAGCTGCTGCTTGCCTTGTTCATTGGCCAGATGACCGGCCTCCTGACGCGAGAGCAGCATCAGCAGGCGGCTGCGCACCTCCGGCAGAAAATCATTAAGCTGACGGCGAGTTGCCTCATCCGGCAGGCGCAGCGTCAGGCCGATATACAGTACGCGGTCCGGATCGTTGTCCGGGGTCACCAGATTGACGGTGAAGGTATCGAGCGGCATAAATACCGGCGGCGCGGGCGGTTTTTCCTTTTCGATGGCGGTTTGCGCGCCGCTGTCGCGCTGTTGCAGCAGCCACCAGCTGTAGCCTGCGGCTGCGCAGGCGGCCACGGCGACGATCGTCAGCAGGATGATCAGTAAGGGGCGTTTGGGCGCGGTTGCCGGAAGGGAGTTTTGAGACATAGCCAAATCAAATTCCTGTTGTTCCGCCCGCCGCGTTGCTGACGGGCATCACGCGCGGCGGCGCCGCACGTATGACATATAAAGGTATTATCGCGGCTAATGCGCGAGGCAATAGCCGGAATAAACGGGCAAATGGGGGCCAGATTGGCCGTTTAGCGCCCCTCAGGCGAAAATATCGACGCCGTTGAGCTGGTTGGCCATTCGCTGCAGGGCTGCCGGGGCGCTGACTGGCTCAATCGGCGCGCCATCGTTGCCGCCGCCGTGGCGTTCCGCGTAGCTGGCGCGGCCTTCACCATTACCGTTTTGCTGCTGCCATTGCGGCGTTGCCTCGCCGCCAACGCTGCTCTGACCGAGGTTGATTCCGCTTTCCGCCAGCGCGTGACGTAGCTGCGGCATCGCCGCCTCGACCGCCGCGCGTACCTGACCGTGTGCGGAAGCGATATGCAGCTGCGCCTGTTTATCGTCGAGCTGTAGGGTGATCTGCAGCGCGCCCAGCTCCTGCGGATGCAGGCGCAGTTCGGCGCTCTGCTGGCCGTTGCGATGGAACATCAGCACCTGCTGGCTCAGCGCCTGCTGCCATTCCGGGCTGCCGAGCTGGGCATTAAGCTGCGGCGTCGGTGGCGCGGTTACCAGCGCATTGGCGGGCGTGGCGCTTTGGCTGGGGCTGGCGGCGGCGAAAGCGACGGCGGCTGGCTGCGCTGGAGCATTCTCCGCCGGGCGTTCGGCCATATCGTGCTGCGGCGTGGTCGCGGCCTGCGCGACAGGGGAAGGCAGATTTTGCCCGCTAAGGGGATCCGTGCCCTGCTGCAATTTCGCCGCCGGCTCGCCTGGCGGCAGATTCCCGATATCCTGAGTAGTCGCGTTGCCGATACGGAGCGCGGCTTTATCGCCGGTAAGAGCAGGTTGTTGATCCTGCGGTAGCGCGGTCTGCGGCGGCTGAGCGACGATTGTCGCCGGCAGCATGGCGTACAGCGCCTGCAGCGTCGCCGGATCTACGGTTTTCGCCTCGCTGAGCGGCGGCGTATCCGTGTCGGCATCCTCTTTTTTCACTGTCGCCTCGACGGCGTTTTCCGCCGATGCCGGTAGCGCATTGACCAGCAGCGCGCCGCGTTCGCCGAGCGCGGCCAGCAGTTGGTTAAGCTGGTTACGGCTTAGCGGCGGGGCGCTTTCATCGCCGGCGCTCAGCGCCGCGGGCGGCAGCGTGCCGCTTGGCGCGGGCGTGAAGCGCGCGCCAAGCAGTTGCGCGAAGGCAGACGACAGCTGAACGTCATCGAGCGCCAGATCCGGCAGGGCGCTGGCGTCGCCGTGCAGGCTAAGGGCGGGCAAAGCATTGAGATTCATGAAGCGGTATTCCTTTGTGTACTGCGTTGCGCGAACTCATCCATCAATTTTTGATTGCGTTTGTTTTCCAACTGCAGCTCGGCGTTTTGCGCGCGTGTGTGCAGGGTGTCGTAGGCGTTCAGCCGCTGCTGATGGTCCTGCCACTGCTTCACGGCGTGATCCACCTTTTGCCCCCACTGCAGCAGCAGCTGGCGCTGTTGTTCGATGGCCTGTTCGAGGGTGGCGATAAACTGCTGGTAGTTCTGCCAGCGGGAGCTTTCCATGCCGCCGGAAAGGGTGCTGTTGAGCTTCTGCCGGTACTCGTCCTGATAGTTAAGCAGCATCGTCAGCTGTTGCTCGGCGGCCTGTTGCGCCTGACGCGCCTGACCCAGGCGCTGCGCCGCCTGTTCAACGGCCTCCTGGGCCAGATTGCGCAGGGTAATCAAAGGGGACTGTGCTTTCATCGCGTGGCGTCTCCGATGGCGTTATACAATCAACTGCTGTAGCTGCTGGCAGGCTTCGTCATAACCGCAGCGCTCGAAAATTCCCTGCTGCAGGTAGGTCTCCATTTGCGGATACAGGGTAATGGCTTTATCCAGCAGCGGGTCGCTACCGGCGGCATAGGCGCCGACGCTTATCAAATCGCGGTTGCGCTGGAAGCTGGCCAGCATCTGTTTAAAGGTGCGTACCCGGCGATAATGTTCCTCATCGATAAGCGACGTCATCGCGCGGCTGATCGAGGCTTCAATATCGATAGCCGGGTAGTGACCGGCTTCCGCCAGCCGTCGGGACAGCACCACGTGACCATCGAGGATCGCGCGTGCCGAATCGGCGATCGGATCCTGCTGATCGTCCCCTTCGGTGAGTACGGTATAGAAGGCGGTGATCGAACCGCCGCCGCTGATACCGTTGCCCGCGCGTTCAACCAGCGCCGGCAGTTTGGCGAATACCGAGGGCGGATAGCCTTTGGTAGCCGGCGGTTCGCCGATCGCCAGCGCGATTTCGCGCTGCGCCATCGCATAGCGGGTGAGCGAATCCATGATCAGCAGCACGTGCTGGCCGCGATCGCGAAAATCTTCAGCGATGCGGGTGGCGTAAGCGGCGCCCTGCATGCGCAGCAGCGGCGATACATCTGCCGGGGCGGCGATCACCACCGAACGCGCGCGGCCTTCGGCGCCAAGAATATTCTCGATAAAGTCTTTGACTTCCCGGCCGCGTTCGCCGATCAGGCCGACGACGATAACGTCGGCCTGGGTGTAGCGGGCCATCATGCCCAGCAGTACGCTTTTACCGACGCCGGAGCCGGCGAACAGTCCCATACGTTGGCCGCGTCCAACGGTCAGCAGGCCGTTGATGGTGCGCACGCCGACGTCCAGCACCTGCTCGATAGGGGTACGCTGCAGCGGGTTAAACGGCGCGGTAATCAGCGGCGCGCGATAGCCGGTTTCCGGTGCGGGCAGGCCGTCAAGCGGCCTGGCGCCGCCGTCGAGCACGCGTCCCAGCAGCGCCGGGCCCAATGGCAGTTGTTTACCGGCGTGCTGGCCGTCCGCCGCGCTGCGGGCGTAAACCCGCGCTCCCGGCACAATCCCTTCGACCTCTTCCAGCGGCATCAGATACAGCCGCTGATCGTTAAAGCCGACCACTTCGCTCTCCACTTCCTGCACACCGTCGCCGCCGTCGCGTTCGATAAGGCAGGTCGCGCCGAGCGGCAGCTGCAGGCCGGTGGCTTCCAGCACCAGGCCGGTGGCGCGGGTCAGCCGACCGTAGCGTCGCACGGTCGGCGTTCGGGCGATACGCTGTTCCAGCGCTTCAAGCGAATTCAGCCAGCGGCCGAGACGGGCGGTCATTACAGCGCTCCCGGCGCGGCGAGGCGACACAATTCATGCCAGCGGGTGGCGAGACTGGCGTCGAGATCGCCCTCTTCGGCGCTGACCTTACAGCCGCCGGGGTGTAGATCGCCGTCCGCCAGCAGCCGCCAGCCGTGCAGGCTGAGAGTGGTGCCTAACTGCTGCTCAACGCGCTCATAATCTTGCGGGTGTACGCGCAGCTGCGGCTTGCCGTTGAACATAGGCTCTTGCTGGATCAACTGTTGAATTTGCGTCAGCAGGGCGGTGCCGTCGCAGACCGGAGGCTGGCCAAGCACCTGTTTCGCGGCGGTCAGCGCCAGCTGCATCAGGCGTGAGGCGATGACCGAATCGAGCGCGTCAAGGGTGTGCTGAAACTCGCTCACCAGCTGCTGCCAGTGGTCGGTCAGCGGCTGTTGCTGCTGCTGTGCTTCCAGCAGCCCCTGCTGGCGACCCTCCTCAAGCCCCTGCTGAAATCCAGCTTCATAGCCTTTTTGCTGACCATCGGCATAACCGGATTGCTGACCTTGCTGCTCGGCCTGTAGGCGCAGGGCGGCAAGCTGCTGCTGCAGTTCCGCCTGAGCGTCAGGCTGCAAGGCTTCGTTATCCAGCGTCGGTAGCGGCGGTTCGAAAGCCGGCGCCGCGTCGCCAAGGTCGTTGAGCGACCAGGGCTGCCAGGGCATGGAATTAATGCGATCAGACATAGGTGTCCTCGCCGCCGCCAATGATCATTTCGCCGCTCTCCGCCAGCCGTCTTACCACCAGCAGAATCGCTTTCTGTTCGTTTTCCACCTGCGACATGCGCACCGGCCCGCGGTTGGCGAGATCGTCGCGCAGAATATCGGCCGCGCGCTGGGACATGTTTTTGAGGAACTTCTCGCGCAGCGGCTGCTCGGCGCCCTTCAGGGCAATCAGCAGCGACTCGCTGTCCACGTCCTGCAGCAGGCGCTGGATACTGCGATCGTTGACCTCCACCAGGTTTTCGAACAGGAACATCTCGTCGATGATCTTCTGCGCCAGCTCGCCATCGTATTCGCGCATCGCGTCGATAACGGCTTCTTCCTGCTGGGTTTTCATCAGGTTGATAATCTCGGCGGCGGTACGCACTCCGCCCATTTTGCTGCGCTTGAGGTTCTGGCCGTCGAGCAGGTTGTTGAGCACTTCGGTCAACTCCGCCAGCGCCGCTGGTTGTACGCCGCCGAAGGTGGCGATACGCAGCATCACGTCGTTGCGCAGGCGCTCATCGAACTGCGCCAGAATATCCGCCGCCTGGCCGCGCTTGAGGTGTACCAGGATGGTGGCGATGATCTGCGGGTGTTCATCGCGGATCAGATCGGCGGCGCTCTGCGGCTCCATAAAGTTGAGTGTTTCCATCCCGGAGGTGGTTTCACGGGATTCGAGGATATCCTCCAGCAGGCTGGCGGCGCGCTCTTCGCCCAGCGCTTTCACCAGCACCGATCGCAGGTAGTCGCTGGCGTTGACGCTCAGGGCGGCGAACTGTTCGGCATCGTCTTCAAATTCAGACAGGATCTCGCCGAGCTGTTTATGCGAGACCTGGCTCATGCCGGCCATGGTGCCGCTCAAAAGCTGGACTTCGCGGGAGGAGAGGTGCTTGAGCACCTCCGCCGCGCGGTCTTCGCCCAGCGTCATCAGTAAAATGGCGCTTTTATCGGTTCCGGTCAGGCTCATAGTTCGTTACTCATCCATTGGCGGATTACCAGAGCGACGACCCGCGGATCTTTATCCGCCAGTTCGCGGATGCGTTGGCTCTGGACTTCTGCGCTGACGCGCTGCTGCGATTTACGACGCAGCGCCAGCTCCTCATTGCTTGGTTTATGGCTGTCGTTTGCTTTAGCGACCGGCGCGCTGGCGGCGGCGACCGCAGCTTGCTGTGCGGCCTGACGCTGCTGCAGCTGTGGCTTAATCAGCTTGCGCCACAATACCCAGCCGACCAGCAGCACCAGAAGGTAACGTCCCAGCTCGAGCAGCAAATCGATAAACGCCTGGCTCTGCCAGAACGGCAGCTCGCCGCCGGTCATCTGATTGTCGGTAAACGGCGTATTGACCACCTGCAGGCTATCGCCGCGGGTGCTGGAGTAGCCCATCGCTTCGCGCACCAGCGCTTCAATCTGCGCCAGTTGTTCTTTACTCATCGGCTGCGCTTTGCCGTCGGCGTTGAGGCTATAGTTCACCACCACGGCGACCGACAGACGTTCCACCGTCCCGGCTTTTTGTTGGGTATGGCGGATGGTGCGATCGAGTTCGTAGTTGGTGGTGGCGTCGCGTCGGGTGCTTAACGGGCCGCTGTTGGCCGCGGCGCTACGGGTGTTGGTCGCGTTGTTGGCGTTATTGGCCGCCGGTTTAGCGGTTTCAATCGGCGCGGTGGCCGGCGCGCTCGGCTGGTTGGATAACGCCCCAGGGACGCCGCCCACCTGCGGCCCGCCGATTTGCTCGTTGCTGCTGGTTTGCTGCGAACGGATCGCCGCTTTCTCGGGCTGCTGGTTCGGCTGATACTGTTCGTCGGTCTGCTCGCGGGAGGCGAAATCGATCTGCGCGGTCACCTGAGCGCGAACGTTGGCGCTGCCGACCACCGGCGCCAGGATGGTTTCAATGCGTCGCTGATAGCCGTTTTCCACTTCGTTGGCATATTTCAGCTGCGAGGCGTTGAGGTCGCGCCCGGTGCCGTCGGACTGCGTCAGCAGGCGTCCGGCCTGATCGACCACGGTGACGTTGCCCGCCGGCAGGCCGGCGACGCTACTCGATACCATATAGACGATAGCGTTGATTTGGCCATCATCCAGCGCACGACCCGGCTGCAGCGTCAGGGTGACAGAGGCGGAAGGGGATTTTTGCTCGCGGACGAACAGCGAGGGTTTCGGCAGCGCCAGGTGCACACGCGCATTCTGCACCGGCCCCAGCGACTCGATAGTGCGTGAGAGTTCGCCTTCGAGAGCGCGCTGATAGTTAATCTGTTCGCTGAACTGGCTGATACCGAATTTTTCCTGATCCAGCAGTTCGAAGCCAACGGCGCCGCCCTTCGGCAGCCCTTGTTGCGCCAGACGCAGGCGGGTTTCATGCACTTTCTCCGCCGGGATCATCAGCGCCGCGCCGTTTTCGGCGAAGCGGTAGGGGATGTTCATCTGCGTCAGCTGGGTGACGATAGCGCCGCCGTCGCGATCGTTCAGATTGCTGTACAGCACGCGATAATCCGGGCTTTTCGCCCACAGCAGCAGCGCGACGATAATGGCGATAGCGGCGGAGGCGGCGACCAGCAGCGGTATTTTTGGATTGGCGCGCAGACGGCTCCAGATGGCCTGCAGGCCGTTGTCGCGGCTTTCGCCGGCGGATAACGAGGCACTCATGGTTGGCGGTATCCTTCGCTGGCGTTCAGGCGGCGACGCGTGCTGGCGTGCTGACGAACGGTATGGATAGCGTTATGTGACAAAACAGACTCCCTGATACACATCTTTTCTCAATAGCGGCGCTCCCATTTCTGGGCAGGCCATTATTCGTCTTATCAGATGATTCTGATTGCCCGATAAGCCGGGTTTTTTGCAGCTAATTAACCGCTTTAAGTAAAAATCGCTGTGTTAGGGTGTGCAGCATTGGAGAAGTACAGGGTGAAATAGCGCCTGGCGATCACGATAGTATTGAGGAAAAGATGGCGATTCAGGGTATTGAAGGCGTACTGCAACAGATGCAGGCGATGGCGATTCAGGCGGGAAATAACGGGCAGAATAGCGTACCGCAGGGAGTCAGTTTTGCCAGTGAATTGACCGCCGCGCTGGGTAAAATCAGCGATACTCAGCAGGCCGCGCGTCAACAGGCGCAGAACTTCGAGCTGGGTGTGCCGGGCATCAGCCTGAATGATGTGATGGTTGATTTACAGAAATCTTCAGTTTCATTGCAGATGGGCGTGCAGGTGCGCAATAAGCTGGTGGCGGCCTATCAGGACATTATGAATATGCCGGTTTAGGTGTGATAACTCTATATAATATCTATTCTTTGTCAGTTTTATCCTATTGCGTGTCACTACAGTACCGTTCACGTGGCAGGCCAGTCTGGAGTTAAACGCGAAGCTTTACTCTGCGCTGGGGCTGCACAATCTGGATAGGCCGGAATATTGAAGAGAGATGTCGTAATGCTTCGCGCCGGCGGCTGGCAGAAAGCCAGAATGGAACAGCAGATGCATGAATGGTTCGGACACATACCGAAGTTCATTATTACGCTAACGGTCGATTACTGCTCACAGTGCAGTGTCCGCCGGTGGAGCATGAGTTTTACCACATCGCCTGCCTACCGATGAGTTTGGCGCACCAAAGTTCAACAGAGAGACCGGGCAGCCAGTTATTTCTCTGTGCGGCCACAGTATCGAAGAGTTTGTTGGTGTCGTTTGTTATTACGTCGCCAGTAAGGATGTCCAGGAGCTGGTTGATGCGGTAAACACCCGCGTCAATGTTGTTTATCCTGACGATACGAGTGCCAAAGTGACTATTAAAGGGCGCGCAACCGCGAGCATAAATACAACAGGCTCGCTCAGCGTCACACCATCAACTATGTTCGCGCTACTGTCCAGATTGACTACATGCTGTGTCCAGGCCGTTTCTTTACCGACGCCGAATGGCATGAATGGGTGGTTATAGGTAAGTAGGATGTGGTCAGCATCGATGTTGCCACGCTGTACGCTATTGCCGATTCGGTAACTGCACTTGAGCAGAGCTATTTCGATTACATCTTTTCAGATGAAAAGCCGTCACTCGGTGAGCGGATTCGGACTTTCTGCAAATGCTGTTTATTAGAATTTTGTAATATGAAAACCTCACCCATCAACGGGTGAGGGAAGTTCTTAATTGTGAGCTATTTTTTCTTTTTTACCTAAATTCATCATAGGTCGTTCTATGAACTTATATGTGTAAACTGAAATAATTAGAGATAATGCAATCGATAGGGGAACTAACATAAAATACATGTTTAAAGGTAGCTGCAATGAAGTCATTGTATAAAGAATGATGTAGATAACTAACATGTGAACCATGTATACTGAATATGAAACTTTTCCAATGGTCTGAGATAGATTGTTGATGAATATTTTTGTGATGATGTTATCTTTTTCTCTTTTGCTTTTAATTAATGTCGCAGAGAATACAATAATCCAAATCAGATAACCAATGCAATCTTTCTTCAAAATAAGAATTATTGCAACGCACAGGCATAAGGAAGTTAGAATTATGTTGCGGTCTGTTATTTTTGGAAAAATATCACGAAGATAGTAAAATGACATAAAGCCAATAAAAAATGCCGCTGCACCAGTCCCAATGAATGCCTTGTTGTTAATCATCCTGCTAATTACTAAGAATAAAAAAATTGAGATGATTATGATGATGGATTTCTTTACAGTTGGGGACTGTATTACCTTATTGCAAATCATAAAAAGCAGCGGGGCAATCAGATAGAACTGCCACTCAACAGAAGCGCTCCATGCCTGACCAACAATCGTTGTTCCGGAGAGATGTAACATTTTCTCAGGGACAATACCTTGCAAGAGGAATAGATGCGGGACAATGTGTTGAATCATATTGTCAAGAAAGGTGTCTATTTGATGGATCCTAAAGTCAGTAGATGGTGATAACGGTGACGTGACCAATATATCTCTATAGAAATATATGCTTGAAATTGTTAAGGCCATAACAACTAAATATATTGGAAATAATCTTAATGCTCTCTGCTGTATGTATTTTTTGTAAGGCACTAAAGGGTTTTTGTTTAAATAGTTAAAGATCACAAAGCCGCTAAGAATGATGAAAACATCCACAGCGAAATCATTCATTAGGGTCATAGGGATCATGCCTGAAAGAGGTGGGATTGCTTCATAAGCATGCCCGGCAACGACCCAAAGAGCCATCAGACCACGTAGGCCGTCGAGTTCTTTTATGTGTTTCATTTGCTCCACCAGTATGTGTGTAAAAACGAGTAAATATAATTATTTTATGTATGAATATGTAAATATAATGGTTAAAAAGGTGTGTGTAAATTCATTTTTATCTTTATGTATCATATAGATATGAATATTCTTCTTAATGTGTAATTGTAGTACAATTTTTTTGAGATAAATCGGTATTGATAAAATGTAAATGACTTGGATCACAAATATGATGTTGTAATACCAGTTTTATTTCATAGCTCCATAGCATGAAAAGATAACCAAAAAAAAGATAATCAAAACAATAGATTACGTTGTTTTTGTTTCATGTCTTTAATTTAAAACACATCAAAATGACTGTATATAAAACCAGTGCTCAGCGAGCTATAGAGCATTCTCAGACAATCAGCTCTACTTTGTGGACAAGTCAACTTCGGAGGGGGAAAGCCAGCCTCTGGCTGATGCGTAACATGGGAGAGTTATCTGATGGATTATCCTTCGTCGGCGACTGATTACACCGTGAGGGCGTTAACCGTCGATCTTATCTGCGATGTATCAATGAAGACCACGCCAGATAGTACTGTGATGATGACTTACGACGGGAAAATAGACTTCACAAAAGTAATGGGCCGTTCGCTAATCACCAGGGAGGGGGAAGCTATCGAAGGGGAAGCACTTAACGATATTGTGGTGTCCAGTGTAGTGACCTTCATTACCAACTGCGCAACTCAGGTAGATGATGATTTCCCGGTAATGTGAATGGGGCATATATGGGACATGAAAGCGCATCCAAACTTAGATGAGCTTGGGAGGTGGGGGGAAATCGTTGTGTGTAACTAACTGTTGTCTGGTGTGCTCTTGGACGGTCCTGATAAGTTACAAAATTTGAATGGTCATATTATGAATATGCCGGTTTAGTCATAAAATCTCGGCGCAATTTCTTCGTGCAAACCGCTATGCTTAACGCTGGCGGTTTTGTCTATTTACGGCGACAACGGCAAAAAACTGCTCGCCTCTACCTTGATTTGGACCCATCAAACGGTGAATGAATGATCCTGAAATATCACTACAATTGATAGGGGATGCAGATCAATAGCAGTTCATCGATCGATACAAACGATCTGACTACTACCACTACAAACTGTATGGTCTTGCCAAAATAATTCTAATTTGGAATAGCAGATGTCCGAAAAAGTAGACCATCAATTGCGGCGTAAGGTATGGATTGGGATTTTTCTCGGTCTGTTGGTCTTTTGGGGAGCGATAGCGACGATGGTGGACTTAGTGTTGGCTTAGCCCGAACTACCGGCTTGTCAGCCAGAAGAGAGGCATTTTTGTGTTATCGGGGTAAGGTGAAAATTTAAATTTGGATGGTAATTCACTATCGTTTCTCGGCTCTGTAGCAAATAATCTGCGCAAATTTTGCTCCGCGGAGGCGTTATGCTGTGGCTTCAGACCGTTGTATTTTTTGTCGTTTTAGCTTTTGTTGCGATAGCGATGTTTCATGAAACCTGGCGACAGGATAGCGAGTAATCGCCGCTTTTACTCTTCTTGATATGCCCCCTCCTTACCAACAACTAAACTTAGATCGTGTCTAACAATCGTCTGGAGGTTGTTGTGAATAGATTCCACGATGAATACGACGAGCGGGAGCTGTACCATATGGTCTGCCGTTGGGAGGATGAAGGCGGGGCGCTAGCGTGACGTTTTTCCTTTGAACTGACAGCATTCTGGCGGATCAGGCGTGAAGCCGTTGTAGGGTATGAACGCGCGCGCTTGACCCCTGGCAACTTCAGGGGCAATATTCCACAGACTGTGGTAACCCCGGCAGTGGCATTATATCTGAGCATTTGGCTGAGCAACGCAATGGGTATCTTCAGTCGGAAACGTTGGACAAATATATAACCAGCATGGAGGAGCCTGGCGTGGGAAAGCCGCTAACAGAAGATGATCTTCGTGAACATGGTTTCACCGATAAAGAGATTGCCCGCCTGCGTGAAATCCTGGCGCGACAAGAAAGCCAAAACAAAAACTATTTTGATTTAATCGATGATCTTCGCAAAAGACTGTGGGCTGGAGTATTAGGTTTTTTTATTGTTTTTATAGTGCTCATTCATGGGTGTTATGGTTATGAGTTAATTAATCATTTTGCCTATTTGTTCATTTTATTATTCGGTTTCTCGGTAGTTTACAAACTAACTCCGTTTCCAATGGCGCTCAACTATAGAAATTGTATCTAAAAATAAGATAGTCATTTATCTTTAACTTCATACATCGTGTTACCTATCTGTATCCCTTTTACCGTTGAGGATATCCCTTTTAACGCCATGGCTGGCTTACTCATGGTTGTTACTTTTCGGTAAAAATCTGGGCCAGTAAAATAAAATAAGCGCCACGCTTCTGGTTTTAAGGTAAATTTGGCAAGGCCATAAAAAGAGGTTGAAAGATCGACTACCTGATATAAAAGCTTTCCTAACTCTCTACTAAATCCTAAAAATTGAGATGCATCTTCATAATATTTTCTGTAAAATTAACACCATCTAACTTTTCAGCTATTGCGCCAAAGCCATGAAACATCAATGTTGTACCAGCAATAACGCCAATAACGTTTCCTGTCATTAATGAGCTAGCCGTTATTCCAAAACCTCCGATAACCTGCATACCGCCAAGAACAACATTGATTCCGTCGATGATATAGACGATAACTTTTTATTTACCCGAAGATAATTAATTTGTGAATTAATAAGGTGTAAATGGAATTATGAATTATTTATTTCATTAGTTAAGAAGATGAAGTGTTGTCTAGCGAATTTTTTATGATGTGGCTTCAGGTCGTTGTATTCTTCGTCGTTGTGGCATTTGTCTTGATAGCGATGTTACATTTAATGCTGGAGACAGGATAGTGACTAAAACTCTTTGTTTTGTGTTGTGTTTTTTTGATTTCATATCTATATTTTGTTTCCTCTCCTAATTAGAAACTCTTCATCCTTTTGCCAGGTCCTTTACGCAACATTCGTTCCCATTCAAATTCCTGTTTAACGATAATTGGAGACTTCCGAATCATCATACATTCATGATGTCAACGCTGCAAATTCCATTGCAGATGAAATTTTTATGTTTTCCTTGTGACAATTTATTTCTTGTGCTATATGAAAAGGATATAAATATAATGTGGTTGAATAAAATGGAATGGTCAAATGATTAATAACATACAAATGCTAAGGGCTTTAGCTGTAATAATGGTGGTAGCATATCATTCTGTCGGTATAGTCAATAAATATGGGTTTGGGTTTGTAGACCATACGTTAATAGGAAGGTGGGGGGCTTTGGGGGTTGATATATTTTTTGTTATTTCTGGATTTATTATGGCGATGATAGATGATAATAAAAGAAAATCCCCTTATGTTTTTGCGAAAGATCGAGTGTTGCGAATAGTTCCCATTTACTGGATGATGACTGTTACATTGATATTAATTCAATCGGTCATGCCAGAAATATTTAGGGATACGATATATACAACATATCAAAATATTGCATCATTGTTTTTTGTTAGTAGTTATTTAGGCTTCAATTACCCCACTCTGTACGTTGGTTGGAGTCTTGAGTTAGAAATGTTTTTTTATGCTATTTTTTCATTGTGTTTATTTATTAAAAATCACAATATTAAAATAATTTCTCTTGTCGGAATTATACTTGTGCTATCTATCCTGGGGGTAATTAAACCCATTTCTATGGAGTTTGCGTTTGGTATCATTGCATACTATACCAGCAAAAGAATATCATCAATCCAGGCCAACATCAGGCTACTCCTTGTAACAACGTTAATCGGGATGGTTTTATTTTATTCTCTATCAATCCCCGTTGATTTATACTCCATCGAAAGACCTTTATTTGCGGGGGGGATTTCATTTTTTATTGTGTTTGTTGCTGTACTTTGTAGTGATGTGAAAAATAATGTTTTCACGGAGATTGGTAATGCTTCATACTCAATCTACCTGGTCCAAGTGTTCTCAATTCCGCTGATAACTAAAATAATGGTAAAGCTAGGCTTTAACTTGAGTGGTTTGCTCGTCTTCCTCATAGCTACGATATTTACCGTTGTTTCAGGGTATATCTTCTATATATTGATAGAGAGAAACATTGTTAAAGTAAGTAAAGGATTTAGAATTAAACGACTCAATAAAGTATAAAGCAGAAAATAACACTAAAATTTTAGCGCGTTATGAAAATCACTGCCTGACAGGCAGTGATTTTCTACAGTAATTTATTTCCTCTATATACCTCCCTACCAGCAACTAAACTAAGGTTATGACTAACCATCGTCTGAGGGGTTGTGATCATATTCCACGATGAATACGACGAGCGGGACCTGTACGATATGGTCTGCCGCTGGGAGGATGAAGGCGGGGCGCTAGCGTGACGTTTTCCTTTAAACTGACAGCATTCTGGCGGTTCGGGCGTGAAACCGTTGTAGGGTATGAACGCGCGCTTGACCCCTGGCAACTTCAGGGGCAAGATTCCACGGGCTGTGGTAAACCCGGCTGTCTGCATGACACCTGAGCATTTGGCTGAGCGACATAACGGGAATCTTCAGTCGGAAACGTTGGAGACATATATAACCAGCATGGAGGAGCCTGGCGTGGGAAAGCAGCTAACAGAAGATGATCTTCGTGAATATGGCTTCACTGATAAAGAGATTGCCCGCCTGCGTGAAATCCTGACATGGTTGTTTGTATTGCCTTTGCCATAGTCGTTTCGTGGATTTTTAACTTCGAAAGTAATGATTTTACTTACCCGCTAATCATTATTATTACCCTAATTGCTGTTTGGAAATTAACACCTTTCCCGATGGTTTTTAAAGTATATCTTATCTGCTTGAAAATTAAGTGATTTCTTATTATTAATTTCATATATGGTATTGCCTATTTGTATTCATTTTACCGTTGATGAAACACCTTTAAGAGCTAACGCAGGGGCACTCATTTCCCGAAGAATACATCCATGTTTTATCCCGTGAGTAATATCATATTAATCCGGTCAAGATAACATAGTATATTTTACAGGCATATTTCCCTAAGCCCGTGAGTGGCTTATTTTAGCTGGCGCGATGTTTGGAATATTTAATTGATGAATGTATGAAGCGTAAATAAAATAATAGATTATATATTATTGCTTATTAGCCCTGTAAAACCCGCCGATGGCTTACCAGGCAACACTCTGCATTGCCCTGGTGAGACCCATCATGCGCTTCCTGGCCGGAATATCTGGCTGTGAGGCTGTTGTTGTTATTGTAATTCTTCGCTTTTGCTCTTGATGGCGACCACATTATCGGACTGCAGTTCGCCAAGCAGGAGCGAGCGATCGTCGAACTGGCCGTAAGCGTTGTTGACCGCGTTCTGGCGAGTGGATTGATCGATCAGCGTTTTTAATTGCTCCATCCGCTGCTGCAACAGCCCTTTCAGTACCCCTTCGTTGTCGATAATCTGCTGCAACTTAGCGTTGAGCATCTCTTGCAGAGCCAGCGATGGCCCCGCTTTGCCGGTAAATTCGGCAGTTTTCTCAACCGCCGTCACGTAGGCAAACTGCATTTCCACCAGCGCTTCCCATTGCCCGGCGCGCGCCAGGGCAATCATCTGACTGCTCAGGGTATGGATCTGCTGATAGGCGGCTAAAAGCTGCTGTTGGCGTTCCATCACAATGTACCCTGAGCAGGTTGATAGTTTGGCCCAATTTGCCGCCAGGCATCGGCGATATTCTCCAGCAGCTTGACCACTTCGACGATCGCCGCTTCGTCATTATGCAGGTTGGCCTGCATCAGGCGTCGCTTCATATAATCGTACAGCGCCGCCAGATTATCGGCGATTTCTCCACCTTGCTGGTGGTCGAGGCCGCTTTTCAACCCGTTGTCGATGATGTTGATAGCCTTCGACAGCGCCAGGCCTTTACCGGCGATATCCCCCTGATTCATCAGGATGCGTGCGCGAAGCAGGGCGTTAAGCGCCCCGTCGAACAACATTACGATTAACTGGTGCGGACTGGCGCTCATCGCGCTGCTTTCCAGACTGACCTGTGCGTAGGCTTGCGTGCCGCTACGGTTATACATGCTGTTTCATTACCTGATTAGGGGTTACTGGGACGAGAACTGCTGTTGTAAGTAGTTACCCGTGCTGCTCAGCTTGGACATCATGGTATCCAACTGAACAAACTGTTGTTTATAGCGATCGATAGTGTTCTGGATGCTATCGGAAACGGTGTCGATCTGGATATTCAGGCGATCGAGATTGGTGTTGATACTTTTGGTCGAGTTCTCGATGATGCCGCCCGCTTTAATATAGTTCTGGATTTCATTATGGATTTCGGTGGCCATCCCGGTGTCTTTGCCATTGCCGGCGAAGAAGTTGGCGACCTGATCCGGTTTCTCGTCGAGCGCTTTATTGAGTTTCGTGCTGTCGACTTCAAGCTTGCCGGTTTTGGGATTGGTTGAGATCCCGAGGTTACCAAGGCCTTTCAGCTCCGGGTTGTCCTGAGCGGCGCTGAGGGCGCTTTTAATCGACGACTGAATGCCGCGCAGGGTGTTATCGCCCAGCAGCGCGCCGTTCTTGGCGCTTTGCGCTTCACCGCTTTTCACCGGGGTGTATTTGGTCAGCGAGCCGAAGGTGTCGAGCAGCGAATTGTAGTTATCGACCCACTCTTTGATTTTGTCGGCGGTGCCGCTTTTATCGATGCCGATCACCAGGTTTTGCGGTTCGCCGGCTTTGGTGGTGGTTTTCAGATCAATGGTGACGCCCTGCAGCGCATCGGCAATCGAGTTGGTGCTGCGCTTAATTTTGGTGCCGTTGACGACGATCTCCGCATCCTGCCCGGCGACGGTTTGCTTCATCGCGCCGCTTTTGCTGCTGCTGTCATAGTTGAGGATGGCGCCGAGTTTATCGTCGTTATTCACCTGCACCGACACGGTGTTTTTCTCGCCGGTGGTGGAGGAGCTCAGCGCCAGCTGATAGTCATTGTCGCCGACGCGCATAATGCTGGCGGTGACGCCGGCTTTAGCGCCGTTAATGGCATCGCGCATCTCCAGCAGCGAGGTCTGGTCGTCGCTCAGCGGAATCGTGGTCTGTTTTGGCGGGTCGCCGGCGGTGATCGTAATGGAGCGGTCGCTGTTGCCGGCGGTTCCTAGTTTCTCTTGTTGGTCGGTAATTGTCGCCTGGGTGGTCAGGGTTTGCGGCTGCGCCAGCTTCTGCACTTCAACGCTATAGTTGCCCGGCACCGCCTTATTGGTGGTGGTGATGGTGAACTGGTCGTGCTTGGTGGCGGTGGTGCTGTTGAAAAACTCCGGCTTGGCCAGCTCCTTGCTCAGGTTATCGAATTTTTCCAGCGAGCTTTTTAACGTGCCGTAAGCCGTTAGCTGCGCGTTATAGCTGGTTTGCTGAGTGGTATACGGCGTCAGGCGCTGTTGTTCCGCCTTGCTGAGTTTGTCCAGTAAACCGTTGAGGTCGAGTCCTGAGCCGATGCCTAAGGAACTGATCGATGCCATTGGTGTTTCTCCTTACTAATGACGTTATTCGCTTATTGCGTTATCGGCCCAGTGGAAAAAAAGTTTACCGAAAAAGTGAAAAAGGCGATGGCGTAATAGAAGAGGGAAAAAGCGCGTTATTTTCGCCATTGGCGGAGGGGCAAAAATTTTTCAAAAAATGGCTAAAGGTTGCAGAGGATACGTCGATACCAGAAGGGACGGTGGTTGACGCCGTGGGCAAGCAAGCCCGAACCTTTTAACCACGTTGCACTGAACGCAACTGACTCGTAAGGAATGCATATAATGGCACAAGTAATTAATACCAACAGCCTGTCGCTGATGGCGCAAAATAACCTGAACAAATCCCAGTCTTCCCTGGGCACGGCGATTGAGCGTCTGTCTTCCGGTCTGCGCATCAACAGCGCCAAGGACGATGCCGCGGGTCAGGCGATCTCCAACCGTTTTACCGCTAACATCAAAGGCCTGACTCAGGCTTCCCGTAACGCTAACGACGGTATCTCCCTGGCGCAGACCACCGAAGGCGCGCTGAACGAAGTTAACGATAACCTGCAGAACATCCGTCGTCTGACCGTACAGTCGCAGAACGGTTCTAACTCCGCAAGCGACCTGCAGTCCATCCAGGATGAAATCTCCCAGCGTCTGTCAGAAATCAACCGTATCTCCGAACAGACCGATTTCAACGGCGTTAAAGTCCTGAGCGGCGACCAGAAGCTGACCATCCAGGTCGGCGCCAACGACGGCGAAACTATCGATATCGATCTGAAAGATATCAATGCGAAGACTCTGGGTCTGGATAAGTTCAGCGTGGCTAATCAGATGAATACTAACAATGTTGGTGCTACAGCGTTAACTAAGGTCGATGTAACTGGTGCGCCAACTATGTCTGATAGTGAAACGACTGCTCCTAATGAAATTGATGGCAAATTGTATTCATACAACAATGGTACAACTACTAAGTACTTTGTTCAGTCTAAAGATGGCTCAGAACGCTACAGCGCAACTTTAGGTGCCGATGGCAAAGTTACTTTCTCTTCTAAAACCGACGAGAAAGCAACTATTCAAACTGATATCGATCTTGGTGATAAGAAAATCAATACACTGTCAACTGTAAAAACTGGAGAAGTAGCAGTAACTTCAGGCCTCAAAGCCGGTGAAGAATTACGTACTTTTAAAGATGAAAAAGGTAATGACGGTTATGTTGTTAAAAGCACTGATGCTGATGGGAAGGTGTCTTATGCAAAAGCTACGATTGATGCTGATGGTAAAGTGAGCAAAGGTGCCCAGCTATCTACCCAAGCTAAAACAGCTGATCCTCTCTCAGTTTTAGACAACGCCCTGTCCCAGGTTGACCAACTGCGCTCCTCCCTGGGTGCGGTACAGAACCGTTTCGATTCTGTTATCAACAACCTGAACAGCACCGTTAACAACCTGTCCGCTTCCCAGTCCCGTATTCAGGATGCTGACTACGCGACCGAAGTGTCCAACATGAGCCGCGCGAACATCCTGCAGCAGGCGGGTACCTCCGTGCTGGCGCAGGCTAACCAGTCGACTCAGAACGTCCTGTCTCTGCTGCGTTAATCGCACGCCTGATTACTGTCGCATCGCAACCCCGCTTCGGCGGGGTTTTTGCTTTATGCCATAGCCACCCGGCGTAAAACGGCGCAACGGCGGAGCATGTCGTAAATAGAGACGCTTTTATGCGGTTTTTCCGGCGATTGGCATTTTTGCCCCTGCGCATAATAGCGCTGACTCTCTTATCCGCAGGTTTCAGAAATAGTGAGCGATTTGTATACCGCCGAAGGCGTGATGGACAAAAATTCCCTCTGGCTGCGCTACGTTCCGTTAGTGCGGCACGAGGCGTTACGCCTGCAGGTCAGGCTGCCCGCGAGCGTCGAGCTTGACGATCTGCTGCAGGCCGGGGGAATCGGGTTGTTGAACGCCATCGAGCGTTACGACTCGCTACAGGGAACGGCCTTTACCACCTATGCGGTGCAACGTATCCGCGGCGCAATGCTCGATGAACTGCGTAGCCGCGATTGGGTGCCGCGCAGCGTGCGGCGTAACGCCCGCGAAGTCGCCCAGGCGATGCAGAAGCTGGAGCAGCAGCTGGGCCGCCCGGCCACGGAAAGCGAACTCGCGCAGACGTTGGGTATCACCCTTGCCGAGTACCGACAAATCCTACTGGATACCAATAACAGCCAGCTGTTCTCCTATGACGAATGGCGGGAAGAGCAGGGCGAGAATGCCGAACGACTACTGGAAGGGCATGAAGAGGCCAATCCGTTGCATCATCTGCTGGAAGGCAGCCTGCGCCAGCGGGTCATCGAGGCGATTGAAGCCTTGCCGGAACGCGAAAAAATGGTCCTCACCCTTTACTACCAGGAAGAGCTAAACCTTAAAGAGATTGGCGCGGTGCTGGAGGTGGGAGAATCCCGCGTCAGCCAGCTACACAGCCAGGCGATTAAGCGCCTGCGCGCGAAGCTGGCCAACGAAGGCTAATAACCACCTGCCGGGCAGGTGGTTAGCGGATTACGATTTACGCAAATCAATGCGCAGAATGCGCTCCTTCGCCCCTTCGACAAATACCTCAGGATCCCACTCGCGATTGAACCCTTCTTTAATGCCGACGTACAGGGTATCCATGTCCGGCGACAACACCATTTGATTAGGATAAACCGGGGTGCGGAATTCATGTGTCACGCGCCAGGTTTTGCCGTCCACGACGCTAATGGTGCCGCTGGTGAAATTACTCACGTACAGCTCGTTATATTTCGGATTGAAACGCACCGCGTTGGCGCCGATGCCGGTACGCACGTAACCCAGCGATTTGCCGTCTTTCAGATCGAAAATATACAGGCCGTCGTGCGGGCCGCTGCGATCGTCGTGATCGAAGGCGACCACGAAAATACGCCCTGAGTCGGAATCGACGATCAGGTTTTGCGCGCTGGCCAACTGCGGCGCGTTAAGCGGGATGGTGCGGACAACCTGCTGGGTTCTGGCATCGATCTCGTTGATATAGTCGCGGCCGCCAACGTAGATCTTCTGCGTCTTTTCATCCAGCGTCAGGCCGTAGGCGGTGCCGCGATAGGCGCCTTTGACTTCCCCTTTCAGCTGCAACGTCGTGCCGTCGAGCATCAACAATTTATGCAGCGGACGCATCCCGTCCTGGGTTTTCAGCATATGGCTGTAGCTGACAAATAACAGGTTAGCGGCGCGGCTGTATACCATATGCCGCAGATGTTCGAAGCGCGCATCGGCGGCGCCGTCGGTAGTGAAGCTCAGGCGCGGGCTGGTGCGGGTGATTTTACCGCTGGCGGCGTCGAACAGGCTAATACGCAGCGAAGCCGCCTGGGTATGGCCGACGTAAAGCATGCGCGCCGGCTGATTCATCGCCAGCGAGAAGGCGCGCCTGGGCATATCGTAGCGCTGGATAACCTGCAGGGTGGCCGGATTAAAGGCGTAGAGATAACCTTTATTGGCCGCGCGGTTAACCCGGTCGGTCGCCGCGGCGAATAGCAGGTTGTCGCCATTGTCGAACGCCAGCTCATAAACCCCTTCATTGGCTTCCTGCAGATAATTGGTTTTCATCGCAAAGCGCGACGCTTCCCGCGGCGGTGGATCGATGGCGAAAGCCGGCTGGGGGAGCAGGGCGGCGAGCAGCAGCGCAGCCAGCGGTTTTATCAAGTTGCGATTAGTCATGATGGTTATCCTTGTTGATAAATAGGGATCAGAACTGGATTTCGCCGCCGAAAATATAGGTGCGGCCGCGGGCGGTGGTGTTAACAGAGGCGCCCTCTTTGGCGTTATCGAGACTCTGGTTCATACGGTTTAGCGCTTCGGAGTAGTCACGATTCGTTACGTTCTGCACGCTAAAGCGCAGCAGTACGTTATCGGTCATCTGCCAGCTGCTATAGAGGTCGATAATGGTCGGGATATTCGGCATGCTCTCTTTAGGCACCGTGTTGGTGTCGAGGCTAATGCCTTCGGTACTCAGGCGTTTTGATTTACCGGTGAATTTCACCAGGCTGCCGACGGTGAGTTTGCGATCGAACAGGCGCCCGCCCACATCCACCGTGGCGTAGCTGCTGGGGAGATCGCTAAGGTCGCTATAGGCGAAGCTATAGACCGTGCTGGCAATAGAGGTGGGCTGATCGGTGCGCTGCTTGCTCCACGACACATTGGCGTAGGCAAAACCGATGTCGTATCCGGCTTCAATCTCATAGCCCTCGGTGGTCACCGGCGAGGTCACGTTAACCGAGATATTGGCGTTGAAATCCGGCGAAGCATTGGCGACATCTTTACACAGCCCCCCGTTGCTGCACAGCAGGAAGGATTCGCTGGTGATGTAATCTTTAATCCGCGAGCGGTAGGTCAGAGCTTTCAGATGCAGGCTATCCTGCTCGCTCAATAATCCTTGTTTGATAACGTTAAAACCGGCCTCCCAGGTCTCGGCTTTTTCCGGTTTCAGGAACGGGTTCATCGATGCGCCGCCCTCGTTGGCGAAGAACACTTCCTGAACGTTCGGCGCGCGCGATGAACGGCTCCAGCTGACGAACGGCTGCAGCCATGGCGTCACCTGCGCGGAGAAGGTCGCCGAGGGATTAAAACCGTTATCTTTAACGTTGAGTTGGGTTGCCCCTTGCGGGAAGCATTTTTCGTTATCTGCACAGGCCGGTTTATAGCCCTGTACCCGGCTACGGGTATAGTTAAGATTAAGATCGAGCTGATAAATATCCTTGTTTAATGTCAGCCCGCTATAGAGCGAGGCGATCTTCTGTTTGCCCGCCGGGGCAAAGGCGTTATGGTCGGTCTCATTATCCTGCACGAAGCGGCGGGAATAGCGGGTATCCATTAATTTACCGCCGAGCTGGAAAGCGGCATACAGATCGTCGGTAATACGAAAACGGCTGGTGTTGTTCATATCCAGCGCGTTGGACTTATTGGTGGTCGAGGAGTCGTTAAAGTTATACAGCGACTCCGGTTTATATGACTGATTGCCGCGGCTGGTGCTGGCTAAAACATTGAACTCGACCAGTTCATTGAGCGGCGCATAGTTATAGCGCAGATAGTAGTCGTCGCTGCTAATATCGCGACGGGTAAAGCTATTGCGGTAATTACGCCCGGAAAACTCGAAGCGGTTAAATTGATCGACGTTGAAATTGATTTTATACAGCTGCGAGCGCGGCTCCTGGCGCAGATATTTATTATCTTCGCCGATAAACTCTTCGCTGCTGCGTCCGCCGCCGTTTTTATAGGTCGCATAGGTGCGGGTGCCGCTGATGCCGAGTAGCGCGCCAAGGCCGCCGCCGTTATCGAAGGCGTCGGTTTTGCCGGCTACCGTTACCATACCGGTGCGGCCGAGTCCGTTATCGCCTACGGAAAAACGCGACAGCAGGCCGACCTGATGCCCCGGTTTTAACACATCATCGATACCGATCGTGCGCAGGTTGGCGCTGCCCGCCAGCGCGTTGACGCCTTGCGAACCGGCGCTGTTGCCGCGGGTGATATCCACTTCGGCCAGGAAGTTGGGGTCAAGCGGCACCCCGGCGGCGGTATTCGCCCCGCCGTGATAGTTAGCCGGCGCCATGCCGAAGAAGGTCTGGGTGACGCCATCCACCATGGTGTTTACCCGGCCCAGCCCGTTCATGCCGCGAATATTGACGCTGATGGTGCCCTGCAGCGGGTCGATTTGCGTATAGGTGCCCGCCATGCTGCGCAGCGAGGCATCGAGGCTTTGCAGATTCTTATTGAGCGTTCGCGAACTGTAGGCGCCGGGACGGGTATAGCTCTCCTCTGAGGAGCCGACCTGGCCGGCATTTTCCGCCAGCGGGTTATCGGTAATGGTGATAGGAGAGAAAACCGATTCTCCTTCGCTTTCGGCGGCGAAAGCCTGGCCGTTGACGATAAGTAGCCCGGTGACGAGCCCCGTGATTATTTGTGATTTTTCCATAATCCAATCCTGAGGTAATAAATATTTAACGCACAAAAAGGGCAGCAGCGTGCATCGCGCTTATTGCTAAGTGCGATGACACATTGCCCAAAATAAAAAATTATTAGCGGTCAGTGACCGTTATAAATAACGTCCGGGTTGCCTGAATAAATAACAGGGAACCTGGGGTTTATATTTTTAATAAGCCGAATTCCACCGGCAGCGTGACCTTATTTATACCGTTACGCAGCAGCTCTTTTGGCGGCGGCGGAAGCGGACGCGCATTTTCCAGCGCCATCAGCGCGGCGCGATCCAGCGAATGGGTCCCTGATGAGTTCGCCAACTGCGATTGCAACACCTCGCCGCGTTCGTTGACGCTGAAGGTAATAATGACGGTACCGGTACGTTTACGGCGGCGCGCATCTTCCGGGTAGTGGCGCATTTTGTTGATTTTGCCTTTCACCAGCGATTCCCAACTGATCTTGTTGTGGCTCAGGCGCGCGGCATCGCTATCGAGCGGCGCGGTGGTGCGCTGAGTAAGGACGGCCGGCGCCGGGGGCGCGGCGAAGCTGGTGATGGTTGAATTGCCCTTTTCCTCTTGTTGCTGGCGGCGGGACTGTTTTTTAACCTCGATTTTCTTTTTCCGCTGCGGTTCGGGTTTGCTGGCGGACAGCTTTATTTGCGCATTGTCGTGAATTTGTAGCTTCGGCGCCTCTTTCACCGCGGCTGTTTCCTGCTCGGTCATCGCCTCGACTTTGCGCTGCTGGGTGACGCCCGGCGGCAGCTCGGGATGAATAAATGACACTTCCAGTTCCGGCGCGTACTCCACCATCACCGCGGCAGGGGGCGCGGCATCCGGCGGCGAGGCGAAGTGAATGATAAAAGGCACGGCCAGCGCCAGGTGGCCAAGCACGCTTGCCGTTGTCCCCGCCAACCAGCGGGGACGCGATGCTATCAATGGTGTGGAGAGAGGGATATTCATTTTTCTGCCGCTACCGACCAGACATAATCAGCCTGCTTCGCCGTCGGCGTGGCGCCGTCGGTGGTCAGCAGTAACACCAGCGGTTTTTCCGCCTTGAGATCGGCCAGATGCAGCGGTACGCCAATATCTTTCGCCGCATGATAACCGCCGGCAATTAACAGCGCAGGGCGCGGCGCGGCTTTCATTTGCATCGCCATCAGGCGATCGCGCTGCTGTTGGATAGCGAGCATAGAGGTAACCTGCTCGCCATCGATTTGCCCGTTATGCATCAGAAAGATAATGGCCGATAGCGATTCATGTACCTGCGGGCTGTTGGAAAGTGCTCCGCGGGGAAACGTGGGATGTTGATAAATATCGCTCACCTGCTGGCGGCTGAGGTTAGCTGCCAGCAGTGGATAAGGCGCTTGCAGCGCGGTCATCACGACATCGCGATAAAGCGCCCACGGCCAGCCGGGATTCCAGCGCAGCGTTTCCGCCGCGCGAGTGGCGGAAACGGTCGTTCCGCTGAGGCTGGCCTGCTTGACCCGATTAACCGCTTCCTGCTGGCTTAGGTCAATCATCTCCATCAGTACGCTGCCCTGCGGGCGAAGGGTGTGAAGGTTCTGCAGCAGCCAGCGCTCAATCTGGTGATGCTGGGTGTTAGTATGTTCTTCGCCGACAATAACCAGCGGCGCCTGAGCGAGTTGGTTCAGCAATTGTTGCGGCGTCAGGGAGCGTCCGCTGGCGGTATCGCGAATATCCGCCTGCTCTACCAGCGCGCGCTCCCCGGCAGGGGAGAGGGGATAAACCGGGCTGTGACAGGCGCTGATGAGCAACGCGCAGCCTATAACCAGAGTGTTTAAAAGGGTTTCCTTAAACATAAAATATCCATTTTCGGCTTTTTAGTCGTCTTTTCTTCGTATCTTGCTGCTGGAACAGGATGATATGTGATATTGAGAATGATTATCAAGATCATTCTCATTTAAAATTATTGGCAAGAGTGATGGTTTCACCCGGCAAACAGCTGTCCGTTGCCGTGTTGTGGGTAGAATCTGTGAAGACGATCAAGATTTTAAACAGCGATAATATTTAAAGCTGCTGGCTTAATGTTGTCTTAATGTTTGTTTCAGTCGCGCGTCGAAATAAGCATTTTGTCATCAGGAAATTCTAATTGGCGGTGTTTTTCACTTTTTTAAAATGATGGTAATTGTTTTCATTATCATTCACATTCCTCTGTGATTTAATCCGTGCCAACCCGGTTTCTCCACGGCTTTTCGACTACCCATACTAAGGATTAGCTTATGAATTTCCGCTTATCGGCATATTGCGCGGCGATGCTCGCTGCTTCGGCTCTGTTTACCGCTCCGCAGGTTATGGCTGCTGACAATGGCGACGGCATTGTGGTGTATAACGCCCAGCATGAAAACCTGGTGAAATCCTGGGTTGACGGCTTTACCAAAGAAACCGGTATTAAAGTCACGCTGCGCAACGGCGACGATAGCGAATTGGGTAATCAACTGGTGCAGGAGGGGTCAGCCTCGCCGGCGGATGTCTTCCTGACTGAAAACTCGCCTTCAATGGTGCTGGTTGATAACGCCAAACTGTTTGCGCCGCTGGATGCCGCGACGCTGAATCAGGTCGCGCCGCAGTATCGTCCTGAGCACGGCCGCTGGATTGGCATTGCTGCCCGCAGTACCGTTTTCGTCTATAACCCGGCGAAAATCAGCGAATCTCAGCTGCCGCATTCGCTGATGGACCTGGCGAAACCTGAGTGGAAAGGGCGCTGGGCCGCCTCTCCATCGGGCGCAGACTTCCAGGCCATCGTCAGCGCCATGCTGGCATTGAAGGGCGAAAAAGCGACGCTCGACTGGCTGAAGGCGATGAAAACGAACTTCGTGGCCTACAAAGGCAACAGCACGGTGATGAAAGCGGTCAACGCCGGACAAATCGACGGCGGGGTGATCTACCACTATTACCGCTTTGTCGACCAGGCGAAAACCGGCGAGAACAGCAAAAACACCAGGCTGTATTACTTTAAAAACCAGGATCCGGGCGCTTTCGTGAGTATCTCCGGCGGCGGCGTACTGGCGTCCAGCAAACATAAAGAGCAGGCGCAGGCGTTTATCAAATGGATCACTGGCAAGCAGGGTCAGGATGAGCTGCGTACCAATAACGCCTTCGAATATGCGGTGGGCGTGAATGCCGCCTCTAACCCGAAACTGACGCCGCTGAAAGAGCTGGACGCGCCGAAGGTAGAGCCGTCAACGCTGAATAGCAAAAAAGTGATCGACCTGATGACCCAGGCTGGCCTGCTGTAATTTGATGCTGAAGTGATTTATCTATGTCTGTCCTGAGTCTGGTACTCGGAAAGAAAACAGGACGCCTGCCCGAGCGCAGGCGTCCTGCATTTCCGATGGTTGCCTTAGCTGTACTGTTTTCTGTAATGGCGTTACTGCCCTTAGGTTTTGTGGCCGCGGTGGGGATTGAGACCGGCTGGCCGACTATTAAAGCCCTGGTGTTTCGCCCGCGGGTGGCCGAACTGCTCAGCAATACGCTGTGGCTGACGCTGCTGGCGGTGCCCATCTGCATCACGCTTGGCGTGGCGGTGGCCTGGCTTACTGAACGCACCGCGCTTGCCGGGCGTCAGCTGTGGTCGGCGCTGGCGGTCGCGCCGCTGGCTATCCCAGCATTTGTCCAGAGCTATGCCTGGGTTAGCGCGGTTCCCTCGCTGCACGGCCTGTCCGCCGGGGTGTTCCTTTCGGTGCTGGCCTACTATCCCTTTATCTACATGCCGGTGGCGGCGGTGCTTCGTCGTCTCGACCCGACTCTGGAAGATGTTGCCGCCTCGTTGGGCACGCCGCCGTGGAAGGTTTTCTTCCGCGTGGTGCTGCCGCAACTGCGGTTGGCTATCTGCGGCGGCGCGCTGCTGGTGGCGCTGCATCTGCTGGCGGAATATGGCCTGTATGTGATGATTCGCTTCGATACCTTCACCACCGCCATTTATGACCAGTTCCAGTCCACCTTTAGCGGACCGGCGGCGAATATGTTGGCAGGGGTACTGGCGCTGTGCTGCCTGGCTATCCTGCTACTGGAGAGCCTCTCGCGCGGCAAAGCGCGTTATGCGCGCATCGGCGCCGGCGCGGCGCGAGAACAGAAGCGTCGTCCGTTGGGCAACGTGGCCGCATGGGGCGCGCAACTGCTGCTGTTGACGCTGGTGATGCTGGCGATGGGCGTCCCGCTGCTGGTGCTGTGCCGCTGGCTATGGCTTGGCGGTGTGGAGAACTGGCTGCATGCCGATCTTTGGCATTCGCTGCGCCAGACCCTGCTACTGGGAGCGGGCGGCGCGCTGCTGACCACCGCCTGCGCGATTCCTATCGCCTGGCTCGGCGTGCGTTATCCGCGCCGGCTGTTCCGCCTGCTGGAAGGCTGTAATTACATCACCAGCTCACTGCCGGGTATCGTCACCGCGCTGGCGCTGGTGACGGTCGCCATCCACTATGCCCGTCCGGTGTATCAGACCGAAGTGACGCTGTTCCTCGCTTACCTGCTGATGTTTATGCCGCGAGCGCTGATTAACCTGCGCGCCGGTATCGCCCAGGCGCCGGTTGAGCTGGAAAACGTCGCCCGTAGCCTTGGCCGCAGCCCGGCTCGCGCCTTATGGAGCGTTACCATGCGGTTGGCCGCGCCGGGAGCGGCCGCTGGCGCCGCGTTGGTATTTCTTGGCGTGAGCAACGAGCTCACCGCGACGTTGCTGCTATCGCCGTTAGGCACCCGCACGCTGTCGACCGGTTTTTGGGCGTTAACCAGCGAGATCGACTACGTCGCCGCGGCGCCCTATGCGATGCTGATGATCGTGATTTCGCTGCCGCTGACGGCGGTTCTTTATGTGCAGTCGAAAAAAATTGCAGGGTTGTAACATGCTGGAATTGTCCTCTATCTCGAAATCCTTCGCCGACGCGCTGGTGCTTGATAACCTTAATCTGACCGTGGCGCCGGGAAGCCGTACCGCCATTGTCGGCCCGTCGGGTTCCGGTAAAACCACGCTGCTGCGAATTCTTGCCGGTTTTGAAACCCCGGATAACGGGCGAATCGTTCTGCAGGGCAACACCCTGTTTGCCGAAGGCGTGTTTGTGCCGGCGCATCAGCGCGGGATCGGTTTCGTGCCGCAGGAAGGGGCGCTGTTCCCCCATCTTAACGTCGCGGACAATATTGCCTGGGGGCTGGATTGTAACCGCGAAGAGAAACGCCGTCGGGTCGCTGCGCTGATGGAGATGGTGGCGTTAGATTCGACATTAGCGAACCACTGGCCGCATGAAATTTCCGGCGGCCAGCAGCAGCGGGTTGCGCTGGCGCGCGCGTTGGCCCAGCGGCCATCGCTGATGTTACTGGATGAACCTTTCTCGGCACTGGATACCGGACTGCGGGCGGCAACGCGTAAAGCCACCGCCGACCTGCTGGCCGAGGCTGGCGTAGCGTCGATTCTGGTCACTCACGATCAGACGGAGGCGCTGTCGTTTGCAAGCCAGGTCGCGGTGATGCGGCAGGGGCGTTTTACTCAGGTAGGAACCCCGTTCGAGGTCTATTCGCGCCCGGTTGACGAGGCCACCGCGCTGTTTCTTGGCGATGCGCTGGTGCTCGACGCCGAACTCACGGAGGGGCGCGCGCGTTGCGCCATCGGCGAATTGCCGACCGACAATCCTCACGCCAGCGGCCGCGGACGCGTGATGCTGCGCCCGGAGCAACTGCGGGTGTCGCCGTGCGCGCCGCAGGAGAGCGCCTTTCGCATCGTAGATGTCGATTTCGCCGGCCATATCTCGACGCTGACGGTGACGGTTGCAGGGCAATTGATGCCGCTGGTGCTGAAAACCGTCAGCCAGGCCGCCTGGCAAACTGGCGCCGCGGTTCGCCTGGACGTTATTGGCCAGGCGCGGATATTTTGCGCATAGCGGTGAAAAGGTGAACATTCAGCCGGGATAAAAATTGATTTGGCGCGGAGATACGTTAATTAGCTGCTGATGTAGCACATTGTGCTAATTACACTACCAGCGAACGCTTTAGTATCCGCGCCACTGATCTCGTCGCCATGGAGTGGTAGGTCGTTGGAATAATTCCGCGAGGTCAGTCCATTCTTATTTACCCTGGGGATGATTATCGTTGCTGCGCGCTACGGCAGTGCCGACGATATTCCGAGGGTGAACGTTCAGTATTACGTTTAAACACCCGGCAAAAATAGTTGCTATCGATAAAGCCGCAATTATGCGCAATTTCTTTTACTTTTAAATCATAACCGCGTAATAGTTGCTTGGCTTTTTCCAGCCGCACGGCGGTTAGATATTCATTAAAGCCCACCGAGCCTGACTTCTGAAATATATGCGAAAGATAGTTCGGGGTAATATGAAAGCGTCTGGCCACCGATTCTCGGGTCAGCGGCTGGCTTAGATTTTCTTGTAGATAATCCTGAACGGCTAAAAACAGATCGCGGCTGCGGCTTACGCGCATTTCCAGCCCGACTAGTTGTTCAAGGCAGTGGCTTAACAGCGCGGAAACTACCAGCCGGGCGGTTATTGGGTCAGGCTGCAGGCAGACCTCATTCAACGCCAGCAGCAGATAGGAGCCAACGCGGGGGCCCAGCCTGGCGACGTTTTGCTTTTCAGTATGTAGTGTTTTACCGTCCCAGCGCTGGAGGCAAAAGCCGAGCTTTTGGCGGCCGAATAAAATGCTGAGCGTGGCCGCCGGGCCGGTCCACTCGGGTAGCGTCCACTTTCCCGCCTGTACGTAGAGTACCTGGGATGTGGCTAAGACCGCCGCGGATAGCGGCAGCCCCTGTTCATGAAGCTCGCCTTCAAGGACAATCTCCAGGCGCGGGAAGGGCACCTTCAGCGCCAGCGCCGGAACGGGAATATCCGGCTCCGGAAAGCGGACCTGCAGCCTATCTTTTTGATTAACTAAACGATTTAGTATGCCCGCCAGATCATCAATCATCCTGTCGACCCCGAGTTAAAATTATCTCGTTGATTATAATCTTTTTTATCCTGATGTTCCGCCTTACGGCGCGCTACGGATGCATTATTAAATGGGTGAATATTTTCGACGAATTAACCCTCCGTCAATTATTGATAATGCTCACATTTTTGTGGCTGGCGTACGGATATCCAGTTTTTCGTAGTTTTTCCTTCCTGCCTGGTCGTTGTCCGCATCGTAGAGTTTGATTGTGTTATCTAAAAGTTAAAAGGAAGACAATATGGACTCACAATCGACGGTTCATCTGGCTGCGCTTGGCGCGACCCAGACGCTAAGCGACCAAATGAAACATGAACTTGATACGCTTGGCTATACCGTGGTGCACAACGTCGTTGATCCTCAGTGGCTGAACGAGATGCGCGAGCGCATTGACGCGCTGGTGGAACGTGAAGGCGAGAATCTGGCGATGGAACACCATCAGGAGGCGACGGCGACGCGTATTGCCAACCTCATCAACAAGGGTGTTATCTGGGAAAAGGTGTGGTCACATCCGCTCATTCTTTCCGTCTGTCGTTATATTTTTAATGGCGCGTTTAAGGTTTCCAGCCTTAATGCCCGCGAGGCGCTGTATAACGGTGGTCATCAACCGCTGCACGCCGACTGGAAAAAGCCGCGAGTAGACTTCCCGAAAGTGCATCTGGTCAATACGATATGGGCTATTGATGATTTGAGCGCCGCCAACGGGGCGCCGAGGATTATTCCGGCGACCCATCTGCGCCCGGAGCTGCCGGAAGAGGTTTTGGCGGATCCCGAAAAGACGCATCCTGATGAAATTGTTTTTGCCGCGCCGGCCGGCAGCGTAATGATTTATAACGCGCATGCCTGGCACGGCGGCACCCGCAATCGTGAAGGCAGCAGAAGGCGCGTGCTTCATGGCTTATATATTGACCGTGCTGATACCGCGCAGCAGGACCAGCAGCGCTGGCTGACGCCGGAAACGGCGAGCCGCCTGACACCCGCGCAAAAGTGGCTGCTCGACGTGCAATAAGCGCCGTGGCCGGTCAGGGAACTTCCAGGTAAACGACCGGCTTTTTCATAATGCTATTAACGGCTTTGACAATCTGCTGTGGCTGCAACAGGAATGTGGCGATACTGGTTTTAATGGTGCGGAGCCCGTTAAAGCGCTGAGCGCCATCGATTTCGATATCGGTTACCAGTAACACCACCGTGGCGCGGGCAATATCCTCTTCGCTAATTCGGTTTTCCACGCCGAGCGCGCCCTGGGTTTCCACTTTCAGAGACCATTTTTCATGGTGACCGACTTTTTCCAGCAGCTCGGCTGCCATATAGGTATGTGCAACCCCGCTCACGCAGGCGGTCACCGCGACAATGTTGAAGTCCATAACATCCTCCAGGCGTTAACCGCCGATAGTGACGTGATATCCTGCAGCTTCAGCCAGCGCTTGATAAGGATGAATATCCGCCTCTTGGGGAGCGTTGACGCCGGCCAGCGGCCAGCTTTTACCCAGCAGACGGTATTTCGCCTCGCCATACTGATGAAACGGCAACAGGTGAATCTCCGTCAGACTGAATGGCGCGAGGAAATTTAAGATCTGCTTAAAATTCTCCGTGTTCATCGTGTAGCCAGGGATCAGCGGCACGCGCGGGATAAGATTCATTTTGCGGCTGGCCAACTGACGAAAGTTGTCCAGTACCCGCGGCTGATTCATCTGCAGTAGTGAATTGGCCCGCTCGCTATTCATGATTTTCAAATCAAACAGTATTTCGTCACAGGCTTCGGCCACCGGGAGGAAACGGTTAAAGGCGCAGTCGCCCGCGGTTTCGATAGCGGTGTGGATCCCCCACTGGCGCAGATGCTGGAGGAAACTGGCAGCAAATCCGGCCTGCATCAGTACTTCGCCACCTGACAGGGTGACGCCGCCGCCGGATGCCCGGAAGAAGACCTCGTCCTTAAGCACCTCGCGCAGCAGAGCATCGAGCGTGACATTCCGGCCTATCTGCTCCCATGCGCCGGAGGGACACTCAGCGACATCCTGCAGGCAGCGCGTGCAGCGCAGGCATTTACTCTCCCGGCGTAGGGTTTCAATCTTTGGCGAGATCGATTCAGGATTGGCGCACCACGGGCAGGTATGAGGGCAACCTTTGAAAAATACCACCGTGCGGATGCCTTGTCCGTCATTAAGCGAGTAGCGTTGAAGGTTAAAAATGCGCGCCGTATCGGCGCGCGTTTCGATGACCTCACAGCTGATGCGCGGTGCGGCGGATAATGTCATCCTGTATCTCCTTCGACAGCTCAACAAAGAAGGCGCTGTAGCCCGCGACGCGCACCACCAGGCCTGCGAAGTCCTGCGGCCGCTGCTGCGCTTCACGCAGGGTGTCGGCGTTGACCACGTTAAACTGGATGTGCTGCAGCTTGAGCTTGCAGAAGGCCTGTAAAAAGTCTGCCAGTTTGTTCAGGCCGCCATCTCCGGCAAGCGTTGCCGGGGTGAATTTGACATTCAGCAACGTACCGTTCGACAGCAGATAGTTATCCAGTTTGCTGACCGATTTCAGCACCGCCGTCGGCCCCTGAGCATCCTGTCCAACCATTGGCGACAGGCCGCCGTCCGCCAGCTGTTCGCCAGCCAGTCGACCGTCCGGCGTCGCGCCGACGACCGAGCCCAGCGGCACATGCGCGGAGACGGTATAGGAGCCAGGGGTAAAATGGCCGCCGCGAGGGTTCAGATACCGTTCTACCTCTTTACAGTAAAAACGCAGCAGATCGGCGCTAATATTATCGACTTCGTCGATATCGTTGCCGTATTTCTCGTAACGGTTGATCAAGCGGGCGCGGATTTTTTCTCCTTCCGGCGTGCGGAAGTTGGCTTTTAGCACCGCCATCAGCTCGGCAAAACTGAGGCGCTGTTGCTCGAAGACCATGCCCTTCAGTGCGTGCAGCGAATCGCTCAGGTTAGCGATTCCGATACCCTGAACGCCGGAGAAGTTATAGCGCGCGCCGCCTGCGGTGATATCTTTGCCGTGCTGCACGCAATCTTCGATAAAGGATGACAGCAGGGGCACCGGAGCCCAGTCGCGATGGCCGATATCGCAAATGTTGCTGCCTTCAACCATCAGCTTGATGTAATGGCGGATTTTGTCGCGGATTTGGCTGATGAGGCCGTCCCAGCTGACATCGGGCTGCTGCTCATTTTCCTGCAGCACAATTTCCATCACCTTCAGCAGATTAAACATCGCGATATCGTGCAGGCCGTAGGTACGCCCCGGAATAGAGAGCTCCACGCAGCCGACCACCGCGTAATCGCGGGCATCTTCCAGCGACACGCCGCGGTTGAGGAAGGCCGGGACGACCACCTCATCGTTGAAAATCTGCGGGATCCCGGTGCCCAGGCGAATGGTCTCAGCGGTTTTGCGCAGGAACGGGCGATCTATTAGTTCATTGACCCGCACCCCCAGGTTCGGCTGCGGTAGCTGCACATTCTGGTAAGCATCGAGAGAAAGAAAGGACAGTACGTTCACCGCGCTACGCCCGGTTTCCGTCAGTCCGCCAAGCAGGGCGGTGTAACCGGTAGGGAAACCTGCGAAATAGCGCGCGCTGCTGGAAGATCGCAGCAGAACGATATCGTTACACTTCACCCACAGCGACTCCAGCAGCTCCTTGAGATAATCGGGGTCCTGACCCTGAGTCAGCGACGCCTGATAAAAAGGCAGCATGTACTGGTCAAAGCGTCCGAGCGAAATCGAGCTGGCGTTGGATTCATACTGCAAAATAATGTTCATATACCAGAACAGCTGGCAGGCCTGGGCAAAGTCCTTTGGCCGATGCTGCGCGTTATGGCGTGAGGTCGCGGCGATGGTTGCCAGCTCCCGCTGACGCTGGGCATTCGCGCAGTTCGCGGCCATCTCTTCCGCCAGCGCGGCGTAGCGCAAAATATGGCGCTGAGAGGCTTCAAGTAAGATCAATACCGCCTGATAAAAGTGGTTATCAGGCTGCCGGGCGCAGTGTGAATTTAGCTCGGCGATCAGCGCATCAAGGCCATGATTCAGCAGCCGCGGATAGTCGATAATAATATGGCCCTGGCCTTTATCCGTCTGGTTAACGCTGAAAATCTGCGTGCTGATAGCAGCCTTTACTTCCTCGGTCATTTGACCATTGATGAAATCTTTCATTGAGCGCTTTTCCCAGTAAGGGAACAGCGTTTCGCGGTAAATTCGTTTATCTTCTTCGCTTATCGCGAAGCGGTCCTGCGGGCGGGTCGGGAAGGTGTCGAGTTCGTTGAGCAGCCAGTAGGGATCCATCTCCGGCGATATAATTCCCGCACGTGGTTTAACGGTGCGGTTGCCGGCAATCAGTTCATCATCACGAATCGAAATGGCCACCTTATCGAGGATCCACGCCGTGGCTTTCGCCCGGCGGATAATCACCGGCTCGCCCTCCGTCAGCCGATGGCTGGCGGTATAAAGCAATGCGCGTTCAAGGGAGATTTCGCGCGGCTGGGCGAACAGGCTGGTTTTCAGGCGTTGCGTACGATTCGTCATGACAAACTCCGTGTTGTGGCGAAGAGGCGCGTAAGCGCCTCTGAGATTAATGACAAACCTAATGCAATCATTGAGCTTGCAAATTGCACCAGGCAAATAACAAGGAAAATCAATTTATTGATTTTCGGCTGATAACCACAAAGAAGGAAAAACCACGCTTTTTCCTTCTTTGTCAGCAGTCTGAGAGGCGCGTAAGCGCCTCTTTTGGGCTTCAGGCGTTCTGGGAAAGGTGGCTGTCTATCTTGTTCATGATGGCGTCGGCGCGTTTTACCGCATCGCTGATATTGACGCGCACAATGGTTTTCCCGGCAAAACGTTCTTCAAACTTAATGCCGATATCTTTGGTCAGAATGACCATATCGGCAGCGGCGATATCCTCCGCCGTGAGTTCGTTCTCAATGCCGATGGAACCCTGGGTTTCTACCTTAACCTGCCAGCCTTTGGCTTTAGCGGCGCTTTCCAGCGACTCGGCGGCCATATAGGTATGGGCGACGCCCGATGGGCAGGCGGTGACGGCGATAATGTGGGTCATAAGGTGTTCCTTCCAGTCTGTTAGTTAATTTCGAAATCAAGATCTAATTCATCGTCGGCCTGGGCGTCGGACGGTTGCTTTTTGGTGAATGCTTTCAGGGCGATGACGCAGGCCGCGCTGACGCAGGCGCCGACAAAGAGTGCGGTGACAAAGGCGAGTTTGCCCTGGACCACCGGCAGCACGATAAGCCCGCCCCAGCCGGCATAGCACTGCGCGCCCATCAGCGCGGCGGTGACGCAGCCGCAGGCGGCGCCAATCATGTTGGCGGGAATAACGCGCAGCGGGTCGGCGGCGGCAAAAGGAATGGCGCCTTCGGTCACCCCGACGCAGCCCATCACCAGCGCGGCCTTGCCGGTTTCACGCTCTTCGGCGGTAAAATATTGGCGACCAATTAACGTCGCCAGCCCCATGCCCAGCGGCGGTACGGCGATGCCGACCGCGGCGATTGCCACGACGCTGTAGACGCCCTGAGAGACGCAAATCAACATAAAGGCGTAGGCCACTTTGTTAACCGGGCCGCCCATATCAAAGGCCAGCATCAGGCCCATAATGATGGCCAGCACCACGATGCTGCCTTCGCGCATCCCCTGCAGCCAGCTGGTCAGGTTTGCGGTCAGCGCGCCCACCGGTTCGCCGAGGCCCCACATCATGATCCCGGCGGTGATAAAGGTGCCGATGATGGGAATAATGAAGATAGGCATCACCGAGCGTAGAACTTTATGAACGGGAATTTTTTTCAGGTAATAGACCACCAGACCGCCAATCATTCCGGCTATCAGCGCGCCGAAGAAGCCGGCGCCGAAGCCGTTGCCGACCCAGGCGCCAATGGCGCAGGGGGCCAGCGCGGCGCGGTCAGAAATGGAGTAGCCGATGTAAGCGGCAAGGAAAGGTACCATCAGCGTCAGCCCGGCGACGCCGATATCAAAGAGCTTCTTCAGATTAGGGTCGGTGGCGGCATCGGGCACCGCGCCTTTGCCATATAACATGACGGACACCGCCAGCAGGATCCCGCCGGAAACGACGAAGGGGATCATGTGTGAGACGCCGGTCATCAGATGCTGGCGGGTATTTTTTAGTATGTGCACCAGTTCGTTCATTGCTTGCTCCTGAGCGCTGTGTGGCCCGTGACAGTATTGATGCCTCAACATTAGAAAAAGGGCGGGGTATAAAATAGTAGAGAAAAAGTGCATTTACTGGATATTTGTAAGGTGAGAAAGGAATTGCGATCCACCTCAAATCTTAGCTGTTATTAGGGCTACGTACGCCTGAACTGATGAATTGTGATGGCGAGCATAAAAAAGATGTATGTGTACAATAGTCCAGTAATTGCCAGTTTTATCACGTAGTTCATTGTCACTACTTTCATTACCTTTGGCTGAAATAACGCATTGCTCAGGAGGAAGGCGATGGCACTGGTAATTGAATTCATATGTGATTTGCCAAATGGCGTGCATGCGCGCCCGGCAAGCCTGGTCGAAACGCTGTGTAACCGTTTTTCGTCGGCGGTTGAGTGGCGGAATCTGCGGAGCGACGGTCGCGGGAATGCGAAAAGCGCGCTGGCGATTATCGGCAGCAACACCCTAAAAGGAGACGCCTGTCAGCTGATTATCAGCGGGGAGGATGAAGACGAAGCGTATGCCGCGTTAACCGCGTTTATTGAAAATGAATTTCCGCACTGCGATGCGCCGCTGCCCTCTGCGCAAACGCTGGATGTCCAGCCGGTGCCGGAATCGCTGTCGCGGCTGAACCCAACGCTGTTCCCTGCGCGCCCGGTGTGCGCCGGCAGTGCTGGCGGCAAGCTGGTTCATCTCAAATCACGCGATCTTCACGACCTTGGCGAACTGCCGATGGTCGCCAGCCTTGAACAGGAACAGGCGGCACTGGATAACGGTTTGCGTCTGTTGGTGCAGGATATCGATCTGCGGTTACTGGACAATGACGGCACCGCCAGCGCGATTCTGCAAGCTCACCGTTCGCTGGCGACCGATGCTTCGCTGCGCCAGCACCTGCTTGGCGGTATTCTCACCGGCCTTAGCTGCGCACAGGCTATTGTCGCCACCGGCGACCACTTCTGCGCCCAGTTCCGCGATTCCGGCAACAGCTATCTGCAGGAACGAGTGCTGGATGTCCGCGACGTCTGCTTCCAGCTATTGCAGCATATCTATGGTGAAGATCGCTTTCCGGCACCGGGACAACTGCGGGAAGCGGCTATTTGTCTTGCCGATGAACTGACCCCAAGCCAGTTTCTGGAACTGGATAAGTCGCAGTTGAAAGGGCTACTGCTGCGCAGCGGCGGCACAACTTCACATACTGTCATTCTGGCCCGTTCGTTCAATATTCCTACGTTGGTGGGCGTTGACCTGCCGGCGCTGCTGCCGTGGGTCGATACTCAGGTACAGATCGACGGTAATGCCGGGCTGCTGGTGGTGGACCCCAGCCCAGCGGTGGCGCGCTATTATCAGCAGGAGTCCTGGCTACAGGGGCAAATTCAGCAACAGCAGCAGGTATGGCTTGATAAAGCCGGGCAGACGCAAGACGGCATCCGCGTAGAGATCGCCGCCAATATCGCGCATTCGGTGGAAGCGGTGGCGGCATTTAATAACGGCGCGCAGTCGGTTGGGCTGTTCCGTACCGAAATGTTGTATATGGACCGTCCCGGCGCGCCGTCGGAAAATGAGCTCTACAACATCTTTTGTCAGGCGCTTGAGCCCGCTAACGGGCGCAGTATTATCGTGCGCACCATGGATATCGGCGGCGATAAGCCGGTGGCGTATCTCAATATTCCGGCGGAAAACAATCCGTTCCTCGGCTACCGCGCGGTACGCATCTATGAAGAGTATCAAGCGTTGTTTCATACTCAGCTGCGGGCCATTTTACGCGCCTCGGCGCACGGCTCGCTGAAAATTATGATCCCGATGATTTCATCAATGGAGGAGATTCTGTGGGTGAAAGAGCGGCTGGCGGAGGCCAAGCAGTCGCTGCGCGCCGAACAGATCCCGTTTGATGAAAAGATCCCACTCGGCATCATGCTGGAGGTGCCGTCGGTGATGTTTATCATCGATCAGTGCTGTGAAGAGGTCGATTTCTTTAGCATCGGCAGCAACGATTTAACGCAGTATCTGCTGGCGGTCGATCGCGATAACGCTAAAGTGACGCGTCATTACAACAGCCTGAACCCGGCCTTCCTGCGCGCGCTGGACTATGCCGTGCAGGCGGTGCATCGTCAGGGAAAATGGATTGGCCTGTGCGGCGAGTTGGGGGCGAAAGGATCGGTACTGCCGCTGCTGGTTGGCCTCGGTTTAGATGAATTGAGTATGAGCGCGCCGGCAATCCCGGCGACCAAGGCGCGCCTGGCGCAACTGGATAGCCGCGCCTGCCGCCAGCTACTGAATCAGGCGATGCAGTGCCGTACCTCACTGGAAGTCGAGCATCTGCTGGCCCAGTTCCGCATGCGTCAGCAGGATGTTCCGCTGGTGAGTACCCAGTGCATTACGCTCAATAGCGACTGGCGCAGCAAGGAAGAAGTGCTGAAAGGGATGACTGATAATCTGCTGCTGGCCGGGCGTTGCCGCTATCCGCGTAAGCTGGAGGCAGACCTGTGGGCCCGCGAGGCGGTGTTCTCCACCGGTCTGGGCTTTAGCTTCGCCATTCCGCACAGTAAATCCGAGCATATTGAGCAGTCGACCATCAGCGTCGCGCGGCTGGCGCAACCGGTGATGTGGGGCGATGAAGAAGCGCAATTTGTCATTATGCTGACGCTGAACAAACACTCGGCGGGTGACCAGCATATGCGGATCTTCTCACGGTTGGCGCGGCGCATTATGCATGAGGGTTTTCGTACCGCTCTGGTAAATGCGGCAAGCCCCGAGGATATCGCCGAACTGCTGCGCCGCGAGCTGGAATTGTGATTGTCTCTCCGGCCAGCGCCGCTGGCCGGAGAGCGAGCTATAAATCCAGCACTAACCGGCCGCCTTTAGCGCGTGAGCAGCAGATCAGCATACTCTGCTGGCTGGCTTTCTCTTCATCGCTGTAGTACTGATCGCGGTGGTCGGCTTCGCCCTCCAGAATCATCGTTTCGCAGGTGCCGCACACCCCTTCGCGGCACAGGCATTCCACCTTCGCCGCTTTGTTATTCTCAATCACCTGCAAAATGGTCATATCCTGCGGCACGGTAAATTCGCGTCCGGAACGCGCCAGCACCAGCGTAAATGCCTCTCCGCCTTTATCCTCAAGGATAAATTGCTCAAAGTGCAGCTGGCTGGCGGGAACCTGATACCGTTCGGCGGCGGCTTTCACCGCCTCGTTAAGTGCAGCCGGGCCGCAGGTATAGACGTGGGTTCCGGGCTCGATGTCGGCGAACAGGCGCGACAGATCGAGACGGCTGCCGAGCGCTGATATGTGAATATTGACCCGGTCGCGCCACGGCGCTGCGCTGAGCGCATCGACGAAAGCATTATTGTCGGCGTCGTGGAAACAGTAGTGCAGTTGCCAGTCGGCCTGCAGCTGTTCCAGTTCAGGAATATGCGCTAAAAACGGCGTGATGCCGATGCCGCCGGCGATCAGCAGATGTTTTCGCGCCTGCGGTTCGATGGCGAACAGGTTGTTGGGGGTGGACACCGTCAGGGTATCGCCCGGTCGCACCTGCTGATGCATAAAACGCGACCCGCCTTTGGAAGGCGACTCAAGACGCACCGCAATCTGCCAACTGGTGGTATCCAGCGGCGAGCTCATGAGCGAATAGGCATTGCTGTAGCGCTGCTCGCCATCCTGCATCTGGACGATAATATGGCTACCGCCGCTGAATCCCGGCAGCGGGGCGCCGGTCGGCGACACCAGCGTAAAACGCTTAACCTGGGCGGTGATCTGTTCAACATCGCGAACGATCGTCTCAAACATTTGATAATCAGACATCGCGGAACTCCATCAAAAAATCCCGGCGTGGCCAGTGCCGTCGCCGGGAGAGGATATTTACAACCCCTGGCAGAGATACTTCATCTCCAGGTAATCTTCGATTCCGTGTTCCGAGCCTTCGCGGCCAAGACCCGACTGTTTCACCCCGCCAAATGGCGCGACTTCGTTGGAAATCAGCCCGGTATTGATGCCGACCATGCCGTATTCCAGCTGCTCGGAGACGCGCCAGATACGGGCGGCATCGTTGCTGTAGAAATAGGAGGCGAGGCCGTAGATGGTGTTATTGGCCTGCTCAATGACCTCTTGCTCATCCTCAAATTTCACCAGCGCGGCCACCGGGCCGAAAATCTCTTCCTGCAGCAGCAGTGACCCCGGCTGTACGTTGCCGATAACCGTCGGGGTGAAGAAATTACCGCCCAGCGGATGTGCTTTTCCGCCGGTTAACAGCGTCGCGCCGCGGGTGAGCGCATCGTCGAGCAGGGACTGGACTTTGCGTCCGGCGTCGGCGTTGATAAGCGGGCCAATCTGTACATCGGACTCGCTGCCATCGCCGACTTTCAGGGCGGCGACGCGGGCGACGAACTTATCGCAGAATTGGTCGTAGACGGCGCAATGAATATAGAAGCGGTTGACGCAAACGCAGGTTTGCCCGGCGTTGCGGAACTTGGCGATCAGCGCTCCCTCGACGGCTTTATCGATATCGGCGTCGTCAAAGACGATAAACGGCGCGTTACCGCCGAGCTCTAAAGAGAGCTTTTTGATGGATTCAGCGCACTGGCGCATCAGCACGCGGCCAACTTCGGTCGAGCCGGTAAAGGAGAGCTTTCGCACCCGCTCATCGCCGGTGAACACCGCGCCAATTTCACGCGACTGCCCGGTGACAACGTTAATCACGCCCTGCGGGATCCCGGCCTGATTCGCCAGTTCCGCCATCGCCAGCGCGGTAAACGGCGTTTCGTTGGCAGGCTTAATTACCATCGTACAACCCGCGGCCAGCGCCGGGCCGGCCTTACGGGTTATCATCGCCGCCGGGAAGTTCCACGGGGTGATCGCCGCACAGACCCCCACGCCCTGGCGGATCACCATCAGGCGTTTATCGGCGCCGGGGGAGGGGATTATCTCGCCGTTGGCGCGTTTCCCTTGTTCGGCAAACCACTCGATAAACGAGGCTGCATAGGCGATTTCGCCTTCCGCTTCCGCCAGTGGCTTGCCCTGCTCGGCGGTCATTATCTGCGCCAGCGCGGTCTTGTTTTCGAGGATCAGGCGGTGCCAGTTCTTCAATAACGCTGCGCGCTGGGCGGCGGTAAGCGCGCGCCATGCCGGCAGCGCGGCAGCGGCGGCATCCACCGCCTGCTGCGCTTCCGTCCGTCCCATATTCGGGATCTGGCCGAGCGCCTCGCCGGTGGAGGGGTTGCTGACGGCAAGGGTCGTACCGTCGGCAGCGTCGCGCCAGCTTCCGGCAATCAGCGCCTGCTGGCGAAACAGATTTGAGTGAAATACGGACATGGCTAACTCCTTCAACGATTACGGCTGGAACACCTGGGCGACCAGATTATGGAAATGGGCGATCCCGTGCTCGGAGATACCGCTGCCGCTGTTATCCGCCATAATGCGCCCCTGGCCGCGATAGCCGCGGGACTTCAGCCCCTTTTGCACGCTTTCGACCAGACGTAAATCTTCCGGGCGGAACACGTCGCGATACCACTCAATCAGCGCTTTCTGATCGTCGGTCAGCTCTTCGTTGGTGAAATAAATGTCGTAATTCTGCAGGGTGGTCTCTTCATCCACCGGGAATTCATAAATGACGGTCATCATGCCCTTGATCGGCGTGACGTTGAGCATGGTGCACGGCCACAGCCAGAAACCGTGGAACGCGGCGTCGGTGCCTTCTTCGAATTTAAACGACTGCTCGGACGGTTTGGCGAAGCCATACTGCAGCGTCCATTTGCCGTGCATGGTGTGCCAGTAACGGTCAACCTGCACGGAATCCGAGAAGCCCGGGTGCGCCGGGCCGCAGTGGTAACATTCCAGATAGTTATCGACGATATTTTTCCAGTTCGCCGGGGTAAGAGTAGTAAAGCGCGCCGCCAGTTTCAGCTCATGCACATCCGGGCAGGCTTCCAGCACTTTGTCCTGCAGCCCCGGTAGCTGCGTTTCCACGCTCTCCGCTTGTGGGTTCATATTGATAAACACAAAGCCGGCATACTCTTCAAGGCGAACCGGCACAAGCGTAGCCTTATCGCTATCGAAATTCTCCACGTTTTCGCAGTTGCGGGCGTGGGCGAGATTGCCGTCCAGCTTGAAGGCCCAGGCGTGATAGGGGCAGGTAATCACGTTTTTGGCTTTACCTTCGCCGCTCAGCAACTGGTGGCCGCGGTGCGGGCAGACGTTATAGAAGGCGCGCAGAATGTTGTCGCGCCCGCGGACGATAACGATATTTTCGCCGATGATCTCCCGGGTAATGTAATCGTTCGGCCTGGCGACTTCGCTGCCGTGGGCGACGCAAATCCAGCTATTGGCGAAGATACGCTCTTTCTCGTACTCAAACGCCTGGCTGTCAGTGTAAAAACGGGCCGGAATGGTCCAGGCGTCCTGCGGATTGGCGCAAAAGTTAATCGGCAGGGTAAAGTCAGGGCTTAAATTGCTCATGTAGGGTCACCTTGTGATTATTGTCAGTAAGCGTTTTTTACAGCGACTGGCCGTCGCCTTTGAGTACCGCGCCAACCGGCAGCGTCTCGGCTTTAACGATCGGCTCGGGCGTATGGGTTTCTATCTGATGCACAGGCACGTGGGCGTAGTCCTGTTTTAGCCAGCGTACGAAGCCGCCGGTCTTGATCAGTAAAATGGCAAGGAACGGTAAGGCGGTTAGCACCACGGTGGTTTTCATGGTTTCCAGCGAAGCGCCGGTAAACAGAATCGATAGCGGGATGAGGGTTATCACCACGCACCAGAACAGGCGCATGCCGCGATCCGGATCTTCGCCTTCGCGCAGGTTACGGGTACTGGTCGCCGCCATGGTGTAAGCCACCGCATCCATATGCGAAGCGAGGAAAACAATCATCACGAACAGATAGGCGGCGAGGAACAGCTTGCCCGCCGGCAGCGACATTAGCACCTGTTGGACGGCGGTTTCGCCGCCGAGGGTCTGCATCACCTGCGGCACGTTAATCACGCCGTTGACGAACTGATGCATGGCGTAGCTTTCCATCACTCCGAAGAAGAACCAGCAGCCGGCGGTGCTGCCGAGAATCAGTCCCCAAATGACCTCTTTGATTTTGCGTCCGCGGGAGACGCGGGTGACGAACATCGCCACGCCAGGGGTATAGGAGATCCACCACAACCAGTAGAAGACGGTCCAGTTGCGGGTAAAGGCGCCGTCGCCGAGCGGGTCGGTAAACAGGCTCATCTGCAGGAAGTTTTGGGTCGTCAGACCGATGGCGTTGATGATGTTATTGGTGATGAATTCGGTCGGGCCAACCAGTAATACCACCAACGGCAGCAGGAACGCCCCCCAGCCGACCATTTTGCTCAGACGCTGAAGGCCGTTGTTGATGCCAATCCACGAACTCATGCAGAAAATACCGCCGGAGAGCAGGATCACAAACGCCTGGACTGTGAAGTTATCCGGCAGTCCGGTGAGTGCTGACAGGCCGCGGGTGAAGGTGGCGGCAGTGACCACCAGCGAAATGGTTAACGCTCCGACGGTGGCTATCAGGAACATCAGGTCAACCAGACGACCCCAGAAGCCCTGTGGATTGACGCCGGTGATCGCCGAAATGATCCCGGAGAGGCTGAGGCCTTTGTTTTTCCGCACGTGGAAGTGATAGGCCATGATCAGCGAGGCGAGGGTGTAGGTCGCCCACGCGCTAATGCCCCAGTGGAAGAAAGAGTACGGGATGCTGTATTCCAGCGCTTTTGCCGAATGCGGCGCAATATTCAGACCAGGGGTCTGGTAGTAATAAGCCCACTCGGCAACACCCCAGTACAGCGTAGAGGAGCCGAGCCCGGCGCAGATAAACATAAACAGCCATGAGAGAGTGCTGTACTCGGCTTTGCCTTCGCCGAGCCGGATATTGCCGTATTTGCTGGTGGCCAGATACAACACCAGTCCCAGCGCCAACAGCACCAGCACTTGTACCGCGGAACCCAGCAGGCGGGTAACGCCGTTAAAAATCGAATTAGCCGCCTGCGCGGTTTGCTGGGGGAAGAGACTTAATGTAGCGGCGATGAAAACAATGGCCGCGAGACTGATGACAATCAGCGGCACATCTTTTTTCTTTACGTTGCTCAACATGAGTGATCTCCTGGGCACGGTTGCCCGTCGGTGGCTTTAGCCTGTCGTTGTTATCACGCTGTAGGGTCAGGGTTCGTAGCAAAATGCTATTAACAATTGGATTATTTCTTCGTTACATGAATTAAACAATTGGCCGATTCGTGAAGCAATAAAACACGGAACGGAAATAATAAAAGGTGAATTGGCGCAGGTTCTTTCCTTCCGGGAATGAATAAAGTTCGCCGCTGTGATGCGGTTCACTTGTCAATCGTGGGGGATTCTGCATGCAGAGGAGAGAGAGGAGTTGGCGCGAGTTTTCCCGGGTAGCGGCTACGCCTTACCCGGGCTACGGTCCGAGCGACCTGCCTTTTATTTATTCACCACGCTGGCTGAAACTGCTGGTGTTGGTGGCCTCAAAATCGCTGAGACGTTCCCGGAAGGCCGGGGCAGCCCGC
>NZ_JBEAIO010000001.1:0-253325 GCF_040065095.1 Klebsiella sp. CN_Kp091 | reverse complement strand
ACACCCTGTCGCTGTTCGGCTTCGCGGTGGTCATGCCGATGATGTTCGTCGATGAACTCGGTTTCACCACTTCCGAATGGCTGCAGGTGTGGGCGGCGTTCTTCTTCACCACCATCTTCTCCAACGTCTTCTGGGGGATTGTGGCGGAGAAAATGGGCTGGATGAAAGTGGTGCGCTGGTTCGGCTGCATCGGCATGGCGCTGTCGAGCCTGGCGTTTTACTACCTGCCGCAGCACTTCGGCCATAACTTCGCCATGGCGCTGGTGCCGGCGATTGCGCTGGGGATTTTCGTCGCGGCGTTTGTGCCGATGGCGGCGGTATTCCCGGCGCTGGAGCCAAATCATAAAGGGGCGGCGATTTCGGTCTATAACCTGTCGGCCGGGCTGTCGAACTTCCTCGCGCCGGCGATTGCGGTGGTGCTGCTGCCGCACTTCAGCACCATCGGCGTGGTGGTGGCTTATACCGCGCTCTATCTGCTGGCGTTTTGTCTGTGCCCGTTTATTCGCGTTGAGCAGCCCGGTTTTGCTACCAGCGAAGCGGCTGAACCGCTGAACGTCAGCGCAGTAAAATCATAAAAAAACCCCGGAGACCGGGGTAAGTAAAATAGTCAATCCGGGCCTCGCGCCCGGATTTTTGCCTTACGCGATGGTGACTTTGCCGTCCAGATAGACATCCTGCACCGCATTGATCAGCTTCACGCCTTCGCTCATCGATTTCTTAAAGGCTTTACGACCGAGGATCAACCCCATGCCGCCGGCGCGTTTATTGATCACCGCCGTGCGCACCGCATCGGCGAGATCGGTTTCGCCGCCCGCCGCGCCGCCGGAGTTAATCAACCCGGCGCGGCCCATATAGCAGTTCGCCAGCTGATAGCGCACCAGATCGATCGGGTTATCGCTGGTCAGCTTGCTGTAGACGCGATCGTCGGTATAACCGAAGTTCACCGCCTTATAGCCGCCATTATTCTCGGCCATTTTCTGCTTCACGATATCAGCGCCAATGGTGGCGGCCAGATGGTTTGCCTGGCCGGTCAGGTCAGCGGACACGTGGTAATCGACGCCATCTTTTTTGAATGCCGGGTTGCGCAGATAGGCCCACAGCACGGTGACCAGGCCGAGCTCGTGCGCGCGTTCAAAGGCGGCGGAGATCTCTTCAATCTGCCGACGCGACTGTTCGGAGCCGAAATAGATCGTCGCGCCAACCGCAACCGCGCCCATGTTGAACGCCTGTTCGACGCTGGCGTACAGGGTCTGGTCATACTCGGTCGGGTAGCTCAGCGTTTCGTTATGGTTGAGCTTGACGAGGAATGGAATGCGGTGCGCGTAGCGGCGCGATACCGAGGCCAGTACGCCATAGGTAGAAGCCACGCAGTTACAGCCGGCTTCGATGGCGAGTTCCACGATATTCTTCGGATCGAAGTAGAGCGGGTTGGCGGCGAACGACGCGCCCGCCGAGTGCTCTACGCCCTGGTCGACCGGCAGAATGGAAAGGTACCCCGTTCCCGCCAGGCGCCCGGTATTGTAGAGGGTCTGCATATTACGCAGCACCGCAGGCGGGCGGTTGTTATCCACCATCACCCGGTCGACGTAATCCGCTCCCGGTAAATAGAGTTGGTCGGCTGGAATAGTCATACAACGGTGCTGTAAAAGGCTGTCGGCATCTTTGCCAAGCAACTGCGTAATATCAGTCATAGCTATCTCCCGTAAGTGCTGGCCGCAGCCAGCATGTTTTATCCCAACCCAAAAATTATGGGCAGGTTAAGCCTGGTACCGAGTTAGCATATTTTCCAGCCGGGAGCGCGTTTTTTCAGTAGATTCTGCTGTCTCGTTTCACTGCCATTTACCACCAGGCGTGGAAATGATGCACCGGGCCGATACCGTGCCCCACTTCCAGCGAATCGGCCTGCGCCAGCGCCGCCGACAGCCAGCCCTTCGCTTCGGCGACCGTTTGTCCCCAATCGGCATAGCGCGGACGCAGCGCCGCCAGCGCGGCAGATAACGTACAGCCGGTACCGTGGGTGTTTTTGGTCAGCACGCGCGGCGCGGTAAAGCGCTGTTCCCCTTCACGGGTGAACAACCAGTCCGGGCTTTCGGCGTCGTCCAGATGTCCGCCTTTCATTAATACCGCCCCGCAGCCTAACGCCAATAGCGCTCTGCCTTGCTCCAACATCTCGCGCTCGCTTTGCGCGTGCGGCGCATCGAGCAGCGCCGCGGCCTCCGGCAAATTCGGGGTGATCAGTGAAACGTGGGGCAGCAGGCGCTGACGCAGCGTCGCAATGGCTGAATGGGATAACAGCGGATCGCCGCTTTTCGCCAGCATCACGGTATCCAGCACCACGTTGGCAATCTGGTAGCGAGCAAGACGCTCCGCCACCGCTTCAACGATATCGGTTTCCGCCAGCATGCCGATTTTCGTGGTATCGATTCGCACGTCGCTAAACACCGAATCCAGCTGCGCCGCCACGAAGTCAGGTTCGATACGATACACCGACTGCACGCCGCGAGTATTCTGCGCCACCAGCGCGGTGATGACCGAGCAGCCGTAAGCGCCGAGCGCGGAAAATGTTTTGAGGTCGGCCTGGATCCCGGCGCCGCCGCTGGGGTCGGTGCCGGCGATGGTTAAGGCGTTAATCCGCTTCATGCCGACACCCCCGCGTATAACGCGTCGAGGAATGCCGGGATAAAACTGCCGGGGCCGCCGTGTCGCGCCGCTTCACCTCCCACCATTTTCAGCAGGCCGCAGGCGGCAGCCACGTTTTGCAGCCGATCGCCGGGCATCGCGGCGCTTGCCGCCACAACCGCGGATAACGCGCAGCCGGTCCCGACCACCCGCGTCATCAGGACATCACCGCCGCTCACGGTAAGCGTGCGCTCGCCGTCGCTGATGTAATCCACCTCGCCCGTCACCGCGACCACGGTATTAAGCTTACGAGCCAGCGCCTGGGCGGCGGGTAACGCGGCGGCCGCGCTGTCGGTGGTATCGACGCCGCGCCCGCCGCCGCTGCTCCCCGCCAGCGCCATGATTTCCGAGGCGTTGCCGCGAATCGCCGTAGGCCGCAGTTCCAGTAGCTCATGGCAAAAATCGGTACGCAGCGTCAGCGCACCGACGGCAACCGGATCCAGCGTCCAGGGTTTTCCAGCCTGCCGGGCGCTCTGCGCCGCCGCGCGCATCGCGTTGGCGCGCTCAACGGTTAAGGTCCCGACGTTAATCAATAGCGCATCGGCGATGGCGGCAAACTGCGCGGCTTCCGTAGGGTCAATCACCATCGCCGGCGAGGCGCCGATAGCCAGCAGCACGTTGGCAGTGAAAGTCTGGACCACATCATTGGTCATACAGTGAACAAGCGGCGAAGAGGTGCGGAAAAGCTGTTGTAGGTGCGCGATATGCGCCGGGTTTAGCGGTTGATGCATGGTTTGCTCCCGCCAGATGAGGAAGCAGCGCAGACCATGCGGTCTCTGACTTCCCTACGCTGGCATTATCCAGATCAGGTGGTACGGGTATTTCTCAGCCTTCACAAAGAAGGGCACCCCGAGTCATTTGGTACAAAAAATGGCGACTAACGTTCCGTTAATATCTAATCAGGATAGTAATGCCAGCGGTAAGGCTTGTAAACGGTAAAAGCGGTATATCTCCCGGCGATATGTCCCTTAATCGTACAGCCATCTCCCGGCTTTGGCAGACTGGATAAACATATCAATGGTGAACTCTGGAACATCTACTGGTTCAGGCTTTTTAAATGGATTCCATGAAAAATTGACTTCGGGATAGTACGTTTCAAGATGGAAATTCGACATGTCGACGTTGAACTCTTTTGCATAGTCTTCAACTAACTCTTCAACGTCATCTTGATCTAACTGGACATCAAAATGAATGCTCGAGTCTGCCGTGTATGTAGCGTATTTCTTGTTCCTGAGGATATAGGTCCCACTACGAATAGTGAACAACTTGATGACGCGTTTTTCGATATCTTCTACCATAGCTTATCGTTGCCCCGCGCGATGGTATTGTATTCAATGATCGTGTTGTAAATGATCTGCGATACATCAGCCACAATGATCACTTCACCAATGAGGGGAATAGTCCGTCCCACCCACGTTACAATTTTCCTCACCATCCTCCTTTTTACAGTCCATGGAGTATAACCGCCAATCCATGTAGGCATTTTTAACCCAAATGGGAACATTCTATTGCCAAATACTCGTCTGGCACCTTTCGATAGTCTGGATGTTCCAGGAATTGCCGTTCCAGGTTTAGCCCGTGTCGCCTGATCATTTATACCCGCATACAGTGCATATACAGAGGCAACATCTTTGATACCAAATTGATCAGCAGTATTGAAGACAAAGACCATGAAAAATAGTTCTGAGGCGGTAAGGTTTAAACGCCCCGCAAAAAAGTATGTTCCATTTATTTCCTCAACAGTATCCACTTCATAATCCCTTATGATCCTTGCAGAAAGCGCCATCATAAGGGCTGATTTGCATACCGTCATTACACGTCGTTGTATCATCCTTGTACGTTTGCCACAGAGACGCCCCTTTTTCCTGCGCCATGTAAGCGATTACACAAAATTTTAGCTATCCGTGCGGCGGTTGATTTAGATCACAATTCACTTAATAACCATACGACATAGTTACTACGCGTTATGAACTAAGCGAACACAGTAACCGCAGTAGTCGCCGCTGCCGTTAGTTTGTTGCATAACATGTTAAAAATAATTTCGACACTAAGGTCGTTAATGATGAAAGTGAAACACGTTTCTATGTTGCTGCTGCTGGTACTCAGCGCAGCCATCGCGACCGGTTGCAGTTCACCGGCGCAGCGTATGGCCGAGTGCGAAGCACAGGGGATCAGTAAAGATGCCTGTTATATTGCGGAACAAAACAAACAGGCTGCGGTGAACGCCGCAGCGGAGAAACAGGCGCTGGAAAATGCGCAGGCTTTATATCCCGTGCAGAAAGCGCAGTCCAGCAAAAAAGTTAAAGTCTTCAATGGCATGAAGCTGGTCACAAACTCAACCGGGCTGACAGTTGATGGCAAACCCGCGGCCTTAGACGAAAGCAATACTGACGCGAAAACCTATTCGCAGGGTTTATACGTTTTTATTGTCTACCAATCCGGAAAAATTGCCGTCATGCAGGACGGTAAATTTTTAGGCTACGCCAAATAGCGTCTCTTCCTTGTTAATTTAAAAGCGGCCTAAGGGCTGCTTTTTCCCCCTTCCCCGCAGTAGCCGACACGTCAAACGCCGCGCTAAATAAGCGGCATTAATCCCATTGGATAAATCTCATTTTACCTACGAGAGAGTAGTTTTTTAACTAATGTATTCTTTTTGTAATCATAAACTTGCTCAATGTAAACAATTGGTTATAGTTCAAAGAAGCGTTACAAGTTGTAACACCATGTCAGATCGGAATTAACGAGTGAATCGCCATTAAGGTAAGAGGATTCCAATGAAATTGACCCCTATAGTGAAAGGATTAGCCATTGCCGGCTTGCTATCATCGATTAGCTTGTCAGCATGGGCGGAAGTCGCGGCAAAAGAAGCGACCGCCGCCACCAAACAAGCCAACGACGCCCTCTATAACCAACTCCCCTTCTCCGACAACACCGATTTTACCAATGCTCATAAAGGTTTTATTGCCGCACTACCGACCGAAGTGATTAAAGGCGAACAGGGTAATGTCGTGTGGGACCCGCAGCAGTACTCTTTCATTAAAGAAGGTGAAAAAGCCCCGGATACCGTCAACCCGAGCCTGTGGCGCCAGTCGCAGCTGATTAACATCAGCGGTCTGTTTGAGGTGACCGACGGCGTCTACCAGATCCGAAATCTGGACCTTTCCAACATGACCATCATCGAAGGTAAAGAAGGCATTACCGTCGTTGATCCGCTGGTATCAGCGGAAACCGCAAAAGTGGGCATGGATCTGTATTACAAAAACCGCGGTAAGAAACCCGTTGTCGCCGTTATCTACACCCACAGCCACGTTGACCACTACGGCGGCGTGCGCGGCGTAGTTGATGAAGCGGATGTGAAATCCGGCAAAGTAAAAATTTACGCACCGTCCGGCTTTATGGAAGCGGCCGTGGCAGAAAACATCATGGCCGGTAATGTCATGAGCCGCCGCGCCAGCTACATGTACGGCAACCTGCTGAAACCGTCGGCTACCGGACAGGTGGGTGCCGGCCTTGGCACCACCACCTCGGCGGGTACCGTGACCCTGATTGCCCCAACCAATATCATTGAAAAAGACGGGCAGAAAGAAGTCATTGACGGTCTGACCTATGACTTCATGCTGGCGCCAGGTTCGGAAGCGCCGTCGGAAATGCTGTGGTTCATCGAAGAGAAAAAACTGATTGAATCCGCGGAAGACGTGACACACACCCTGCACAATACCTATTCACTGCGCGGCGCGAAAATCCGCGAACCGCTACCGTGGTCGAAGTACATCAACGAAGCGATCGTACGCTGGGGCGACAAGGCCGAGATTATTATGGCTCAGCACCACTGGCCGACCTGGGGCAACGAAAACGTAGTCAACCTGCTGAAGAGCCAGCGTGACCTGTATCGTTACATTAACGACCAGACTCTGCGTATGGCTAACGAAGGGCTGACTCGCGATGAAATCGCCGCTAAATTCAAACTACCGGATAGCCTTGCCAACACCTGGGCTAACCGCGGTTATTACGGCTCTGTTAGCCACGACGTGAAAGCCACCTACGTGCTGTATCTCGGCTGGTTCGACGGCAACCCGGCCACCCTCGACGAACTGCCGCCGGAAGAAGCGGCGAAGAAATTCGTCGATTACATGGGCGGCGCCGATGCCATCATGAAGAAAGCGAAAGAGGATTACGACCAGGGTAACTACCGCTGGGTAGCCCAGGTCGTCAGCAAAATCGTCTTCGCCGATCCGAAAAACCAGGATGCGCGTAATCTGGAAGCTGATGCCCTTGAACAGTTAGGCTACCAGGCGGAATCCGGCCCGTGGCGTAACTTCTACCTCACCGGCGCGCAGGAACTGCGTAACGGCGTGGTGAAAGGGCCAACCCCGAACACCGCCAGCCCGGATACCGTGCGCGCGATGACCCCGGAAATGTTCTTCGACTATCTGGCGGTACATATCAATGGCGAGAAAGCGGGTAACGCGAAATCGGTCTTTAATATCGATCTCGGCAGCGACGGCGGCAAGTATAAGCTGGAACTGGAAAACGGCGTACTGAACCATACCGCCAACGCGGAAGCGAAAGATGCCGATACCACTGTTGCCCTCAACCGCGCCACCCTGAATAAGATCATCCTCAAAGAGGAGACGCTGAAGCAGGCCGTCGATAACGGCGACGCGAAAATCACCGGTAACGCCGATAAGCTCAATGAAATGCTGGGCTATATGGACAAGTTCGAATTCTGGTTCGACATCGTTACGCCATAATACCCTGCTCCCGCGGCGCTCGGTCGCGGGAGTTTTCCCTCTTTGCTAGTAAGCTTCCGGCAATGGTCGGTCGATGGAAACCAGTTTGCCGCGCTTCATCGTGATATAGCCCCCGGCTTTCAGATCCGCCAGCACCCGAAAAACATGCGTGCGCGACAGATTTGTGCGCTTAATAATAAACAGCGCCAGGCCTTCGTTTTCCCCCTGATGGGTACTCTGGCGATAGAGATAGCGAAACAGCATCGGTCTGATAGTCTGGTAGCTGGTCATCTGCCGGCGTTCGTTATGAAGATCGATAGTAAAAATCGACATATAGGTAAGGATGGTCGCCAGCTCCTGCACGCGTTCAGGACCGCCGTGTAAAAAGATTTGGTCAAAGATCTCATAAGTGACTTTAACCAGCTTCACCGCCGCGCTGCCGATATATTCAAACTTCGCCAGCGGGCAATATCTTTCCATAAGCCCAATCGGCATATACTCAATGGAATTACCAATATGAAGGCCGTTCTCCGGCATTAATATTGATAGCGAACCTTCAGTGCAAAAATAAATATATCCAGGCTGAATTGCTAATTTTTTATTTGCCGCAACCGTCAGGGTCTCCCCTTGTGCCATTATTTGCGGAAAAAAGGCATCAATGTTGAGTTGTTGATAATAGCTATGGATATCCTGAAAATTCACGCTATGCCCCTTGCTGCGCCGTCTGCCGTGGTATCGAGTATAGCAGCGAAGTGATAGCGGATTCGAGATGATTATTTTCTCACTAATGACCAGTCCCATATGGGACTATCAACGCAAAGTATTCGCTTTAAAATGGCCAGTAATTAGTCCGCATTTGAATTATCCGCTGATATTAAACATTGATAGCGGAACAAATAATCTAAGAGGCCATGCAATGAAATTAAATCAGATCGCTAAACATCTGGCTCTGGCCGGTGTTTTAACTTCGCTGTCGCTTTCCGCCTTCGCAGCTGCTCAGCAGCAGGACGCCACTCCGGCAACTCAGCAGGCAAATAACGCGCTGTACAATAAACTGCCGTTTGCCGATAAAACTGATTTCGATAACGCGCATAAAGGCTTTATCGCCGCGCTACCGCAGACCATGATTAAAGGCGAGCAAGGCAACGTTATCTGGGACCCGGCAAAATATGACTTCGTCAAAGAAGGTGAAAAAGCCCCGGATACCGTTAACCCAAGCCTGTGGCGCCAGTCGCAGCTGATTAATATCGGCGGCCTGTTCAAAGTCACCGACGGGGTTTATCAGATCCGTAATCTCGATCTCTCCAACATGACCATCATCGAAGGGGAAAAAGGGATCACCGTTATCGACCCGCTGCTGAGCGCCGAGCCGGCGAAAGAAGCGATGGATCTCTACTACGCCAACCGCGGTAAAAAGCCGGTTGTCGCCGTCCTGTTCACCCACAGCCATGTTGACCACTACGGCGGCATTCGTGGCGTGGTTGATGAAGCCGACGTGAAGGCCGGCAAAGTAAAAATCTACGCCCCGGCAGGATTCATGGAAGAAGCGGTTTCCGAGAACATTATGGCCGGTACCGCGATGAGCCGTCGCGCCAGCTATATGTACGGCAACCTGCTGAAGCCTGACGCCAAAGGCCAGGTCGGCGCCGGTCTTGGCACCACCACCTCGGCGGGTACCGTGACGCTGCTCCAGCCGACCAACTACATCACCAAAACCGGCCAGCAGGAAGTGATTGATGGCCTGACCTACGACTTCATGATGGCGCCGGGTTCCGAAGCGCCGTCGGAAATGCTGTGGTATGTCAAAGAGAAGAAAATGATTGAAGCGGCAGAGGATGTTACCCATACCCTGCACAACACTTACTCGCTGCGCGGCGCGAAGATCCGCGATCCGCTGGCGTGGTCAAAATATATTAACGCCGCGATCGACCGCTGGGGCAACGATGCTGAAGTCATTATCGCCCAGCACCACTGGCCGACCTGGGGTAACGACAACATTATCAAGCTGATGAAAGGCCAGCGCGACATGTACCGTTACATCAACGACCAGACCCTGCGTATGGCCAACGAAGGGCTGACCCGCGATGAAATCGCCGCTAACTTCAAGCTGCCGGAATCGCTGGAGAAACAGTGGTCGAGCCGCGGTTATTACGGCTCCGTCAGCCACGACGTGAAAGCGACCTACGTTTACTACCTCGGCTGGTTCGATGGCAACCCGGCAACCCTCGACGAGCTGCCGCCGCAACAGGCTGCGAAGAAGTTCGTTGAATACATGGGCGGCGCCGATGCCATCATGCAGAAAGCCAAAGCCGACTATCAGCAGGGGAACTACCGCTGGGTCGCGCAGGTGACCAGTAAAATCGTCTTCGCCGACCCGCAGAATGCCGATGCGCGTAACCTCGAAGCGGATGCCCTGGAGCAGTTAGGTTACCAGGCGGAAGCCGGTACCTGGCGTAACTTCTACCTGACCGGCGCGCAGGAACTGCGTAACGGCGTACAGAAACTCCCGACGCCTAACACCGCCAGCCCGGATACCGTGCGCGCGATGACCCCAGAAATGTTCTTCGACTACCTGGGCGTACATATCAACGGCCAGAAAGCCGGCGCGGCAAAAGCGGTCTTCAACATCGATCTCGGTAAAGACGGCGGTAAGTACAAGCTGGAACTGGAAAATGGCGTACTTAACCACACCGCGAATGCGGTAGCGGACGATGCCGACGCCAGCATTACTCTGAATCGCGATACCCTGAACAAGATCATTTTGAAACAGGAAACGCTGAAGCAGGCTGAAGACAAGGGCGACGTCAAGATTAGCGGCAATGGCGCTAAGCTCGATGAAATGCTGAGCTACATGGACAAATTTGAATTCTGGTTCAACATTGTCACCCCGTAAGCGATAATCGCTGAATCTCCCTCGCGCCCTGGTAGGCCGCGGGGGATTTTTTTATCCATTCGCCTCGCATGTTCTGATTTGCGTTCCCCTCGCCGCAGGCCCAAAATGAGTTCAGGACTGTTTTATTGCGCGGAGGTATATATGACCGTTTATCACCATGCGCTGGTACTGATTAATAGCAGCCTTGATGGTGTTCCGTTGCTACAACACGCCGCCAGGATGGCGCAGGAAAACGGGATGCGGATTACCATCGCCCACATCAGCACCGACTACCGGGCGCTTAATTACGTATCCGACAGCCTGCAGAATGATGAAGTATCGCAAGAGGTCATTCAGGCCAAAGCCCTGCTCAACGAGCTAGCGACGACCGTCGCCCTGCCGGTACAGACGCTATCGCTGGTGACAACCCGCCGTTTTGCTGATGTCGAAGAGTGCGTACGACAACGCCATATCGATTTAATTATCGCCGGACACCATAACCGGCTGCTGGGGATGCTGTCCTCGCACTCGCTGGAGTACATCAACCATTTGACAGTGGACGTACTCATAAAACACCTACCCTAGCGCAATGCGGACTGTAACAGAGAAAAACACTCTTCGATTGATGGCGGTAGCGCCTGCGGCCCACGCATCAGAGCCACCGTCCGCGTCAGCGCCGGCTGCTGCAGTTGCGCCACCTTTAACGCCGGATCGTGCAGATAGGTCGTATACAGCGCCGGGAGAATAGCCACCGCCAGCCGCGAACGCACCAGTCCATAAAGGGTTTCGATATAGTCTACCTGGTAACGCGTCGTTAAGGTCAAACGCTGGCTTTCCACCAGCGCCGACACCAGCCGCTGGATATTCCCCTTTGAAAAAACGGCAATATCACGGCCCACCAACTGTTTCCACGGTAAATTTGGCTGCGCAGCCAGCGGATCGTCGCTGTGCAGCACCGCCACGAAAGGATCCTCGCGCAGCGGATAAACCAGTAGCTCAGCTGGTAGCGAACTGTCGATCGCGCCGATACCAAAATCAATCTCACCGCTTTGCAGCGCCTGCATTAACGCATCGTTGGTCTGGTCATGAAATTCGATGCGCAGACGCGGAAAGGCCTGCGCCAGGGTCTGCGGTAGCAGCGGAAACAGCAGCGAGCTCACCGACGGTACCAGCCCGATACGCACCGTGCCATCGCCGCCTGCTTCCACGATCTGTTGCATATCAAAAAAAGATGCCTGGGCCACGCTCAGTATCCGCTGGGCATGGGGTAAAATCGCCGCCCCCAGTTCCGTCAGAGTGACCGCCGAGGCGGTACGATTGACCAGCTTGCCGCCGATCACGGTTTCAATCTGCCGCAGCGCGCTGCTGAGCGCCGGTTGGCTAATCGCCAGCCGATTGGCGGTATCGGTAAAATGGCGCAACTGAGCCAGGGTCACAAAATACTGCAGTTGCTTTAGCGAGAGCGCGGGCAGACGTTGCCAGGGTTCGTTCATTGTCAGGTTCGCTACCGGTGGTCATACAGAATAACCCGAGCTTATCGGGCGATAAATTTATTCATCTGGGCAAACGTTTGCTGTGCCCCTAGAGTATCCGCATTATCCTTGTGGTGGAGTTGTTATGTCCAGCAATGCTGAAGCACGTCGTCGCGCCGTACAGGCCGCGCGCGGCGAATCCCCGTTTGATCTGTTGCTTATCGATACGCAGATCGTCGATATGGCCACTGGCGAAATCCGCGACGCTGACGTCGGTATCGTTGGTGAAATGATTGCCAGCGTACATCCGCGCGGCAGCCGCGCCGACGCCCATGAAGTGCGCTCGCTGCAAGGCGGCTATCTGTCGCCCGGCTTGATAGACACCCACGTACATCTTGAAAGTTCGCATCTGCCGCCCGAGCGTTATGCCGAAATCGTCCTGACGCAGGGTACCACCGCGGTGTTCTGGGATCCGCATGAGCTGGCCAACGTGCTCGGCGTCGATGGCGTGCGCTACGCGGTTGATGCCAGCCGCCACCTGCCGCTACAGGTGATGGTGGCCGCGCCATCCAGCGTCCCCTCTACGCCAGGTCTCGAAATGTCCGGCGCTGATTTCGCCGGCGCTGAAATGGAAACCATGCTCGGCTGGCCGGAAGTTCGCGGCGTGGCGGAAGTGATGGATATGCATGGCGTGCTGAACGGTAGCGAACGGATGCAGGAGATTGTCCAGGCCGGGCTTAACAGCGGCAAACTGATTGAGGGCCATGCCCGTGGGCTCAGCGGCGCCGATTTACAGGCATATCTCGCCGCCGGCGTCACCTCCGATCATGAACTGACTTCAGCGGCCGATGCGCTGGAAAAACTGCGCGCCGGGTTGACTATCGAAATTCGCGGCTCGCACCCCTATCTATTGCCCGAGATCGTTACGGCGTTAAAAACGCTGCCGCATCTCTCCTCGCAAATCACCGTCTGCACCGATGACGTACCGCCGGATATGCTGCTGGAGAAAGGCGGCATTATCGCCCTGCTCAACCTGTTGATTGAACACGGTTTGCCAACGGTCGATGTGCTACGTTTCGCCACCCTTAATGCCGCTATTCGCCTGCAGCGCAACGATCTTGGGCTAATTGCCGCGGGACGACGCGCGGATCTGGTGGTGTTTGATTCGCTGGAGAAACTCGAGGCTCAGGAGGTCTATGTCGGCGGCAAACTTATCGCTCATAACGGTCACCTGCTAACACCGCTTGCCGCCGCGCCCGGCGTGACGCCGCCGCGTGATACCTTGCAGTTAGCGCCCCTCGCCGCTGAAGACTTTATTCTGCGAATTAAGGGCATTCGCCATGGCGTCGCCCGCCTACGCCACATCAGCGGCGCGCGCTTCACGAAATGGGGAGAAGTGGAAGTACAGATCCGCGACGGAGAAGTACAACTGCCCGCGGGCTTTAGCCTGATTTGGGTTAAGCACCGCCACGGCCGCCATCAGGCAACGCCGCAAATCGCCCTGCTCGAAGGCTGGGGCGAGCTGCGTGGCGCCATTGCCACCAGCTACTCACATGACTCACATAACCTGGTGGTGCTCGGGCGCGATGCGAATGATATGGCGCTGGCGGCAAATCAGCTGATCGCTTCCGGCGGCGGAATGGCGCTGGCGCAACAGGGCGAGCTCCTGGCCCATGTGGCAATGCCGATTGCCGGCATGCTCTCCGATCTTCCCGCCGCCGAGCTGGCGCGGCAGTTCCGCGAGCTGCGAGATTTAAGCAGTAAAGTCGCCGACTGGGAGCCGCCATACCGGGTATTTAAGGCGATTGAAGGCACCTGCCTCGCCTGTAATGCCGGGCCGCATCTAACCGATTTGGGTCTCACCGACGGCGGCAGTCGCCAGATAGTTGACCCGTTGATAGCCTGCCGGGAGACGCCGGCGCCAACTCATCACAACAATAATCCTCAGGGAGCCTGAGCATGGCCGATAACACACTTCATACTTCTGCCCGTAGCCACTGGCTGGAGCGCCGCTTTGCGCTTCGCGCACGGGGCGGTTCGCTACGAACCGAATGCCTGGCCGGGATCACCGGCTTTCTCGCCGCCGCCTATTTACTGGTGGTCATTCCAGGACTGCTGGCGATTGGCGGAATGGATAAAGGCGCCGCCACCACGGGCACCATCCTGGTCTTTGTCGCCGGTTCGTTATTAATGGCGTTTTATGCCAACCTGCCGTTTATCGTCGGTCCGGGCATTGGCGGCTCGGTACTGGTGGGGGTGACGCTGGCGGGCAGCGAAGGTATTGGCTGGCAGATTGGCCTCGGGATTGCTTGCTGGTCGGGGATCCTCTTCTTCCTGTTGACCCAATTCGGCCTGCGCGAAGTGGTCACCCGCTCGGTACCGCAGTCAATTAAGCTGGGGCTCACGGCTTCGATCGGGTTATTCGTTGCCGTTCTTGGCTTTCGCAATGCCGGGCTGGTGTTGGCGAATGCCAAAACCAACGCCCTGATGCTCGGTGATTTTCTTGCCCCCGGCGCGCTGGTGGCGCTGTGCGGCCTGTTTCTGGCGATAGCGCTACAGGCGCGTAAAGTACCAGGCGCGATACTGTGGGCCATTCTGTTCGCCACCCTGGTGGGTATTCCGTTCGGCGTGACAAAGCTACCTGACAGCTTTATTGACGTTCCGCACTCGCTGGCTCCGGTGTTCGGGCAAATCGATCTGTTGGGGGCATTAAATATCGCCTTCCTGCCGTTCCTGTTCGTCTTTTTCGCGTCCGAGTTTTTCTCGACCATGGGTACGACCCTGGCGGTCGGCGGCGAGGCGGGCTTGCTGGATGAAGAAGGCAACATGCCGCAGATTAATCGCCCGTTTATGGTCGATTCGATTGCCGCCGCGCTGGGCCCGTGGGTCGGTATTCCGGCGGCCACGGCGCTGATTGAATCATCCGCGGCGGCGGAAGCCGGCGGCAAGACCGGCCTTACTGCGCTGGCGGCGGCGGTGATGTTCCTGTTGATGCTGCTGTTTACGCCGGTGGCGCTCATGATCCCTAAAGAGGCCACCGCGCCGGCGTTAATTCTGATTGGCCTGAATATGTTCAGCGGCCTGCGCAAAGTCGATCTGGGAAACTTCACCGACGGTCTGCCGGTGTTAATGATGGTGATGATTACGCTCATCGCCAACAGCTTCGGCACCGGTATCGCCGGCGGGCTGCTGTTTTACATTGTCATCAAAGCGATCGCCGGCAAGTGGCGTGAAATTCCGATTGGCCTGTGGGTGCTGGCGATCCCGCTAATCTATTACTTCGCGACCTTAGTTAAGCACTAAGCGCTTCACAATGTGATTTCACCTCTTGATATAACAAACGCACCGCGGCAGAGAGCTGCTTGCGGTGCGGACAAATCATATTCAGCGGCGTTAAATCGCCCTGATAGTCCGGCAGCAGCCGCACCAGACGCCCTTCTCGCAGATCGTCGCTGACATCGAGAAACGATTTATAAGCGATTCCCTCACCGGCTACCGCCAGCCGACGGATCACCTCCGCATCATCACTCATAATCGCGCCGTTCATCTCCACGGTATGCACTTCATTACCTGAAATCAGCGGCCAGCGATCAAAAGGTCGGCCACGTAATACGTACAACAGCGCGCTGTGCCGGGATAATTCCTCGAGGCTACTGATTTGACCGTGGCGGGCAATCCACTGCGGTGAAGCAACCAACACCCGACGGTTTTCCGGCGCGACGGGCAGTGAGATAAACGAAGCGTCTTCGTGGTAGCCGTAGCGAAAAGCGACATCCACCGGATCTTTAAACACGTCGGTCAGATGATCGGAAAAGTGCAGCCGCAGGCGCAGCGCCGGATGACGTTCGCGAAAAGCGCAAAATACCTTGAGCAGCAGGTTACGCCCTAGATCGGATGGCACGGCAATTTGCAGCGTGCCGCGTACTTCATCCCCTGGCGTCTGAATTTTCTGTAGCCCGGCCTGAAGGGTATCGAGCATCTGGGTGGCATAGGGGAGCCAGGTTTCGCCCTCCGGGGTCAGGCGCAGGCTACGGGTCGAACGAGCAAAAAGGCGAATATTAAGCGTCGTTTCCAGGCGTTTGATCGCTGCGCTTACCTGCGCAGGCTGCTGCCCCGCTTCTCGTGCCGCCTCGCTAAAACTGCCTAACGCCGCCGCGCGGACAAATAAGGTCAGATCTTCCAGCCTGAACATGCCAATTCTCCAAAGCTTCAGAATGCTCCCAAAATAGCGATTTACCGCGCAACAACGCAAGCGGCACAAGACTTCAGCCGTGTTTTGCTTACACTTTTTAAAAAACCAGTGCTTGCCATTTCAGCAGCGCTTCAGGAATGATACGAGGCTGCTATTTTGAGTCCAGGTAATATTGAGGAAAATATGCGTAAAACAAAAATGATGCTTCTGGGCGTACTTCTTGCCAGCGCCAGCGCAAGCTGGGCGGCGCCGGCCTCCGGGATTGAACAGTATGCGATGAAAGAATTCACCGCTGATTTTACCCAATTTCATATTGGCGATACCGTGCCGGCGATGTACCTCACTCCTGAGTACAACATCAAGCAGTGGCAACAGCGTAACCTGCCTGCGCCGGATGCCGGCAGCCACTGGACCTACATGGGCGGCAACTACGTCCTGATCACCGACACCGAAGGCAAGATCCTGAAGGTGTATGACGGCGAGATTTTCTATCATCGCTAAGTCATCGACGCAGCCGCAACTGCGCATTCGCCCCGGTCACGACAGCGACTATCCTCGCCTGCGCCAGCTATTCCTTGACGCGCGTATGGCCTCGTGGACATGGCTTAACAGCGATCAATGGCGGCTGGAAGATTTTGATGCGGTGGTACAAGACGAGCAGCTATGGGTCGCCGAATGCGGCGATACGCTGGCAGGATTCGCCTCGGTGTGGGTTATCGACAACTTCCTGCATAACCTGTTCGTGGATCCGCAGTGGCAGGGAAAAGGCGTCGGTAGTCTGCTGCTGGAACAGGTTCAGCGCTCATTTAAGCACAGCGGTACGCTGAAATGTCTGTCGCGAAATGAAAACGCCCTGCGCTTCTACCAGCATCACGGCTGGAAATTCGAAGCCCAGGGCGCGTCTCCTGACGGAGATTATTGGCTGATGCGTTACACCCAGCCTTAAACGGCGCGGAAGGCTATTTCGCTCGGGATAACTTCGCCCTGCCAGTACATCTGCGCCGCCACGCGTCCCGCCAGCTGGCGGTAGATATCGGTAAACTCGCTTTCCGGACGCGCAATAACCGTCGGCGTGCCTTTATCCAGATCTTCACGCAGCGTGATATGTAATGGTAACTGGCCTAGCAACTGAGTGTGGTACTTCGCCGCCAGCTTCTCGGCGCCGCCGGTGCCGAAGATAGGTTCGTGGTGCCCGCAGTTGCTGCAAATATGCATGCTCATGTTTTCCACGATGCCTACGACCGGCACTTCTACTTTCTCAAACATCACGATGCCTTTTTTGGCGTCGATCAGCGCGATGTCCTGCGGCGTCGTCACCACCACCGCGCCGGTTACCGGAATGTTCTGCGCCAGGGTCAGCTGGATGTCTCCGGTTCCCGGCGGCATGTCCAGTACCAGGTAATCCAGATCCGGCCACAGCGTCTCCTGCAGCATCTGCATCAGCGCCTTACTGGCCATCGGGCCGCGCCACACCATGGCGTTGTCGTCGGTCACCAGATACCCAATGGAGTTAGTCGCCAGGCCATACTTCATGATCGGCGCCATATGGGTGCCGTCCGGGGATGTCGGGCGGCTGTCTTCCGCGCCAAGCATGGTCGGAATCGACGGGCCATAGATGTCGGCATCGAGGATACCCACTTTGGCCCCTTCCGCCGCCAGCGCCAGCGCGAGGTTCACGGCGGTAGAGGATTTGCCCACCCCGCCTTTACCGGAACTCACGGCGATGATGTTTTTCACGCCATTAATGCCCGGCTGGTTTTTCACCCGTTTCAGGGTGGCGATACTGTGAGAGAGCTTCCAGTCGATGGCTTTCGCGCCGGTGATACGCAGCAGCTCGGCGCTGCATTGCTCCTTCAACGCCTCAAACGCGCGGGTCCAGACGAACGGCATTTGGATCTCGATATGCACGGTATCGTCAAGCCAGGCGACATGGTGCAGCGCCTTTAGCGTGGTGAGGTTATGTTTCAGGGTTGGGTGCTGGAAATTAGCCAGAGTCCCGGCGACCATCGCACGTAGACGTTCGGGGGATTTGGCCTGGGATTGCGAACTCATCCCGACTCCTTTGTTATTGTGAGTTGATTCTTGTCCGTTAAGTTTACCTGAAAGGGAATAATTCCCCCACAATAAGCTTTGGGCTTACCAAATTATTGCCTTTCAGGTAACATCAAAAGCCCTTTTTACAACAGAAGATGTAATGCCCACTATGACTCAAGTCGCGAAAAAAATTCTGGTAACGTGCGCGCTGCCGTACGCCAACGGCTCTATCCACCTCGGCCACATGCTGGAGCACATCCAGGCTGATGTCTGGGTCCGTTACCAGCGAATGCGCGGCCACGAAGTCAACTTCATCTGCGCCGACGACGCCCACGGCACCCCGATTATGCTGAAAGCGCAGCAGCTTGGCATCACCCCGGAGCAGATGATTGGCGAGATGAGTCAGGAGCATCAGACCGATTTTGCCGGTTTCGATATCAGCTACGACAACTACCACTCGACGCACAGCGACGAGAACCGCGAGCTGTCGGAGCTTATCTATACCCGTCTGAAAGAAAACGGCTTTATTAAAAACCGCACCATCTCTCAGCTCTACGACCCGGAAAAAGGCATGTTCCTGCCGGACCGTTTCGTCAAAGGTACCTGTCCGAAGTGTAAATCCCCGGACCAGTACGGCGATAACTGCGAAGTCTGCGGCGCGACCTACAGCCCGACGGAGCTTATCGACCCGAAATCCGTGGTGTCCGGCGCGACGCCGGTGATGCGTGAATCTGAGCACTTCTTCTTCGACCTGCCGTCCTTTAGCGAAATGCTGCAGGCGTGGACCCGCAGCGGCGCGCTGCAGGAGCAGGTGGCGAACAAAATGCAGGAATGGTTCGAATCCGGTCTGCAACAGTGGGATATTTCCCGTGATGCGCCGTACTTTGGTTTTGAAATTCCGAATGCGCCGGGCAAATACTTCTACGTCTGGCTGGATGCGCCGATCGGTTACATGGGTTCCTTTAAGAATCTGTGCGATAAACGCGGCGACACGACCAGCTTCGATGAATACTGGAAGAAAGATTCCAGCGCCGAGCTGTATCACTTCATCGGTAAAGACATTGTTTACTTCCACAGCCTGTTCTGGCCGGCCATGCTGGAAGGCAGCAACTTCCGTAAGCCGACCAATCTGTTCGTTCACGGCTATGTCACGGTAAACGGCGCCAAGATGTCCAAATCTCGCGGCACCTTTATCAAAGCCAGCACCTGGCTGAACCATTTTGATGCCGACAGTCTGCGCTATTACTACACCGCTAAGCTCTCTTCGCGCATCGATGATATCGACCTGAACCTGGAAGACTTTATCCAGCGCGTTAACGCCGATATCGTTAACAAAGTGGTCAACCTGGCCTCACGTAACGCCGGCTTTATCAATAAACGCTTTGACGGCATGCTCTCCGCTGAGCTGGCTGACCCGACGCTGTATAAAACCTTCACCGATGCGGCTGCCGCTATCGGCGAAGCGTGGGAAAGCCGCGAGTTCGGTAAAGCAATCCGCGAAATTATGGCGCTGGCCGATGTCGCTAACCGCTATGTCGACGAGCAGGCGCCGTGGGTGGTGGCAAAACAGGAAGGCCGCGACGCCGACCTGCAGGCAATCTGCACCATGGGGCTGAACATGTTCCGCGTGCTGATGACCTGGCTGAAGCCGGTTCTGCCTGGTCTGAGCGCGCGCGCTGAAGCGTTCCTCAACACCGAACTGAGCTGGGACGCCATCCAGCAGCCGCTGCTGGCGCACAAGGTTAACGCTTTCAAAGCGCTGTACAACCGCATTGAAATGAAACAGGTCGAAGCGCTGGTGGAAGCCTCTAAAGAAGAAGTTAAAGCCGCCGCCGCGCCGGTCACCGGTCCACTGGCCGATGATCCGATCCAGGAAACTATCTCCTTTGACGATTTCGCCAAAGTGGATATGCGTATCGCGCTGATTGAAAACGCCGAGTTCGTCGACGGTTCCGATAAGCTGCTGCGCCTGACGCTGGATCTTGGTGGCGAGAAGCGTAACGTCTTCTCCGGCATCCGCTCCGCCTACCCGGATCCGCAGGCGCTGATTGGCCGCCTGACGGTGATGGTCGCTAACCTGGCGCCGCGTAAAATGCGCTTCGGCATCTCCGAAGGGATGGTGATGGCCGCCGGCCCCGGCGGGAAAGATATCTTCCTGTTAAGCCCTGACAGCGGCGCACAGCCGGGTCAGCAGGTTAAATAAACCTTGCAAAAGCGCTGCTCCGGCAGCGCTTTTTTTATTCCCTTCACGCCTTCTGTTGCGACAATGCGTAATCGCCATAATAATCATTACTGTCTGTTCCTCTCTGGACGCGCAATACCACTCAACATAGGGAATCGTGATGAAATTTAACCGCAAGATGGCTGGCGTGCTGGCCGTATCCGTTCTGCTGGCGGCGCTCGCCGGCTGCGATAATAAAAAAGAAGAGAGTAAAACCTTTACGCTGAATACCAACGGCGTCGAACTCAGCTTTACCTACCACTATGACGGCGACAAAGTACTGCGTCAGGATGCCGACAACACCATTCCCTATAAATCGATCGGCGCCGAAAATAAAGAACAGGCGCGGGCCATTATTGAGCCGATTAGCAGCGTGTATCGTAATCTACAGGGCGTTGAGCAGACCATCGACTATAAAGATTCCTACGCGCTTGAGCATCTGACCGTGGATTTCAGCAAAGCGAAAATCAGCGAGCTGTGCAAACTGCCGGGCTCGATGTTCACCGACTGCTCACAGCAGTTTGTTTCGCTATCCGTGTCAACTAAGCTGCTGGAATCGCAGGGTTTTAAAGAAGTGAAGAAGTAAAGAGAGACAGGGCCCGGGCGCAGGCCCGGGTCACGTCTGGCGCTTAGCCTTTGGCGTGCTCGCGCTCGGTAAGACCGCGCAGGAAATAGCGCAAAAACTGATCGCCGCATTCGCGGTAGTTTTTGTGGTCCGGCGCGCGCATCATGGCGGTAATTTCCGGCATCGACACGCGGAATTTTTGCTGAGTCAGGATCGCCAGAATGTCGTCGGTCTTCAGCGAAAAGGCGATACGCAATTTTTTCAGTACGATATTGTTATTCACCCGGCGCTCAACCGCCAGCGGCGGCGCCGACTCGTCTTTGCCGCGCTTGTCGTAAATCAGACCGTTGAGGAAATTCGACAGTACGACATCCGGGCAGCGCGCAAACCCTTCTTCGTCTTCTTTTTTCAGCCAGGGTACCAGTTGTTCCGCACTCACCGGCGCATCCGCCAGCGCAAAGATGCGTACCAGACCGTTATTATTCGTTTTCAGGGTGTAGCGCAGGCTACGTAAAATATCGTTGCTGATCATAATGCCTTCATGATGAAAAATGCTGGCGCTAAGTCTACCATGATTCCGCGTTTTTACAGACCAATCGCCTCTTTCAGGCTTTTCAGATAGCGGCGGCTGACCGGCACCGTTTGTCCGGCGCGCATTAACAATTCCGCCTGCCCATTCTCCTCAAGGCGGATCTCCTTCAAATGCGCCATGTTAACGAGATATTGACGGTGGCAGCGCAGCAGCGGCGTACGGCTTTCCAGCGTACGCAAAGTCAGTTCGGTAAAGCCTTCTTTACCTTCACTATCGGTGACGTAAATCCCGCTCATTCGGCTACTCACAAAAGCCACATCTTCCATTTGCAGTAGCCAGATGCGGCTGTGGCCGGTACAGGGAATATACTTCAGCGCCTGCTGGGCATCATCCAATAGTGATACATCCTGCAGGCTGCGCTCGTGGCGCAGGCGACTCAGGGTTTTCTCCAGCCGGGCGTTTTCGATAGGCTTGAGCAGATAATCGAAGGCGTGCTCTTCAAAGGCCTTCACCGCATACTCATCGAAGGCCGTTAAAAAGACGATATAGGGGCGATGTTCTGGATCGAGCATGCCAACCATCTCCAGCCCACTGATACGCGGCATTTGAATATCCAGAAACAGCACGTCCGGGCGCAGCTTATGCACTGCGCCAATCGCCTCGACGGCGTTGCCGCATTCGCCGACGATATCAATATCGCTTTGCGCCTCCAGCAGGATGCGCAGATTTTCCCGCGCCAGCGGCTCATCATCGACGATTAAAACTTTTAGCATGCATTCTCCTCCACAGGCAGTCGCAGCGTGATGCGGGTATATTGTTCCGCTTCGCAAGTGACGCTAATTCCGCAGTCGGCGCCGAAGCGCGTGCGCAGTCGTCTGTCCACCAGACTCATCCCAAGCCCGCTGGCATTAGGGTTATCCCGATACAGCCCGGCATTGTCTTCCACGTCCAGCTGTAGCCAACGCTCATGCTGACTGGCGCGAATGGTAATTTCGCCTACGCCAAGATGCTGAGAAGTGCCGTGCTTGATTGCGTTTTCAACTATCGGCTGTAACGTAAATGCCGGTAGTTGCAGGTGCTCAAGCGACGCAGGCACCTGCATGCGTATCTGCAAATTATCCTGGAATCGTGCCTTCTCAATTTGCAGATAGGCATTCACATGTTCAATTTCGTCCGCCAGGGTGACGATCTCCGTTGGTCGCTTCAGATTTTTGCGAAAGAAGGTCGATAGATACTGCACCAGCTGTCCGGCCTGATCGCTATCGCGGCGGATCACCGCCTTAAGGGTGTTAAGGGCGTTAAACAGAAAGTGCGGGTTGACCTGGGCGTGTAGCAGCTTAATTTCCGACTGGGTCAGCAACGCTTTCTGCCGTTCATACTGGCCAGCGAGGATCTGCGCCGACAGCAGTTGCGCTATCCCCTCCCCCAACGTGCGGTTAATCGAGCTGAACAGGCGGTTTTTCGCTTCATACAGCTTGATGGTGCCAATGACCCGTTGATTCTCACCGCGCAGCGGAATGACCAGCGTCGAGCCCAGTTTACAGCCAGGATGAATTGAGCAGCGGTATGGCACCTCGTTGCCGTCGGCATAAACCACTTCGCCGGTATCAATCGCCTTTTGTGTATAGGACGAGGAGATAGGTTTACCTGGTAGATGATGATCGTCGCCGATACCGGTAAACGCCAGCAGCCTGTCACGGTCGGTAATCGCCACGGCGCCGATATCAAGTTCCTGAATCAGCACCTGAGCGACCTTCATACTGTTCTCTTCGTTGAATCCCTGGCGCAGGATCCCCTCGGTGGAGGCAGCCACCTTTAGCGCGGTGGCGGAAAAAGCCGAAGTGTATTTCTCAAACATCGCCCGTTTATCCAGCAGGATACGCATAAACAGCGCGGCGCCGACGGTGTTAGTGACCATCATCGGCGCCGCGATACTCTGTACCAGGTGCAGCGCATCCTGGAATGGCCGCGCAATCAGCAGGATTATCAGCATCTGTACCAGTTCAGCGAAAAAGGTTATCGCCCCGGCGGTGAGCGGGCTGAAAACTTTATCCGGACGTCCGCGTTTAATCAGAATGCTGTGCACCAGGCCACCGAGCAGCCCTTCAACAATGGTCGACACCATACAGCTTAGCGCCGTCATTCCGCCCAGCGAATAGCGATGCAGGCCTCCGGTCAACCCCACCAGACCGCCGACCACCGGGCCGCCGAGCAGGCCGCCCATCACTGCGCCAATAGCGCGTGTATTAGCAATAGAGTCTTCGATATGTAGACCGAAATAGGTCCCCATAATGCAAAAAATCGAGAAGGTGACATAGCACAGCAACTTATGCGGCAGACGCACGGTGACCTGCATCAGGGGGATGAACAGCCGCGTTTTACTCATCAGCCAGGCGATGACCAGAAACACGCACATCTGCTGGAGCAGCAGCAATACCAGATCGAACTCGTACATACCCGCCAACCACACAACCTTTGAAAGCGCGTAACATACACTGACCGCTTATAACTTTCTTTGAAGCGATACAAGAAAATGATAAATCATGGTGACGATCACACTTCTCACCGTCTCGCCGTCGCCGTAAAGTGCAAAAAATGAACAATTGATAAACCCCTTCTACAGTTAAATGAGGAGAAACACGGCGGGAGGAGAAAATGGCGCTGTATACGATAGGCGAAGTGGCTCAGCTTTGTGATATCAACCCCGTGACGCTGCGAGCCTGGCAGCGACGTTATGAACTTATCAAGCCGCAACGCACCGATGGCGGCCATCGTTTATTCAATGACAGTGAAATCGATCGCATCCGCGAAATTAAGCGCTGGATTGATGCCGGCGTTCAGGTCGGTAAGGTAAAAAATCTGCTGCCCGATCGCGAAGCGGATGTCGAAGACGGCTGGCGCGAACAGCAGGAAATTTTGCTCGGTTTTCTGCAGGAAGGTCATTACCAACGGGTGCGGCTATGGCTCAAAGAGCGCAGCCACAGCTATAGCGCACAGATGCTGGTGCATCATCTGCTTAATCCGCTTCGTCACCGCCTGCTAAGCCCTCAGCCGACTTTACTGGCGCTGCGTAGCCTGCTCGATGGTATCTTAATCAACCACATCGCCCAATGTCTCGCCCACGCCTGGAAGCGCCCCGGTCATCACGCGGTGGTGGTGGGTTGGAATACCGATGACACCACTCAATTGTGGCTGGAAGGGTGGATCGCCTGCGAGCAGGGCTGGCGGGTGGATATTGTCGCGCATTCGCTTAGTCAGATCCGCCCGCAGCTATTTCCCGACAGTACCCTGCTGGTGTGGTGCCCCGCGCCGCCGGGTAGCCCGCAGGCAGCGCAGCTCCGCGAATGGGAACAGCGGGAAAATCTGATCTGGCTAAATAGCAATTAATGTTTCATTAACACCTGCGCTTCACCGTATAATCCCACCGTTAACAAAAGGAGCCTATCATGAAGCCTGCGAAAATCGCGGTCATTACCCTCTTCTTATGCATGGCCATTGGCGGGATCGGCGGCGTCATGCTGGCGGGTTACTCGTTTATTGTTCGCGGTGGTGTCGGCTGATCCACTGGTTCAGCCGCTCAAAAAAGCGGTCGATAATGATCGCGGCGAGCGCCACCAGCAGCGCCCCCTGCAGCACATAAGCGGTATTAAAACCGCTGAGGCCGATAATTATCGGCGTGCCGAGCGTGTTGGCGCCCACCGTTGAGGCAATGGTTGCCGTACCAATATTGACGATGGTCGAGGTGCGGATCCCGGCCAGCATTACCGGCGCCGCCAGCGGCAGCTCCACCTTACACAACCGCTGCCAACCGCTCATCCCCATCCCCTCGGCAATATTCAATACCCCAGGTGATATCGAACTTAATCCAGCCAGCGTTCCCTGCAGCACGGGCAATATTCCGTATAGCGCCAGCGCAATAAGCGCTGGCTGCCAGCCGAACCCCATCACCGGAACCGCGATCGCCAGTACCGCTACCGGCGGAAATGTCTGTCCCATGGCGGCGATGGTTTCCACCAGTGGGCGAAACTCTCGTCCGGCGGGTCGGGTGACGAGAACCCCCGCCCCCACGCCGATAACCGTCGCGGCAATACTGGAGAGCGCCACCAGCCAAAAGTGGGCCAGCGTCAGCGCCAGAAAACTCTCCTGCTGATACACCGGGCGCGGCAGCTCCGGAAACAGCCAGCTAAACAGCGGCGCGCTGTGGGGCAATGCCAGCAGCAGCGCGATAAACAGCGCCACCAGCCACAGCAGCGGATCGCGAAGCGCCTTCACGTCGTGCCCCTATCGTGTAGCAGGTCTGCAAAGTGCAACGTACCACACGCTTCGCCCTGTTCATCGACCACCGGCAAAACGTCGCGGCGGTGGGCCACAAATTGCGACAGCGCCTCGCGCAACGTCATCGAGACGTTCAGCGCATCGCCCGTCAGCCGTTCATCCCGGCGCAGGTAATCCCCAACGCCGCGTAGCGAGAGCAACCGAACGCCCAGTTCGCTACGGCCAAAAAAGGTTTCAACAAAAGCGTTTTTCGGCTGCAGCAGCATTTGTAACGGCTCCCCCTGCTGCACCACTTCGCCGCCGTCCATCAGCACCAGATGATCCGCCAGGCGTAGCGCTTCGTCGATATCATGGGTGACGAGCACGATCGTGCGCCCAAACAGACGATGAATGCGCAGCATCTCCTGCTGCAACGCTTCGCGGGTGACCGGATCCAGCGCGCCAAATGGCTCATCCATTAACAGCACCTCCGGGTTGGCCGCCAGCGCCCGCGCCACGCCAACGCGCTGCTGCTGGCCGCCGGAAAGCTGATGCGGGTAGCGATCGCGCAGCAGAGGTTCCAGGCCAAGTAACGCCATGAGTTCATCAATCCGCTCGTTAATTTTTCCGCGCGGCCACTTTTGCAGCTGCGGCACGGTGGCGATATTCTGCGCCACTGTCCAGTGTGGAAACAGGCCGATAGACTGAATGGCGTACCCCATACGGCGACGTAGCGTCAGCAATGGCTGTCGGCGGATATCCTCGCCGGCGAAGCGTATCACTCCGCTATCCTGTTCCACGAGTTGATTAATCATCTTCAGAGTGGTCGATTTTCCGGAGCCGGACGTCCCTATCAACACCGAAAACGCCCCCTCGCGCAGATGCAGGTTGAGATCCTTTACCGCCGGCTGCCCGGCAAAGGCTTTATTCACCCCGTCGAACTCAATCATGCGCCTCTCCTTTTAGCAACGCGCCCCATAGCGCAAACACGGCGTCCACTACCACCGCCAGCGCAATCGTCGGAATGACCCCCAGCAGCACCAAATCCAGCGCGCTGCTGAGGAGCCCCTGAAACACCAAAGCGCCGAAGCCGCCCGCGCCTATCAGCGCCGCCACCACCGCCATACCGACGGTCTGCACGCTGACCACCCGCAAGCTGCGCAGCAGAATCGGTAGCGCCAACGGCATTTGGACCTGGCGGAAACGCTGTCCGCCGCTCATTCCCATCGCGGTCGCGCTTTCCAGCGCCTCGCGCGGTACCTGTTGCAGCCCGGTCACCACCCCACGCACCAGCGGCAAGAGCGCGTACAGCACCAGCGCGATCAGCGCCGGCGCCAGACCGGTTCCGGAAATGCCAATTTTGCCCAGTAGCGGAAAATGGCGCGTCAACCCGGCCAACGGTGCGATCAACAAACCGAATAGCGCCACCGAGGGAATAGTTTGAATCACATTAAGGAAGGTGAATACCGGCGCCTGCCAGCTGGGGCGTCGCCAGAGGACAAAGCCTATCGATAGACCCAATAACAATCCGGGCAGCAACGTCCCGAACAATAGCCATAGATGCTGACGCAGCGCGTCATTAAAGACATCCTCACGGTTAGCATATTCTTTCAGCAAAGAGAGTTGGTCGAGCGATCCATGCCACAGCAGCAGGCACGGTAGCAGCCAAAGCTGCGCATTCAGCAGCCAACGCCACAGCGCTCGCGGCGTCAAACGGCGAATAATATCGCTGGCAATCAGCAGGCATAGCGCGAGAGCAAGCCATAATCCGCTACCGGGAGAAGTACGCGCCAGCGGGGAGCCCTGTTGGACCAGTTGTAGCGCGACATGCCCGGCGCCCCACATTAGTAAAGGCAGGAGTAAATCGGCAATAAGCAGACTACCGAGCAACGCCAGACGACCGGGGAGCCAACACATTAGCAATAACAGCAGCCCCCCCGCCAGCTGCGCCGCCGCCAGCCACGGCATCTGCGTCCAAAGCCAACGCGCTTCCCCGGAGAGCAGACGGTTAGGGGCATAAGTGACAAACGGCAGCGCCGCCACGGCCAATAGCAGTAGCGTGAGCAGCAGCGCCACGCGGTTATAACAACGAATAGTCACCAGTCCTTACTTCAGCAGCCCTTTTTGTTGCAGGTAATCGGCGGCCACGCTCTTCGCGTCACGCCCTTCAACGGCAATACTCGCGTTTAATTTCTGCAACGTTTTTTCATCGAGGCTGGCGAACACCGGCTCCAGCCACTGCGCCATCTGCGGATACGCCTTCAGCACCACGTCGCGCACAACCGGCGCCGGCGCGTAAATGGGCTGTACGCCTTTTGGATCGCTCAGGGTTTGTAACCCCAGCGCCGCCACCGGCCCATCGGTACCATAGGCCATCGCCGCGTTAACGCCGGAGGTTTGCTGTGCCGCCGCTTTGATCGTCACTGCGGTATCGCCGCCCGCCAGCGACAACAGCTGATTCTGATTAAGCTTAAATCCGTAAGCTTTTTCAAATGCCGGCAGGGCATCGGCGCGCTCAATAAACTCCGCGGAAGCCGCCAGTTTAAAATCGCCACCCTTCTGTAGATAGGCGCTAAGATCGGCCAAAGAAGTAAGATGATTTTGCTCTGCCACCTCCTGTCGCACCGCGATAGTCCAGGTATTATTGGCGGGAGCCGGGGTCAGCCAGATCAGCTTGTTTTTTTCCGCGTCCAGCTTTTTAACTTTTTCATAGCCCTGTTTGGCGTTTTTCCACGCCGGATCATTTTCATCTTTGAAGAAGAAAGCCCCGTTGCCGGTGTATTCCGGATAGATATCCAGTTCGCCGGCGGTAATCGCTCCGCGAACCACCGGCGTGGTGCCAAGCTGAACTTTATTGATCGTTTTCACACCGTGACTTTCCAGCACCTGCAAAATGATATTGCCGAGCAGCGCCCCTTCTGTATCAATTTTCGAGCCCACCTTCACCGGTTCTGCCGCCAGTGAAGAGCAGCTGATGAGTACCAGGCCTGATACGATTGTCTTAATCTTTATTTTGCTCATCAATTTTCACCACTCCTCATATCTCAGTACTAAAGCTTAGGCGCTAAGCTAAAATTCATCAAAGAAAAGTAGCAAAACAATAAAATCATGAACCTTAAAAAACATTAAAAGAAAATCGTCACTTTACTTCATGCATTAAATGCCGAATATCGAACATTAAATATTGCATCCCTCGTCCAAAATCACGATACTTCAACAATTAAGATTTAACGAAAGGTTTCCCTCTAGATAGAGCATGAATCAATGAATTAGAAAATAATAATTCAAATAACGAATTCATGATCACCCCACACCCATTTTAAATGGATAAGTAATGCTTAACTCATGCAGGTGAAACAATTCCCATCAGAACGGATTTATCTAATGAAATTTTTACTGAATGAACATATCGTTTTCGATTTCGACACCAGCACAATATTCACCGAAGAATCTCCTGACGATCCAATACAAATTTCGAACCCTGCCAAGAGACTTCTTTATTTATTACTCTCCCATTCCGGGGAGGTTGTTTGCCGGGAAGTATTATTCAAAAAAGTTTGGGATGACTTTGGTATGGTTTCCAGCAATAACAATCTTAATCAATGTATTAGTAAATTACGCCGAATACTACGCCATTTTAATCAGAACGAAGAAATTATTATTACCGTCCCGAAAGTGGGATTTATGCTAAACAAGCAAATTGTTGTTGAAGAACTTGTTGATCATGCCCCTCCGATTGCCAATACATCAGCAATCATATCCGATTGTCCAACAGTAAAACTATCACAGTATCATAGGCAACATTTTGCGCCGGGGTTGTGGACATGTATCTTCGCCGCATGTTGTGTATCCATATCGCTAATATTATTAATCACATTTCTATTTTTCAATAGCTCACATCACCAGGATGAATTATTAATAGGTTCAGCAAGAACCTGCGCAGTACGGATTGCAGAAAATGCAGCCGATCTGGCGACACTATCTAGTTTTAAAAAAGATGTCCTTCAGAGTCTGCAACAACTTAATTTACACTGTAACCATGATCAATATATTCTGCTGGTTCGTAATGAATCTCTCACGTCCAGAACGTTGGGGGTATCACGTTACTCCCCTCTTTTGTGCGAAAAAATAATATCAAACGAATCAGATATTTGCCTAAAAATACAAATATCAACAATTCTCAAGTAGCGCAATAATATCGCAAGCAAAATAGCCAAACGATCTACTCGTTAGATGGCCGCATAAATATTCACCCACTAAATTAATCAATAAAAACTAATAATCAAATAAAATCAAAAAATGAAAATTAACCACAAAAATAAAAATATAAATAATAAGAAAGTGATATTTAATATTTACAATAAATTCATTCGACAATATCATTCAACCTACATGAATACCTGCCGCGAGAAACATGAAGGAAAGATCGCAAACATCAACCTTTATCTAGCTCCAGCTCTAGCAATTATTATGAGTCAGGCATCATGCAACAAGGGAATTATATACATTATTTTAATATAGGATAGATTTATATGTTTAAGAAAAATATTTTAGCAATCCTGACAGGTTCTTTGCTGCTTTCCGCAAACGCGATGGCAGCTTCAGATAATACCATTAGTTTCCAGGGCGAAGTGAGTGACGAAACCTGTTCCGTCGCTATCAATGGCAATCAAACTTCACCCGTTGTACTACTGCCTACCGTTAGCAGCACTGAACTGGCCGCCAGTGGCGATACCGCAGGCCAGGCGACTTTTGATATTGGCCTGACTGGCTGTACTGGCAACACCGCTGCAGAGACAAAAATCTCCACCGTATTCGTCGGCAACCAGGTCACCACTAACGGCAACCTTGGTAACACCGGAACCGCAGCAAATGTCGAAGTACAAATTCTGGATACCGCCGGTAAGGCAATTAACCTGACTGACAGCTTCAAAGGGGATGGTGACCTGACGCTGGCAGCAGGCGAAACCGAAGCCAGCGCAACGTATACCGCACAGTACTACGCCAACGGCAAGGCAGCTGCAGGTACTGTAGAAGCCACCATGCAGTACGCCGTGTCTTACCAGTAATCGTTTATATGTGGCCTACTGCGTTTATGTAGGCCACATTTTTAGCTTTCATGGAGCCGTTGAAATGGTAAAGGACTTTATCCGTTATGGCATTCGATATCTCACTGGCGTGGCGCTTATATTACTGCCACTGACCTTTTCATGGGCCAGCGTGACGCTATTAGGTAGCCGTATAATTTATCCTTCAGATGTCACATCCGTGGACGTCCAGTTAAAAAACAACGATACGTTCCCCTATGTTGTACAAACATGGTTTGATAATGGCGATATCGACGCCGACCCACAGGCTGTCGGCACTGTCCCTTTCCTGGCAACGCCGCCCGTTTTTCGTATTCAAGCGAAATCTGGCCAGGTTGTCCGTGTTGTATACAGTAAGACCAAAGCATTACCGCTGGATCGCGAATCGGTTTTTTGGTTTAACGCCCTACAGGTTCCGCCAGCTAACGTTAACGGCGATAAAAAGCAAAATAAAATGCTGGTGATGCTGCGTACGCGTATCAAATTATTTTATCGACCAGCCAAATTAGGCGCACCAGGAAATCTGGTTAAAAAACTACAAATAAAAGCGGTATTCGACGCAAATAAAGGCACTGGTATTAACGTTATTAATCCACACCCCTGGTACGCCTCTATTAGCAATCTAACGGCGAGCGCCAGCGGCAAAACGTATACACTGAAAACCGATATGGTTGCCCCATTCAGTAACCAAATATTTTGGCTGCCGGAAAATAATAATGCCAAACGGACTACTGGTAGCGTAAATGTCACCCTGGTTAACGATCAGGGCGCAAGGATTAGCGAGCGATATAATGTTACTTATCCCTGAACTCCCCCCGCAAAAACTTGCAGTGCTAGTCGGCTTACTTTGCATTAATCCTGCTTTAGCCGAAGATTTCTATTTTGATCCTAACTTATTCCAGGGTTCGTCCTATGGTCAAAATATAGAGAAATTTAACCAACCGCACACCGCCTCTGGCCTTTATGTGGTGGACATTTTCGTCAATAATACACTAGTGAAATCTGGCGTACCGATTCAGTTCAAAGCCTTAGAGAATGAAAAGGATACTGAACCCTGCCTGCCGCTGGCAATCATGAAAACCGCGCAAGTAAAATCATTACCCGAAAAAGATGATGCATCATGCCGCTCCCTAACTCAGTGGGTGCCGCAGGCTAAGTGGGATTTTGAAGCAGCGATACTTCGTTTATCTCTGACTATTCCAATGACCGAACTCAATCGTGTTCCGCGCGGGTATATCCCACCAACGGAATGGGATAGCGGCGCCCTGGCGCTTTTTTTTCGCCACAATAGTAGCTATACCGTCACCGAGAATACCGACAATAACTCTCGCTATCAGTATTTATGGAGCGGGATTAATGCTGGAACCAATCTTGGATTATGGCAAGTGCGCCATCAGGGAAATATGCGTTATGCCGATAGCGACGAAAGTGGAAACGAATATCACTACGATAGCGTTCGTACCTGGGTGCAGCGGCCTATCCAGCAAATCAATAGCGTCATCAGCGTGGGTGATAATTATACCGACTCAAGTCTATTTGGCAGTATTTCCTTTAACGGTGTCAAACTTGCCACTGATGAACGAATGTGGCCTCAGGGAAAACGCGGTTACGCGCCAGAAGTTCGTGGTGTAGCGGCAAGCAGCGCCCGGGTAGTGGTGAAACAGCTGGGTAAAACTATCTACGAAACCAATGTTCCGCCTGGGCCGTTTATCATTGACGACCTGTATAACACCCGTAATCAGGGGGATTTACAAGTCGAAGTGATTGAAGCCAGTGGTAAAACGTCTTCTTTCACCGTTCCCTATTCCGCGGTGCCTGATTCCGTTCGTCCAGGCAATTGGCATTATTCGCTCGCCTTAGGGCGCGTACGCCAATATTACAGCGTTGATAATGACTTTTTCGAGGGAACGCTGCAGCACGGGATCAATAACAATGTCACTATTAATCTCGGTTCCAGAATCGCCGAGGACTACCAGGCCTGGCTGGCTGGTGGAGTCTGGGCCACCTGGCTTGGCGCATTCGGCGTAAATGCCACCTGGTCTAATGCTGTCGTGGAAGATAATAATCGCCATCAGGGCTGGCGCGCGGAATTGAGCTATAGCAAAACCTTCGAAACCGGCACCAATCTGGTACTGGCGGCATACCGATATTCAACAGATGGATTCCGCGATCTCCAGGATGTTTTAGGTGTTCGACGCCAGCAAGAAACTGGGACTGATTATTATTCGGATACCTTACAACAGCGTAATCGCCTCTCCGCTACCATTAGTCAGCCGTTAGCAGGCTTCGGTACCTTAAATTTAAGCGCCAGTACGGCGGATTATTATAGTAATCAGTCACGACTCACCGAACTACAGCTTGGTTACAGCAACCAGTGGAAACAAATAAGCTACGGCATCAACGTCGCCCGCCAGCGCAGCACCTGGGATTACGGCCATTACTATTACGGCGTTGACGACGAATCAGACAGCAGTACGCAGGAGAAATATACTGAAACCACCGTTTCGTTTAATGTTTCCATTCCATTGGATTGGGGCGAAAACCGCACTTCGATGGCCATGAACTATAACCAAACGCACGAAAGCCGCTCATCAACCATATCGATGACCGGCACCAGCGGCGATAACAGTAATTTGTCATGGTCGGTGTATGGCGGCTATGAACGCTACCGCAATGGCGATAGCGGGTCATCGTCAACCTTTGGCGGCAATGCCCAGCAAAATACGCGAATTGGCGCCCTACGGGCCAGCTACGATCAGGGCAATAACTATCGCCAGAGCGCGATTGGCGCGTCCGGAACAATTGTTGTGCACCCTGGGGGAATAACCGCAGGGCCATACGCCAGCGATACCTTCGCCCTAATTCACGCTGATGGCGCAGAGGGAGCTGAGGTACAAAACGGCCAGGGCGCAGTCATCGATAGCTTTGGTTATGCCATCTTACCGTCGCTTTCTCCTTACCGCGCCAACACCGTCGCTCTGGATACACAAAAAATGAACAGCAACGCTGAATTAACCGGCGGTAGCCAACGCGTCGTACCCTATGCTGGCGCCATTGCACGCGTTAATTTTGCCACCCTTTCCGGAAAAGCCGTGCTGATCAACGTAAAAACCCGCGATGGCCATCTGCCGCCGATGGGCGCCGACGTGATAAACGGTGAAGGTGCGGTCATTGGGATGGTCGGCCAGGGCGGGCAGATTTACGCCCGTATCGCCACGGCCTCGGGCTCGCTATTGGTGCGTTGGGGAGATAACAACGCCCTCTCCTGTCGAGTGAGCTACCAAATCGATTTAAAAACCAATGACGATCTTCTGTATCTGGATAAGATCTGTGAAAAGGATTAACGCTATGCGTTCGGCTATTCATTTATTATTACTCATTGCCGCGATGGCTACGGCGGGGATATCTTCGGCTTCCTGCATCAGGGTGACCAGTTCGTCGTCATTATCCTCAGCCGCAAAAGCGGCAGGTTATACCGCCGCTAGTTGGAGCGGAGCCTGTGACACCTGCACCAGCAACATCGGTCTGCCCTCGGTCATAAGCGTCAACTCCGGGAAAAATTTTCAGCCGGCGGGGACGCTCCTCGCCAGCGCCGTCGGCAACTTCCTGACCGCGTCAACTAATCAGACTTATGGGAGTAATCAAGTCCTGTTTCGCTGTGCGCTGGCAGATGCGGGTAGTTTATACGAAATGTACTCGACCAACGGTGACAGTACCTATGCCGGCAAATATGCGGTATCCGATGTCGACGGCGCTTATTATGACGCGGAAAAAAATGTCGCCGTACGCATCACCAACTTGAGTACAGGGGAGTACTACAGCCGTTACTGGAAGGAGCGGCAGCTTACATCAGATAGCTGGTATCAGGATGATCAATACATTTATATCCCGGCAAGCGCCTTCAGCAACGTGCTATATGAAATGTATAAAACGGATGACACAGCCTACTATGTTTACTCCAGCGCTACGAACAAAGACGTCTGGAGCCAACCTCGCGGTTATATTGCGTTCAAAGGACCTGGTTTAGCGACCAATGCGCTCTCTCCTGGAGAAGATCACAACACCCATTATGATGGCTGGTATAGCCTGTGGCCTGGCGGCTGGAGCACCTACAACAATGTCACCTACGTACGCGGCGCGCTTTGCCAGATAAAAGATTATCCCTCGGTGGTCACCTTGCCACCAATTGCGGTTGGCGCACTTGCGGCGGGCGGCAGCAGCCAACGCCCTTTCACCGTCAGCCTGGAGTGCGAGTCTGGCGCGAAGTCGAGCACATCAGCTTCCACCAGCAGTTCAGCCAACGTCGCGATGGGATTTTTAGTTAACCAACCAACCGCGGTCGCCGCGGCGCAATCGTTAGGGCTGGTCACCTCCGGCGGCGGATTAACCTGGCTGCTGGATACAAACTATGGCAGCGGCGGCATCGCTTCAGGGGTCGGGATCCGAATTTATAATCAGTCAGGAAATGCGATCAATCTGTTGCCTGACAGACTAAGCACCGGCAGTGGAAATAGCCGCGGCTGGTATGCGTATCAGGATCTCACATCGCTCATCTCCTCTGGCAGTACCAATATCTACAGCGGCGATTTCACCGCCTCGCTGGAGGCGATAAGCGGTCAAACCATTACAGCAGGGACGGTGAATGCGCAGCTTCAGGCAGTGGTTAGCTTTCAGTAAAGCGCTGGCTTTCGCATTGCTGGCAGCGGCGGGAACGACCCGCCCTGCCCTGGCGATAGTCAACGTTGAAAAAACCCGCGTCATTTTCGCCGCCGGCGAAATGTCACAGGCAATTACGTTATCTAATGACGGCGAGACGCCTATGCTTTTGCAAACCTGGAGCGACAAGGGTGATATCGCCGCTTCGCCGGATAGCCGTGACACGCCTATTGTCGTACTGCCTCCGGTGTTCAAAATGCAGCCCGGCGAACTGCGTTCGCTGCGCTTAATGCTTACTTCACGGCAAATTTTAGCCGCGGACCGCGAAAGCCTGTTTTGGCTCAATCTCTATCAAATCCCCCCCAACACTAAAACCGCTGACACCGGATCACGTCAGGTTATCCTGCCGCTGCGGTTACGGTTAAAGGTTTTTGTTCGTCCGGCAAATTTGAAAGCGCCAACCCCCGATACGGAACAGCAACTGAAATTTAGCGTGGAGGGGAAAACCATCACCATCGATAATCCCACGCCGTGGTTTATGAGCATAAGCGTGCAGCCAGGTATGCAAAAATCGATTGATAACCTGCTTATCCCGCCAAAATCAGGCCAAAAGATAGAGTCTAGCCAACCGCTACAGCGCAGCGACGCCATACGTTACTCGGTAATCGGCGATGATGGAAACGCCAGGAATTACGCCGCAACACCGCAATTTATGCATTAAAAAACCCCTTCCGTTTCTACGGAAGGGGTTTGTACTCTCAAAAATATTGCTGGTTACAGCAGCTCAAACTCGCTCTGCTTAACGCGGGCGGAATCCACCCCAATAAAGACGTTGAATTTGCCTGGTTCGGCAACGTATTTCATCTGCTGGTTCCAGAATTTCAGCGCTTCAACATCAATCGGGAAGCTAACGGTTTGCGTCTCGCCCGGCTTGAGATTCACCTTCTTAAAGCCGCGCAGCATTTTCACCGGGCGGCTCATCGACGCGGTGACATCCTGCAAATAAAGCTGGATCACCGTCGCCCCTTCGCGCTTGCCGGTGTTGGTCACCTGCACGCTGGCGGTCACGCTGCCGTCGCGCGGCATCGTTGGCGCCGACATTTTGACATCAGAAACGCTAAAGGTGGTGTAGCTCAGGCCATAGCCAAATGGATACAGCGGGCCATTCGCTTGATCGAAATAACGCGAGGTGTATTTATTGGGCTTTTCCGGATTATACGGACGGCCGGTATTCAGATGGCTGTAGTAGGTCGGGATCTGCCCCACCGAACGCGGGAAGGACATCGGCAGCTTACCGGAAGGGTTATAATCGCCAAACAGCACATCGGCGATTGCATGGCCGCCTTCAGTACCGGCAAACCAGGTCTCCAGCAGCGCATCAGCCTGCTGATCCTCTTTCACCAGCGCCAGCGGACGGCCGTTCATCAGCACCAGCACCAGCGGTTTACCGGTCGCTTTCAGCGCGCTAATCAGATCGCGCTGACTTTGCGGCAGGGTGATATCGGTACGGCTGGAAGCCTCATGCGCCATGCCCTGCGCTTCGCCCACTACCGCAACGACCACGTCGGACTGTTTCGCTGCCGCCACGGCTTCATCGATCATCTCCTGCGGCGAGCGCGGGTCGACCTGCACTGCTTTCTCATACAGGTTAAGGAAATCGACAATGCCTTTATCGTCGGTAACGTTAGCGCCTTTGGCATAAATCACTTTGCCTTTATCGCCCAGCGCTTCTTTGATGCCGGTCAGCACGGTGACCGACTGATCGGCCACGCCCGCCGCCGACCAACTGCCCATCATGTCGCGCTTGCTATCCGCCAGCGCGCCCACCACCGCGATGGTGCCGGATTTTTTCAGCGGCAGGGTATCGAGACGATTTTTCAGCAGCACCAGGCTTTCTCGCGCCACTTCACGCGCCTCTTTACGATGCAGACGGCTTTCGGCGTTGGTGTCCTGCGGGTCGGATGCTTTCGGCCCCAGGTGGCTGTACGGATCGTTGAACAGCCCCATATCATACTTGACGTTGAGCACGTGGCGGGTAGCGTCATCCAACTCAGCCATCGTCACCTTGCCGGATTTCACCAGCCCCGGCAGATATTTGCTGTAGTACTCATCGCTCATGCTCATGTTGATACCGGACTTCAGCGCGACGCGCACCGCGTCTTCCGGGTCGGAGGCGACGCCGTGTTTAATCAGCTCTTTGATGGCGCCATGGTCGGAAACGGTGATGCCTTTGAAGCCCCACTGGTCGCGCAGGACGTCTTTCAGCAGCCAGGAATCGGAAGTGGCCGGAGTACCGTTGAGCGAGTTTAGCGCCACCATCACCGCGCCGCTGCCGGCATCGAGACCGGCTTTATACGGCGGCATATAGTCGTTGAACAGACGTTGCGGGCTCATATCGACGGTGTTGTACTCTTTGCCGCCTTCAACCGCGCCGTAGGCGGCGAAGTGTTTAACGCTGGTCATCACCGAATAGCGGTCTGCCGGGCTCTTACCCTGCATCGACCCCACCATCGCTTTACCCATCACGGTGGTCAGGTAAGTATCCTCGCCAAAACCTTCGGAGGCGCGGCCCCAGCGCGGGTCGCGAGAGACGTCGACCATCGGCGCCCAGGTCATATTAAGACCATCGTCAGCCGCTTCGTAGGCCGAGATACGCCCGACGGTATTCACCGCGTCGAGATTAAAAGAGGAGGCCAGACCGAGGCTTATCGGGAAGACGGTACGCTGGCCGTGCAGCACATCGTAGGCGAAAAACAGCGGGATCTTCAGGCGGCTTAGCTGCATCACCTGATCCTGCATCACGCGGATATCAGGCCGGGTCACGGTATTAAAAATCGCCCCTACCTGACCGTCTTTGATCATTTCCCGGATCGCCTCTTTCGGGTTATCGGGACCGACGCTGATTAGGCGCAGCTGACCAATTTTTTCATCGACCGTCATTTTTTTCAGCAGTTCGCTAACAAACGCATCTCGCGCCTCCGGCGTCAGCGGATGGTTACCAAACAGTTCATCCGCCAGCGCGGGTTGCAGCGCCAGGCTCACGGCGACGCCAACAGTACACAACCATTTCATTATTATGTATCCCTCTTTGATTCGGTGCTAATAGCCCAGCGAAAACGCAGCAAAAACCGCAGTTTGCCATATATATAAACAACGCGCCCGTAGAATGCTAAGGTTCTTATCTGATTTATAGAAACATTCATACACCAAATTGTCATACAAAACGGTATGCTAACAGCGATATAGCTTTCCTGTGCCCACAAGGAGTGAATCATGTCATCTGCAACAACAATAAATAACCCTCCCTTTTTGGCGGAACTGGCGCGGCTGGTTGGCTCCTCGCATCTGTTAACCGATCCGGCGAAAACCCAGCGTTACCGAAAAGGTTTCCGCTCCGGCCACGGCGATGCGCTGGCGGTGGTGTTCCCCGGTACCCTGCTTGAACTATGGCGAGTTCTCAGCGCCTGCGTTCAAGCTGACAAAATTATCCTGATGCAGGCGGCGAATACTGGCCTCACCGAAGGCTCCACCCCGAGCGGCAATGATTACGATCGTGAAATTGTCATTATCAGCACGCTGCGTCTGGACAAGCTGCACCTGCTGGATAAGGGCGAGCAGGTGCTGGCCTACCCTGGCACCACCCTCTATTCACTGGAAAAAGCGCTAAAACCGCTGGGCCGCGAACCGCACTCGGTGATCGGCTCTTCTTGCATCGGCGCATCGGTTATCGGCGGTATCTGTAACAATTCCGGCGGCTCACTGGTGCAGCGCGGACCTGCCTATACCGAAATGTCGCTGTTTGCGCAGATTGACGCCGACGGCAAGCTGAAATTAGTCAACCATCTGGGAATCGATTTAGGCGCGACGCCGGAACAAATCCTGAGCCGCCTCGACGATGATCGTATCAACGATGCCGACGTGCAGCATGATGGCCGTCACGCCCACGATCACGATTACGTCACCCGCGTGCGCGATGTCAACGCCGATACCCCGGCTCGCTATAACGCCGACCCGGACCGCCTGTTCGAATCCTCCGGCTGCGCCGGTAAACTGGCGGTCTTCGCCGTTCGTCTCGATACTTTTCCGGCGGAAAAACGCCAGCAGGTGTTCTATATCGGCACCAATCAGCCGGAAGTGCTCACCGAAATCCGCCGCCACATCCTCGCTGAATTCAATAATCTGCCGGTGGCCGGCGAATATATGCACCGCGATATTTACGATATCGCCGAAAAATATGGCAAAGACACTTTCCTGATGATCGATAAGCTCGGCACCGACAAAATGCCGTTCTTCTTCACCATGAAGGGGCGCACCGACGCGATGCTGGAAAAAGTCTCCCTGTTCAAGCCGCACTTCACCGACCGCTTTATGCAGAAGCTCGGTCATGCCTTCCCGGCGCACCTGCCGGAGCGTATGAAAACCTGGCGCGATAAGTACGAACATCATCTGCTGCTGAAGATGGCCGGCGACGGCATCGAAGAAGCGCAGAAGTGGCTTACGGAGTATTTCCAGCAGGCTGAAGGCGATTTCTTTGCCTGTACCGCGGAAGAAGGCAGCAAGGCATTCCTGCACCGCTTCGCCGCCGCCGGCGCGGCGATCCGCTATCAGGCGGTACATGCCGACGAAGTGGAAGATATTCTGGCGCTGGACATCGCCCTGCGCCGCAATGACACCGAATGGTTCGAACATCTGCCGGCGGAAATCGATAGCCAGCTAGTCTACAAGCTCTACTATGGCCACTTTATGTGTCACGTCTTCCACCAGGATTACATCGTGAAGAAAGGGGTCGACGCGCACGAATTGAAGGAAAAAATGCTGGATCTGTTGAAAGCGCGCGGCGCGCAGTACCCGGCGGAGCACAACGTCGGGCATCTGTATGAAGCGGCGGAGAGTTTAAAACGCTTCTATCGCCAGAACGATCCCACCAACAGCATGAATCCGGGGATCGGCAAAACCAGCAAACAAAAATACTGGGGCGAGGCGCTGAAGCCAACGAAAGCACAATAATCGTCACCAGGACTATTCAGCCGCCGGGCTTCTGTATTACGCTGCAGGCCGGAGAAAAAGACTCTCCGGCCAATTAGCTTGAGGAGCCCCCATGTCCGCCAAGGATAAGTTACAAGACGCCGACTTAGAGATCCGCGAAGCGCTGCCTGATGACGCGCATGCGATTGCCGCGCTGTACGTCTGGCACGTGCTTAACGGCCGCGCCTCATTTGAAGAGATCCCGCCTACCGTCGACGAAATGCGTAAGCGAATCAAAACTGTACGCGATAACGGGCTTCCCTGGCTGGTCGCGCTGTGGCGCGGCACCATCGTCGGCTACTGCTACGCCACCTTTTACCGCCCTCGCCCGGCGTACCGCTATACGCTGGAAGAGTCGATTTACGTTGAGTCCGGCATGGGCGGGCGCGGCATCGGCAGCGCGCTACTGACGCGGCTCATTGCGCAATGTGAACAGGGGCCGTGGCGGCAGATGCTGGCGATTATCGGCGACGGACATAACAACGCCGGCTCGATTGCCATTCATAAGAAATTTGGCTTTACCGTTGCCGGACAGCTGCGCAGCGTCGGCTATAAGATGGGAGACTGGCGCGATACCCTAATCATGCAGCGCCAGCTTGGCGACGGTGACTGGACATTACCAGAGTGATATCAAAATTCCCGGATTACGGCGTAATCCGGGGAAGGACAAATTAATCGTTCTGTGCGGTCTGCGTGCCGCCTTTCAGCATCGCTTCCGCCATCTGCGCTTCACGCTGCTTTTTATAACTCAATGCGGATGCCGGAACCGGCATCACCTTGCCGGTTTCAATCCAGGTCCGTAAACGGCTGGCGTCGGCAAAGTGGGTATATTTGCCAAACGCGTCCATTACCACCAGCGCCACCGGGCGTTGGTTAATCACCGTGCGCATAATCAGGCAGTGGCCGGCGGCGTTGGTAAAGCCGGTTTTGGTCAACTGAATATTCCAGTTATCGCGATACACCAGGTGGTTGGTATTGCGGAACGGCAAGGTATAAGCCGGATGCGCAAAAGTGGCGGTATCTTCTTTGGTGGTGCTTAGCTGGCCGATCAGCGGGTATTGTTCGCTGGCGATCAGCAGCTTAGTCAGATCGCGCGCCGTGGAGACGTTATGCACCGACAGGCCGGTCGGCTCAACATAGCGTGTATGGGTCATCCCCAGCGCCTGCGCTTTGGCGTTCATCGCGCGGATAAAAGCGTTATAACCGCCAGGATAGTGGTGCGCCAGGCTGGCGGCGGCGCGGTTCTCCGAGGACATCAGCGCCAGCAGCAGCATATTGCGGCGGCTAATTTGGCTGTTAAGACGCACGCGGGAATATATGCCTTTCATCTCCGGCGTCTGGCTGATATCAACGGTCAGCATTTCGTCCAGCGGTAAATGCGCATCCAGCACTACCATGGCGGTCATCACTTTGGTAATAGACGCCATCGGGCGCACCAAATCGGGCTGGCTGGCGTAAATGATTTTCTTGGTCGCCAGATCGACGATCATCGCGCTACCGGAAGCGATATCCGGCTGTGAAGCGGCGGTTACCGCACTGGTTTTTGCTATCGCCTGGGGCGCAAAAGGCACAGCCAGCAGCAAAGTCAGGCTGAGCAAAGAAATTCGAAAATTCGGCATCATGGGCATTCTGAAAAGTATTTTTGCACGCTATAGAACGTACGCCGCGGCGTAAAGTGAGCTACGCCGCTGGCAAACGCCATCATACCGCGTCATAACGCCCTGAGGCCAATAAGAATCGTGAGTAAATGCTGCATTGCCGACATAATTATTCATTTCTGCCGGCAATGCATTTGATTAGAAGAGTCGGTACCCGTAACCCCACAGCACGACGGTAATCGCCAGCAGCACTTCCAGCACCAGCACCCCGATAGCCAGGGTTGAGCTGGCGAAGCTGAGCCCCTCTTCCTTGTTAATGCTCAGGAAGGTCGGAATCCCCAGATACAGCAGATAACCGGTGTAAAACAGCGCGATGGTGCCTATTAACGCGCACAGCCATACCAGCGGATAGAGCGCCACGATCCCGCTTAAAAACAGCGGCGTCGCGACGTAGCCGGCAAAGACCATACAGCGTTTCAGCGACGGCTGTTGCGGATAGCTCCTGGCCATCCACCAGATCACCCGCCCCATCACCGCCACCCCGGCCAGCATCACGGCATAAAACAGTACCGCTAATACCAACCCGGTCATCAGCGAGAGCTTAATCACCGTACCGTCGCCGAAGTTCCAGCCGAGCTGCGTCGTACCGATAAAGGCGCAGATAACCGGAACCGCCGCCATCACCAGCACATGGTGCGTGTAGTGATGCGAAACGGTCTCATTTTCACTCTTGATCACGCTCATCTCTTGATTAGGATGAGAGAAGAGTCCCCAGACATGGTTCATAGCGTCCCCCTTGTCACGGCTTCGTACAGCACTGATCCAAGTATAATTCACTCTGTAGATTATTTTGTGTACAGCGATAAAAATCCGCTTCAGCGCGTTTTAATGATCAAGGTGTATGATTAAGGGACTGGTAAGAGTAGGAGTTTATGTTTATATGGATATCAATCACCTGATTTCCCAATACGGCTACGCGGCGCTGGTTATCGGCAGCATCGCAGAAGGTGAAACCATCACCATCCTTGGCGGCGTGGCGGCGCATCAGGGTCTATTGAAGTTTTCGTTGGTGGTCATCGCCGTGGCCTTAGGCGGCATGATCGGCGATCAGCTGTTGTATTTCCTCGGACGCCAGTTCGGCGGTAAGCTACTGCGCCGCTTTTCGCGGCAGAAGGCGCGGATCCGTAAAGCGCAGCGCCTGATTCAACGCCATCCCTATCTGTTCGTTATCGGCACCCGCTTTATGTACGGCTTTCGGGTTATCGGCCCGGTTTTGATCGGCGCCAGCCGCTTGCCGCCGAAAATTTTTCTGCCGCTGAATATTTTCGGCGCCATCGTTTGGGCGCTGATTTTTACCACCCTGGGTTATCTCGGCGGCGAGGCGATCGGCCCGTGGCTGCATCATCTCGATCAGCACATCAAACACTGGATCTGGCTGATTCTCGTAGTGGCGCTGGTGGTCGGAGCCCATCTGTGGCTGAAACGCCGGGAAGCGAAAAGAAAAGCGGAAGATACAGAGGATGATAATCAATAGCGGCGCCGCGCGCCGCTATTGACGCCGTTATTTCGTCGTCTGGTGATAACCGCCGCCCAGCGCGGAAGTCAGCTGAATGCTGGCGTCCAGCCACTGGCCGTGCAGGCGCAGCGCGGTAATTCGCTCCTGTAGCGCAGGCAGCTTCGCCATACTCACGCGGGAGCCGGGTAAAATACCGGCGTTCATTCGCGCCTGGGCGAGATTGACCACCCGCTGCGCGTCTTTCTCCACCTGCTGCTGCTGCTGGTTTTTCTCCATCAGCGTCTCTACCTGGCTTGCGGTTTTCGCTACCTGGTTCACCGCATCGACTACGGCCTTGTTGTATTTAGCGATCGACAGGCCGTTCTGCGCGCTGGCGATATCAAGATTGGCATTCAGCCTGCCGCTATCAAAGATAGGCAGCGTCAGCCCGGCGGTGACGCCCATCTGCTGCGCCGAATGACGGAACAGATCGCTTAAATGCAGCGCATCCTGTTGCAGGAACGCCATCAGGTTGATATCCGGATAAAACGCCGCTTTCGCCGCATCAATTTCGCTTAGCGAGGATTCAATATACCAGTGGGCTTCCTGCAGATCCGGACGGCGGGCCAGCAGTTCATAGCCCAGTTCGCTCGGCATCTGCGCGCTGACCGCGGGCAGCGGCGCCGCACGCAGATTGAGCGACTGGCTCTGGCTATTGGTTAACGCCATCAGCCGCGCTTCAATCTCTTTCATATTACCCGCCACATCGGCCAGCTGCTGATCGGTTTTGCTGACGTTAATGTCGTTCTCCGCCCCTTCGGCGGAGTTAGTGATACCACGCTGATAGAGCGCGGTATCCACGCTCACAATATTATTCTGTTCGCTTTTGACCTGCTGCAGCACCGTTTTCACCGCCGCTTCGGTCTGCCACTGCCAGTACAGTCGCGCCACGCTGCTGGCCAGCAGCTCGCGGGTCTGCGCCTGCTCGGCGACCTGGGCTTTCACTTCTCCGATACGCGCTTTCACCAACGCACGGTTTTTCCCCCACAGATCCAGATCCCAACCGGCGGTCAGGCCAAAGGTACCGTTGGTGTACCAGGGGCCGGTGTTGCCGTCGGTATCGGTGGCGAACGGTCCCATCAGGCCTTCCGCGGACATTTTCTGCCGTTCGATATCGGCGGAAAAATCCATCTCCGGGCCGAGATTTGCCTGCGACATTCGTGCCTGCGCTTCGGCCAGTTTGATGCGCTGCGCGGCAATTTGCATATCCGGAGCATTGGCTAACGCGCGCTGAATCAGATTATCCAACTGGGCATCGTGGTAATCTTTCCACCAGTCGGTATGCGGCCAGCCATTTTTTACGGCGGCGGGCAGATCCATCGAAACATGAGATGCCGGAGTTTGCTGCTTTAAAGGGCCGCCAATGTCATGCGATGGCGCGCAGCCAGCCAGCGCGATGGCCAGTGGCAGTGCCGCCAGCACGCTTTTGCTCAATGTAAGGTTCATTCTTCAGGTCGGGTTACTTATAAAGGTTGGTCATCATAAATTAATTGAATGACGTTCGTTAAGTAAAGCGTGTGCATTGACAATGAGTCAGCTAAAAATAAACAAAGTTATTATTGGAGTTGCAATGAGTCAGAACATTTATGACGATCCCGGTTTCTTTGCCGGTTACGCCACCCTTGATCGTTCGGTGAAGGGGCTTGACGGCGCGCCGGAGTGGCCGGCAATTCAGCGCCTGCTGCCACAGTTAGACGGCCAGCGCGTGGTCGATCTCGGCTGCGGATACGGCTGGTTTTGCCGCTGGGCGCAGCAACAAGGAGCAAAACAGATAATCGGTTTCGATCTCTCCAGCCGGATGCTGGAGCGGGCGCGGGAGATGACCACCGGCGAGACTATCGAATATCGCTGCGCCGACCTGCAAACCCTGACGCTGCCTGCGAATAGCTGCGATCTGGTCTACAGTTCGCTGGCGCTGCACTATTTACCGGATGTCGCGCCGCTGTTCGCCACGCTCTATCAGGCACTGGTTCCCGGCGGTAAGCTTGTCTTTTCTGCCGAACATCCCATCTATACCGCGCCGCTGCAGCAAGGCTGGCAGGTGGATGAACAGGGGCGGAAACGCTGGCCGGTGAGCCACTATCAGCAGGAAGGCGAACGCATCAGCAACTGGTTTGCCGACGGGGTGATTAAACAGCATCGCAAACTCTCAAGCTGGATTAATGCGCTCATCACGGCCGGTTTTGTGCTTGAGCAGCTTGATGAATGGGGCCCGAGCGCCGAGCAAATCGCCGCCCAACCGGCGCTGGAGGAAGAGAAAGAGCGCCCGATGATCTTTTTACTGCGCGCCGGTAAACCGGCTTAAACGGCATGCGGCCCGGATCAACCGGGCCGCCGAATAGCTTATTCCTGCAGGCTACCGCCGTTGCTGGCAATCACCGCCTGATACCAGGCAAAACTTTTCTTCTTACGCCGTTCGAGCGTCCCCTGCCCGCGATCGTCACGATCGACATAGATAAAACCGTAGCGCTTGGACATCTCGGCCCTCGACGCGCTAACCAGATCGATTGGCCCCCAGCTGGTAAAGCCCATCAGTTCAACGCCGTCAGCAATGGCTTCGCGCGCCTGCACCAGGTGATCGTTGAGATAGCTGATGCGATAGTCATCGTTGATGCTGCCGTCGGCTTCAATTTTATCCTTCGCCCCCAGACCATTTTCAACGATAAACAACGGCTTCTGATAGCGGTCCCACAGTACATTCAACAGCGTACGCAGCCCCAGCGGGTCTATCTGCCAGCCCCACTCCGAGCTTGCCAGATGCGGGTTCGGTACCATGCTGAGAATGTTGCCGCGCGCCTTCTGGTTCAGCGCTTCATCAGCGGTGACGCAGCCGGTCATATAGTAGCTAAAGGAGATAAAATCGACGGTCTCTTTCAGCGCTTCCCGGTCGCCGTCGGTGATGGTCAGCGTAATATCGTTTTCGCGGAAATAGCGCTGCATGTAGCCCGGATAGGCGCCACGGCACTGGACGTCGCCAAAGAACTGCCAGCTGCGGTTTTGCTGCAGCGTTTCAAAGACATCTTCCGGCTTGCAGCTCAGCGGATACATCAGCCCGCCGAGCAACATATTGCCAATCTTCCCCTGTGGTACCAGTTCGTGACAGGCTTTGACCGCCAGCGCGCTGGCCACCAGCTGATGGTGGATAGCCTGATAGACTTCGCCTTTGCTGCTACCGGCCGGCAGGCCGACGCCGGTCATTGGCGCGTGCAGCGACATATTAATTTCGTTAAAGGTGAGCCACAGTTTGACCTGATTTTTATAGCGGCTGAACACCGTCCTGGCATAGCGCTCGAAAAAGCCAATCACCTTGCGGCTGCTCCAACCGCCATAGTTTTTCACCAGCGCCCACGGCATCTCATAGTGCGATAGCGTCACCAGCGGAGTAATGTTGTGCGCGGCCATCTCGGCAAACAGCTTGTCGTAGAAGACCAGCCCGGCTTCGTTCGGCTCGGCGTCATCGCCATTCGGGAAGATACGCGTCCAGGCGATCGAGACCCGCAGACAGTTGAAGCCCATCTCAGCAAACAGCGCGATATCCTGCGGATAACGATGGTAAAAATCGATCGCCACATCTTTAATACCGCTGTCGCCCGCGACGCGCTCCACGACGTCGCCGAATACCCCCTGCGGCTGCACGTCGGAGGTGGATAAACCTTTGCCATCTTCCAGATATGCGCCTTCGACCTGATTTGCCGCGGTGGCGCCGCCCCATAAAAAGCCCTGCGGGAATGTTTTCATCGCTCTCTCCTGTGATTAATGGCTGACGGACAACAGCGGCTGGCCGGCATCCACGACGCTCGCGGACACCATCTCAACGCTACGGTAATCATCGCTGTTGCTGATAATAATCGGGGTCGCCAGGTCGTAACCGGCGTCCAGAATGGCCTGACGATCGAACTCCAGCAGCAAATCGCCGGCCTGAACTTTATCCCCCTCTTTGACATGGGCGGTAAACGGTACGCCGTCGAGTTTGACGGTATCAATACCGACGTGAATCAATAGTTCAATGCCGCTGTCGCTCAGCAGGCCGATGGCATGTTTAGTCTGAAACAGTGAGGCGACCTCGCCAGAAAACGGGGCAATGACCTTGCCCACCGCCGGAATAATAGCCACGCCTTTGCCCAGCAGGCCGCTGGCGAAGGTGCTATCCGGCACCTGATCGAGGGCCAGCACGCTGCCGGACATCGGCGCCAGAATATCGTTTTCCGCCGCAGAGGCGACGACGACCGCGCGTTCCGCCTGGCTGCGCGGCAAGCCGGCGAAGAAGGTCAATACGCAGGCGAGAATGAAAGCCACGCCGGTGCCGATTAATCCCCCCCACACGCTAAAATCAATGCCGCCGGGCGGGATCATCTGCGCCGGAAAGAAAATGTTCGGCACCCCAAAGGAATAGGCGTAGCTATTACTGAAGGCGGTAATCGCGCCGCCAATCGCGCCGGCGATACAACCAAAAATAAACGGGCGACGTAACGGCAGCGTCAGGCCATAAATGGCAGGCTCAGTGATGCCAAACAGCCCGGCGGAAAACGCGGAACCTGCCAGCATCCGCTGACGCGAATCGCGCGTGGCCAGCAGTATCCCCAGCACGGCGCCTACCTGGGCTATCACCGCCGGCAGAATGATCGGCAGCATAGAATCATGCCCCAACACGGTCATGTTATTGATCATCAACGGTATCAGCCCCCAGTGCAGGCCGAAGATAACGCATACCTGCCATAGCGCGCCCAGCACCGCGCCTGCCAGCCATGGGGCAAAAACGTAGATAACCTGATAGCCATTTGCAATCATGTGGCTCAGCCAGGTCGCCAGCGGGCCTATCACCAGAAAGGTCAGCGGCACAACCACCGCAAGACAGATTGCCGGAGTAAAAAAGTTCTTCATCGCGGACGGCAGCACCGCATTACTCTTACGTTCCAGCCAGCAGCAGACCCAGGAGGCGAGGATAATCGGGATCACCGAGGAGCTATAATTGATATAGGTCACCGGTATACCGAGGAAGTGTTCCACTGGTGCCCCCGTCTGGCTGGCTTCAAAGGCCTGAATCATCAGCGGGTGGGTTAATGCGCCGCCGATCACCATTGAGATGAACGGGTTGCCGCCAAACTTTTTGCCAGCGGTGTAGCCAAGAAACAGCGGGAAGAAAAAGAACAGCGCATCGCTGGCGGCAAACCAGATTTTATAGGTCCCCTGTTGCGGCGTGAGCCATCCGCAGGTTAGCGCCAGCGCCAGCAGTCCTTTCAGCAGACCCGTCGCCGCCATTACGCCAATAAAAGGGGTAAAGATGCCGGAAATGATATCGATGAGCTGACTTAATATCGAGCTTTTCGCCGCTTTCTCCTGTGTTACCGGTTCGCTGTCGTCGCTTAATCCCGCCTGCTGGCGTACTGCCAGCCAGACATCGTGAACATGGTTGCCGATGACCACCTGAAACTGGCCGCCGCTTTCGACCACCATGATCACGCCGGGGTTCGCCTTCAGCCCTTCGGCATCGGCCTTAGCATTATCTTTCAATTTAAAACGCAGACGTGTCGCGCAGTGAACCAGACTCACAATATTCTCTTTGCCGCCGACGCGGTGAAGAATATCCTGCGCGAGTGCTTTATATTCCATGCTCTTTTCCTTACTGCCGCTGCCCACAGACAACCGGCGACTGAGTATTAAAAATAAAAAAACCCGAGAACCACGCCGGTTGGCGTCGCGCTCAGGTTTTGCCTGCATCATGCAGTAACAATCCAGTTTTGGGGGGGAATTAACGCCCCTCTTTTCTTACCCGTTCAATATGAATGGCAAGAAACATAATCTCTTCGGTGGTCAGCGCCCGTTGATAATTCTTTTGCAAGTGCTTCGCCACCGTTTCCGCGCACTTCCACGCTTTGGCGTAGTTATCTTTCACCGCGCTGTGCAGCGTGACGTCGTCATCCTGCACTACCGTTCGCGTTAACATGCGCTGGGCGAAAAACTTCAGATGGGTCACAAAGCGCTGGTAGCTGAGCGACTCTTCATCGTAGTTAAGCTGCAGCTGATACTTCACCAGTTGCAGGATCTCCTGCATCACCCGCGTCACGTGCATCACTTCCGGCATTTCGCTGTTGAGCTGCGCCGTCACCAGATGCAAAGCGATAAACCCGGCTTCATCCTCGGCAAGCTCGACGCCCAGCCGGCGGGCGATGATGGCCCTCGCCTCCTGCCCCAGTTCGAACTCCTTCGGATACAGCCGTTTAATCTCCCACAGCAGCACGTTGCGAATCGCGACGCCGTTTTTCTGCCGCTCGATGGCAAAGTGACAGTGGTCAGTTAAGGTGATGTACAAACTTTCCTGTAACTTTCCCAACCGCCCGCGGGCCAGCTCGATGATACGATCGCAGGTGGTCATCACTTCTAACGGTATCTGACTGAGTAATTCGCCTAAGCGGCCAACCAGTTCATCGCTTTGCAAGGCGAAGACTTTTTCAATTTTACTTTCGTCCAACGAGTCGCCCACGCGCTTTTGAAAGGCCAGCCCTCGCCCCATCACCACCTGTTCGCGCTGCTGCTCGTTGACCACTACCACCACGTTATTATTAAGTACTTTGGCGATTAGCATATGAACCCCAGAAACAAAAAAACCTGACCCCCGACAAATGCCAGGTAATCAGGTTTCGCCTGCCGAAGCAGTAGCAATCCAACGTTTGCACTGTATCAACTTCTTGCGGCGACTCAAGCGCGAGGGAATAAAAACGTGATACAGCTCGCGTCGCATCGTGCAGGAATGAGTGCTAATTAATAAAGTGCGTACGGATTAACACATCTTATCTAATAACGAGCAATGGCGTTCGCTATATCTGCTGAGGTTTGCAAGGTGCGAATTTCATTAAAGACGCCAAGCGCTTCAGTATATTCCTTGCGTAAATAGCCCAGCCACTGCTTAATGCGCGCCACGTGATATAAACCGGTATCCCCCTGCTTTTCCAGCTGGGTATATTTTTTAAGTAACTCAACCACCTGCGGCCACGGCATGCGCGGTTCGTTGTATTTAATTACCCGGCTGAGATTCGGCACGTTGAGCGCGCCGCGGCCGATCATCACCGAATCGCAGCCGGTAGCCGCCATGCATTCCTGCGCACTTTGCCAGTCCCAGATTTCGCCGTTAGCAACCACCGGAATAGTCAGCCGCTGGCGGATTTCGCCGATGGCCTGCCAGTTGATGCGTTCAGCTTTGTAACCATCCTCTTTGGTGCGGCCATGCACCACCAGCTCGCTGGCGCCCGCCTGCTGCACCGCGTCGGCGATTTCAAAGCGCCGTTCGCCGCTGTCCCAGCCGAGGCGAACTTTCACCGTCACCGGCAGATGATCGGGAACCGCTTCGCGCATGGCCTTCGCGCCGCGATAGATAAGTTCGGGATCTTTCAATAACGTCGCACCGCCGCCGCTGCCGTTCACCAGCTTCGATGGACAACCGCAGTTTAAATCCACGCCCCATGAGCCAAGCTCCACCGCGCGGGCGGCGTTTTCCGCCAGCCATTGCGGGTATTGCCCCAACAATTGTACGCGCACGCGGGTGCCGGACGGAGTACGGCTTTGATGGTGCAGTTCCGGGCACAGTCTGTAGAACGATTTTACCGGCAGCAGTTGGTCCACCACGCGCAGAAATTCGGTGATGCACAGATCGTAATCGTTAACCTCGGTCAGCAGCTCGCGCACCAGCGAATCGAGCACGCCTTCCATTGGCGCCAGTAATACACGCATATCGTTACCCGGAAAAAAAAGAGGCGCTATGGTAGCGCCTCTGTGCGTCGGTTGAAAGACCTCAATACCAGACCTTAGCGTGGTTCGAGGCAGTTATCCTCTTTCCAGCCGTAAAGCCACTCGATACCGCGGTAAAATTCATCCTGCGTTTTGCCCTTCCATAACAGATTACGAACCTGACGTTCGACCCCCGCCGCGTGATAAATCCGCCCCATTTCACGGGTCGACCAGACAATTCGCGCGGTACGCGGAATACGCACCGACTCGTACAGCGCGAAGGCGCGAGCGGCGTCGCCGTCGCACTGCTGCAGCGCTTTACCTATCGTTACCGCATCCTCCAGCGCCATGCAGGCGCCCTGCGCCATATATTGCGCCACCGGGTGAGCGGCATCGCCGACCAGGGTAATGCGATCGTTACCCCACTTTGCAACCGGCTCGCGGTCGGCGGTAGACCAGCGGCGCCAGGACGTTGGTTTGTCGAGCATCTGCCGCGGGCGGGGATGAATCCCTTTAAAGTAAGAAAGCACCTCTTCTTTGCTACCGTCGCGCACGCCCCACTCTTCGCTTTCGCGGCTATGGAAAGTGACCACCAGGTTGTACTGTTTGCCGCCGCGCAGCGGATAATGCACCAGATGACAATGCGGCCCGGCCCACAGCACCGGCGCGTTAATCCGCAGGTCCTCCGGCATGTCGGCCGCCTCGATCACCGCGCGGTACACCACGTGGCCGGTGACCCGCGGCGCATCGCCGAGCAGACTCTGGCGCACCACTGACTTCACGCCGTCACAGCCCAGCAGAATATCGGCGGTCCAGCTATTGCCTTTGTCATCAAAGACCGTCACGTCATCGGCGGTCTGGCGGATATCCACCACCTGAGTTGAAGTCCGGTATTCCACGCCGGGATGGGTCAGCGCGGCTTCCCAGACGGTGGCGTGAATGTCCACCCGATGGATCACCGCATACGGGCCGCCGAAATGGTCACGGAAGGCCTGCCCGGTCTCGATACGCACCACCTCTTCCCCATTCACCGCATCCATCATAGTGATATGGTCGGTAAACACCGCACGCTGGCGCGCCACTTCGCCGACGCCCAGACTATCCAGCGCTGAAAACGCATTCGGCCCCAGTTGAATACCGGCGCCGATTTCGCCGATTTCATGCGCCTTTTCCAGCAGCATCACTTTGATCCCCTGGCGCGCCAGAGAGAGCGCCGTCGCCGCGCCGCCAATGCCGCCGCCGACAATAATTGCTCGCGTCACTTTCGCCATTTTCCCTCCTCCCTAGGCCGGAATTTTGTCTTGTTGATTTTCCGGCGCGGCGGCAATAAACGCCGGTAGCCGGGTACAGGCGTCGTAAACCGCCTGGCAGCGCGGATAATGGCTCAGATCGCACCCCATTCGCTGCGCGTTGGCCCACTGCGGCACCAGGCAACAGTCGGCGAGCGTTGGTCTATCGCCGACGCAGAAAGCGCCGGATTTCGATTGTCGCAGCAGTTGCTCCAGCGCACTCAGCCCTTGCTGGATCCAGTGGGCATACCAGCGTTTTTTGTCCGCTTCGCTGACCTTCAGCTCGTCGCTAAGGTAGCGTAAAACCCGCATGTTATTAATCGGATGAATATCGCAGGCGATGGCGTAGACCATCTCCAGCACCCGCATCCGCGCCGGATCCTCCTGCGGCAGCAGCGGCATCTGTGGGTAGTGGCGGTCAAGCCAGTCAACTATCGCCAGCGACTGGCTCAGCGATTCACCGTCATCGGTGATAAGCGTCGGCACCAGCCCCGCCGGATTGAGCCGCCGGTAGTCCAGCGCATTCTGCGCCCCGATGCGGATATTCACCCCCACGCTCTGATAATCGATGCCCTTGAGGGCCAGTGCGATGCGCACCCGGTATGAGGCAGAGCTATTAAAAAAACTGTACAGCTTCATTGTTCACCTCACACCACGCGAACGGCGATAGGCGTCAGTCCGTCTACGTTGCCGGTAATCACATCGCCCTTCACCACCGCGCCGACGCCTTCCGGCGTGCCGGTGAAAATCAGATCGCCGGGCTGCAGTTCAAAAAAGCCCGAGAGATAGCTGATGGTTTCATTTACTGACCAGATGAGGTGGCGTATATCGCTACGCTGATGATCTTCACCGTTCACCTGCAGCCAGATCCCGGCCTGATTCACCTCGCGCGCCTCGGCGGCTTTATGCAGCGGCGCGACAGGAGCGGAAAGATCGAATGCTTTACCTATCTCCCACGGGCGCCCCATTTGGCGCATCTCCATCTGGCGGTCGCGGCGGGTCATATCGAGTCCGGTGGCATAGCCCCAGATATATTCCTGCGCCTGCTCAAGCGGGATGTCGCGTCCCGCTTTGCCGATGGCGACCACCAGCTCAATCTCGTAGTGATAGTTGTCGGTCTGCGCCGGATACGGCAGATCCAGCGTTTCGCCAGCTGCGACCGGCACAACCGCATCCGCCGGTTTGCAAAAGAAGAACGGCGGTTCGCGATCCGGGTCGAAGCCCATTTCACGGGCGTGGGCGGCATAGTTACGGCCAACGCAGTAAACGCGGCGTACCGGGAATTGCTCATCGCTGCCAACAACCGGGATGCTAATCGGCGCCTGGGGGGCAAAAACGTATTGAGTCATCATTGTTTTCCTTCTTATTAATAACGCGCTTCGCGGAACAGGCCTAAGGCCTCCTGTACCGGACGGTCCGAGAAGCTAAATAACACGCACTCTTCGCAGGCGTTGAACGATACGCCGTGCCAGGTTGGCGCCACGAAAATGTCTTTCGCCTGGAATGCAAAGGTTTGTTCGCCAATCGTCACCTGGCCGCTACCTTCCACTACGTGGTAGATGGTGCTGTCGGTGGTTTTCGCCACCCGCGACCGGAACCCTTTCGGCAACAGTTGCAGGAAAGCGCCCATCGAGGGCATCGGATAGCCGCCGGTGACCGGGTTGACGTAGCGCATCTTGTAGCCGTCCCATTCGTCGGCCTCGCCAAGATGGGTCAGGTCATGCAGCGCCTCGCGGCTACGGTCGTAGCGGTAGTTAAAAATCGGCGAGGAATTTCCCACCTGATGGCGCAGCGGCAGCATGTTGGCAGCGTAGCGCGGCAGGTAATCGCCCTCTTTACGCGTCACTGGCTGTTGTTCCTGCGGATAATCTTCAGCAAAGCCGCAGCCAAGATAGTTGACCAGCGGTAAATCGAGACCATCGAGCCAGACCACCGGTTCATCGCCAGGATTGCCGTGATCGTGCCAGCGCCACTGCGGAGTCAGAATAAAATCGCCGGGGCGCATTGGCGTGCGCTCGCCGTCGACGGCGGTAAACGCGCCGTGGCCTTCCACGATAAAGCGCAGCGCCGACTGGTTGTGACGGTGGCTCGGCGCCACCTCGCCAGGCATGATGAGCTGCAGGCCGGCATACAGCGACGCGGTAATGGACGACTGGCCGCGCAGCTGCGGGTTCTCCAGCACCAGTACCCGACGCACCGCCTCTTTAGCGCCGATTAACTGCCCGCTTTCCAGCAGCAGCGGACGAATTTCCTGATAGTTCCAGTACGCCGGGGCGCAGTTGGCATTTGGCGTTTGCGGCACCAGATGGTGCAACGATTCCCACAGCGGCGTCAGATTCTGCCCGGCAATATGCTGGTAGAACTGCTGGCGTTCGCGGTTCGATTGCGGAGTAGATGGCGTCATTATTGTTCTCCTCATTTATTCGCGATACCGGCAGAGGGCAGCGCGTCGGGTACAGCTCCAGGACGGCGAACCGCCAGCATCAGCATGATGAGCATCACCGCGCCGATCGCCGCCGGTACCGCTATAACGTAAAACAGCGTGTCGAAAGAGAGATTCATCGCCATCATCATGCCGCCGGAGAGCGAACCCACGATGGCGCCGCAGCGGCCTACGGCATTGGACCAGCTGACCCCGGTCGCGCGGCTCTGGGTTGGGTAAAGCGTGGCGGTCAGCGCATTCAGGCCTACCTGCGAACCACTCACGCCAATGCCGGTGCCGAAAATCGCCAGCGCCATCAGCCACAAACCGTTTTCGCTTAAACCGATCATCACGATGCACAACGCCCCCAGGCAGTAACTCAGCGCCAGCACAAGGAAGGGATTGAAACGGTCCATCAGGATGCCGAGCAACAGTGCGCCGAGCGTGCCGCCCACCTGAAACGCGGCGGTCACCCACGAAGCGTGCTGCAAATCAATACCACGATGGTTAAGCAGCGTCGGCATCCAGCTGGAGAGCAAATAGATAATCAGCAGGCTCATAAAGAACACCACCCAGAGCATCAAGGTGATCGTCAACTGGCGGCCGACAAACAGCTGGCTAATGCTGCCTTTCGGCCCGGCTGCCGGTTCATCCAGCCAGAAATGGGTCTCGGGATAGCGCTCGCCGGTGATAGCGCTGACAGTTCTGGCGATGGTCGCCTGCGGCAGCCCGCGACGAACCTGCCAGCGCGGCGACTCCGGCAGCGCCCACAGCAGCGCGACGGCCAGCAGCAGCGGCAGGATCCCGCCTAAGGCCAGAATGCCGTGCCAGCCGATATGCGCCACCAGTTGGGCGCTCACCACGCCGCCCAGCGCCGAACCCAGCGTGAAGCCGCAGAACATCAGGGTAACTAACGCGCCGCGGCGGCGGGCGGGCAGATATTCCGAGGTCATGGTGATGGTGTTGGGCATCGCCCCGCCCAATCCCAGACCGGTGAGGAAACGCAGGATAACCAGCATCTCAAGATTCGTCGAGAATGCGGAGAGCAGACTAAACAGGCCAAACAGCGCCACGCAGAACTCAATCACCCGTTTACGACCGAAGCGGTCGGAAAGCGGGCCGCAGAGCAGCGCCCCGGCGGTCAATCCCAATAGCCCGGCGCCAAACAGCGGCGCGAGGTCGCTGGCGCTCAATTGCCAGTGAACGCGGATATCGGGGGCGATAAAACCAATGGCGGCGGTGTCGAAACCATCAAGCATGACCACCAGAAAACAGCAGATAATCACACGCCACTGCAGGGCGCCAACCGGCGCTGCGTTAAGTAACGTCTGTAGTTCACGTCGTTGAGCCATAATGATGCCTCAGTGCAGGTCAGGGTAGATGTTGTATTTATTTCTTTTATGTTGCGATTTTGTAAGCATGGCGATGAAATGTACAATGGCTTTTCGGGCATAGACATAACCTGGAGGTTATCGGCTGATGGCGAACTGGACGCAAAAGTTGAAGCTGCAGCATTTGAAAATGCTGGTGGCGCTGGGTGAGCAAGGCAATCTCACGCAGGTCGCGAAAATGATGAATATTACCCAGCCCGCACTCTCTAAGTGGCTGACGCAATTTGAAGAAGAAGTCGGCATGCCGCTCTTTGAGCGCCACAGTAAGGGCCTGCGCCCTTCGGAAGGCGGTAAACTGCTGCTCCAGCACGCCCAGCGGCTAATCAACGACATGTCGCGATCGCAGTATGAGATTGAGCGCTTTAAGCAAGGCGGGCTGGTCGGCAGCCTGATGGTAGGCTGCTCTCCCGTGGCGACAGACTGCGTGGCGCAGGCCATCCTCGCCCTGCTTAAAGAGATGCCGACCCTGCATCTGAATATCGAAGAAAAAGTGATGACCCCGCTGCTGCACGACCTGCTCTCCGGCGTGGTCGATGTGGTCGTCGGACGTGTTGGCGGCCGCGCGCTGGAACTGCCACTCAACTATCGTGTGCTGTATACCGAACCGGTGTGCTTCGTCGCCCGTCCCGACCATCCGCTGGCTAGCATGCCGCGTTTGAGCTGGGCGGATCTCGCCGTCTGGCGCTGGATAGTCTGGCCTACCGGCACGCCCATTCGTCAGAGCATTGATAACGCGCTGGTCGATAACGGCGTCATGCTGCCGGAGAATACTATCGAGTCAGCCTCAATGAATGTCACCAGCAATTTGCTGCAAAGCAGCGATATGATCTCTATTCTTTCTTTGCGGCTGGCGCAGCATTACGCCGAACATCGGCAGCTGACGATTCTGAATTTGCCGCGTATTGAACAAAAAGGTAGCGTTGGGGTGTTCTGGCGCAAAAGCGAAGTACCGTCGCTGGCGCTCACTCGTTTTCTGCACTACCTCGCAGAATAAGGCCGCTGTTCCCATTTTCTATGCTGACGATGCGTAGAATTCATGATGTGATCGGTAGCACATTTCAGGGTTTAATTGTATGATGAATGGCAGTTCATCAAGGGTTATTACCATGAGTAAGTCGCTGAATATTATCTGGCAGTATGTGCGAGCTTTCGTCCTGATTTACGCCTGCTTGTATGCAGGCATTTTTATCGCCGGGCTGCTGCCCATCACCATCCCCGGCAGCATTATCGGCATGCTGATTTTGTTCGTGCTGCTGGCGCTGCAAATTATGCCGCCGCAGTGGGTCAATCCCGGCTGCAACATTCTGATTCGCTACATGGCGCTGCTGTTTGTGCCTATCGGCGTTGGCGTAATGCAGTACTGGGATTTGCTGCGCGCGCAGCTGGGGCCGGTGGCGGTATCCTGCGCCGTCAGTACCTTATTAGTCTTTTTGGTGGTGAGCTGGAGCTCGCATCTGGTCCACGGTGAACGCAAAATCATCGGGCAAAAAGGAAGTAAAAAATGATCCATGAAATGTGGTGGTCGCTACCGTTAACGCTGATTGTCTTTTTCCTTGCCCGCAAGCTGGCGGCGCGGTTTAAATTTCCGCTGCTCAACCCGCTGCTGGTCGCCATGGTGGTCATTATTCCTTTCCTGCTGGTCACCGGTATTTCTTATGAACGCTATTTTGCCGGCAGCAAAATCCTTAACGATCTGCTGCAGCCGGCGGTGGTTGCGCTGGCCTTTCCGCTATATGAACAACTGCACCAGATCCGCGCGCGTTGGAAATCCATCATCACCATCTGCTTTATCGGTAGCTGCGTGGCGATGATCACCGGTACCACCGTCGCTCTGCTGATGGGCGCCACCCCGCAAATAGCCGCTTCCATCATGCCAAAATCCGTCACCACGCCAATTGCCATGGCGGTCAGCGGCAGTATTGGCGGTATTCCAGCGATTAGCGCCGTGTGCGTCATTTTCGTTGGGATCCTCGGCGCGGTGTTCGGCCATACGCTGCTTAACGCCATGCGTATTCATACTAAAGCATCCCGCGGCCTGTCGATGGGTACCGCCTCGCACGCCCTCGGCACCGCGCGTTGCGCCGAACTGGACTACCAGGAAGGGGCGTTTAGCTCTCTGGCGCTGGTACTGTGCGGAATTATTACCTCGCTGGTCGCGCCTTTTCTGTTCCCGGTGATTGTCGCTGTTGTCGGATAAATGTGATTTATATCACATTTATAAATGCAACAAGTTATCGTTGCATAAACAATGAGACCCATATCACATATGGGTCCCGTGCGGGCCCGTACACTAGCTTCCCATTACATTGTTATGAGGCAACGCTATGCACTCTCGTTTTCAAGCTGCTTTGACTAATCTGGCGGCAGACCTGCAGGCGGCCATCGCCCCGATGCTCGCAGACCCGCACTTCCCGGCGCTGCTCGAAGCCGATCAGGTGGCGACGCTACAACAAGCAACAGGTTTGGATGAAGACGCGCTGGCCTTTGCGCTACTGCCGCTTGCCGCCGCCTGCGCCCGCGCCGATCTTTCTCACTTTAACGTTGGCGCTATCGCCCGCGGCGTGAGCGGTCGCTGGTACTTCGGCGGTAACATGGAATTCCTCGGCGCCACCATGCAACAGACCGTCCACGCGGAACAGAGCGCCATCAGCCACGCCTGGCTACGCGGCGAAAAATCCCTGCGCGCCATTACCGTCAACTACACGCCTTGCGGCCACTGCCGCCAGTTTATGAATGAACTGAACAGCGGTCTGGCGCTGCGCATTCATCTGCCGGGTCGCGAAGCGCACTCCCTGCAGCACTATCTGCCGGACGCCTTTGGCCCGAAAGATCTGGAAATCAAAACTCTGTTGATGGATGAGCAGGATCACGGCTTCCCTCTCAGCGGCGATGCGCTCACGCAGGCGGCTATTCAGGCGGCGAACCGCTGCCACGCGCCGTACAGCGACTCCCCTTCCGGCGTGGCGCTGGAGCTGAAAGACGGCACCATTTTCTGCGGCAGCTACGCGGAAAACGCGGCGTTCAATCCGACGCTACCGCCGCTGCAGGGCGCGCTGAACCTGCTGAGCCTTAACGGTTACGACTATCCGGATATCCAGCGCGCGCTGCTGGCCGAGAAAGCCGATGCATCGCTTATCCAGTGGGATGCGACCGTCGCAACCCTGAAAGCGTTAGGCTGTCAGAATATCGACCGCGTGCTGTTAGGTTAACTAGCCCGATAGTCTGAGCAGATTGCCGGATGCGCCTTTGGCTTCTCCGGCCTGGATTCGGTAATCTGCCATATTGCTGAAAATCCCCGCAATTAAACGATGGTTTCTTGCGCTTACCCGGCGGGTAAAGTAGCCTGAAGCTTCCCTCGTCCACCATTGAGTCAAGTTCATGTTAAAGCGTGTGTTATACAGCCTGTTAGTCCTGCTCGGCCTGCTGCTGTTGACCGTGCTGGGTCTTGACCGCTGGATGAGCTGGAAAACCGCGCCCTATATTTACGATGAGCTGCAGGATCTCCCCTATCGCCAGGTTGGCGTGGTGTTGGGTACTGCCAAATATTATCGCACCGGCGTGATCAATCAGTATTATCGTTACCGGATCCAGGGCGCGCTCAACGCCTACAATAGCGGTAAGGTTAATTATCTGCTGTTAAGCGGTGACAACGCCCTGCAAAGCTATAACGAACCGATGACCATGCGCCGCGATCTGATCAAAGCCGGCGTCGATCCGGCGGATATCGTGCTGGACTACGCCGGTTTCCGCACCCTCGATTCGATCGTGCGCACCCGCAAAGTGTTCGATACCAATGATTTTATTATTATCACCCAGCGCTTCCACTGCGAGCGTGCATTGTTTATCGCCCTGCATATGGGGATTCAGGCGCAGTGCTATGCGGTGCCTTCGCCGAAGGATATGTGGACCGTGCGTCTGCGCGAGTTTGGCGCCCGGTTTGGCGCGCTGGCGGATCTCTATATCTTCAAACGCGAACCACGTTTCCTCGGGCCGCTGATCCCCATCCCGGCGCAGCAGCATGAAGTTCCGGAGGATGCGCAATCCTACCCGGCGGTCACGCCCGAGCAGTTACTGGAGCTACAGAAAGAAAAATAGCCGCCGTCGTTTGGTCGATTTGAGGTATAAAAAAACCCGCGCCAGGCGCGGGTTTTTGATGCGTTCAATCTTATTTCTTGCGCGCGTATTTCAGTGAATCCAGCGCCACGGCGAAGATGATAATCGCCCCTTTAATAATGTACTGCCAGTACGGATTGACGCCGATGTAGGTCAGACCATAGTTGATGACGGTAAAGATAATAACCCCGGTCACCACGCCGAAAACCGTACCCACGCCGCCGCTGAAGGAAACGCCCCCCACCACGCAAGCGGCAATCGCATCCAGTTCGTACATAAAGCCGAGGTTGTTGGTCGCCGAACCGATACGTCCGGCTTCCAGAAGCCCGCCGAAGGCGTAAAACACCCCGGACAGGGCATAAATCATGAGCAGGTTCAGCGCCACGTTAACGCCGGAGACACGCGCCGCTTCCGGATTGCCGCCGATAGCGAAGATGTTTTTACCGAAACGGGTTTTATTCCACAGGATCCACACGAAGAAGATAGCGATCAGCGCGTAGAAAGTAATGTACGACAGGCGGAATGAACCTAAAGCGACAAAGCCCTGGGCAAACTGCGAGAAGTGGCTGTCGAAACCGGAAATAGGCGACGCGCCGACAAAGTCGTAGTACAGGGAGTTGATACCGTAAACGATGATCATCGTGCCCAGGGTAGTGATAAACGGCGTCACGTTGAGATAGGCAATGACGATACCGTTAATCAAGCCAATCACCGCGCCGATCGCGCAGACCAGCAGAATCACCAACGGAATCGGCATGGTCGCCATCTCCGGGAACACCTTGTTGGCGTTATCCACCGCCTGCAGCATGGTAGCCGCTACCACCGCCGCCAGACCCACCTGACGTCCGGCGGAAAGGTCGGTCCCCTGGGTGACAATCAGCCCGGCGACGCCGAGCGCGATGATAATACGTACCGAGGATTGCGTCAGGATGTTACTTAAGTTCAGCAGACTTAAGAAGGTCGGGTCCTGGAAAATAATAATGGCCAGCAAGACCAAAAGGACAACGTAAATCCCACCCTCTTTCAGGTAAGTGAGGAAACTCTTTTTATTTAACGCACTCATGGAAAGCCCCTGATCTCAAAGGTGCAATGATGCAAGACGCAGAATTTCATTTTGCGTCGTGGTTTTGGTCTCAACAATTCCGGCAACCAGCCCGTTGCTCATAACCAGAATACGGTCGGTAATTCCCAGCAGCTCCGGCATTTCAGAAGAGATAATAATGATGCCTTTATCTTTTTTGGCCAGTTCGGCAATCAGCTGGTAAATTTCGAATTTGGCCCCGACGTCAATTCCGCGGGTCGGTTCATCAAGCATTAATATTTCCGGCTGGGTTAATAACCAACGGCCGATAATAACCTTCTGTTGGTTACCACCGGAAAGCGAACCGATTTGCGTTTGATGGCCCGGGGTTTTAACCCGCATGGAATCGATAACCCATTGGGTATCGCTTTTCATCCGCGAATTATCCAGCAGGCCGACCTTGTTTTTATACTTCTTGATATTTGATATCAGCGAGTTAAAACCAATATCGAGGTAAGCATAAATTCCCGTCGAACGACGCTCTTCGGTTACCAACGCAAAGCCGTGGTTAATCGCTTCGTTAGCGCTATGGTTATTAATTTTTTTACCATGCAGGATAATGGTGCCGCTGGCCTTTTCGCGGATGCCAAACAGCGTTTCAACAATATCGGTACGTTTAGCGCCCACCAGTCCGGCAATGCCGAGGATTTCGCCTTTATGCAGATCGAATGAGACATCGCGAATTGACGGCTGGCGCAACGAGGTCAGGTTTCGAACTTCAAGGATTACTTCGCCCGGTTTGTTTTGTTTATCCGGAAAACGCTGGTTCAGCGAACGGCCAACCATCATCGCAATGATCTTATCCATATCCAGCCCTTCCAGCGGCTGGGTGGCAATCCACTGACCATCGCGCAGGATCGTAATCTCATCGCATAGCTGAAATATCTCCTCCATTTTATGGGAGATATAAACAATACCGCAGCCACGCTCTTTCAGCTTGCGGATTATTTTAAACAGGTGATTGACCTCTTTTTCTGTCAGCGATGAGGTAGGCTCATCCATAATGACGATTTTGGCGTCATAGGAGAATGCTTTCGCAATTTCAATCATCTGCATCTGAGATACCGATAAAGTTCCCACGCGAGCGCGCGGATCAATATCAATATCGAGCTCATCAAATATCGCTTTGGTATCGCGATACATTTTATCCTGATCGACAAACATGCCTTTGGTGGGGTAGCGTCCCAGCCACATGTTGTCCATGACCGAACGTTGAAGTACCAGGTTTAATTCCTGGTGCACCATAGAAATACCGTTTTCCAACGCTTCTTTCGCCGAATGGAAATCGATCTCTTTTCCCTGAAAAAGAATACTGCCGGAATCTTTTTGATAGATCCCAAATAAGCATTTTAATAATGTCGATTTACCCGCGCCATTCTCCCCCATTAATGCATGGATAGAGTGCGGACGAACCTTCAGGTTGACATTATCAAGAGCTTTAACGCCGGGGAAGGATTTGTTGATGTCGCTCATTTCCAACAAATATTCGCCCGACTGTACGCTATTATTGCTGACCATAGTTATACCTGGCTGCGTTCGTGACGATCCGCGACGATAAGTTATATCGCAGCAAAATCGGCTTCGGTATCAGGAATAATCGGGCGCGCTGAACGCGCCCGCAATGCATGTAAAACTTATTTACCGATAAACTGGCTGAGGTTGTCTTTATCGACGCCTACGTACGGTACGCGGACAATCTTATTCTCAATTTTCCAGTTGGTGCCAGCAGCGGGCTCTTTGCCGTCAGCCAGGTTCTTCGCCAGATCGAAAGTCGCTTTCGCCTGGTTATTGGCATCGTTCAGCACGGTACCGGCCATCGCGCCGGATTTCACCAGCGCCAGCGCTTCAGGCAGGGCATCGACGCCGAACACCGGAATGCTGCTCTTGTTATGCGCTTTCAGCGCTTCTACCGCGCCCATCGCCATCGCATCGTTGTTAGCGATGACCACTTCGATTTTGTTAGCGTTCGGGCCGGAGAGCCAGGCGTCCATTTTATCTTTCGCTTGCGCGGTATCCCACATGGCGGTATCTAACGCCAGTTGCTGAGTTTTAAGCCCTTTTTCATTCAGCTCTTTGATGACGTAGGAAGTACGCGCTTCGGCGTCCGGGTGGCCCGGCTCGCCTTTCAACAGGACAAACTGAATCTGACCATCTTTGTTCAGATCCCAGTTTGGGTTCGCTTTCCAGTGTTTGGCGATAAGATCGCCCTGGATAATCCCGGATTCTTTGGAGTCGGTACCTACATAGTAGGCTTTATCGTAGCTATCCAGCGCCTTGCGCGATGGCTCTTTGTTAAAGAACACCACCGGCACATTTTGCCCGCGCGCTTTGTCGATAACCGTACCCGCCGCCGCCGGGTCAACCAGGTTGATGGCCAGCGCCTTCACCCCTTTCGCCAGCAGCACGTCGATCTGATCGTTCTGTTTGGACTGATCGTTCTGCGAGTCATTCATCAGCAGTTTCACATCCGGCGCAGATTTGCCGTCTTTTTCGATAGCTTTACGCACGACAGACATGAAGTTGTCGTCATACTTGTAGATCGTAACGCCGATACGGGTATCCGCGGCATGCGCTGCGGCGCCGAAAAGCATGCCAGCCATGACGGCGGACAGAGCTAAGACCTTCTTATTCATGGAATCTCCGGTTTTATTATTTTGCATCGTTTTTTTTGGCGTGAAGATAGCTGGCGGGAGTTGTTACATTAGGGTTACCGCACAACGATATTCACAACGTTAATTCTGTCTTCCGTGTAGGGTAACGCTCCAGAAAAACGGCTTCATCAAGTGCCTAACCTATTGTTTAAGATGATGTTTAAACGCATCATCAGCACAGCCTGGTTCGGACTGGTCAACGCTGCCATCATAAACAGCGGAATGTTAATATACTGTGAATTTACTCACAGATTGAAAGCGGTTACATCGATTGATAGATTCAGTTAGTGATCGGCCCCACACTTTGCTTCTGCGTCACCGAATGGCGCCGCACCAGCGTGGGCATAAAACAGTGGCTGGCCTCACTATCGAGTTTTCCTGCCGCCCCTTGTAGCGCCAGTTCGGTAGCCAGTTTAGCCATCGACATTATGGGATAGCGCACCGTGGTCAGCTGCGGATCGGTGTAACGGGAAATGGGAATGTCATCAAAACCAATCAGCGAGAGATGCTGCGGCACGGTAATGCCGTTATCCTTGAGGGTGGTGAGCGCGCCGGCAGCCATACTGTCGTTATAGGCAAACACCGCCGTCAGGCCTAAATTACGCCCCAGCAGTTCAACCATCGCCGCTTCACCGCCCTGCATATCCGGCGAACCTGAGCCCACCCAGCTATCCGGCGCGATAATGCCCTGCTCCTGCAGCGCTTTACTCCACCCTTCACGGCGCAGTTCATCATCCTCAATGCCGTGATTGGAAGAAAGATAGCCAATCCGCTGATGGCCGTGATTGAGCAGCATTCGCGTAGCCATTAGCGCGCCGCTGACGTTATCGAGACCCACGCAGCGGTGCGCGAAACCCGGCACAATGCGGTTTATCAGCACCATGCCCGGAATATGCTGCATAAAGTCGCCAAGTTCGGCATCGCTTAACGCTTTCGAATGCACGATAAGCGCCGAACAGCGCTGGCGAATCAGCACCTCAATGGCGTTACGCTCTTTTTCAGCTTCATGGTAGCTGTTGCCGATTAGCACATATTTCTGATGCTGCTGCGCGACGGTATCCACCGCTTTCACCAGCGCGCCGAAAAAGGCGTCTGACACATCCATCACCACCACGCCAATGGTATCGCTAACCTGGGTCGCCAGCGCCTGGGCATTGGCATTCGGCCGATAGCCCAGTTGCGCGACCGCCTTCATCACTGCCTCCCGGGTATCCGGGCTCACCAGCGCGCTGTTATTCAGCACCCGCGAAACCGTTGCTACCGAAACCCCCGCCTGACGGGCGACATCACGAATGGTGATCATACATACCCGCCTTTATCGCATTGCAATACGTCACACCCACCTCCTGTGTTCAGCAAGGTGGCTATTCTGGCAGCGACGCGCGCCGCGCTACGTGAGTGAGGTCACACCGCTGGAAACGGTTACATCCATTTTGTTAATGATTGTGATCGAGATCGTTATACAGATGTATCTCTGGATGATGTCCCTGAGGCTCTCAGGGTTAACTGTCGCCATAGCCACTCAACGGGCCCCTGGCGGAAATGACGCAGCCAAAACTGCGAGAAGAGGAGATTAACGGCCCACACCGCCGGCACAAAGGCCAACAGCTGAAAACGGTCAAATTTCATAAACAGGCCGAGATGATAGAACAGCGTGGTGCAGATCAGGGTTTGCAGTAAATAGTTACTGAGCGCCATCCGCCCAACGCAGGCAATCGCCCCGACCAGACGAAAGCGGCATAATTGCGGCCAGAATCCCCACGCCAGCGCGGCATAGCCAATGGTTTGTAACGGCGCGCCCAGTTCACGCGGCGCCTGCAGCAGAAAACCACACCAGCGGTAGTCCCATTGCAAGTACCACTGCGCGGCGATGGCCGGCACATTTACCATCATTCCGGTAATAATCAGCACAGCCCCGACGCGGCGGTAGTGACTAAGGCTAAACTGCCCTTTCAACCAGCCGCAGCGCATCAGCGCCGCGCCCATTAGCATCATCCCCGCCAGCTGCCAGCCGTACTGCACGCCAAGCGCCACCAGGTTATCGGACAGCATATCCGCGCGATTGCTCACCGCCTCCATACCGCCTTTGAGCTTCCAGAACTGCTCATACTGCACATTCGCGGCATCGGGCACCCATGACCGACTGGCGCCGTTGCCGGAAATCAACCCCAGCAATACCAGCACCGCAATACCGATGAGATATAGCACTACGCCGGTATTAAATAGCGATTTAACGTGATGGGCATCGCGTACCATGCGCCAGGCAATTAGCCCCACCAACGCATAGGCCAGCAGAATATCTCCGTCCCAGAAAAAGAGACCGTGAATAAAACCAAGTAGGGCAAGCAGCGTTAGCCGCGACTGGATCCAGCGTTTACCGCGTACCAGCAGCATTTGCAATCCGGCGCCGAACAGCAGAGCAAACAGGGTGAGAAATTTTACCTGCGCAAACAGATCGAGGATTGCCCAGCTCCAGGCGTCGCTCGGCGAAATACTCCCGGCCCAGGCCGGATTAAGATAGGCCGCCTTCGGCAAGCCGAAGGCGGTGATATTCAGTAGCAGAATGCCGAGGATGGCGACGCCGCGAACGAAGTCCAGCGTGACGTTTCTCTCCATGCACCCTGCTCCGAATTAATTGTGGTGACGTACGGCGCGCAGGAACTCCTGGCGGGTATTCTGGCTGGATTTAAACAGACCGCCAAGCGAAGTGGTGGTCGTGGCGCTGGTCGCATCGCGGATGCCGCGCGCTTTCACGCAGTAATGCACCGCATCAATGGATACCGCGACGTTACTGGTACCGAGCAGAGTCTGCAGCGCGGTAAGGATCTGCTGCGTCAGGCGCTCCTGCACCTGTGGACGCTGGGCAAAGAACTGCACGATGCGGTTAATTTTCGACAGGCCGATTACCGAATCTTTCGGGATATAAGCAACGGTCGCTTTGCCGTCAATCGTCACAAAGTGATGTTCACAGGTACTGGTCAGCGTGATATCGCGAACCGTCACCATCTCGTCAACTTTCATTTTGTTTTCAATAACGGTGATTTTCGGGAATCTGGCGTAATCCAGACCGGAGAAAATCTCATCAACGTACATTTTTGCGATGCGATGCGGAGTCTCCATCAGGCTGTCGTCACTGAGATCAAGATTCAGCAGTTGCATAATCTCAGTCATGTGCCCGGCGATCAGACGCTTGCGCGTTTCATTATCAATTTCTTGTACTGGCGGACGCAGCGGCGTCTCCAGCCCACGAGCGACCAGCGCTTCATGAACGAGTATGGCTTCTTTACTCAATGATGACATTTAGGTTCTCCTGCAGGTGTGGCGCTCTTTGCTCTTCTGAGGGCAAAGTTTGCACTCATTGTGCGTGAGGTGGCGCACATAATCCAGTAGCCGTCACGATAATTATTGAAATTGGCGCAACCTTTCATTTTTACCGCTGCGGTTGGACGTTGTCGATGCGCCACGCCAGCGAGCCCCGCCGCTACCGCGCGCAATCATAAGTACTGTAGATGTTCTGAGATGTTCTTTATAACTCGTATTAATGATGCAATAGCTTTGCGCGACGGGAAAGTGAAAGTTACTCACCGGTTAATGAAATATCTGTATTATTAAGCATTACACATAGATACCCGAGGAGCCCTGGATGGAACTGCTTGAAGAACATCGCTGTTACGAGGGTCGGCAGCAGCGCTGGCGTCATCACTCCAGTACCCTGAACTGTGCGATGACGTTCAGCATTTTTTTACCGCCGACGACGGAAACCGCCCCACCGCCGGTGCTGTACTGGCTATCCGGTTTGACCTGCAATGACGAAAACTTCACCACTAAGGCCGGCGCTCAGCGGATAGCCGCCGAACTTGGTATCGCGCTGGTGATGCCCGACACCAGCCCGCGCGGCGATGACGTCGCCGATGATGCCGGTTACGATCTCGGTAAAGGCGCAGGTTTTTACCTCAACGCCACTCAGGCGCCGTGGGCGGCCCATTTTCGCATGTATGATTACCTGCGCGATGAGCTGCCGCAGTTGATTAACCACCAGTTTCAGGTCGCCGACCGTTGCGCCATCAGCGGCCACTCGATGGGCGGCCACGGCGCGCTCATCATGGCGCTGAAAAACCCAGGGCGCTTTACCAGCGTCTCGGCCTTCGCGCCGATCGTCAACCCATGCAAAGTTCCGTGGGGACAAAAAGCGTTCAGCGCTTATCTGGGCGATGATGAAGCGACCTGGCAGGAGTGGGACAGCTGCGCGCTGATGCAGGCAAGCCAGGCCGGGGATGCCATTCCGACCTTAATTGACCAGGGTGACGCCGACCAGTTTCTTGGCGCCCAGCTGCAGCCCGCGGTCCTTGCAGAGGTGGCGCGACAGAAACAGTGGCCGCTGAGCCTGCGTATCCAGCCCGGCTACGACCACAGCTACTATTTCATTGCCACCTTTATAGAAGATCATCTGCGCTTCCATGCGCAGTTCCTGCTGAAGTAGTTTCAGCCGCGAGTCTCTGCGGGCGATTTACATCGCCCGGTTTATCGCTATCAGAAGCGGTAATCGACGGCCATAAAGTAGCGACGGCCATCTTCGGTGTAGCTGTAATCGTCGCGGTTCAGATCTTTGTCGCCGACGTTAAGCACGCCGGAGCGCAGTTTCACGTTTTTACTGACCTGCCACGCGGCGCCGATATCGAACATGGTATAACCGCCTGGGGTTTTACCCGTCGCGCTTACCGCTCGCTGCTCGCCGGTATAGTTGGCCGTGACATAGAAAGACCAATCCTCCAGCGGTTTCCAGTCGAGTGTACCGTTAGCGGTATGGAACGGCAGCGTCTGTAGCGGTTTATTGCCGCCGTTGCTCAGATCGCGACCATCGTTATAGGTATAGTTGACCGTCAGTTTCCACTCTTCGCCGAACGGAACCTTCACTTCGGTCTCCACGCCTTTAATCCGCGCTTTGTTGACGTTGAAGTAGCGGAATACCGGCACGCGCTTACCGTTCACGGTCTTCCAGCCGACGAAGTTCGGGTAACCCGGCGCCTCGCTGGCGCTGGAGGTGCGCAGGATGTCGATCATATCGTCAACGTTGTTCTGGAAGGCGGTCACGCTGCCTTCAACACCTTCCAGCCAGCCCTCTTCACCGCTGTAATACAGACCAAGCTCAAAGCTTTCGCTGGTTTCCGGCTTCAGATTCGGGTTACCGATAATGCTGCAGCTGCCGCGACAGGAGTTGGTGGTCCAGTCCGGGTTCAATTGCAGCAGCGACGGCGCTTTAAAGGCCGTAGCCCAACCGCCTTTCACGGTCACGGTATCGGTGGCGTTATAGACCAGGTACGCACGCGGGCTCCAGTGATCGCCGTAGGTTTGGTGATCGTCCATACGGATGCCGGTGGTCAGCGCCAGCGGTTCAAAGATCCGCCACTCATCTTCGAGGAACAGCGCGTACTGGCTGGCGGAAGTCGATTTGCCGCCGCTGCTCAGGTTTACCGGATCTTTGAGTTTATCGTGGCGCCATTCACCGCCGAGGGTGACGATCTGGTTGATCATACCCAGCGGCATCACATATTTACCATCGACCGCATTACTCTCAGAAGTAATAGTGCCCGCCTGCCCTGGATTTTTGTTATCCACTTTCTCGCCGTAGAATTTCACTTCGCTATTGCCGACATCCCAGCGCCCGTTATGGGTCAAAGAGTAGTTTTGGCGTTCAAGGCGGTTTTTGTCGAGCGAGTCTGAATCGCGATCCTGGCGATCGAAACCGTAGCCGGCGGTAATGTCCTGGTTCTCCGTTGGCGTCCAGGCGAACTCAACGTTGCCGTCGCGGCTGGTAAAACCTTCAATGCGCGGCGTTTCGCCCGCGGCGTTGCTGGAAGATTGTTGATCGTCTTTACTGCGTTTCGCCAGGCTGCCGTAGGCTTTCATGCCCAACACGCCGTCAATCAGCGGACCGCTGGTGAAGAACTGGCCGTTGTAAGTGTCACCGCGATCGCGGTGTTCCTGAATGGTGGCATCGCTGCTGAGGGTACCGGTCCATTTCTGGCCGATTTTTTTGGTAATGATGTTGACCACGCCGCCGAGCGCGTCGGAACCGTACAGGGAAGACATCGGGCCGCGCACTACTTCAATCCGCTCGATAGAGTCCACCGGGATCCAGTTAAGATCGAAATCGTTATGGCGGAAGACAGCATTACGCGAGTTCACCCGTTTGCCATCGATGAGAATCAGCGTATAGCTGCTACTCAGGCCGCGAATACTCACTCCCTTACGGTTATCCCCTTCGTTGGTGAGCTGAACGCCAGGCACATCGCGCAGCACGTCCTTCAGGTTCTGCACCGGCTTACGCTGCAAGTCCTGCTGGGTGATAACGCTGATACTGGCGGGGGCATCTTTGACGCTCTGTTCAGTCGCCGCGGCGGTGACAACCAGCGTTTCGTCATCATTTGCGGCCAGCGCCGGAAATGCCAATGCTACGACGGACGCGCACAGTCCCGCCCGGGCAAAAGGGTTTAACCTGAACATACCAAATCTCCATGAGGTCAACTACAAATCAAACAAAGGGTGCAGCTTGCACATCTTGTCGACACGCGGCTCTGGCGGCCGCGTGCAAATTTTTTACAGTCGATGTGGCTGGTCACCCCTTGCCTTTCGTTGTTGAGCGGCAAGATAGGGAGATTGGCTTCATCCTGAATTTTCCGAAATGATAAGGATAATGATTACAATTATCAATACAATTATGAAGAAGTGTGTCCGTTTGTAATCCTTGCAGGCATAAAAAAAGCCCTCTTTAAAAGAGGGCTTTATCGAAAGCGGTAAAGTGTGGAATTAGCCTTTAAAGCGTTCCGGGAACTTCATTTCGCTGTAGCGCACGAAGCGGGTACCTTTCACCAGCTTGTAACCAAACCAGATAACCAGGAATAGCGGAATGCCGATGTAGGTCGCCGCCACGCCGCCCCAATCAATGGTGTCCTTGAGGAAGGCTTCGTAGTTCTGGCCAAGGGTGATGATAAGGCACAGTACGAAAGCGAAGATCGGCCCCAGCGGGAAGAAGCCGGAACGGTACGGCAGGTTATTGATATCATTACCCTGCAACACGTAGCCACGACGGAAACGGTAGTGGCTGATCGCAATACCCAACCAGGCGATAAAGCCGGTCATCCCGGAGGTATTCAGCAGCCACAGATAAACCGTCTGGTTGCCGAACATCGAGGTCAGGAAGCACAGCGCCGCAATCACGGTAGTCGCATACAGCGCATTGCGCGGTACGCCGCCTCTCGACAGCTTCGAGAAAATGCGCGGCGCTTTGCCGTCGCACGCCAGGGTATACAACATACGCGTAGAGGCGTACATCCCGGAGTTACCCGCCGACAGCACCGCCGTCAGGATAACCGCGTTCATGATCGCCGCCGCAGAGAGCAGACCGGCGTGCTCGAATACCAGAGTGAACGGGCTAACGGAAATATCTTTAACGTCGTTACGCAGCAGGCTCGGATCGGTATACGGGATGATCAGGCTGATAATCAAAATCGCGAAGACATAGAACAGCAGGATACGCCAGAACACCTGACGCACCGCGCGCGGAATGTTCTTCTCCGGGTTTTCCGATTCGCCTGCGGCAATACCGATGAGCTCGGTGCCCTGGAAGGAGAAACCGACAATCATCGCCACGCCGATCATCGCCGCAAAGCCGCCGGCAAACGGCGCGTCATCAATGCCCCAGTTGCTCCAGCCCGCCGGCGTCGTGCCTTCGAAGATGCCAAAAATCATCATGATGCCGACGATGATAAAGATAATCACGGTGGCAACTTTAATCAGCGAGAACCAGTACTCCGCTTCGCCGAAGCCGCGTACCGAGATCCAGTTCAACAGGAACATGATACCAAGGAACAGCGCGCTCCAGATCCAGCCGGGGGTATCCGGGAACCAGTAGCTCATCACCAGCTGCGAGGCAACGAGGTCAACGGCGATAGTCACCGCCCAGTTGTACCAGTAGTTCCAGCCCAGCGCGAAGCCAAAGCCTTCTTCTACGTAGTTCTGACCGTAGGTGGCAAAGGAGCCTGAAACCGGCATAAACGCCGCCAGCTCACCGAGACTGGTCATCAGGAAATATACCATCAGACCGATCAGAATGTAGGAAAGCAGCGCGCCGCCGGGGCCTGCCTGTGAAATTGTTGCGCCAGAGGCAACGAAAAGACCTGTACCGATGGAACCGCCAATAGCGATCATGGTCAAGTGGCGCGCTTTTAGCTCGCGGCGGAGCGTGGGCGCTTCTGTGGTTTTAGTTTCCGAAACCATGTGAAAATGCTATCCATCCAAAAAATGAGGCGCGATTGTAGCAGACGATCGTCCGTCCATCCGGTACAAATGCAAAGTTATAAGAGAGCTTCATGATCTGACACAAATTATTAGTAAAGCAGTAATCCTGCATTGGCGCATAAAAAAACAGACAAAAAATCGTAGCTTACGGCAAAATAACGCGAGGATTGTCACAATGCTGAAGGAGTCAGCCTATGGTTTCCCCCACTCGTCGCAGTCTGGCCCCCGATGCCTTTCTGCTGCTGGCGATTTTCTGCCTGTATCTATTCGTTATTGGCCTGTACGCCAGTATCACGGTGCTGGAACACTGGTTGCGGCTGCCGAATTACCTGACCGATAACAGGGAGACTTTTCTTGTCGGCGCGCTTCCTCTTGCGATTGCTGGACTGCTGGGGCTACTGGCGGGCGTCGGAGTGAAAAAGCGGCTGATGGTTCGGCTGTGCAAAGTCTTCTGCGCCTTTTCTCTTATCTATATTGCGGCTTTCACCTGGCTGGACTGGCGCACGATGGACCACTATCGGGATAACCCGCAATACGGCGTGTGCAAGCAATACAGCAAACACACCATTTATATGTACGTATGGAACAGCGACTGGTGCGACTATTTCGGCAGAAGGGTGCAACACCCCTCTCCCATTGCTAATCGGGAGAACTAGCCGTGAAGAAACCAACAAAAGTCACCAATGCTAAACCACAAACCACTCGCGCACAGCGAATCTGGCAACAGCTGATCGCAGGATTTATTTTGCCCGCATTAGGGATTTACGCGCTCTATTTAGCAACCGACTATCTGCCGTTACTGAAATTGCGCGGTTGGCCAGACTTCGCCTCCATTTCCTTACTGAAGGCTAATTTTACCGGCTCCGCGCTGCTCTTTTTTTCATTCGCCTGGCGGATGCGCAGAGTGCTGCATGGTAAGACGGTCGATGGAAGTTATGAAAATCGCCTGCTGACGGCTATCGCCGGATTTACGCTGGTGCTGCTGATCGTCATCAACAGCGCCATTTTTACCTTACATTTTACAGTATACAGCTCGCCGCACTACATTCGCTGCTGGGAACCCGTTCCCATGGGCAGCTGGCATTATGCCAGAACCCCAGAGATCTGCGTGCGGCACGGCTACGCGCCAATAAGGGATACAGCTACACCTCGCAGTAACGGATAAAACGCTGCAGCGCCTTGGAAACGTGCTTTTGCCGATGGCGAATACGCCACAACGTGCGCGTCAGGCGCGGCAGCGGCAGCTTGAGCTCCACCAGCGTTCCGGCTGCCAGCTGTTCAGCAATTACCCGCCGCGACAAGCAACTAATGCCTAACCCATGACGGACCGCATGTTTAATGGCTTCTGAGTTGCCAAGCTCCATGCCTAACTGGAACGCGGGCAGATGCGATAACAGCACGTAGTCGACGATTTCCCGCGTGCCGGAGCCATGCTCGCGAAGGATCCACTGTGCTTCCGCCAGCCGTTGCAGCGTCAATTCGCCTTCGAGGAATGGAGAATCAGGGGCGGCGAACACCACCAGTTCATCTTCAATCCACGGCTCGGCGATAATATCCGCCGCGTGGCACGGGCCTTCAATCAGGCCAATATCGACGCGCAGATCGCTGACCGCATTAATCACGTCCTGGCTGTTGCCGACGCTCAGTTCCAGCGGCAGTTCGGGGAAATCGCGGCGGTAGCGGGCGATGATTTCTGGCAGAATATAGTTGCCAATGGTGCTACTGGCATAAACGCGGATAGCGCCATTATCGCCACGGAACAGCTGTTCTATCTCCCCGGCGCGCTCCAGCAGCGCAAGCGCGCGCGGATAGAGCAAACGCCCGTGCTCGTTGACCACCAGCCGTTTGCCGACGCGGTCAAACAGCTGGACGCCAAGTTGCCCCTCTAGTTCGGTCAGAGCCGCGCTCACCGCCGACTGCGACAGCGCCAGCATCTGTGACGCCTGAGTCGTTGACCCGCTTTTCAAAACCTCAGCAAAAACTTCCAGTTGCCGTAGCGTGATATGCATAACTCACCTGTTTATTAGCCCAATCTGGATAACCGTCAACGCTATGGTGACATAAATCATCAGGCTGTGGCCTGAAGGATGAAGGGTTTATCACTTATTCCGATAGATTATAAATATATAATCAATTTTATTTTTAAACCAGTCAGTCGTATTCTTTGCCCAGACAAAGGAGAAGGTTATGACAGCACTCACTTTACCCACTAAACATCGCACCCTGTGGCATTTCGTCCCAGGCCTGGCGCTGACCGCCGCGTTGACCGGCGCCGCCCTGTGGGCAGGCAGTTTCCCTGCAATCGCCGGCGCGGGCTTCAGCGCGCTAACGCTGGCTATCTTGTTCGGCATGGTGGTCGGTAACACCGTTTATCCCAAAATTTGGCAGTCCTGCGACGGCGGGGTGATTTTCGCCAAGCAGTATCTGCTGCGACTGGGGATCATTCTTTATGGTTTTCGTCTGACGTTTGCCCAGATTGCTGACGTCGGCGTCAGCGGGATCCTGATTGACGTGCTGACGCTGTCCAGCACCTTCTTTATCGCCTGTTTCCTCGGGCAGAAGGTTTTCGGGCTCGATAAACACACCAGCTGGCTTATCGGCGCCGGTAGCAGCATCTGCGGCGCCGCGGCGGTTCTGGCCACCGAGCCGGTCGTCAAAGCCGAAGCCAGTAAAGTGACGGTCGCCGTGGCGACAGTGGTTATCTTCGGTACTATAGCCATCTTCCTCTACCCGGCGATGTATCCGCTGCTGGCGCACTGGTTCACTCCGGAAACTTACGGCATCTATATGGGCTCCACCATGCATGAAGTCGCCCAGGTCGTTGCCGCCGGTCACGCGGTTAGCCCGGATGCCGAAAATGCCGCGGTTATCGCCAAAATGCTGCGCGTGATGATGCTGGCTCCGTTCCTGCTGTTCATCGCCGCTCGTGTGAAACAGCTGGCGCCAGCCGGTAACGGCGAAAAGAGCAAAATCACCATTCCGTGGTTTGCCATCCTGTTTATTCTGGTGGCGGTGTTTAACTCCTTCCATCTGCTGCCAAAAGCCGTAGTCGATATGCTGGTCACCCTCGATACCGTACTGCTGGCGATGGCAATGGCCGCGCTGGGCTTAACCACCCACGTCAGCGCGCTGAAAAAAGCCGGTGCGAAGCCGCTGCTGATGGCGCTGGTACTGTTCGTCTGGCTAATTGTTGGCGGCGCCGCGATTAACTTCGCTATCCACCACCTGATTGGTTAAACAGTAAGTTTCCTCATCGATATTCATTCATTGCTGTAACTCTCCGGTTAAGCCGCTATCATTACCCTCCCCCCAGCGGCTTAACTGGAGTTTTTTATGAAATACATTGGAGCGCACGTTAGCGCCTCCGGCGGGTTGGCCAATGCCGCCATCCGCGCCGCCGAAATCGAAGCGACCGCATTCGCCCTGTTCACCAAAAATCAGCGTCAATGGCGCGCCGCGCCGCTCACCGACGAAGCGATTGCCGAATTCAAAGCCGCCTGCGAAAAATATCACTTCGGCCCGGGGCAGATCCTGCCGCACGACAGCTACCTCATTAACCTCGGTCATCCGGTCGAAGAAGCGCTGGAGAAATCTCGCGAGGCGTTTATCGATGAATTAACCCGCTGCCAGCAGTTGGGATTAACGCTGCTCAACTTCCATCCGGGCAGCCACCTGCAGCAGATCCCGGAAGATGAATGCCTGGCGCGTATCGCTGAATCCATCAACATCGCGCTGGCGAAAACCGAAGGCGTGACCGCGGTTATCGAAAATACCGCCGGCCAGGGCAGCAATCTCGGGTTTAAATTTGAACATCTGGCCGCCATCATTGACGGCGTTGAGGACAAATCCCGCGTTGGCGTCTGCATTGATACCTGCCACGCTTTCGCCGCCGGTTATGACCTACGCAGCGCGGAGGAGTGTGAAAAGACCTTTGCCGAATTCGAACGAATCGTCGGCTTCCAGTATCTGCGCGGCATGCATCTGAATGATGCCAAAAGCGCTTTTGGCAGCCGCGTCGACCGTCACCATAGCCTGGGTGAAGGCAATATCGGCCATGATGCTTTTCGTTGGATCATGCAGGATAACCGTTTCGATGGTATCCCGCTGATTCTGGAAACCATTAACCCGGATATCTGGGCGGAAGAAATTGCCTGGCTGCGGGCGCAGCAGACCGCCGAAGTGGCCTGAATTCAGGAACAAAAAAAGGGCCGATGAATCGGCCCTTTTTTATTACGCTTATATTATGCCGCTTTTTCAACTTCCGCTGCCGGCGCTTCCGGACGCTTCAGCACCGCGTAAGAGAGACCCGCGACCAGCGTACCGGCAATAATCGCCAGCAGATAACCCAGCACCGGAGTGATGGCGCCTGGGATCAGCAGAACGAACAGACCGCCATGCGGCGCCATCAGTTTCGCGCCTACTGCCATCGAGATAGCGCCGGTCACCGCGCCGCCTACGATACAGCAAGGCAGTACGCGCATCGGATCGCGAGCGGCGAATGGAATCGCCCCTTCGGTGATAAAGCACAGGCCCAGAACCAGCGCCGCTTTACCGCCTTCACGCTGTGATTTGTCGAACTTGTTGCGGGCAATAAGCGTCGCCAGGCCAAGCGCCAGCGGTGGCACCATACCGGCCGCCATAATCGCCGCCATCGGCGCGTAGGTTTGAGTACTCAACAGACCCACACCGAAAGCATAAGCCGCTTTGTTCACCGGCCCGCCCATATCGGTACACATCATGCCGCCGAGGATCGCGCCGAGCAGTACTGCGTTCGCCGTCCCCATAGTTTGCAGCCAGTGGGTCAGCCAGGCCAGGATACCCGCCACCGGTTTGCCGATCAGGTAGATCATCGCCAGACCAACAATCAGGCTGGAAATCAGTGGAATGATCAGAATCGGCTTCAATGCTTCCATACTCTGCGGCAGTTTCAGCTTTGTGCTGATTAACTTCGCCACGTAACCGGCAAGAAAACCGGCGATGATACCGCCGATAAAACCGGAGCCGCCGCTGACGGCCAGCATACCGCCGATAAGACCAGGCGTCAGACCCGGACGGTCAGCGATGGAGAACGCGATAAAGCCTGCCAGTACCGGCACCATCAGCGCAAAGGCTGAACCGCCGCCGATTTGCATCAACGCCGCCGCCATGGTGTCTTTCACTTCAAACGCTTTAATACCGAACGCGAACGACAGCGCGATACACAGGCCGCCCGCTACCACCATCGGCAGCATGTAGGAGACGCCGGTCAGCAGGTGACGATAGGCGCCAGCCGACTCTTTTTTACCGTCACCGGAGGCCTGCGGTTTGCCGGATGGCTGGTACGGCTTCGCTTCAGCAACGGCTTTATCCAGCTCCTGCGCGGTTTTCTTCAGCGCCAGTCCGGTGGTGGTGCGATACATCGGTTTACCGGCGAACTTCGCCAGATCGACTTCGATATCGGCGGCGACGATCACCAGATCCGCCTGCTCCACCTCTTCCGGAGTAATAGCATTACCCGCCCCCACGGAGCCACGGGTTTCCACTTTCACCCACCAGCCGCGTTTTTTGGCCTCGGTTTCAATGGCTTCCGCCGCCATAAAGGTATGAGCTACGCCGGTCGGACAAGCGGTAACGGCGACAATACGTTTCTGCCCCTGAGCGGCGGCCGGAACGGCTACCGCCGCTGGCGCAACGTACGGCTTAGCGTGATCTTTCGCTTCACCCAGGAACAGCTCCGGATGGGCGACAGCACGGTTGATATCGCCCAGATAGACGTTTTTACCATTCAGCGCGCTATCGGCCGGCAGCGCGGTCCCCAGTACGATGGCCAGTTCGGCATCGTTCGGGTTATCAATCAGCTCAAGGTGCGCTTTCTGCGCCGCGGCGCTGAGCAGGGTCTTCGCCATGTAGGCGCGAGCCTGGCCAAGCCCGGCATCAATAATCAGCAGCGTTTTCATTATGCCTCTCCTGCTGTCAATTAAAGGGTTGTAAGTCGACGCGCGCCATCATTGCGGCCAACTGGGTACGATCGGTAATGCCAACGTTGCTCTGGCTGACGGCCAGGGCGGCGACGGCGGTCGCCAGGCGCAGGGTATGCTCGCTGGATTCACGCATCAGCAGGCCGTAAATCAGGCCGCCGACCATCGAATCACCGGCGCCGACGGTGCTGACGACCTCTACTGAAGGCGGTTTGGCAATCCATTCGCCGGAGGCGTTAACCCACAGCGCGCCCTCTTCGCCTAACGAAATCACCACGTGGGCGATACCTTGCTCGCGCAGCGCATGGGCGGCGTCGATAACATCTTTCATCTCCGGCAACTTGCGGCCAGCCCAGATTTCCAGCTCGCGGCGGTTTGGTTTTACCAGCCACGGCGCGGCTTTCAGCCCTGCAACCAGCGCTTCGCGGCTGCTATCGAAAATAATGCACGGGCACTGGCTTCGCAGGCGCGTCATCCAGTCGGTAAAGGCTTCCGGACTCACGCCGGACGGCAGGCTACCGCTGACGCAAACCATATCGAACTGCCCCAGCCAGCTCAGAGAATCATTAACGAAACGCTCCCAGTCCGCCGGGGTCACTTCGAAACCGGAGAAGTTGAAATCGGTCACTTCGCCATCTTTTTCCGTCAGCTTAACGTTGATACGGGTACGCCCCTGCACCACCTGGAAGCGGTTGGCGATACCCAGCTCGCTAAACAGCTGCTGGAAGCCATCCTGGTTATCTTTACCGAGGAAGCCGCCGACGGTGACGTCGATGCCAAGATCTTTCAGCACCTTCGCCACGTTGATACCTTTGCCTGCCGCATGCAGGCCGGTAGTACGTACCAGGTTCACTTCGCCACGTTCGATTTCCGGGGTGAAGCCCACCAGGTCGTATGCCGGATTTAATGTAATTGTTGCTACACGTCTGCTCATTTATGCGCCCTCCCCAAGGCCTGCGGCGATCGCTTCGCCAATCGCATCCAGCGCTTGTTGCGCATCTTCACCCTGCGCGGTAAAACGCAGACGGTGACCTTTTTTCACGCCCAGCGCCACGACCTTCATCAGGCTGCGGCCATTGGCCGGCTTGCCGGAACCATCGAGGTTGGTAACGGTAATGTCGCTGGAGAATTGTTTAATCGTATTAACCAACATCGTGCCCGGACGTGCGTGCAGCCCGTGCTCGTTGCGTACCACAAACTCGGCGTTCAGCACGTCTTCAGCAATGGCGTCGTCGCTGGTCAGCAGCGCCAGCAGCGTGGCGGCGTCGGCTTTCAGCAGATGCTCCACTTTTTTATCAATGAGCAGATTGCTCAGGCGATTAAGCACCGCGGTCGGCTGCTCATCGGCCATCGCGACGGTGATCAGCAGCGCTACCGGCTGCCCATCAGCGGTAAAGGCATTGGCAGCGCGACTCACGGCAACGGCGCTGCGCAGGTTGCCTTGCGCACAATCGTTCAACCAGATCCCCTGGCCCAGATTGAGCGGCGCATCGTTAATGGTACGGCTGACGAAGTCGGCGTTTACCGCCCCCGCCTCTTTCAGCCGCGCGGCGTTCAGCGCCTGCAGCGTCAGCAGATCGTTGGCGACCACGTCCAGGCTCAACGTTTCGTTGTCGAGCTTCAGCGCTTCGCTTTGCTTTTCACCCATCAGCAGAGCCCGCAGATCTTCTGCGGTGGTGACGGTTCTCAGCTGTTCAGCCACCGAGTCGTCGCTCAGGACGTGCGTCAACTGACGCAGCAGACCGAGATGCTCGTCGGAGCTGGCGGCAATACCGATCGCCACATAAGCGGTTTGCCCTTCTCCCCAGGTCACGCCCTGCGGGAACTGATACACCTGGACACCGGTTTTCAGAACCTGGTCGCGGGTATCGGTGGTGCCGTGCGGGATGGCGATGCCGTTGCCGAGGAAAGTGGAGGTCTGCTGCTCGCGGGCAAGCATACCGTTAACGTAGCCGTCAGCCACATTACCCGCGCTAACCAGCGCGCCAGCAATCTGACGTATTGCCTCTTCTTTATTCGCGGCCTGCTGGCCGGGATGGATATCCTGTACAGATAACTGGAACATAGTTCTCCTCTCCGCTGAATTGAATCGTTTCAGCTAACATGAGAAAAAATACGCCACCCGATGACTGGATAATACTCTGATGACGCTGAAACGTTTCAATGAGTCTGTACCTTTCTTGCGCACTGCGCAAGTAAACTCCGAAGACTGATAACAGAATTTAGAGATACCGCACATTTTTGCTGAAGTTAATGGTGAAGTACTCCGCGAGCTTCAGCTTTTTGCTGAACGACATAATTTGAAACGCCTTTTTAATTTTTCGTGCCATACCACTATTTATTTTATGGGTGTCGGCGTAAACTTCGCCTCTCCTGAAACCAACTATATTCCAGCATGCAAAACAGTAGCGCCGCCCTTCCCCGCCGCGGGTTTGACCTGACATCCTCAGCCTTTTTAATTGTCGCCTTCCTGACCGGGATCGCTGGCGCTTTACAAACCCCGACCCTGAGCCTGTTTCTGACCAACGAGGTGCACGTGCGCCCGGCAATGGTCGGCTTCTTTTTTACCGGCAGCGCGGTCATCGGCATTCTGGTAAGCCAGTTTCTTGCCGGGCGTTCGGATCGTAAAGGCGATCGCAAGCAGCTGATTGTCGCCTGCTGCCTGCTGGGGGTGCTGGCCTGCGTGCTGTTCGCCTGGAACCGCAACTACTTTATTCTGCTGTTCGTCGGCGTCTTTCTCAGTAGTTTTGGCTCTACCGCCAACCCGCAAATGTTCGCCCTCGCCCGCGAACACGCGGACAAAACCGGGCGCGAGGCGGTGATGTTCAGCTCCATTCTGCGCGCGCAGGTATCGCTGGCGTGGGTGATCGGCCCGCCGCTGGCCTACGCGCTGGCAATGGGTTTTGGTTTTACCGTGATGTATCTCAGCGCCGCCGTGGCGTTCATCGTCTGTGCGCTGATGGTCTGGTTCTTCCTGCCTAGCATGCGTAAAGAGAGCAAAACCGCCGGTGCTCATCTTGAAGCGCCGCGCACCAACCGCCGCGACGCGCTGCTGCTGTTCAGCATCTGTACGTTAATGTGGGGCACCAATAGCCTCTATATCATTAATATGCCGCTGTTTATCATTAATGAATTGCATCTGCCGGAGAAACTGGCCGGGCTGATGATGGGGACCGCCGCCGGGCTGGAAATCCCCACCATGCTGATTGCCGGTTATTACGCGAAACGCTTTGGTAAGCGCTTGCTGATGCGCATTGCCGCGCTTGCCGGGCTGTTGTTTTATGTCGGTATGCTGACTGTCCATACTCCAGCCCTGCTGCTGGGGATGCAGGCGCTGAACGCGATTTACATCGGGATCCTGGCCGGCATCGGTATGCTCTATTTTCAGGATCTGATGCCGGGTCAGGCGGGCGCGGCGACCACGCTGTATACCAATACCACGCGCGTCGGCTGGATCATCGCCGGCTCGCTGGCGGGCGTCGTCGCGGAAATCTGGAGCTATCACGCGGTGTTCTGGATTGCGCTAATGATGGGAATTATCGCCCAGGTCTGCCTGTGGCGTATTAAAGACGTTTAGGGCGCGGTCAGCGCTTCGAGATGAATGAGATAAGCCATCGCCTGCTGACGCGTGCTGCCGCACATTTCCGCGGCCGGCTGTAAACCTGCACAGACTTTAGGGCGCAGCGGCGAGGCAAAAATCTTGCAGCGCAGATGTTCATCCAGCTGCACGCATGGGGTGTTGGCCGGCTTGCCGTCAGGCATTCCGGGAATGGGGCTTGAGATGGACGGCGCGGTGCAACAGGCTCCGCAGTCCGGGCGACATTCCATACCTGACTCCTTAATGAGTGGGAGGCGGACAGTAGCAAAATATCGGCTATCAGGAAAGCTGAAGCTGGCGATACGGCTTTTTCAGCAGCGCCGCTCGAAGATTTGCCGGGAGATAGCAAAAGTCGCGAATTCCGCTTGCCTGAAAGGCCCGGCGCGAGTAGTTTTACGCGATATTTTTGACCCTTTAAGTGACAGGATTACTGCAATGCCAAGAGCGAATGAAATTAAAAAAGGTATGGTGCTGAATTACAACGGCAAACTGCTGATTGTTAAAAATATTGATATTCAGTCGCCAAGCGCCCGTGGCGCAGCAACGCTGTACAAAATGCGTTTTTCCGACGTGCGTACCGGCCTGAAAGTAGAAGAGCGTTTTAAGGGCGACGACATCGTCGATACCGTGACCCTGACCCGTCGTTTCGTTGACTTCTCCTACGTCGATGGCAACGAATACGTGTTCATGGATAAAGAAGACTATACCCCGTATACCTTCACCAAAGAGCAGATCGAAGAAGAGCTGCAGTTTATCCCTGAAGGCGGCATGCCGGATATGCAGGTTCTGACCTGGGATGGCCAGCTGTTGGCGCTGGAACTGCCGCAGACCGTTGACCTGGAAATCGTAGAAACCGCGCCGGGCATTAAAGGCGCCTCCGCCAGCTCGCGCACCAAACCGGCCACCATGAGCACCGGGCTGGTGATTCAGGTTCCGGAATACCTGACCAGCGGCGAGAAAATCCGCATTCATATCGAAGAGTGCCGCTATATGGGCCGCGCGGACTAACCACCCTCCTCTGACGGTTGCCCGGCCCCGCGTCGCGCAGGCCGGACTCTTCCCGGATAGCGGCGCTGCGCGCCTTATCCGGGCTACACAACCCGCGACGTTCGGTAGTTCGGTAGCCCGGCTAAGCGTAGCGCAGGCCGGGGAATGTCCCGGATGGCGGCGCTGCGCTCCTTATCCAGGCTACTCGCTGCTGATATCAGGCACAAAAAAGGACAGCCGCTGGCTGTCCTTTTGCTTTCCCTCACGCCACGATTACAGCAGCTCAGGGTATTTGGTCATCTTCAGCGCCAGCTCAACGCCTCGCACTTCCGCCATGCCTTTCAGGCGGCCAATCGCCGAATAACCGGGATTAGTTTTCTTACGCAGATCGTCAAGCATCTGATGGCCGTGATCCGGACGGAACGGAATCGGGCGCAGATCGCCGGCTTTCTTACGACGCAGCTCTTCGCTGAGGATCGCATTGACCACCGCCACCATATTGACGTCGCCATTCAGATGCGCCGCCTCGTGGAAGGTTTTAGGATTCTCTTCACGGCAGGTAGAACGCAAATGGGTAAAGTGGATACGATCGCCGAAGGTTTCCACCATCTTCACCAGATCGTTATCGGCGCGCACGCCGTAGGATCCGGTACACATGGTAAAGCCGTTATAAATGCTGTCTACCGTCTCTTTCAACCACTGCATATCGTCGATCGTCGACACGATACGCGGCAGGCCGAGGATCGGACGCGGCGGATCGTCCGGGTGAACCGCCAGACGCACGCCGACTTCTTCGCACACCGGCACAATCGCCCGCAGGAAGTAAGCCATGTTCTCACGCAGCTGCGCTTTATCGATGTGGTCATACTCCGCCAGACGAGCGCGGAACTGATCGAGGGTATAGCCCTCTTCCGCTCCCGGCAGGCCAGCGATGATATTGCGGGTCAGCTTGTCGATATCCGCCTCGCTCATCGCCTTAAAGTAAACTTCAGCCTGCTGCTGTTCTTCAGCGCTGTAGTCAGCTTCGGCGCCCGGACGTTTAAGGATGTGCAGTTCAAAAGCGGCGAAAGCAATCTGGTCAAAACGCAGCGCTTTGGAGCCATCGGCCAGCTGATATTCCAGATCGGTACGCGTCCAGTCCAGAATCGGCATGAAGTTATAGCACACGGTATCAATACCGCAGGCCGCCAGATTGCGGATGCTCTGCTGGTAGTTGGCGATCCACGTCTCATATTGCCCGCTGTGGGTTTTGATATCTTCATGAACCGGGATACTTTCAACCACCGACCAGCTCAGGCCTTTTTCCGCCAGCAGCGCTAAACGCTGCTGAATCTCTTCAACCGGCCAGACCTGACCATTAGGAATGTGATGCAACGCGGTCACGACGCCCGTGGCGCCCGCCTGGCGCACATCATCAAGCGATACCGGATCGTTCGGTCCATACCAACGCCAGGTTTGCTCCATCGCAATGCCCTCTTTAAGTTGTTATACCAATAATGTGAAACCTTATGGCGACTACCATACATGCTTCTGCTGAATGGTCAATTTCGCCCGTATCATTGATTGATCCAGCTCACACTAAGCGGATAAATTCGGCTTACCAATTTAAATTGCTGTCATATAACTTTACACTACCTCATGTTAATCATTGGTTAATCAGGTGTATAAAAATGACAACTATCGCTACCGCCGCGCTACCCGCAAGCGTACAACTTCCGCAGTACGATCGCCGCCAATTGCGCTCGCGTATCGTACATTTGGGTTTTGGCGCGTTTCACCGCGCGCATCAGGCGCTGCTGACCGACCGGGTACTTAACGCCAGCGGCGGCGACTGGGGAATTTGTGAAATCAGCCTGTTCAGCGGCGATAAGCTGATGAGCCAACTGCGTGCGCAGGACCACCTGTTTACGGTGCTGGAAAAAGGCGCTGAGGGGAACCAGCCGATCGTGGTTGGCGCAGTACATGAATGCCTGAATGCCAGACTTGATTCTCTGGCAGCGATTATCGAAAAATTTTGCGAACCGCAGGTGGCTATCGTTTCGCTGACGATCACCGAGAAAGGTTATTGCATCGATCCGGCGACCGGTAAACTGGATCCAACCCAGCCGCGCATCGTTAACGATCTGGAAAACCCGACGCTTCCGCAGTCGGCTCCCGGTATTTTAGTTGAAGCGCTCAATCGCCGCCGCGAACGCGGACTCGCCCCTTTTACCGTTCTGTCCTGCGACAATATTCCCGACAATGGTCACGTCGTGAAAAACGCCGTCCTCGGTATGGCGGAGAAACGAAGTCAGGAGTTGGCAAGCTGGATTGCTGAACATGTCAGCTTCCCCGGCACCATGGTTGACCGCATCGTCCCGGCCGCCACCGAAGAATCTTTGGCGGAGATTGCCTCCGTGCTGGGCGTTGAAGATCCCTGCGCCATCAGCTGCGAACCGTTTATTCAATGGGTGGTGGAAGACAATTTTGTCGCCGGACGCCCGGTCTGGGAAACGGCGGGGGTACAGATGACCCGAGACGTCCTGCCGTGGGAACAAATGAAACTACGGATGCTCAACGGTAGCCACTCCTTCCTCGCCTGGCTGGGCTACCTGGCGGGGCACGCGCACGTTAGCGACTGCATGCAGGATGATGTTTTCCGCCATGCCGCCCGCCGCCTGATGCTGGATGAACAAGCGCCAACGCTATCGATTACCGGCGTGGATTTAGTCGCCTATGCCGACAGCCTGATAACGCGCTTCGCCAATCCGGCGTTAAAGCATCGTACCTGGCAAATCGCCATGGACGGCAGCCAAAAGCTGCCGCAGAGGATGCTCGATAGTATTCGCGTTCATCTGGCAAACGGCAGCCGCTGGCCGCTGCTGGCGCTGGGCGTGGCTGGCTGGATGCGTTATGTAAGCGGCGTCGACGACGCCGGGCAGGCCATTGACGTGCGCGACCCGCTGGTCGACAAAATCAAACAGTTGGTCGCTACCAGCCAGCCGGACGAGCGCGTCAGCGCCCTGCTTAACCTGCAGGAGATATTTGGTCAGGACCTGCCGGGCAACCCACTGTTTGTCGAGGAAATCACTTCAGCCTGGCATCAACTGGCTAAATCGGGTGCCCGCGAAGCCGTGGCTACCGCGCTGCGTAATTAACAATTTCTGCTGTTTAGCGGACAGAATGCTATTCTGTCCGCAGTAACCCTTCTCTTTTCCCCTTTTTTTCGTCAGGATAGTCGCAACTGTTACAACATTACATTTCTATGCTGGAGAAATTGTGACCAAAACTAACCTGATCACGGGCTTTCTCGGCAGCGGCAAAACGACCTCGATTCTTCATTTACTGGCCCACAAGCCTGCAAATGAAAAATGGGCCGTGCTGGTCAACGAGTTCGGCGAAGTCGGCATCGACGGCGCCCTGCTGGCGGAAAGCGGCGCGTTGCTAAAAGAGATCCCCGGCGGCTGCATGTGCTGTGTCAACGGTCTGCCGATGCAGGTTGGGCTCAATACGCTGCTGCGTCAGGGAAAGCCGGATCGTCTGCTGATTGAGCCAACCGGACTGGGCCATCCGAAGCAAATTCTCGATATCCTCACCGCTGCCGTCTATGAACCCTGGATCGATCTGCGCGCGACGCTGTGCATCCTGGATCCGCGCCAGCTGCTGGAAGAGAAGATCGTCGCTAATGAAAATTTCCGCGACCAACTGGCCGCCGCCGACGTGATCGTGGCTAATAAAAGCGACCGTGCGACGCCGGAAATCGATGCCGCTTTTGCCAACTGGTGGCAACAGTACGCCGGCGAGCGCCTGCAGGTGACCGCCACCCAGGGCAATATCGATCGCGCGCTGCTGGATCTGCCGCGCCGCAACACCGCGCCGCTGCCGGCAAGCCCGGACCACGTGCACAGTCACGGACAAAAGCAGGGTTTGGCGGCGTTAAATCTACCGGCGCATCAACGCTGGCGTCGCAGTGTTAACAGCGGCCAGGGATACCATGCCTGCGGCTGGATTTTTGATGCTGATACCCAATTTGACACCGTTGGGTTGCTGGAATGGGCGCGCCTGGCGCCGGTTGGCCGGGTGAAAGGCGTGATGCGTATCGCTGAAGGATTGGTGCGAATCAACCGCCAGGGACTCGATCTGCACATCGAAACCCAAAACGCGCCGCCGCCGGATAGCCGCATCGAACTGATTTCCGAGTCAGAAGTTGACTGGAATACCCTGCAGTCCTCGCTGTTGAAGCTTCGTTTAAGTTAATGCGGCTATTTTTGGCCGCTGTTTAAAAAAATCGCATTCGTTATGACTAAAAACCGTATACCCCTAATCTTGCTGCTGAACGCCGCGGGCGTGGCCTTATTTTGTTCCTGGTATCTACCGGCAAACCACGGTTTCTGGTTCCCGCTTGACTCGGCTATTTTTCACTTCTTTAACCAGGGCGTGAGCACCAACCACGCGTATGCCTGGCTGTTAGCCATCATCAACAATCGCGCTTTCGACGCCTGCTCGCTGCTGGCGATGGGCTGTCTGATGCTCAATTTTTGGATCAAAGCGCAGAGCGCTGAACGCCGCCGCATTATCCTTATGGGGCTGGTGATGTTGCTCGCGGCGGTGATTATCAATCAACTTGCCCAGCATTTGATGCCGGTACAGCGCGCCAGCCCTTCGTTGTTCTTTACCGATATTACGAAAGTCAGCGACGTGGTCTCACTGCCAACCAAAGACGCTTCAAAAGATAGCTTTCCGGGCGACCACGGCATGATGTTGCTCATTTTCGCCTCGTTTATGTGGCGATATTTCGGCCGCCGGGCATTTATCATTGCACTGGTTATTTTTGTGGTTTTTGCTTTCCCGCGAGTGATGATCGGCGCCCATTGGTTCACCGATATTGCCGTAGGTTCGCTCAGCGCGGTGCTGATAGGCGCGCCGTGGGTATTAATGACCTCGCTTTCCGATAAGTTGATCGCCTGGTTTGACCGTTCGCTCCCGGGTGGAATAGCAAAAAAATAAGATCATTTTTACATTTTATTAATATTATCCATAAGGGGTCGTTCTGACCCCTTTTTTTATATTTGCTGATGATTTATTCGCGACATCATCTTCCTGTCACATTAATCATCATTGAAATGAAGATATTGCATATTTTTCAGCCAAAAAAGGCGCTATTTTCCCCTTTGCCGATGATTCACTTTTTGTCGCAAAAATACTTATAAGAAATCGCGCAAAACCGCTCGCCATCCCACGTTTGATAGGGTAATCTCTTTCTCGTTTTGCCTTCCCAAGCAACACAATTCATCATCTGAATAAAAATGTGCGGTACTCCACATTTTTAGGCTTAAGGAATTGTCTCATTGCTTTCTGGAATCTAGGCTCTACCACGTTTGGCATTTTTTATAACGACATTGTCGTTAAGGACAACAAGGGAAAATAAACATAATGGTCAAATCTCAGCCGATTTTGAGATATATCTTGCGGGTCGTCCCCGCGATTGCAGTTGCGGTTCTGCTTTCCGCGTGTAGTTCAACAAGTACCGCCAAGAATATGCATTCTGAGACGCATGCTGTGGGTAGTGGAGATTTATCATCACTGCAAGCCTCTCAGGATGAATTTGAAAAAATGGTCAGCAACCTGGACGTGAAGTCCCGCTTGATGGACCAGTATGCTAGCTGGAAAGGCGTGCGTTACCGCCTTGGCGGCAGCACCCGGAAAGGGATCGATTGCTCGGCGTTCGTGCAGCGTACTTTCCGTGAACAATTTGGTCTGGAACTGCCACGCTCAACTTCCGAGCAGCAGGATTCCGGCAAATCGATTTCGCGCACTCAACTGCGTACCGGTGATTTAGTGCTGTTCCGTGCTGGCTCTACGGGCCGTCATGTTGGTATCTACATCGGCAACAACCAGTTTGTACATGCCTCTACCAGCAGCGGCGTCACCATCTCAAGCCTGGATGAGCCATACTGGAAAAAGCGCTATAACGAAGCGCGTCGCGTTCTGAGTCGTTCCTGATCCTTCTTCTTACCGTCGGTTATCCCTTGGCTGACGGTAAGAAATGAAAAAAACACTGCCCCGGCAGTGTTTTTTTTGCTTTTCCGCCGATGAACTCCGCAAAATAAGCTATGTCTTTACAAGCTATGCCTTTTAAAGGAAATGGAACCATACTCTTCTGGCACCCCATTGGCATGATTCAATAATACGGACAGATTCTGGCCTATGCTAACCCGCTACTTTTCACCCCGACGTAAAATCTGGCTTACCAGTATTTGCATTGGCGTTGCCGTCGCGCTACTGGCCGGCAGCATCCAGTTTATGGTTATCTACCACAACCGCTCTGAACGTTTCGATCAGATAATCAATAACGTCAGTCACTACCTTAATAGTTATTTCGCCGATTTAAGCGAAACCATCGATGGCCTGCAGCCTCTGCTCGATCAGCCCTGCGAGCATGTTGACTCCGGACTGGCCGCCAGCGCCGCCTTTAGTCCGAACGTACGCGCCTTCCTGCTGGTGAAAAACGGTAAAGCGTTCTGTTCATCCGCCACCGGCGCAATGAACACACCGTTTAAACAATTGATACCGCAGCTTGATACAAATAAAGCCCTGGATATGGCCATCCTCCAGGGCACACCGATGATGCCGGACACCGCCGCGTTGGCAATGTGGGTGCAACGTCCCGGCGATCGAGACAGCGGCATTTTTGTATCCATCAATGCTAATCTGACGCCTTATATCCTCTATACCGCACGGCAGAATGACTTCAACGGTATTGCGCTGGCCATCGGCCATACTGCGATTTCTACCTTCAGCAGCAAAATTATCGACCCGCTATCATTGCCCAATGAGCCGATACGCCAGATTCAGGTTCCAGGGCTACCGCTAAAAGTGTATCTCTTTTCCAACAGCTGGCTTGGCGAGAATACCCAGTTCGCCCTGCTGCTTGGCGTGGTATGCGGTATGCTCGCAGGCTTACTCAGCTACTACATTTTGACGATCAAATCCGATCCGCGGAAATCAATCCAGCTGGGGATCAAAAACAACCAGTTCTACGTGGTCTACCAGCCGGTGGTAAAAGCCGACACCCTGCAAATTAGCGGCGTTGAAGTGCTGATGCGCTGGCGGCATCCGGTGGTTGGCGAGATCCCGCCAGACGTCTTTATTAATCTGGCGGAAACGCAGCAAATGATCGTGCCGCTTACCCATCACCTGTTAATGTTGATCGCCCGCGACGCGCCGACTCTGCAGCGTATTTTGCCGCGCGGTACCAAGCTTGGCCTGAATATCTCGCCCACCCATCTGCATGCCGCCGATTTTCAGCAAGATATGCAACGTTTTGCCGCCGCGTTACCCGCAAACTACTTCGACGTCGTGCTGGAAATAACCGAACGCTCGATGATCGATAAAAACCAGTCGATGGCCATTTTTGAGTGGCTGCATCAGCAGGGCTTCGAAATTGCTATTGATGATTTTGGTACCGGCCACAGCGCGCTGATTTATCTGGAGCGCTATAACTTTGATTATCTGAAGATCGATCGTGGTTTTGTACAGGCGATCGGTACCGAAACCGTCACCTCTCCCGTCCTGGATGCGGTCTTAACGCTTAGCCGCCGTCTGCAGCTGAAAACCGTGGCTGAAGGCGTAGAAACGCCGGAGCAGGCGGAATGGCTGCGCGCTCACGGCGTGAAATATCTACAAGGTTACTGCTTCAGCCGCCCGCTGCCGCTGGAGAAACTGGTTGCCGCCCATGATGAGCCGGCAAATTATTTCACAAGCCGCTGAGGGTCGCTTATGATGCGAAACTACCGGGGTTAATGGTCAGAGGATGATATTCCAACTATGTTTGCGCGCATCGGCCTGCTGCTGCTGGCTTTATTTAGCCTTAGTAGCCAGGCGCAAACCATTAAAGAGAGCGAGGCGTTCGCTATTATCGGCGAGCCAAAGTATGCCGTTGACTTTCATCACTTCGATTACGTCAACCCGGACGCGCCCAAAGGCGGCAGTATCACGCTTGCCGCCATTGGCACCTTTGACAATTTCAACCGCTACGCCCTGCGCGGTAATCCCGGCGTACGTACCGATGCGCTGTATGACACTCTGTTTACCACCTCGGACGATGAACCGGGCAGCTACTACCCGCTGATTGCCGATCGCGCGCGCTTTACTGATGATTTCTCGTGGATGGAAATTACCCTCAACCCGCGAGCCCGCTTTCATGACGGTAGCCCGATTACCGCCAGCGACGTTGCTTTCACCTTCCACAAATTTATGACCGAAGGGGTGCCGCAGTTTCGTCTTATCTATAAAGGAACGACCGTCAAAGCCATCGCCCCGCTGACGGTGCGCATTGAACTGGCCAAGCCGGGCAAAGAAAATATGCTCAGCCTGCTGTCCTTGCCGGTAATGCCCGCGTCATTCTGGCGCCATCATAAACTGAGCGATCCCCTTTCAACACCGCCGCTCGCCAGTGGCCCCTATCGCATCAGCAGTTGGCGGATGGGGCAATATATTGTCTATTCGCGAGTCGAGAACTACTGGGCCGCCGACCTGCCGGTGAACCGCGGACGCTGGAACTTCGACACGATTCGCTATGACTACTATCTCGACGATAACGTCGCTTTCGAAGCCTTCAAAGCCGGAGCGGTAGATATGCGCGAGGAGAGTTCGACAAAAAACTGGGCGACGCGCTATATCGGGCGCAACTTTAGCAACGGTTATATAGTGAAAGACGATCGCACGACTACCTCGGCAAAGGATACCCGCTGGCTGGCTTTTAATACTCAGCGCGCGGTCTTTGCCGACCGCCAGGTGCGTGAAGCCATCACCCTTGCATTTGATTTCGAATGGATGAATAAGGCGCTGTTTTACGGCGCCTACAGTCGGCCAAACAGTTACTTTCAGAATACAGAATATGCCGCTCGTGATTACCCGAAGGCCGATGAACTCACTTTGCTGGCGCCGTTGAAAAAAGATTTGCCGCCAGAGGTCTTTACCCGGATTTATCAGCCGCCCGTTTCCAACGGCGATGGTTTCGATCGCGCCAATTTACTTAAAGCAGATGCCCTGTTGAACCAGGCGGGATGGGTGCTAAAAAATCGTCAGCGCGTTAATGCCAAAACCGGCAAACCGCTGCGTTTTGAGCTGCTGCTCGCCTCCGGCGGCAACGTCAGTTGGGTACTACCGTTCCAGCATAATTTGCAGCGTTTAGGCGTGACGATGGATATCCGTCAGGTGGATAACTCCCAGGCCAACAGCCGACTGCGGAGCCGCGATTACGACATGATGCCCTCACTGTGGCGCGCCACCGCCTGGCCAGATACGGGTTTACAGGTTTCGTGGGCCTCGGACTATATTAACTCCAGCTATAACGCGCCGGGAGTGCAAAACCCGGCGGTCGACGCGTTGATTGCGCAGATCGTGCGCTGGCAGGGCAACAAACAGAAGCTTCTGCCGCTGGGCCGCGCGCTCGACCGGATGCTGACCTGGAACTATTACATGCTGCCGATGTGGTATATGGCGCAGGACAGGACGGCCTACTGGAATAAGTTCTCCTTCCCGCAAACTCGCCCAACCTACTCCTCCGGTTTTGATGGCTGGTGGTACGATGTTAACAAAGCCGCCAGGCTTCCCGCGGACCGACGTTAAGGATTTAAGATGGGTGCCTACCTGCTCCGCCGACTATTACTGGTGATCCCGACACTCTGGGCCATCATCACCATCAATTTTTTTATCGTGCAGATTGCGCCAGGCGGTCCGGTCGATCAGGCGATCGCCGCCGTGGAGTTCGGCGACCGCAGCGGGTTGCCCGGCGCAGGAGATAGCGGTATGGGCGCCAGCCATGCGCGTACCGGCGTCGGCAATATCAGTGAAGGCCATTATCGCGGCGGACGTGGGCTCGATCCGGAAGTGATTGCCGAAATCACCCACCGCTACGGCTTCGATAAACCGATTCACGAACGCTACTTTAAGATGCTCGGCGACTATCTGCGTTTTGATTTTGGCGATAGCCTGTTTCGCAGCGCCTCGGTACTGCAGTTAATTAAAGACAGCCTGCCGGTATCTATTACCCTCGGCCTGTGGAGCACGCTGATTATCTACCTGGTGTCGATACCGCTGGGGATCCGTAAAGCCGTCAGTAACGGCAGCCATTTCGACGTCTGGAGCAGCACATTTATCATCATCGGTTACGCCATCCCGGCATTTCTGTTCGCGATATTACTGATCGTGATCTTCGCCGGCGGCAGCTATTTCGATCTTTTTCCGCTGCGCGGCCTGGTCTCCGCTAATTTTGATAGCCTGCCGTGGTATCAGAAGATCGCCGACTATCTCTGGCATATCACCTTACCGGTGCTGGCGACGGTGATCGGCGGTTTCGCCGCCCTGACGATGCTGACTAAAAACAGTTTCCTTGATGAGATCCGCAAGCAGTATGTGGTGACGGCCCGCGCTAAAGGCGTCGGGGAAAAACAGATCCTGTGGAAACACGTTTTCCGCAACGCCATGCTGCTGGTGATTGCCGGTTTTCCCGCCACTTTTATCAGCATGTTCTTTACCGGTTCGCTGCTGATTGAGGTGATGTTCTCGCTCAATGGTCTTGGGCTGCTCGGCTACGAAGCCACCGTGTCGCGTGATTACCCGGTGATGTTCGGCACTCTGTATATCTTCACGTTAATCGGCCTGTTATTAAACATTGTCAGCGACATCAGCTATACGCTGGTCGATCCGCGTATCGATTTCGAGGGCCGCTAATGTCATTTCTCTCCCCCGTAAATCAGGCCCGCTGGGCGCGTTTTCGCCACAATCGCCGCGGCTACTGGTCGCTATGGATCTTCCTGGCGCTGTTTATTTGTAGCCTGTGCGCCGAGCTTATCGCCAACGATAAGCCGCTGCTGGTGCACTATCGCGGTAGTTTGTACGTACCGGCGCTGAAAACCTATAGCGAAACGACCTTCGGCGGTGATTTTGCCACCGCCGCCGACTATCAGGATCCCTGGCTGCAAAAACGGCTGGCGGAAAACGGCTGGGTGCTGTGGGCCCCGGTGCGTTTCGGCGCCACCAGCATCAATTTCGCCACCGACAGCCCCTTCCCTTCGCCGCCGTCCAGGCACAACTGGCTGGGTACCGACGCTAACGGCGGCGATGTATTCGCACGGATCCTCTATGGCGCGCGGATCTCATTATTATTCGGTCTGCTGCTGACGCTCTTCTCCAGCGTGCTTGGCGTGCTTGCCGGGGCGCTGCAGGGCTACTACGGCGGTAAGCTCGACCTGTGGGGGCAGCGTTTTATCGAAGTATGGTCCGGAATGCCGACGCTATTTTTAATTATTCTGCTCTCAAGCGTAGTGCAACCTGATTTCTGGTGGCTGCTGGCAATCACCGTTTTATTTGGCTGGATGACGCTGGTCGGGGTGGTTCGCGCCGAATTCCTGCGCACCCGCAACTACGATTATATTCGCGCCGCACAGGCGCTGGGGGTCAGCGATCGCCATATTATCCTGCGCCATATGCTGCCGAATGCGATGGTCGCCACCCTCACCTTCCTGCCGTTTATTTTGTGCAGTTCGATAACCACCCTGACCTCGCTCGATTTTCTCGGCTTTGGCCTGCCGCTAGGCTCGCCGTCGCTGGGCGAACTGCTACTGCAGGGGAAAAATAACCTGCAGGCGCCGTGGCTGGGGATGGCGGCATTTTTGTCGGTGGCGGTGCTGCTGACGCTGCTGATTTTCATTGGCGAAGCGGTCCGCGACGCCTTCGATCCGAGTAAGGCGGTATAACATGAGCCAGCCGTTATTAGACATTGACGACCTCTCTATCGCCTTCCGCCAGCAGGGAGCAAGCCAGACGGTCGTCAGCAACCTGACGCTGCGGATTGCGGCAGGTGAAACGCTGGCGTTGGTCGGCGAATCAGGCTCCGGCAAGAGCGTCTCCGCGCTGTCGGTGCTGCGCCTCCTGCCCTCGCCGCCGGTCAGCTATCCCAGCGGCGATATTCGCTTTCACGGTCAATCATTGCTGCACGCCGATGAACGAACCCTGCGCGGGATCCGCGGCAACCGCATCGCGATGATTTTCCAGGAGCCGATGGTGTCGCTCAATCCGCTGCATAATCTGGAGAAACAACTGTACGAGGTGCTTTCGCTGCACCGCGGCATGCGCAAAGAGGCGGCGCGCGGCGAAATCCTCGACTGTCTGGATCGGGTTGGGATCCGTAACGCTTCACGGCGGCTTGCCGACTATCCGCACCAGCTTTCCGGCGGCGAACGCCAACGGGTAATGATCGCCATGGCGCTGCTGACGCGCCCGGAGCTGCTCATTGCCGATGAACCGACCACCGCGCTGGATGTCTCGGTGCAGGCGCAAATTCTGCAACTGCTGCGCGAACTGAAGCATGAGCTCAACATGGGGATGTTGTTCATCACCCACAATCTGAGTATTGTCCGCCAGCTTGCCGACCGGGTGGCGGTGATGCAAAACGGACGCTGCGTCGAACAAAACGGCTGCCGGGAGCTGTTTCAGGCGCCCGCGCATCCGTATACCCGCCGCCTGCTGGATAGCGAACCGACCGGCAAACCGGTGCCGCTGCCCGCCGACGCGCCCATCCTACTACAGGCCCGCGATCTCAATGTCGCCTTCCCTATCCGCAAAGGGATCCTGCGCCGGGTGGTCGATCACAATCGGGTTGTCCACCATCTGACTTTTACCTTGCGGGCCGGAGAAACGCTGGGGCTGGTGGGAGAGTCGGGTTCCGGAAAAAGCACCACCGGCCTGGCGCTGCTGCGGCTGATTAACTCCAGCGGAGAAATGCAGTTTGCCGGCGAGTCGATCCAGGGGCGAAATCGCCGCCAAATGCTGCCGCTGCGCCGACGCATTCAGGTCGTCTTTCAGGATCCGAATTCCTCGCTCAACCCGCGCCTGAGCGCCCTGCAGATTATCGAGGAAGGATTACGCGTTCACCAGCCGACGCTGACGCCCGCGGAACGTGAACACGCGGTAATTCAGGTGATGCAAGAAGTGGGACTCGACCCCGCGACGCGACAGCGCTATCCGGCGGAATTCTCTGGCGGCCAGCGCCAGCGTATTGCCATTGCCCGGGCACTGATCGTCAAACCGCAGCTGATTGTGTTAGATGAACCAACTTCATCGCTGGATAAAACCGTGCAGGCGCAGATCCTGGCGCTGCTGAAGACGCTACAGCAAAAGCATCAGCTGGCCTATCTGTTTATCAGCCATGATTTACGTGTTGTGCGGACGCTCTGTCATCAGGTGATAGTGCTGCGGCAGGGAGAAGTCGTCGAGCAGGGTGAATGCGAGCGCGTATTTACGGCACCGCGTCAGGAGTACACCCGCCAGCTGCTGGCGTTAAGCTGACGGTCAGAAGGGGTTGTTGCCAGAAAAAGGCTCGGCAATGGCCACGCCGAAATTTTTCAGACGACAGGTAGCGGCAAACTCATCCTGCATATTAACGAACAGGCACGGCTCGCCTTCACACTCGAGAATGGAACAATCCACTTCGATGTCGCTCAGCGCCTGGCTCAGCGTGCGCATCACCGGCCACGCTTTCTCGCCGTCCGGGCTGAGCAATTTCAATGCCACCAGGCTATTTTCGCCCTCAGCGCCGTTTTGCGGAATCGGTTCAACTCTTGAACCCGCAAAACCGGCCAGCCAGCGATAGCTCTGCGGCAGTCGGTGTACGATAGAGAGTTGCTGTGTATTCACTTGGTTTCCCCGGAAGCAAAAGGCTTCACAATAAATTTACATCAATATTAACACATTGTTGACAAATAGTCCTGCAACAGCTTAGAAAACGCTTACACCCGCATCGGGCCAGGGCTAACAGCTTATTATCCAGAACTTTATAGTTGCCTTGCGGAAACAGTTCGCGGCTATATGTACCCGTTTCTGTGATCCAAAACAACTTTTTTATCGCAACATTGCGACTTTTTACACTAATTGATTTTACATAAAAGAAACAAATAGCTAAACAGGGAAGCCGATTTCGGTTGATATGTATCAAAAAAGGGGCGGAAATCGCCCCTGAAAATGTGACTTAATGTGCGACTTTTCGTCGCCGGCTGGCGTACAGATAGAAGAGAATGGAGCTCGCGGCGCAAAAAGCGATAGAAATCAGCATCGGCCAGGCGGTGGTAAAGGTGGCCATCGACAGCAACGCGCCGATAATCGCGCCAATCCCAAAACGAAATGTTCCGGCCAACGACGATGCGGTTCCCGCCATATGCGGAAACTCGTCGAGGATCACCGCCATGGCGTTAGAGGAGACCATTGATACGCAGCCGACGAACGCCGCCACGCCCACCACCAGCGACCAGAAACCAACATCAAGTAGCGCGCACACCACCATCCACACCGCCATCGCCAGCTGGATCCACAGCCCGGCGCGGAACATGTTCAATGCGCCGACCCGGCGAACAAAGCGGCTGTTAATGATGGTCATGATGAACAGGAACACGATATTCAGCGCAAAATAGTAGCCAAAGTGCTGCGGCGACACGTGATTAATGTTGATGTAGACAAATGGACCCGCGCTGAGGAATGAAAACATGCCGGCGAAACTAAAGCCGCTGGCCAGCATATAGCTGAGCACCCGCTTGTGGCGGAATAAGGTAGCGAAGTTGCCAAGCGTGGTGCGAATATGAAATTTCTGCCGCCTTTCTACCGGCAGCGTCTCGCTAATAAAGAAAGCGATCATCGCCGATGCCAGCAGCGCCGCCAGCGCCAGGATCCAGAAAATCGCGTGCCAGCTGAACCACACCAGTACCGCGCCGCCGACCATCGGCGCCACCAGCGGCGCAATGGTGGTGACCAGCATGACAAACGACATCATGCGCGAGAACTCTTCTTTCGGGTAAATATCGCGCATCAGGGCGTTGATCACCACGCTGGCCGCCGCGGCCGCCAGGCCGTGGAAGAAACGCATAGTAATCAGCATCTCGATGGTCTGCGATAACGCGCAGGCCACCGCCGCCGCGGCGAAAATCAGCGTCCCGCCGAGGATCACCGGTTTACGACCAACGCTGTCGGCCATCGGCCCGTACAGCAGCTGGCCCAGCGCAAAGCCCAGAATATAGGTGCTGAGCGTCATTTGCGCGCTGCCGTCCGGCACGTTGAACTGCGACGAGATGACCGGCAGCGCCGGCAGATACATATCAATCGACAGCGGCATTAACATGGCCAACAGACCAAGAATAAACACAATCCCCAATGAAGAATTCTGCTTTGTCGTCACGTTTTACTCCGTGCTTGTGGGGCGCCAACGCTGGCGATTTCGTCCACCGTCAGCGGACGGTATTCGCCGGGCTCCAGCGACGCATCGAGGGTAATGTCGCCGATACGCTCGCGATGTAATCCCACGACGAGGTTACCCACCGCCGCGAACATGCGTTTTACCTGGTGGTAGCGGCCTTCGCTGATGGTCAGGCGCACTTCTGTCGGAGTGATGACTTCGAGGACAGCAGGTTTGGTGAGATCTTTTTCATTATGCAGCTGCACGCCTTTGGCAAACTGCTCGGCGACGCCCTCTTCCAGCGGGTTTTCCAGCTCCACCAGATAGGTTTTTTCGCAGTGATGGCGCGGCGAAGTAATGCGATGTGACCACTGCCCATCATCGGTCATCAGTACCAGACCGGTGGTGTCGATATCCAGACGCCCGGCGGCGTGCAGCTTATGGGCAACCGGCTCATCGAGGAAATAGAGGACCGTTGGATGATCGGGATCGTCTGTTGAACAGACATAACCCTGCGGCTTGTTGAGCATAAAGTAACGGGGGCCGTGCTGCTGGGTCAGCGTATTGCCGTCATATTCCACCTCGTGCTCCGGCTGGAGCTTAAAAGAGGCATCTTTCACAATGTCGCCGTCCACGGTAACGCGGCTACCGCGGATTTCACGCCCGGCAATAGCACGGCTGACGCCAAGCTGCTGAGCGATAAACTTATCAAGTCGCATGAGATTTTTTTAGCCTGTAATAATGCTGGAGCGGGCAATTCGCCCGAAAAAGAAGAATTCCATTGGTTAGTATAACGGGCTCTTAACACCACTCAAGGGAAAAGATTCATGGCATACTATTTGCGAGTTAATTAACCCCCGAGAATTGATGACTTTTACACTACGCCCCTATCAAAAAGAGGCGGTCGATGCCACGCTTGCCTGGTTCCGCCGCCATCACGAACCTGCCGCCATCGTGCTGCCGACCGGTGCCGGTAAAAGTCTGGTGATCGCCGAACTGGCGCGGCTGGCGCGCGGACGCGTATTGGTTCTGGCCCATGTTAAAGAACTGGTGGCGCAGAATCACAGTAAATACTGTGCGCTTGGGCTGGAAGCGGATATTTTCGCCGCCGGTCTGCAGCGTAAAGAGAGCCAGGGCAAGGTGGTCTTCGGCAGCGTGCAGTCGGTGGCGCGTAATCTTGAGCAGTTTCAGAGCGAATTCTCCTTACTGATCGTCGATGAGTGCCACCGTATCAGCGACGATGACGACAGCCAGTATCAGCAAATCATCAGCCACCTACGACAGGTGAACCCACAGCTCAGGCTGCTCGGCCTGACCGCGACCCCCTTTCGCCTGGGCAAGGGTTGGATCTATCAGTTCCACTATCACGGTATGGTACGCGGCGACGAGAAAGCGCTGTTCCGCGATTGCATCTACGAGCTGCCGCTGCGTTATATGATTAAGCACGGCTACCTGACGCCGCCTGAGCGCCTCGATATGCCGGTGGTCCAGTACGATTTCAGTCGCCTGCAGGCGCAGAGCAATGGCCTGTTCAGCGAAGCCGACCTTAACCACGAGCTGAAAAAACAGCAGCGCATCACGCCACATATCGTTAGCCAAATCGTTGAGTTTGCCGAAAGCCGTAAAGGCGTGATGATCTTCGCCGCGACCGTCGAGCATGCGCGGGAAATTACCGGCCTGCTGCCGCCCACGCAGGCGGCGCTGATTACCGGCGAAACGCCGGGGCCGGAGCGCGATCGCATCATCGAAGCTTTTAAAGCGCAGCAGTATCGCTATCTGGTGAATGTCGCGGTACTGACCACCGGCTTTGACGCGCCGCACGTCGATCTTATCGCGATTCTTCGGCCAACCGAGTCGGTAAGCCTTTACCAACAAATTGTTGGCCGCGGCCTGCGTCTGGCGCCGGGCAAAACCGACTGTCTGATCCTCGACTATGCCGGTAATCCTCACGACCTGTACGCGCCGGAAGTCGGCACGCCAAAAGGCAAAAGCGATAATGTCCCGGTGCAGGTCTTCTGCCCGGCCTGCGGTTTCGCCAATACTTTTTGGGGGAAAACCACCGCCGACGGCACGTTGATTGAGCATTTTGGCCGCCGCTGCCAGGGCTGGTTCGAAGACGATGACGGCCACCGCGAACAGTGCGACTTCCGCTTTCGTTTTAAAAACTGCCCGCAGTGCAACGCCGAGAATGACATTGCCGCCCGCCGCTGTCGCGAGTGCGATACTGTACTGGTCGACCCGGACGACATGCTGAAGGCGGCGCTGAAGCTTAAAGACGCGCTGGTGTTGCGCTGCAGCGGCATGGCGCTTCAACATGGCAGCGACGAAAAAGGCCCGTGGCTAAAAATCACCTATTACGATGAGGACGGCGCCGATGTCAGTGAGCGCTTCCGTTTACAAACGCCCGCGCAGCGTACCGCTTTTGAGCAGTTGTTTATCCGCCCGCATACTCGTACGCCGGGGGTGCCGCTGCGCTGGATAACCCCGGCGGATATCATTGCCCAGCAGGCGCTACTGCGAAATCCAGACTTTGTCGTCGCCCGTATGAAGGGGCAATACTGGCAGGTGCGGGAAAAAGTGTTCGATTATCAGGGCCGTTTCCGTCGCGCCAATGAGCTACGTTAATCCGCCAAAAACTGAGGTTTTGATTGCCGCTGTGCCGATAGGCGGCTATAATGCCGCCCGCTTTTGCATTCGCAAAGCAGATAATCTGCCTGCTGCTGGGTCGCCTGTTGCAGGCTTTATATATAGAGAGACATCAATGTTTACTATCAACGCAGAAGTACGTAAAGAGCAGGGTAAGGGTGCGAGCCGCCGCCTGCGCGCAGCTAACAAGTTCCCGGCAATCATCTACGGTGGCGAAGCTGCTCCGGTTGCTATCGAACTGGACCACGACAAACTGTGGAACATGCAGGACAAAGCTGAGTTCTACGGCGAAGTTCTGACCCTGGTTGTCGATGGCAAAGAAGAAAAAGTTAAAGTTCAGGCTGTTCAGCGTCACGCGTTCAAGCCGAAACTGACCCACATCGACTTCGTTCGCGCTTAATCGCCGATAGCAAGTTGTATGGCAAACGCCCTGGTGTCTTCTGACCCGGGGCGTTTTGTTATCTGCGCCGCCATAGCCCTGGCGCGTCATCAACTATCTCTCCCAGCGCGCGGTGTTTATTCATTCCCGGCAACCACAGCATCACCATGGTAACGTTAAGCCCCTGATTACCAACCTCGGTGGCAATTTCAGCAACCCCCTGCCACTCGTCGGGCCGTAAATGATCGGGTAAAAACCCCCAGCCCTGCCCCTGCTCCATTGCGTGGCGCAACATGGTGATTTCATTCATATACAGCGTATGGCCGGATATCTGCAGCCGGCGGGCGATTTGATCGTCGCTGCGCCGGTGCATCACTAACTGCGGGGTGAGCGATAAATTCAGCAACGTCAGCGGCCTTGCGGCCTCAGCGAACAATCGCTGCGCGGCGTAAAAGCGTAAATCAACGGTACCCAGCGCCCGCCACTCCATTTCGCTACCCAGCGTACGATTATTCGCCTGGCAAATGGCCATATCCGCGACGCCATCGCCCAACGCCTGTTCGGCTTCGCGACGCGAGGCGCTCCAGCAGCTTAAACGGATCTGCCGCCGGGCAAGCGTATCGGCCAGCAAACAGAGGAATTCACGCGGCACGAAGGGATCGTACACCAGGCGTAACTCCTGCCAGGCCGTTTGCGGCAGCGTTTGCGCAAAAGACTCGAAAGCCTGCGCCTGACGCAACAACAAATGCGCCTGGCGAAAAAGCTGCTCGCCCTCGGCGGTTAAAGTCAGGCTACGCCCTTCACGGCTGAATAGCCGGTAGCCCAAGGCATCTTCCAGGTAATCCAGCAGATCGCGAAGCGTCGTACGGTCTTTCCCTAAACGGATCGCCGCCCGCGACAGGCTGCCGGTCTCAGCAATTGTCGCGAAGGCTTCAATCTGTGCAAAAGAATACTGCAGGGTTTTCATCCTTCTCTCCCTTTCGGGGGAAAATCCCCCACATGGTGATTTTAGCCGCCGCGCGCCGATTTATATACTGCGATGCGAATCTATGGCAAACGAGGAAATGAAAATGATAAGAAAACCACTGGTCCTGGCGTTAATTTTGGCGGCGCTGCCGGCGGCGGCAATGGCGCAAAACTGCGGCGGCCTGACGCTGGATGTCTGCCCCACGCCTTACGATCAAACGCTACCCGCGGCCAAAGACATGCTCACCTGGGATCAGGCGTCACGCGTCGTTGGCTTTCGTAATGACTATCGCAACTATGCTGGCGACGTTTTCCGTCACGGCGCATCGGTCCCGCTGGAGCGCGCTAAAAAGCAGCTGACCGATGCCCGCTACACGCTCAACGGCCATACCTGGAATTTGCAGGATTACCTGAAGCGCGAAAACGTCAGCGGTATGCTGGTGCTGAAAGAGGGTAAAGTCGCCTGGAAATATCTCGCCGAAGGTAATACCGACACCACGCTGTGGACCTCGCGCTCGGTGGGCAAATCGGTCGTCTCGACGCTGGTCGGTATCGCCATTCAACAGGGTAAAATCCACTCCCTCGATGACCTGATTACCGTTTATGAACCCGAACTGAAAGGCACCGCCTGGGACGGCGTGACGCTCAAGCAGCTCATTCAACATACCAGCGGCGTGGAATGGAATGAAGATTACACCAATCCACAGTCGCACTTCGCCCGCCTGACCCAGTGTGAAGCGCAGCCCGGCGCCTATGATTGCGTGCGTAAAATTGTGTCGACGCTATCGCGCAAACACCCGGCAGGCGAGCAGTGGTCCTACTCTTCCGGCGGCGCCTGGCTGCTGGGCGATGTGCTGGAGCGCGCGACCGGTATGTCGCTGGCCGCCTGGCTTGAACAATCATTGTGGCAGCCTGCGGGCATGGCCCACGATGGCGTATGGCATGCTTACAAAAAAGGTCAACATGATGTCGGCGCCCACGGCTTTAACGCCACCCTCGAAGACTGGGGTCGCTTTGGCGAGTTTGTCGCCCGCGATGGCCGCCTGAGCAACGGTAAACAGCTGGTGCCCGCAGGCTGGTTCGATCAAGCCGCAAGCTGGACAAAAGCGCTGAACTCGGTTTCAGCCGCGCATCCGGAAGGTATCTACGGCTATCAATGGTGGAATAACGCTATTCCGGCCAATGCGCAAAACGTACAGCCAACGCCGCAGGAAGGGCTGAAAGGCTCGCTGTGGGCGCTGGGGATCTACGGCCAGGTGATTATGGTGAACCGTGCGGAACATCTGGTGATCGTGCAGTGGTCAACCTGGCCACAGGCGGAACCGTCCTTTAACGCACAGCCGCTGGAAGCGGCGCTGATGTACAGCGCCATTGCCCGCGAATTGCGCTAATCTTGCCGGCTCCTTGCCGCTTAACCGGCAAGGAGCGTATCGGCATTTAACGCCAGATGCTGCAGCAGCATAATGGTTTTCGCATCCACGATTTCACCCTCGCGAATGGCTTGTAACGCCCGCGCCAGCGGCCACTCCAGCACTTCAATATCCTCTCCTTCCGCCGCCAGCCCGCCGCCATCGCCACGGCGATCGTCCGCGGAGTATTCGGCAATAAAGAAGTACAGTTTTTCAGTAACCGACCCCGGGCTCATAAACGCGGTGAATACCGGCTCGATGCGGGTGACGCGAAATCCGGTCTCCTCTTCCGCTTCGGCGATAATGCGCTCTTCCGGCGAGGCGTTATCCAGTAATCCTGCGGCAGCTTCGATCAGAAAGCCGTTGTGACCGTTGATCCACACCGGAAAACGAAACTGGCGGATGAGCACCACGCTCTGCTTATGGCGGTTATAGAGCAGAATAACCGCGCCGTTGCCGCGGTCGTAGGCTTCCCGGCTCTGCTCCTGCCAGCGCCCGTCCCGCCGCAACAGCTCGAAGGTATATTTTTTCAGCGTGTACCAGTTATCTGACAAGAGCGTTTCGCGAACGTGGCGAACGCGCGGTGCGTCTGCGTGCATGTTTCTTCCCCTTCTAAGGTGACAGCAGGCAACATAACATGCATAATCGTGCATAAACAAGATCAATCGTGAAGTGAACAACATGCTCGCCAGCCAGAGAAAACAGCATATCCTGCAGATCCTTGCCGCAGAAAAACAGGTGATGTCGGGGGAGTTAAGCCAGCGCTTTCAGGTCTCAGAAGACTCCATTCGTCGCGATCTGCGCGAACTGGCGGCGGAAGGTAAGCTGCAACGGGTCCACGGCGGCGCGCTGCCGGTATCGGCCGCTATTGCGCCAATAGAAAGCAGAAAAAGCGTGCAGATGGCTTCCAAACAGGCGATAGCCCGCCGGGCGGCGGCGCTTATCCAGCCAGGACAGGTGGTTATCGTCGATGGCGGCACCACCACCACGGCGATGATCGCCGCGCTCCCCGCCGACCTTGCTTGTACCGTGGTGACGCACAGTCCAGGGATCGCCGTGGCGCTGGTCGAGCATCCGCGGATCGAGGTGATCCTGCTCGGCGGTACAATGTTTAAACATTCGGTAGTCACGGTCGGCGCCGAGACGCTAGCGGCGATGGCGCGGATTAATGCCGATCTGTTCTTTATGGGGGTGACCGGCGTGCACCCGCATGCGGGCTTTACCACCGGTGATTATGAAGAGGCGGGCATTAAGCGCGCGCTGGCGGCCAGAGCCGCAGAAACCGTGGTGATGGCCTCTGCCGAAAAAATTAATTCCGCCTCCGCGTTTGCCATCGGCGAGCTTAATCTTGCCAGCACAGTGGTTATCGACAGCGTACTGGATGACAAGTTACGTCAGAAGCTTAAGCAAAGCGGCGTCAGGATTATTCAGGTAGAAGGTTAACCCGGCGGCATCATGTCCCGCCGGGATAATCAGCAGGGATTAATTACCGCCTGAGGTACGGCGCTGCAGCTGATCGCGCAGATTCGGCGGCGTGCCTTTAATGGTCAACGTATCCGTTGCCGGATCCCAGAATACGCGCTCGCCTAACAGCATCGCGTCAAAATTGATGGTCAAGCCGCCGCCGCTACCGGCAAATTTGGTCAGCTGGCGCAGCGTACTGCGGTCCGCCGGGAAGCTCTCCTCCAGCTCATAGCCCTGCTCAGCGGTAAACTCCTGGAAACTCTTTTCGCTGACGCCGGAGAGCTCTTTAGACAGCGACTCCAGCTCGATCTCTTCGCCCGCCTGCAGCTGTTCGTTACAGTAGGCATACACCTGCTGGCGCACGTTCTGGCGCTCGGATTTATCCAGCTGCGCGTCAGCGGCGAAATCATCCACCGCCTGCAGCAGACCGCGGTTCTGCGCTTTGGCATTGAGCCCTTCGCTGGCGCCGAGGAAGTCCATGAAAAAATCAGCGACTTTACGCCCCACGCGCCCTTTCAGGAAAGTCAGATAACGGGTCGATTCGGGATTAGTTTCCCACTCGGTCAGATCGATACGCGCCACGATGTCGGCATGGTTGATATCCAGGTAATGCGTGGAACTGATATCCAGCTCTTCGTTGACGCGCATGCTGCTCAGATTATTGAGCACCGCCACCAGCAGATACTCGACCGCCAGGTAACGATACTGACAGAACAATACGATGCCGCCTTCGGCAAACGGATACTTCGCCAGCTCATCGCGCAGGCGGCCGGTTGCCGCACGGCTGAAAGGAAGAAACTCTTCTTCACCCTGACGCTGTAAACGCAACGCTTGCGCCAGCTCGCTCTCTTCATTAAAGAGGCCGTAGGCTTTGCTTTTTGCGCTGTAGACACGATGCAGTTCAGCCATCATTTCCACGACAGTGGCATTTGGTTCCAGCAGCGACTCGCGCAGCACCAGTTCCAGATTCTGTTCATCACGTTTGATCAACTGATGCAGGGCAATCTGGTCGATATCCAGACTCATGTTAAACTCTCCTTTTAGACCGGGCGGTATTCAACCACCACCGGGACGACGACGCAACCGGCAGATGCCTCTTTTACGCTTGAGCCTCGCGTTGCTGGGCGCTTTTGCGCCGTGGCGAAAAAATGCGGAAAAAAAGCTGCTGCTACGGTAATATGTTGCCCTTTCACGAACAAACAGATTTTGAGTTTATGCCACAAATATCCCGCTATAGCGATGAACAGGTCGAGCAGCTGCTCAGCGAGCTAACGAACGTCCTGGAAACACACAAAGCGCCGGTTGACCTGTCACTGATGGTGCTGGGCAATATGGTGACCAACCTGATCAACAGTAGCGTCGCGCCGGCGCAGCGTCAGGCAATCGCCCGTTCTTTCGCCCAGGCGCTGCAATCGTCCATTAACGACGATCCCGCGCACTAAGGATAACGAACAACAGTATATGGTGACTCTTCGTCAGCCCTACCGAGAAAAAGTCTCCCAGATGGTCAGCTGGGGACACTGGTTCGCCCTGTTCAACATGTTGTTGGCAATGGCGCTCGGCAGCCGCTATCTTTTTGTCGCCGACTGGCCAACGACGCTTGCCGGGCGGGTATTCTCGTATGTCAGCCTCGTTGGTCATTTCAGTTTTCTGGTTTTCACCAGCTATGTACTGATTCTCTTCCCGCTGACCTTTATCGTCGGCTCGCAGCGACTTATGCGCTTCCTGTCGGTCATCTTCGCCACCGCCGGGATGACGCTGCTGCTGATCGATAGCGAAGTCTTCACTCGCTTCCACCTGCACTTAAACCCTGTCGTCTGGGAACTGGTGATTAACCCCGACCAGAACGAGATGGCTCGCGACTGGCAGCTGATGTTTATCAGCGTACCGATCATCTTCCTGCTTGAGATGCTCTTCGCCACCTGGAGCTGGCAAAAGCTGCGCAGCCTGACGCGCCGCCGCCACTACGCGCGCCCCGTCGCCTGGTTTTTCTTTATTTCGTTTATCAGCAGCCACCTGATTTATATCTGGGCGGATGCCAATTTCTATCGCCCGATCACCATGCAGCGGGCCAACTTACCGCTCTCTTATCCGATGACCGCTCGCCGCTTCCTTGAGAAGCACGGCCTGCTCGATGCGCAAGACTATCAGCGCCGTCTGGTTGAGCAAGGCGCGCCGGAAGCGGTCTCGGTGCAGTATCCGCTGAGCGATCTGCGCTATCGCGACCTCGGCACGGGCTACAACGTGCTGCTCATTACGGTGGATAACCTCAACTATTCACGCTTCGAAAAGAACATGCCGCAGCTGGCTGCTTTTGCGAAAGAAAGCGTCAACTTTAGCCAGCATATGAGCTCCGGTAATAGCACCGATAGCGGAATGTTCGGCCTGTTCTACGGCATATCGCCGGGTTATATGGATGGCGTGCTCTCGGCGCGGATCCCGGCGGCGCTGATTACCGCCCTCAACCAACAGGGCTACCAGTTGGGCCTGTTCTCATCGGACGGTTTCAGCAGCCCGCTTTATCGCCAGGCGCTGCTGTCGGACTTCTCGCTGCCGGCGGCTAAAACGCAGAGCGATGAACAAACGGCCGACCAATGGATCGGCTGGCTGGATCGCTACGCCCAGGATGAGAACCGCTGGTTCTCGTGGATATCGCTGAACGGCACTAATATTGATAACAGCCAGCAGCAGAATTTTGCCCGCACCTACGGGCGCGCCGCGGGCGACGTCGATATGCAAATTGGCCGCGTGCTCGACGCGCTGCGTAAAGCGGGCAAACTGGATAATACGGTGGTGATTGTTACCGCCGGGCACGGTATGCCGCTGGATAGCAAGCAGGGTAAATTCGACTGGTCACGCGGCAATCTGCAGGTACCGCTGGTTATCCACTGGCCGGGAACCCCAGCGCAGGAGATCTCAGCGCTCACGGATAACAAAGACGTGATGACGACGCTGATGCAGCGTCTGCTACACGTCTCAACGCCAGCGAATGAATATTCGCAGGGCGAAGACCTGTTTAGCCCGGCGCGCCGCCGCAGCTGGGTCACCGCCGCTAATAGCGATACACTGGCGATTACCACGCCAACGATGACCGTAGTGCTCGACCACAACGGCACCTATCACACCTGGAACAGCGATGGCGAGAAGGTGAAAGACCAAAAACCGCAGCTTAGCCTGCTGCTGCAGGTGCTGACGGATGAAAAACGCTTTATCGCTAACTGATTGATTAATTTTAAATCAATCAGTTGTCGGTCGCTTGCATTCGATGGGGGAACGGGTAATATTATCCTCCACGCGTCGGCACGTAGCGCAGCCTGGTAGCGCACCGTCATGGGGTGTCGGGGGTCGGAGGTTCAAATCCTCTCGTGCCGACCAAAAAATTTAACCGATAGGTTGCTACAACCATCGGTCCCCTTTAGAACCCGCACTCTCTCTGAGAGCGCGGGTTTTTTAATGCTTGTACTCCCCTTCCCGCTAAGACTGCGATTATCCTGATGGCAAATTGTTAAATTCCATCTATTATTCGACTGTATTCGTTATCATCTGGAGCGGACCCAATGAGAGTTAAAGGACTTCCCAAAGGATTTTTTATCCTTATTTTACTGATCGTTACCCTGGCCTTTTTTGACGTACTCTCCCCTTACTATTCCGCTATCCTGTGGGCCGCTATCCTGGCGGTGATATTTAATCCGATAAAAAACAACATCCGTACGCGCATCGGTGAACGCAACGGTATCGCGGCGCTACTGACCGTCGTCATTATCTGTCTTATTGTTTTCACCCCGTTGGCGATTATCATTTCGTCGCTAGCCTTCGAGCTAAACGTGGTCTACACCAAGCTACAGCATAATGACACCCAGTTTCCGACGGTGGTCGCCAACCTGTTTGCCCATCTCCCGAGCTGGGCCAGAAGTTTCCTCTCAGAGCACAATCTCGATAGCGCGGAACAAATTCAGCAGCAACTATCCGATGCCGCCCTGAAAGGCGGACAATATCTGGCCGGTAGCGCCTTCCTGATCGGTAAAGGGACGTTTGGCTTTACCGTCAGCTTCGGCATTATGTTATATCTGCTGTTCTTCTTGCTGAAAGATGGCCCTTATCTGGTGCTGTTAATCCTCGAATCTTTGCCGCTATCCAATTATGTCAAACAGCACCTGTTTGCCAAATTCGCCGCCGTCGCGCGGGCGACGGTTAAAGGTACCGTCGCCGTCGCGCTGGCACAGGGGGCGCTCGGCGGCTTTGCATTCTGGATCGTCGGTCTTGATGGCAGCATTCTGTGGGGCGCTTTAATGGCCTTTCTGTCACTCATCCCGGCGGTGGGCTCCGCCATTATCTGGGTGCCGGCGGCGATTTACCTGTTCGCCACCGGGCAATTGTGGCAAGGGGCGTTTATTGTCGGTTTCTTCGTCATTGTCATCGGCCTGGTGGATAACATTCTGCGTCCGCTACTGGTGGGGAAAGATACCAAAATGCCGGATTATCTGATCCTGATTGCCACCCTTGGCGGCATGGAAATCTATGGCATCAACGGCTTTGTCATCGGCCCGCTGATTGCCGCCTTGTTTATTGCCTGCTGGAACCTGTTATCGGGCCGTGAACACGCCGGGAACGCCGACTTACTGGACGAAGAGTTTATTGAAGAAGCCAAAAACAGCCGCGATGAATAGCTGACGCACGTTTCACTTTACTAGTGCATTTCACTATTCATATTGAAAATAATGGTAAATAACTCTTACTATTCAGGGCAATGATGTTAGTCTGTATTGGTTAGTAACGATAATAAAGGATGATCAACCGTGAAAAAAATCGCTACGCTTGCTGTTTCTCTGCTGGCCGTTGCCTGTGTTTCCACCAGCGCGTTAGCCGCTGAACAGCCGCTGGAGAAAATCGCCCCCTATCCGAAAGCGGAAAAAGGGATGAAGCGTCAGGTGATTCAGCTGCCGCAGCAGCAGGATGAATCCGCGTTAAAAGTTGAACTGATGATTGGCCAGACGCTGGAAGTCGACTGCAACCATCATCGCTTGGGCGGTCAACTGGAAAGTAAAACGCTGGAAGGCTGGGGCTATGACTACTATGTCTTTGATAAGCTGACGTCCCCGGTTTCCACCATGATGGCCTGCCCGGACGGTAAGAAAGAGAAGAAATTTATTACCGCGGGTCTCGGCGATGAAGGCCTGCTGCGTTACAACAGCAAGCTGCCGATCGTGGTTTATACTCCAGCCAACGTTGAAGTGAAATACCGCATCTGGAAAGCTGAAGAAACTATCGGTAATGCCGTGGAGCGTTAATCGCCAGCGGTAATACAAAACGGCAGCCCGAGGGCTGCCGTTTTTGTTATAGCGCGATATCCGCCATCGGTTTTCCGCCGGTTAGCGGCTTGAGTTCGGCCTGCGGCACGTCGTCTGCCGCGGTCGTCGGCTCGTAGTGTAGCCCCAGCACTTCACTGGTCCACGCCAGCGCCTGCTCAATAGCGGCCGGATTACCATCCAGACGCATGCCGTAGCTCGGCACGATCTCTTTCATCTTCGCCTGCCAGGCCGGCGTCTGTACTTTGTCTTTGAAGACTTTCTCCAACAGCTGCACCATGATCGGCGCCGCCGTCGACGCGCCAGGAGAAGCGCCCAGTAGCGCGGCTACGGTGCCTTCATCATCGCACACTACTTCGGTACCAAGACGCAACACGCCGCCCATTTTCTTATCACGCTTGATAATCTGTACACGCTGGCCGGCCTGCCACAGGCGCCAGTCTTCTTTGCGCGCTTCCGGGTAGTACTCGCACAGCGCGGCATGACGATCTTTATCTTTCTGCAATACCTGGCTAATCAGATATTTCACCAGGTCGAAGTTATCCATCCCGACGTTAAGCATTGGCAGAATATTCGAGGTATTCGTCGAGGCCAGCAGATCCCAAAGCGAACCGTTTTTCAGGAAGCGGGTCGAGAAAGTCGCGAACGGCCCGAATAGCACCACGCGTTTGCCGTCGATAATACGGGTGTCGATATGCGGCACCGACATCGGCGGCGCGCCAACTTCCGCCTGGCCGTAGACTTTCGCCAGGTGATGATTAACCACTTCCGGGTTCTCACATACCAGGAACTGTCCGCCAACCGGGAAGCCCGCGTACTCTTTCGCCTGCGGAATACCGGTTTCCTGCAGCAGCGTCAGGGCAGCGCCGCCCGCGCCAATAAAGATGAATTTGGTTTTGATCGTCCGCTTCTGGTGACGATTGTTGGCATCCGCCAGCGTCACCGTCCAGCTGTTGTCCGCATTGCGCTTAAAGCGGCGAACGACGGTACCTAACTGGAGAGAGAAATTATTATGCGTCTGTAGCCCGGCGATCAGCTGGCGAGTGATCTCGCCGTAGTTAACGTCGGTGCCCATTTCGGTACGCGTTGCCGCCACTTTTTGCTGCGGATCGCGACCTTCCATCACCAGCGGCGCCCACTCCTTGATCTGCTGATGATCTTCAGAATAACGAATACCGCGGAACAGCTCGCTCTGCTGCAGCGCCGCGTAGCGCGCGCGCAGGAAGTTAACGTTGTCTTCACCCCACACAAAGCTCATGTGCGGCACGCTGTTAATAAAGGATTTCGGCTTAGTCAGGATACCGCGGGTCACCTGATGGGCCCAAAACTGACGAGAAATATGGAAGGACTCATTGATATCGACCGCTTTGTCGATATTGATCCCATTGGCGGTTTGCGGCGTGTAGTTGAGCTCCATCAGCGCCGCATGGCCGGTACCCGCATTGTTCCAGCCGTTCGAGCTTTCCTCGGCAACGCTGGTCATCTGCTCGACCATGGTAATAGACCAATCCGGCTCCAGTTCCTGCAGCCAGGTTCCCAACGTGGCGCTCATGATACCGCCGCCAATCAACAATACATCCGTCTCTTGCTCATGGCGGGTGTTGGTCCGATTTGTATTGGAACCAACCGCCTGTGAGCTGGGTACGGCCATCTTTTTCTTCATCGGATTTGAGCCTTACTTTTACTCGCTTTTTTTATTTAGCGCAGGTGAAACGATTCTCGGGATCAAAGGTACCACCTGTACTCAAAAATTTAAATATTGTTTAAATTTTAAGTTGAGTTTTGAGATCTGTTATAAAAATGTTTAATAAATGTGTACACAAAATCACTTTTTGTACTGGTATGATGGCCCTTTCCGCGCTATCATCTCCCGTTCTGTGATGGAGCGCACGTCAACTGCGGCTTGTCTCAATTCAAATTTTTTATCATCCGCGAACTTTTATGCCCTCAACTTCCCGCACACTCTCTCCGGCGTTGATAACACGTGAGACCCTTGCTGGCGTGCTGACTGCCCTGGCGTTAATTCCTGAAGTCATTTCATTTTCGGTCATTGCCGGCGTTGACCCGCAGGTCAGCCTGATTGCTTCGGTGGTGCTCTGTCTGGCGATGTCGGTTCTTGGCGGGCGCCCCGCGATGGTGACGGCGGCGGCAGGTTCTGTCGCCCTGGTGATTGGCCCGATGGTACATCAGCATGGCGTAGGGTATATTCTGCCTGCTGTCATTCTGGCTGGTATTATTCAAATTTTGTTTGGGGTCTGCGGTATGGCGCGGTTGATGCGCTTTATCCCGCCAGCGGTGATGACCGGTTTTGTTAATGCGCTCGGCATTCTTATTTTTTTCGCCCAGGTACCTCATTTCTGGAGCAGGCAGCCGCTCATCGTCGGCCTGTTCGTTCTGACGCTACTCATCGTGCTGTGGGCGCCGCGTTTTATCAAAGCCGTGCCGGCGCCGCTTATCGCTATCGTCCTCCTTACCGCTTATACCGTCACCAGCGGACAGTTCCTGCCAACCGTGGGTGATGAAGGCGCTATGGGCGGCGGTCTGCCGGGCTTCAACGCGCTGGCGGTGCCGCTGGATTTAAGCACCTTAAAAATTATCTGGCCCTGCGCCCTGAGTATCGCCTTTGTCGGCCTGATGGAATCGCTGCTGACGGCAAAGCTGGTGGACGATCTCACCCATACGCCGTCAAATAAGTCGCGTGAGAGCGCAGGACTGGGGATCGCCAATATCCTCGCGGGCTGCTATGGCGGCATCGCCGGATGCGCGATGATCGGCCAGACTATCGTTAACGTGGAAATGGGCAAGGCGCGTAGCCGCCTATCGACAATAGTGGCCGGTCTGGTACTGCTGCTTCTGGTGACGGTGCTAAGCCAGGTGATGGCCAAAATTCCAATGGCGGTGCTGGCCGGGGTCATGGTGATCGTGGCGGTGAAAACCTTCAGCTGGCAGAGCATTCGCCCAACCGCGCTGGCGGGCAATCCGTGGCCGGAAACGGTGGTCATGGCGGTAACCGTCATCGTGACGGTCACTACCAGTAATCTGGCGATCGGCGTACTGGCGGGGCTTATCGCGATGGCGCTCATCCCTCGCCGCCTGCGCGTAAAAGCGCAGCTTACATCAGAAACAGCGTCGCCAGACCAAGGAAAATAAAGAAGCCGCCGGTATCGGTAATCGCGGTGATCATCACGCTGGAGCCGACCGCCGGATCGCGCCCCAGCTTGACCATCACCATCGGGATGATAACCCCCATCATCGCCGCCATCAGCAGGTTGAGCATCATCGCCAACGTCATCACCCCGCCAAGCTGCGGGTCATCATACAGCCACCAGGTGATAGCGCCCATTATCCCGCCCCATACCAGGCCATTAATCAGCGCGACGCCCATCTCGCGCAGGATGAGGAAGGTAAAACTTCCCGGCTGGATCTGCTGCAGCGCCATCGCGCGGACGATCATGGTGATCGTCTGATTGCCGGTATTCCCGCCTATCCCGGCGACGATCGGCATCAGCGAGGCCAGAGCCACTAGCTGCGAAATCGTATGTTCAAAGCCATCGATCACCCGGGAAGCGATAAACGCCGTACAGAGGTTCACCGCCAGCCACGCCCAGCGGGTTTTCACCGCTTTGCTCACCGGCGCAAAAACATCATCATCTTCGCTCAGACCGCCCATCCGGCGCAGGTCATTATCGGTCTCTTCGTACACCACATCGACGATTTCATCGATGGTCAAACGCCCCATCAGCTTGCCGTCGGCATCAATCACCGCAGCACTCAGTAAGTCATCACGTTCGAAGGTACGCGCCACTTTTTCCGCCTCTTCCTGCGGCTGGAAAGTCACCGGATCGCCTTCCATCACTTCGCCAACGCGTTTTTGCGCATCATTGAGCAGAATAGTCTGCAGCTCCAGCTCGCCGAGCAGCAGTTTATTACGGGTGGTGACGAACAGTTTGTCGGTGTTTTCCGGCATTTTGCCCAGACGGCGCAGATAGCGCTGTACCGCCGCCAGAGTGGCTTCCGGGCGAACGGTAATCACCTCAAACTCCATGATCGCGCCGACGGTGTTATCGGCGTAGCGCATCATCTGACGAATGCGCGCGCGTTTATCCGGCGGCAGCGTCGCCAGCAGGCGGCCGGTTAAGTCGCGCGGCAGGTGCTGCAACAGGTAAACCTGTTCATCAATATCCAGCGATTGCAGGGCAAATATCAGGTCGTGGTCGCTCATCTTATCGATGAGATCGCCCCATACGCTCTCTGACGCCTCCAGCAGCACTTCGCCGCGCTTATCATCGGCAACCAACCCCCACAGCGCGGTACGCGCGTCATAGGGCAGCGCTTCCAGGGCATCGGCGAGGTCCGGCGGCGGCAGATGCGACACCAGCACTTCCACTTCCGCCAGGTCATCGGCCAGCGTCCCTTCATCATAGCGCTCCGCGAGGGTGAGTTTCCCCAGCAGCGCGGAGGTGACGGCTTTATCAGTGCTCAATAGCCAAATCAGGCGGGCGCGTTCTTCATCGCGTAATCGGGCGCTTTTTTTATGCAAAACGGACATCGCTCAGGCAATCCTTGTGAGAATAGAAGTCGACCTGCATGGCCGCAGCCATAAGCATAGCGCGAGGAGGGAGAAATAATAACCGCCAGCAATTTATCTGCCGCAAAAACCAGCAATATGGCCCGATCGGGCGAGAAAGCCCGGATCGGGTAATCAGCAAAAGCGTTAGGCGGTACGCGCGACCGCGTCGCGGGTCGCCAGTTCGCGCTCAACGCCGGTGAGCTCGCTAAGCTTGCCGCTGCGCATCTCCAGCAGGCGATCGGCATGCTGGAAATAGTGGTCATCGTGGCTGATGGCAAACACGGTTTTTCCCATTTGCTGCATCAGCGGCAGTAACACCTGATAAAACTCGCGGCGGAAATGCGGATCCTGATCCGCTGCCCATTCATCGAGCAAAATGATATCGCGCTCTTCGGCCAGCGCCAGCAGCAGCGCCACGCGCTTTTTCTGCCCTTTAGACAGCTTCAGATCGAGGATTTTCCCCTCTTCCAGCTGCAGCTTGTGGTCCATCTTCAGATACGCCAGCCACTTCGCGACCAGCGCCGGATCGGCGCGTTCGCCTTTTGGCCCCAAAAGACGATCAAATAGCCAGACATCGGTAAATACCGCCGAGAATAGCTTGCGGTAATCTTCTGGTTTTTCCGCCGCCAGCGGTTGACCATCGAGCAGGATCTGCCCGGAGAACGGTTGATACAGCCCGGTCAGCAACATCGCCAGCGTCGACTTGCCGCTACCATTGCCGCCAATCAGAAACACCAGTTCGCCGCGTTTGAGAGTCAGATTAATCGGCCCGACGGCAAAACTGTTATCAGGATAATGGAACGACACATCGCGCAGCTCCAGGGTCTGCCAGTGCGGATGCGCCTGCGGCTCGGGGAAACCGGCGCGATAAGGCGCCAGCGCGAACTGATGCAGTTTATTGAATGCCACCTGGGCGCTGAGCAAGGTTGGCAGCGCCCCCACCGCCGACAGCAGCGGCGTACGCAGAAATAGCAGCGTCAGAGAATAGGTCGCCGCCACCGCGGTATTGGCCCACCCGAGGCCATTAGCCATCCAGAACACCAGACCGATGGCGCCAAGCATCATGATATTCGACCAGTTCACCGCGCTCAGGTGGAAGGTATCGGCACGAATGATGTGGTGGCGATAGTCGCGGGCATCCGGCAGATACAGCTGATTAAAAACATATTCGGCGCGTTCGCGGTTCAGCGTCAGCTCTTTGCGCCCTTCCAGCACCGTCTGGTAATCATGATACAGCTTATCTTCGGTCTCGCGCAGGGTCGCCATATGCTTATAGACGCGCGCCACCAGCACAAAGCCGCCCCAGATAGTGACCGCCATCCAGACCGCGGTCACCAGCATCATTTTTCCTGACAGAAACGCCAGGTAGGCGGCGGACCCGAAGGTCAAGATAATCCCCTGCACCAGCTCAGGCAGGCGCACAAAGGCGATGGTGATGTTACGCACGTCACTGGTTAAGCCCGCCAGCAGAGAAGCGCTGCCGATTTTTTCGATCTTTTCGATTTGGGTGTCGAGAATACGTTTAATAAATTCGCCGCGCAGGCGATAGACGAAGTGGTGGCCAAGCGTGGTTAACGCCAGCTGCGAGCCGAGCGTGACCGCCATCAACAGCAGCAGCAGACCGAGAAACTCCGGCAGCACGGTGAGCGAGGTATCAACAAGGGAAATCAGACGTAGGTTAATAAAGGCGATAAGCCCGATACCCAGCGCCGCGCTGAGCAAACTCAGCGCCATGACGGCAATGAACGGCCAGCGGTACTGGCGCCAAACAAGAACAAGTAATTCCATAAGCTACGATCCGGACAAGCAAACAGCCAGCAGTTTAAACGGCTTACCGACGACAGCAAGAATAATTCTTATTTTTGTTTTTGCCGGTGACCCGCGAGACGAAACGTGAGGTTGTAACGACAGGCGCCGGTCAGCGGATGCTCCCCCGGTTTAAGCGGCTGGATGCCGTGATAGAAGAGCCGTGATTCGCCGCCCCACACCACCACATCGCCATGCTCCAGCAGCAGCCGGCGCAGCGGATCGTTACGTTTAAGCCCGCCAAATTGAAACACCGCCGGCAGACCCAGCGACACTGAAACGATAGGCGCGCGCAAATCATGCTCATCTTTATCCTGATGCAGCGACAGCTTCGCGCCCGGTTGGTAGCGGTTAATCAGACAGGCATCCGGGGAAAAATGCGCATAACCCGCCTCCTGCGCCGCCTCCGCCGCCAGTTGCTGAAAAACCAATGGCATCGGCGGCCAATGCTCGCCGGTCAACGGATCGCCCGGCGCATAGAGATAGCCGTGCATATCGGTCGTCCAGCCGAGTTGGCCACAGTTGGTCATAGCCACCGACATGGTATAACCACCGGGGGTCACCATCTGGCGGAACGGAGAAGCGCTGGCCACTCCGGCGATGGCCTGCAGCAGCGCCGGCGCGCGCTGCACGGCGAAACGGCGTAATATCATCGCCCCGGGGGCCAGCGGCTCCTGCCAGGGCGGTGTATCGGCAAACAGATCGAGCATTATTTCTCCCGTATTTTTGCTTCGCGCGCCAGCAGCAGCGCTTTGCGTTCGCTTCCCCAACGATAGCCGGAAAGCGCCCCGCCCTCACGCACCACCCGATGGCAAGGAATAACTATCGCCAGCTTATTGGCAGCGCAGGCCCCGGCAACCGCTCTGACCGCGCGCGGTTGACCAATGCTGTGAGCCACCTCGCGGTAGCTGCGGGTTTCGCCTGCCGGGATCTGGCGCAAGGCTTGCCACACCCGTTGCTGGAAAGCGGTACCGCGAATATCCAGCGGCAAATTCACCGCCTGCTGCGGATTATCCAGATGGGCAACCACCTGCGCCACGCGTTCGGTAAACGTATCATCACCCGGCTGTAATTGGGCGCCGGGAAACAAGCTCGCCAGCTGCGCATATAACGCCTTATCGTCATCGCCCAGCAACACGGCGCATACGCCACGTTCGCTGAACGCCACCAGGCACCGGCCAGAGGCGCTATCGCTGCAAACCCAGCTAATCGCCACATCTTCGCCGCCGCGTTTAAACTGGCGGGCGGTCATGCCCAGCGTCTCGTTTGCCTGGCGATAATAGCTGGCCGAATCAGGGAAGCCGGCGGCTAATGCCGCGCGGGTGACATTCTCGCCGTGGCTTAATGCTTCGCGTAGGCGCCGCGCGCGCCAGGCCTGCTGCCAGGCCTTGGGCGTGAGCCCGGTGACGGATTTAAAAATACGATGGAAGTGAAACGGGCTGACCGCCAGCTGCTGCGCCAGCGCCTCAAGGGTGATTGGCGCCTCTTGTTCCAGCAGACGACAGGCGGCGGCCACCTTCTCGACCCGCTGTTGGTCGGGGTCGAGATTATCCGGCCGACACCGTTTACAGGGGCGATATCCGGCGGCCTTTGCGGCTTCGACATCAGCATAAAAGCGGACATTCTCCCGTAGCGCGCGCCGTGAACGGCACGAGGGACGGCAGCAGACGCCGGTGGTCAACACGGCGAAGACAAACTGCCCGTCGGCGCTGGCGTCACGTTCGCAGACCGCCTGCCAGCGGCGGTCATCGTTAGTCATATCGGCAATCATCGGTTTCATAGCGGGCTCCTGCTGTAAGTGTATCCCTACTTTGCGCCTTGCTCCGCTCTAAAAAACTGCGCTTCTTGCTTTTTAATTCTGCTCGCCGACCAGGAAGGTGCGGAACTGCGGCGACATCCAGGTCTTAAAGCCGTCGCCCTCTTTGACAATCATATAGACCGCCAGCCCCTGCTCGTGTGCCACCTGTTGCGCTTTTTCCGGCCCTAATACCATCAGCCCGGTATCCCAGCCGTCGGCTTCCAGCGCGGTCGGCGCAATCACCGTCACCGAAACCAGCTTATGGTTGATGGGGTGCCCGGTTTGCGGATCGATAACGTGAGAAATACGTTTGCCGTCCAGCTCGTAGTAGTTGCGATAGCTGCCGGAGGTGCTGATGCCGTGGCCGTTGATATCGACTATCGCCTGGACGGCGTTTTCACGGTCGGTCGGTTTTTGAATCGCCACTCGCCAGGGTTTATCGTCGCCGTTCATCCCACGGCTGACCAATGCGCCGCCAACCGACACCAGATAACGGGCAATTCCTTCCTGCTCCATCAGGCGAGCCAGATGATCGGCCGCGTAGCCCTCGCCGACGGTGGAAAGATCGACAAACAAATCCGCAATATCTTTTTGCAGATACTGTTGGTCGGCGCGGTTAATCACCGTCAGATGCTGCAGCCCGGTACGCGCTTTTGCCGCCGCGATTTGCTGCTCCGTCGGCGTTTTTACCGGCTGCTTATCCGGGCCAAATCCCCATAGGTTGACCAGCGGCCCGACGGTAACATCCATCGCTCCGGCGGTTTTTGCGCCAATACGCAGCGACAGAGTGACGATATCCGCCATCGCTTCGTTCACCGGCCACGGTTCGGTAGTGGCGGCATGATTGAAGCGCATCAGCGCGGAGTCGTTTTTCCAGGTCGAAAGCAGCAGATCGTCGCCATCGAGCTGCGTCTGAACTTTATGGCGTAAATCTTCGGCTTTCGCCGGATCCAGCCCAACGACGCTAACGCGCCAATAGGTCCCCATCGTTTTGCCATCGAGCACGGTGGCGGCGGATTTTGGCGTGGCCGGGGAGGTCGCGGAATCACAGCCGGTAAGCAGAACGCAAAGGCCGAAAAAGGCGGCGCGGAAAAAGATGGTATCCATGAAAACGGGCTCCTGTTACAAAGGCAGCCAGAGTATACCAGCGAGGTTAAACCGGGCATAAAAAAAGGCGCCCGCAGGCGCCTTTTTCAACACTTCAGCTTGCTTAGAACTGGTAAACCAGGCCCAGAGCCACAACGTTGTCAGTAGAGATGCTTGCATCTTTAGTGAACTGGTTGTCGTCCAGCAGGTTGATTTTGTAATCAACGTAGGTGGACATGTTTTTGTTGAAGTAGTAGGTCGCACCCAGGTCAACATATTTCAGGATGTCCTGGTCGCCGTAACGGCCCATGTCTTTACCTTTAGACTGCAGGTAAGCCACGGACGGACGCAGACCGAAGTCGAACTGGTACTGAGCAACCACTTCGAAGTTCTGCGCTTTGTTAGCAAAACCGATGTTACCGGTGCGGGTTGCGTTGTAGGTCTGGGTGTACTGAGTCGCCAGGTAGATGTTGTTAGCGTCGTATTTCAGACCACCGGTGTAAGTTTCAGCGTGATCGCCTTCACCCAGTACGCGACGGGAAAAACCGTTGGAGTCAAGATAACGAGTGCTAGCACTGTTCTGCTCATCGGTACGTTTAGAGCTGGAGTACGCGAAACCAGCGCTGATGCCGTCCCAGATGTCATAAGTCACGGAGGTGCCGAAGCCTTCGCCGTTCTGTTTCTGGAAGCCGCGACCATTGTTGGTCTGATCTTCGCCGCTTACGCTGCCATTTTTACCCTGGTACTGCAGAGCAAAGTTCAGGCCGTCAACCAGACCGAAGAAGTCAGAGTTACGGTAGGTAGCAACGCCGTTAGCACGGGACTGCAGGAAGTTGTCGGAACCGTAGGTGTCGCCGCCGAATTCCGGCAGAACGTCGGTCCAGGAAGTTACGTCGTAAACAACGCCGTAGTTACGACCGTAGTCGAAAGAACCCGCGTCGCCGAATTTCAGACCAGCGAATGCCAGACGAGTCCACGCCTGATCGCTGGAGCTTTCGGTGTTGTTCGCCTGAACGTTGTATTCCCACTGGCCGTAACCGGTCAGCTGGTCGTTGATCTGGGTTTCGCCTTTCACGCCGATACGCATGTAGGTCTGGTCGCCGTCTACGCTCTTGTCGTCAGAGAAGTAGTGCAGACCATCAATTTTACCGTACAGGTCTAATTTGTTGCCGTCTTTGTTATAAATTTCAGCCGCATTTGCTGCGCCCGCTACCAGCAGTGCTGGTACCAGGAGGGACAGTACTTTAACTTTCATGTTATTAACCCTCTGTTTGTTATATGCCTTTTATTATTGCCACTGCTTACTGATTACCCTTCTAATCAGTCGGCTGTATTCATTGTGCTGCAAAATGCAGAATAATCCAACAAGAATATGATACGAAAACTTCTAAGGTGTTTCAAAATGCGCACAAGATGTTTCAATTTGTAAATCCAAAGGAACTTTTCAGACACGATAATGGTCGTCAAAATAAGCATCAAAAATCAAAAAAATAATATTTATCTTTAAAATCAAATCATTGAAAGCGGGTAAATGTATAGCACTGAATGGTAAAACAAAATCTTCTCCGAGGACTAAAATAATCCTCGCTATCATCATTAACTTTATTTATTACCGTCATTCAGTTCTGAATGTCTGTTTACCCCTATTTCAACCGGATGCCTCGCATCCGGTTTTTTTTACCCTTCTTTACGTATCTTTAATTAGGCTGTGCTAACGCAGAAAAAAATAACGACTATTAATCAATCAATTCCGAATGAAAGTCAGCCTATTTCGCCAATTTCTTGTTTTTTCGTGCTATTTATCTGCAACAAATGCCGGTTAATTGTACAAGATCAATTCCACTGTACATATTCGTCGTCGCTATGGTTTTGAGACAAATCTCAGCATTAAAAGATCCCTCAGCGTCAATCTGTTGTATGGATTTCCCGTTTTAGCCTTTATACTTCCAGCCAGTATTCGTTGTGCTGCCCGTCACTATGGCGCAACATCTTGTTTACAAACACTACTGAGCAGCTCTGCTACGCGATGACCCAAAAAAAATTCTCCCTGATCCCAGGCAACATCACCCGGTTCTTCATTTTGATGGTTATCGTCTTGCTCGCGACGATGGGCGTGATGATCCAAAGCTCGGTCAATACGTGGCTAAAAGACAGAAGTTACCAGGTGGTTGATATCAGCCACGCATTGCATAAACGCATCGATACCTGGCGTTACGCCACCTGGCAGATTTACGACAATATCGCCGCCACCAGCTCCAGTACCTCAAGCGATGGGCTACAGGAAACCCGACTGAAGCAGGACGTCTACTATCTGGAAAAGCCTCGACGCAAAACCGAAGCGCTGATTTTCGGATCTCATGACAGCTCGACGCTTGAGATGACGCAGAAGATTTCTAACTATCTCGATATTCTATGGGGCGCAGAAACCATCCCCTGGTCGATGTACTACCTCAACGGGCTGGATAACAGCCTGATTCTGGTCTCTACCCTGCCGCTGAAAGATCTGTCTTCGAGTTTTAAAGAATCGACGATAAGCAGCGTCGTGGAATCCCGCCGCGCCGAAATGCTGCTGCAGGCAAATACGCTGGATGAGCGTGAAACCTTTTCTTCGCTGCGCCATTTGACCTGGCAAAATGGCCACTACTTCACTCTGCGTACCACCTTTAACCAACCGGGCCACCTGGCAACGGTGGTGGCTTTCGATTTACCGATTAACGACCTCATCCCGCCGAGCATGTCGCTGGACAGCTTCCGTCTGGAGGCAGATCCGGCGCAGAATGCCGCCAACAGCCCTGATAAAGAAGCCGTTGATAACGTTAGCGTCAGCTTCAATGGCCTACGAATTGAGATAACCACCGCCATTAATACTACCGGCATGCGGCTGGTGTGGGTCGTGCCGTTCAGCACTTTGCTGATGGAATCGCTGCAGAATATTTTACTGCCGCTGCTGCTCACCATTGGTCTGCTGGCATTAACCCTGTTTGGCTTTACTACTTTCCGCAACTATAGCGGTCGCCGTAGCCCCGGCAGCGTTAGCGCGGCACCCACCGCCGCCAACAGCGAACTTCGCGCTCAGCGCGCAATTAATGAAGAGATTGTCTCTTTGCTGCCGCTGGGCCTGTTGGTGCACGATCAGGAAGCCAATCGCACTATTATCAGCAACCCAATCGCCGATCATCTGTTGCCTCATCTGAACCTGCAGAACATCACCAACATGGCCGATCAGCATCAAGGGGTCATTCAGGCGACGATCAATAATGAACTTTATGAAATCCGCCAGTACCGAAGCCAGGTTGCTCCTCGTACGCAGATCCTGATTATTCGCGATCAGGATAGAGAAGTACTGGTGAATAAAAAGCTTAAGCAAGCCCAGCGGCTGTATGAAAAAAATCAGCAGGGGCGCATCGCTTTTATGCAAAATATTGGCGCCGCGCTCAAAGACCCCGCGCAGACTCTGGCGCAGGAAGCGGCGGCAATTGGCATTCATGAAAGTCGCAAACTGGCGCAGCATGCCGATGAACTGGTTCATCTTATCGATGAGATTCAGTTGGCGAACTTACTGGAAAGCGACGCCTGGAAAACCACTCCCGGTTTGTTCTCGATCCAGGGCTTAATAGATGAAGTGGTTCCTGAAGTTCTGCCGATGATCAAACGCAAAGGACTTCAGCTGTTAATCAATAACGCGCTGCCTGCTAACGAACAGCGCTATGGCGACCGCGATGCGCTGCGTCGTACGCTGTTACTGCTGATCCAATACGCTATTACCACGACGCAAATAGGAAAAGTTACGCTTGAGGTGAGCAAAGATGAATCGGCCGACGATCGTCTGACCTTCCGTATCCTTGATACCGGCAACGGCGTGAGCGCTAATGAAATCGATAATATGCACTTCCCGTTCCTTAACGAGACGCAAGCCGACCAGTACGGCAAGGCCAATGCCCTTACCTTCTGGTTATGCGACCGTTTAACCCGCAAGCTTGGCGGGCAGCTTAATATTAAGGCGCGGGAATCGCTCGGCACCCGCTACTCGCTACACCTTAAAATGGCGGCAAGCGAGGAAGAGAGCGACTCCGGCGAACACCTGCTGGACGATGTGGTCGTGATGATTGACATTACCGCCAATGAAGTACGCCGCATCGTGACGCGCCAGTTAGAGAGCTGGGGCGCAAGTTGCATCACCCCGGACGAAAGACTCGCAAGTCAAGAGTACGATCTCTTTTTAACTGATAATCCGTCTAATCTTACTGCTTCAGGCTTGCTTTTAAGCGATGATGAGGTTGGGATACGCAAAATTGGCCCAGGTCAGTTGAGCGTCAATTTTAATATCAGCACTGCCATGCAGGAAGCTATCCTGCAGCTGATTGAGCAACAGCTGGCGCAAGAAGAGATTCAGCCCTCCTCAACTGGAAATGAAGGAAATGCTGAACTCCATGCCAGCGGTTATTACGCGCTGTTTGCCGACACTGTTCCGGATGATGTTCAGAGATTGTATACTGAATTCACCATCAGCGATTTCGCTGCGCTGGCGCAGACCGCTCACCGCCTCAAAGGGGCGTTTGCGATGCTTAATCTGATACCCGGCAAGCAGTTATGTGAAGCGCTTGAGCATCTGATTCATGAAAGAGATGCCCAAGGTATAGAAAAATACATCAGCGACATTGACGGTTACGTCAAGAGCTTGCTGTAGCAAGGTAGCCTAATACATGAACAATATGAACGTAATTATTGCCGATGACCATCCGATCGTACTGTTCGGCATTCGCAAGTCACTTGAGCAGATCGAGTGGGTGAATGTTGTTGGCGAATTTGAAGATTCCACAGCTCTGATTAACAATCTTCCTAAGCTTGACGCGCACGTCCTGATTACCGACTTGTCGATGCCTGGCGACAAATATGGCGATGGGATCACTCTGATCAAATACATCAAACGCCATTTCCCTGAGCTGTCGATTATCGTTCTGACCATGAACAACAACCCGGCTATTCTCAGCGCAGTGCTGGATCTCGACATTGAAGGGATCGTGCTGAAACAGGGTGCCCCGACCGACCTGCCGAAAGCGCTGGCCGCGCTGCAGAAAGGCAAAAAGTTTACTCCGGAAAGCGTCTCCCGCCTGCTGGAAAAAATCAGCGCCGGCGGTTATGGCGACAAACGCCTGTCGCCAAAAGAGAGTGAAGTTTTGCGTTTGTTCGCTGAAGGCTTCCTGGTCACCGAGATCGCCAAAAAACTGAACCGCAGCATCAAAACCATCAGTAGCCAGAAGAAATCGGCAATGATGAAGCTGGGCGTCGAAAATGATATCGCGCTGCTGAACTATCTCTCTTCCGTCTCTCTCACCTCAACGGATAAAGAGTAATTCACTTTTCCCGGATGGCGGCAAGCCGCCGTTTCCGGGCCATTCTGAAGCTTTATGTCCCCACCCCGGAAAGCATCGCGCTCCGGGGAGATCTCAACGCCATGGAGTGCGACTTCAGCTTGTTGTTCTGGCCTTACGTACCTGTGCGGCATAGGTGGCCAGCGTGTGCTTAAGGATATCCAGCGTCACCGGTTTTGACAGACAACTATCCATTCCCGACTCCAGGCAGCGCTGCTTTTCTTCCGCCAGTGCGTTAGCCGTCACGCCAATGACCGGCAGAGTCATCTCCAGTTGCCGGATCCGCTGCGTCAGACGGTAACCATCCATATTCGGCATGTTCACATCGCTGAGAACAATATCAATATGTTGTTTACTGAGGACGTTAAGCGCATCGACGCCATCATTGGCCGTCACGCATTGATAACCCAGTGAGCCAAGCTGGTCAGCCAACAGGCGGCGGTTAATCGGGTGATCGTCGACCACCAGAATCATCATGTCGTCATTGCTGACCGTTGGCGCGTCGTGGGCCGACAGCGCCGGACCATTCTCTTCCGCCGCCAGCGCCAGATGCAGCAGGCGTCCCAGCAACGGCAGGAGCTCATGCGGCGTGGTTACGCTATGCAACCACTCCCCAGGCGCGCGCTCGACGGGGATGCCGATATGGCGACGGCAGAAGATCACCGCTGCGCTTCCCGACCAACGCTCGCTGAGTTCATCATCGGTTAATAAAATATCGTCGGCGGCCGGTGTCTGGCCAGCAAATTGCCGTACCGTCAGGCCATGATATTGCAGCAGCGATTCGATAAACAGCGCCAGTGACGTGTTATGAATCGCCAGCCAGCAGGTGCTGTTGCTGTGCCGATCGGCCAGCAGCGGCGGCATCGGCTGCATGCCGTATAGCGGAATACGAATAGTAAAACGGCTTCCCATGCCGGGTTCAGTTTCCACGGCAATGTCGCCATCCATCATGCTGATAAGTTTTTCACAGATAGCCAGCCCCAAGCCGGTGCCCTGGAAATTACGCTGTACCCCGGTACCGACCTGGAAGAACGGGTCGAACAGGCGCACAACTTCTTTCGCCGGGATCCCCTCTCCGGTGTCACGTACGCTAATTTGCAGATAGTCGCCGGCGCGCTGGACGTGTAACACGATACAGCCGGTATCGGTAAATTTAATGGCGTTACTCAGCAGGTTGGAGATGACCTGCTGCAGGCGCATCGGGTCGCCTATCATCGTTTGCGGAACATCCGGCTCGATGAAGCAGTACAGCCCAAGCTGCTTGCGCACCACCAGCGGTAGATAGTTCGCCGAAATATGATTCATAACCTCGCGCGGCGAAAACTCTCGTGGCTCGATTTTGAGCTGCTCAGACTCAATCTTCGAGAAGTCGAGAATATCGCTGATAATCTTCAATAGCAGGCTGGAGGAGTTATTCATCGCCGTCACCAGCCGATCGACCCCTTTCGGCAACGCTTTGGTCTGCAGCAGATCGAGGTTGCCAATAATGCCGTACAGCGGCGTACGCAGCTCGTGGCTGACGGTGGCGAGGAACATCGATTTCGACTGGCTGGCCTGCTCCGCCGCCTGGGCCATCTCCTGCAGCGACTCTTCCATTTTCACACGGGCGGAAACATCCACCAGCACACATATCGCTACGTTTTCATTACGATAGCGCGAGTGCACAAAGCTAATCTGCAGGTTGGTGTTGTTGCTGGTTAACACGTCGACGAAATTGACCTGCTGGCCGCAGATAATCTGCGTGAGCCGCTGGCGGTCTTCGTGAGTCAGCATATTCAGATAGTTATGCGCCAGTTCGTTACTCAGTATGTTAGTGCCGTCCTGAGTACGCAGAATACAGATCCCAACCGGCGCGGAGGCGACGATTTTACGGTTGAACTGCTCATGCTCTTCCAGACGCTGGGCGTCGTTTTCCGCCGGAATAAATATCCGCCGTTCATACATGCGCGCCAGCGCGAACAGGATCGCGCCGGTCAGGATATTCAATACGATAGCGTTGAGGATCAGCATCCTGATACGCTCCAGCACCTGATCGACGGAAACCGAATAGACAATACTCAGCGATGACGGCAGCAGGCTCTTTTTCAGCACCAGTTCGCGGAAACCAGAGCTATAGCCAAACCACATCCGCTCCTGCATCCAGCGGGTTTCCGGTTTAATGCTGTTATCCGGCCCGGCAAGAGAAATGAGCTGCTGGCCGTTATCATCGAGAATCGTCACGCTCATCGGCAGGCTGCCTGGCGTAAAGAAGCTCTCCATGCGGATAGTCTGCTCAACGCCGAGCATCGCCTGCAGGCGGTTGGCCATATAAATAGGCGTCAGCGCATAGAAATAGCCGACGCCCGGACGCACGCCCTGGCTAATCCAGAACAGGTTATTGCCGCGCTCGTTTTGCGGCGCATCGCGATATTGTTCGATACGCTGATGCAGCACCTTCAGCGCCTGATCGCGCTCCAGCGGCATATCGCGCAGGCCGAAGTTAGCCATACAGAGGTTGTCGCTGCCAATTAAAAAGATACGGTTCAGGTCGTAGGCGGCGGAGAAATTATCGCGCCAGTAGCGCATGAACCACGCCAGCGATTGCAGCGAATTGCGCCAGGCGCCGCTCATTGCGCTGCAGTCGGAATCCGGATACAGCGGTTCAAAATTGGGGATAGTGATATTGCCGCTGTTGGCAAGCGCCGCGCTGCCCTCACTCCCGGTCGCCGCGCGGTTGCCTGCGACGTACTTCAACTCTTTAATAACATCCGCAGTCCGCTGGATATAGCGCTGCGCCTGGTCGGCGTTAAGATTCAGCTCCTGACGAATTTCCGATTCCCGTTCATGCAATGCGTTAACGATATAAAACACGGAGACAAAAGCAATCAGCATCCATAGCAGAACCGCCAGCGCTCTGAACAGATAACGAGAAACCTTTAAGGTCGTATGAAACGAGGCAAGATATTTCAATGGGGCAATGCTCGGTCGTCAGGGGCTCAACAGAATGGGGTTAAAGTAGCGGTAAATGGGCTCTGCCGCAATGTTAATGCAAAAAGGGCCGGGATAATACCCGGCCCTTTCAGAACATTTACCTGCGACGATTACTCTTCGTCTTCGGCGATGTCGTCGTCAGCATCGTTTTCCGGCGCGATATCATCATCGCCTTCCGCTACGCTGCCGTCGATGGCATCCAGTTCTTCGTCGTCAACCGGTTCAGCCACGCGCTGCAGGCCAACAACATTTTCATCTTCCGCGGTACGGATCAGAATCACGCCCTGAGTATTACGACCCACGATGCTCACTTCAGAAACGCGAGTACGCACCAGGGTGCCCGCATCGGTGATCATCATGATCTGGTCGCAATCATCGACCTGCACGGCGCCGACCACGGAACCGTTACGTTCGGTGACCTTAATAGAGATAACGCCCTGCGTCGCACGTGACTTGGTCGGATACTCTGCTGCCGCAGTACGCTTGCCGTAACCGTTTTGCGTCACGGTCAGGATAGCGCCTTCGCCGCGAGGAATAATCAGCGACACCACGCTATCTTCGCCCGCCAGCTTGATGCCGCGTACGCCGGTTGCGGTACGACCCATCGCGCGAACGGCGTCTTCTTTAAAGCGTACCACTTTACCGGCGGCGGAGAACAGCATCACTTCGTCCTGACCAGAAGTCAGATCGACGCCGATCAGTTCGTCCCCTTCGTTCAGATTGACGGCGATGATACCGGCAGAACGCGGACGGCTGAACTCGGTCAATGCCGTTTTCTTCACGGTACCGCTGGCGGTCGCCATAAAGACGTTAACGCCCTCTTCGTACTCGCGAACCGGCAGGATTGCGGTGATACGCTCGTCAGCTTCCAGCGGCAGCAGGTTGACGATTGGTCGACCACGCGCGCCGCGGCTGGCTTCCGGCAACTGATACACTTTCATCCAGTACAGACGACCACGGCTGGAGAAGCAGAGGATCGTGTCATGGGTGTTGGCCACCAGCAGACGGTCGATAAAGTCTTCTTCTTTAATACGCGCTGCCGATTTACCTTTACCGCCACGACGCTGCGCTTCGTAGTCGGTTAACGGCTGATATTTCACATAGCCCTGGTGCGACAGGGTCACGACAACATCTTCCTGGTTAATCAGGTCTTCGATATTGATATCAGCGCTGTTGGCGGTGATTTCGGTACGACGCGCATCGCCAAACTGTTCTTTAACCAGCTCCAGCTCTTCGCGAATAACTTCCATCAGACGATCGGCGCTGCCCAGGATGTGCAGCAGCTCGGCGATCTGATCCAGCAGCTCTTTGTACTCGTCGAGCAGTTTTTCATGCTCCAGACCGGTCAGTTTCTGCAGACGCAGATCCAGAATCGCCTGGGCCTGCTGTTCGGTCAGATAGTACTGGCCGTCACGCACGCCGAACTCCGGCTCCAGCCATTCCGGACGTGCGGCGTTATCGCCGGCGCGCTCCAGCATCGCGGAGACATTGCCCAGATCCCATGAACGCGCGATTAAACCCGCTTTTGCTTCCGCCGGCGTCGGCGCGCGGCGAATCAGTTCAATGATCGGATCGATGTTAGCCAGCGCAATCGCCAGCGCTTCAAGGATATGCGCACGGTCGCGCGCTTTACGCAGTTCGAAAATAGTACGACGAGTGACAACTTCGCGGCGGTGACGAACAAACGCCGCAATGATGTCTTTCAGGTTCATGATCTTCGGCTGACCGTGGTGCAGCGCAACCATGTTGATACCGAAAGAAACCTGCAGTTGGGTCTGGGAGTAGAGGTTGTTAAGAACCACTTCACCCACCGCGTCGCGTTTCACTTCGATAACGATACGCATACCGTCTTTGTCAGACTCGTCGCGCAGCGCGCTGATGCCTTCAACGCGTTTTTCTTTCACCAGCTCGGCGATTTTCTCAATCAGGCGCGCTTTGTTCACCTGATACGGAATTTCGTGCACGATGATGGTTTCACGACCGGTTTTCGCGTCAGCTTCGACTTCCGCGCGCGCGCGAATGTAAACTTTACCGCGACCGGTACGATAGGCCTCTTCAATACCGCGACGGCCGTTAATGATAGCGGCGGTCGGGAAGTCCGGGCCCGGAATGTGTTCCATCAGCCCTTCAATGCTGATGTCTTCGTTATCAACGTACGCCAGGCAGCCGTTGATCACTTCCGTCAGGTTATGCGGCGGAATGTTGGTCGCCATACCTACGGCGATACCGGAAGAACCGTTCACCAGCAGGTTAGGGATTTTTGTCGGCATGACGTCAGGGATTTTCTCCGTGCCGTCATAGTTGTCGACGAAATCAACCGTCTCTTTTTCGAGATCGGCCATCAGCTCATGAGCGATCTTCGACATACGGATTTCCGTATAACGCATCGCCGCGGCGGAGTCGCCATCGACAGAACCAAAGTTACCCTGGCCATCGACCAGCATATAACGCAAGGAGAACGGCTGCGCCATACGTACGATGGTGTCATAAACGGCGGTATCACCATGCGGGTGGTATTTACCGATTACGTCGCCAACGACACGGGCTGATTTTTTATAGGCTTTGTTCCAGTCATTGCCCAATACGTTCATGGCGTATAGTACGCGACGGTGTACCGGCTTCAGGCCATCTCGGACATCCGGCAGCGCACGGCCAACAATGACCGACATCGCATAATCCAGATACGAGCTTTTCAGCTCTTCCTCAATGTTGACCGGTGTAATTTCTCTCGCAAGGTCGCTCATCTAACCGCTATCCCTCTACTGTGTCCCGGATTCAAAGGTCGCAAATTATAACACAGCCGTCGTAATAGAGGTAAAGCAATACGGTTTATTCGTGGCAGTCTGCTGATATACTCGCAGGTCAGAACAGAAAAGGAGTAAAAGCGCCCATGAATGCCGAAAAACCGTCGGTGGCACCCAACGTTGATCACAATGAAATCGCCAAATTTGAAGCCGTCGCCTCGCGCTGGTGGGATTTAGAAGGCGAGTTCAAACCGCTGCATCGCATCAACCCGTTGCGCCTAGGCTATATTGCCGAACGCTCCGGCGGCCTGTTCGGCAAAAAAGTGCTTGATGTCGGCTGCGGGGGCGGCATCCTCGCCGAAAGCATGGCGCGCGAAGGTGCGACGGTCACCGGTCTGGATATGGGCTTCGAGCCGCTGCAGGTCGCAAAACTACACGCGCTGGAGAGCGGCGTTCAGGTGGAGTATGTGCAGGAGACCGTCGAAGAGCACGCGGCGAAGCACGCCCAACAGTACGACGTCGTCACCTGTATGGAGATGCTCGAGCACGTCCCTGACCCACAGTCGGTGGTGCACGCCTGCGCGCGGCTGGTGAAGCCCGGCGGGCAGGTCTTCTTCTCGACCATTAACCGCAACGGCAAAGCCTGGCTGATGGCCGTGGTCGGCGCGGAATACGTGATGAAAATGGTGCCAAAAGGTACGCATGACGTGAAGAAGTTTATCAAGCCGGCGGAGCTCATCGGCTGGATCGATCAGACTTCTCTGAAAGAGCAGCACATCACCGGCCTGCATTACAATCCGCTCACCAATACCTTCAAGCTGGCGCCGGGCGTTGATGTTAACTATATGTTGCATACAACGGCGAAAAAAGCATAACGTCATACGTTTTTATGATGATGATTGCGCGGCATCAAGCTGCGCAATTTTCCCTTCCGACGAAGAAATCAGCACTCGATCAAATTTTGATTTTTTTTTCTGTTTTATTGACTTCTTCTCCAGGCCTTATACGGCGTGGACTTAGCGATTATTACGCCTGCGCAACCTCAAATTAACGTCAAAATCAACCCTTGTACTCAAAAGAATCCTTACTAAAATAACTCACCATATAGCGTTCTTTTTATCGACAACCCCCTACATATAGTATTTATCCACAGAGTTAGTCACAACGACTTGCTGTGGATAAATGGGGGGATATTTTTTCTCACGGACAGGTAAAAACCACATGAATCAGAGTCTGCTGGTGACAAAGCGCGACGGTAGCACCGAGCGTATCAATCTCGACAAAATCCATCGCGTACTAGATTGGGCGGCAGAAGGACTGAATAACGTTTCGATTTCTCAGGTAGAACTGCGTTCACATATTCAGTTCTATGACGGCATCAAAACCGCCGACATCCACGAGACTATTATTAAGGCCGCAGCGGACCTGATCTCCCGCGATGCGCCGGACTACCAGTACCTCGCCGCGCGACTGGCGATTTTCCACCTGCGCAAGAAAGCGTTTGGCCAGTTTGAACCACCAGCGCTGTACACCCATGTGGTAAACATGGTCGAAAAAGGTAAATACGATCATCATCTGCTGGAAGACTACACGGAAGAAGAGTTCCAGCAGATGGACGGTTTTATCGACCACTGGCGCGATATGAACTTCTCCTATGCCGCCGTTAAGCAGCTGGAAGGTAAATACCTGGTGCAGAACCGCGTCAGCGGCGAAATCTATGAAAGCGCCCAGTTCCTCTATATTCTGGTCGCGGCTTGCCTGTTCTCTAACTATCCGCGTGAGACCCGTCTGGACTACATCAAGCGTTTCTATGACGCGGTGTCCACCTTTAAAATTTCGCTGCCGACGCCGATCATGTCCGGCGTGCGTACCCCAACTCGTCAGTTCAGCTCCTGCGTGCTGATTGAGTGCGGCGATAGCCTGGATTCGATCAACGCTACCTCCAGCGCGATTGTGAAATACGTTTCCCAACGCGCCGGTATCGGTATCAACGCCGGCCGCATTCGTGCGCTGGGTAGCCCGATCCGCGGCGGCGAAGCCTTCCACACCGGCTGCATCCCGTTCTATAAGCACTTCCAGACCGCGGTGAAATCCTGCTCGCAGGGCGGCGTTCGCGGCGGCGCGGCCACCCTCTTCTATCCGATGTGGCATCTGGAAGTCGAAAGCCTGCTGGTGTTGAAAAACAACCGCGGCACCGACGCCAACCGCGTTCGCCACATGGACTACGGCGTGCAGATCAACAAGCTGATGTACACCCGCCTGCTGAAAGGCGAGGATATCACCCTGTTCAGCCCATCCGACGTTCCTGGCCTGTACGATGCGTTCTTCGCCGATCAGGATGAGTTCGAACGTCTGTACACTAAATACGAAAAAGACGACAGCATCCGCAAACAGCGTATTAAAGCCGTTGAGCTGTTCTCGCTGATGATGCAGGAACGCGCGTCTACCGGCCGTATCTATATCCAGAACGTTGACCACTGCAACACCCACAGCCCGTTCGACCCGGTTGTCGCGCCGGTGCGCCAGTCTAACCTGTGCCTGGAAATCGCCTTGCCGACCAAACCGCTGGACGATGTGAACGACGAAAATGGCGAAATCGCGCTGTGCACGCTGTCGGCATTCAACCTTGGCGCCATCGATAGCCTCGACGAGCTGGAAGACCTGGCGGTACTGGCGGTGCGCGCGCTGGATGCCCTGCTGGATTATCAGGATTACCCAATCCCGGCGGCCAAACGCGGCGCGATGGGTCGCCGTACGCTGGGCATCGGCGTTATCAACTTCGCTTACTATCTGGCGAAACATGGCAAGCGCTACTCCGACGGCAGCGCCAACAATCTGACGCACAAAACGTTCGAAGCCATTCAGTACTATCTGCTGAAGGCCTCCAACGAACTGGCTATCGAACAAGGCGCCTGCCCGTGGTTCAATGAAACTACCTACGCGCAGGGTATTCTGCCGATCGATACCTACAAGAAAGACCTGGATGCGATCGTGAGCGAATCTCTGCATTTCGACTGGGAGCAGCTGCGTGAATCCATCAAAACCCACGGTCTGCGTAACTCCACGCTCTCCGCGTTGATGCCGTCTGAGACCTCTTCGCAGATCTCCAACGCCACCAACGGCATCGAACCGCCGCGCGGCCACGTGAGCATCAAAGCGTCGAAAGACGGGATCCTGCGCCAGGTCGTTCCGGATTACGAAAATCTGCAGAACGCCTACGAACTGCTGTGGGAAATGCCGAATAACGACGGTTATCTGCAGCTGGTCGGCATCATGCAGAAGTTCATCGATCAGTCGATTTCCGCCAACACCAACTACGACCCGACGCGTTTCCCGTCCGGAAAAGTGCCGATGCAACAGTTGCTGAAAGACCTGCTTAACGCCTATAAATTCGGCGTGAAAACGCTGTACTATCACAACACCCGTGATGGCGCGGAAGACGCCCAGGATGACCTGGCGCCGTCAATTCAGGACGACGGCTGCGAAAGCGGCGCATGTAAGATCTAAGGTATTTTTGCCGGGTGGCGCGATGCTTACCCGGCCTACGGTTTTGTAGGCCCGGCAAACGCAGTGTTGCCGGGCGATACAATCTCAACAGGACCCACTCATGGCATACACCACTTTTTCACAGACGAAAAACAATCAACTGCTTGAGCCGATGTTTTTTGGCCAGCCGGTTAACGTGGCCCGCTACGATCAGCAAAAATATGACATCTTTGAAAAACTGATTGAAAAGCAGCTCTCCTTCTTCTGGCGCCCGGAAGAAGTCGACGTTTCGCGCGATCGCATCGACTATCAGGCGCTGCCGGAACATGAAAAGCATATTTTTATCAGCAACCTGAAATATCAGACGCTGCTCGACTCCATCCAGGGCCGTAGCCCGAACGTCGCGCTGCTGCCGCTGATTTCCATCCCGGAACTGGAAACCTGGGTGGAAACCTGGGCCTTTTCAGAGACGATCCACTCGCGTTCCTACACCCACATTATCCGCAACATCGTCAACGACCCGGCGACGGTGTTCGACGATATCGTGACCAATGAGCAGATCCAGAAACGCGCGGAAGGCATCTCTCACTATTACGATTCTTTGATCGAAATGACCAGCTACTGGCATCTGCTGGGCGAAGGCACTCACACCGTCAACGGCAAAACCGTGACCGTGAATCTGCGCGAGCTGAAAAAGAAACTGTATCTATGCCTGATGAGCGTCAACGCGCTGGAAGCGATCCGCTTCTACGTTAGCTTCGCCTGCTCCTTCGCCTTTGCCGAACGCAAGCTGATGGAAGGTAACGCCAAAATTATTCGCCTGATCGCCCGAGATGAAGCGCTGCACCTGACCGGCACTCAGCATATGCTGAACCTGCTGCGCTCCGGCAGCGACGATCCGGAAATGGCGGAAATCGCCGAAGAGTGCAAACAAGAGTGCTATGACCTGTTTGTACTGGCGGCGCAGCAGGAAAAAGAGTGGGCGGACTATCTTTTCCGCGACGGCTCGATGATCGGCCTGAACAAAGATATTCTCTGCCAGTACGTAGAGTACATCACCAATATCCGCATGCAGGCGGTGGGCCTCGATCTACCGTTCCAGACCCGCTCCAACCCGATCCCATGGATCAACACCTGGCTGGTTTCCGACAACGTTCAGGTCGCGCCGCAGGAAGTGGAAGTCAGCTCTTATCTCGTCGGCCAGATCGATTCTGAAGTCGATGCCGACGATCTGAGCAACTTCCAGCTGTAATGAAGCGGATTTTCTTGAGGATTTCTGACACTCGCCTTGAGTGTCAGGATGAACATCCTTCCCTGTTGGCCGCTCTTGAATCGCATAACATCGACGTGGAGTATCAGTGCCGCGAAGGCTATTGCGGTTCCTGCCGCACGCGTCTGGTGTCAGGCCAGGTTGACTGGTTGACAGAACCGCTGGCGTTTATCCAGCCGGGAGAAATTTTGCCCTGCTGCTGCCGGGCGAAAGGCGATATTGAGATCGAGATGTAAGTGTTGTCGATGTGTGCGGCCTGATGCCCTCACCTCGGCCCTCTCCCACAGGGAGAGGGTGAAAACATAAAAAAGGGCCTTACGGCCCTTTTGTTTTATTTCGCGTCCAGGAACTGCACTGCTTTATCCGGGAAATCGGTAAACAAGCCGTCGACGCCCGCCTGGTTATACAGCACGTCATAGAGCTGGTTAACGTTAGTGGCGTACTCCGGCAACTGATCCGCGCGCACGGTGTACGGATGCACCTGCAGATGGCTGGCGTGCGCCTCTTTTACCATCGCCGTCAGCTTCACCGCGCCCGGCTTCGAGCCTTCCGCTACCAGCATATGGTAATCCGGGCCGATACCGTCGGCGTACTGCGCAATCTGCGTCATCGCCCCCGGCTTGAACATCCAGTCATAGCTGTAGTTCACCCATTTACCATCGGCCTGTTTCTGCTGCGTTTCATTCCAGTCGGTATAGGCGATGAGCTGCACCAGATTGAGATCCATACCCATCTTCGGCTCCAGCTCATTCTTAATGCGTTTGAGCTCGTTGGCGTCAAAACACTGCAGATAAACCTTATCCTGCTTGCTGGTGTAGCCATATTCCTTCAGCACCTTCAGCGTGCTGGCGGCAATATCTTTGCCTTCCTGATGGTGGAACCACGGCGCTTTGATTTCCGGGTAGATACCGATATTTTTCCCCGTCGAATGATTCAGCCCCTGCACAAACTCAATCTCTTCTTCAAAGGTATGAATGCGGAAATCGGATTTACCCATCGGGAAACGCCCGGGATAGGTCTGCACGTTCTTACCATCTTTCGGCTCAAAACCTTCGGTGAACTTCAGCGACTTAATCTCGGCCAGGGTAAAGTCGATAGCGTAAAAACGGCCATCTTTACGCGCCCGCTGCGGGAAACGCTGCGCAACATCAGTCACCCGATCGAGATAGTGGTCATGCAACACCACCAGCCGGTCGTCTTTGGTCATGACCAGGTCTTGCTCAAGGTAATCCGCCCCCTGAGCGTAAGCCATCGCTTTCGCCGGCAGGGTATGTTCCGGCAGATACCCGCTGGCGCCGCGGTGGGCGATGACAATTTTCTCCGCCGCGACGGCGCTGAAGCACAGCGCCGAACTGGCCAAAATCATTCCGCTCATTAGCGCGATAAGTTTCATTTTCATCGCCGCTCCTTAGGCTTGTTTCAGTTGTTGATGATGACGACGCTCACCAAGCATGACGATAATCAGCAGCAGAACCGCCAGTACGCTACCGCCAATCATGACCATGAAGCCGCCGTCCCAGCCGAAGAAATCGACGGTATAGCCAACAATGGCGCTCGCGGCTACGGAACCGCCGAGATAACCGAACAGACCGGTGAAGCCCGCGGCGGTGCCGGCAGCTTTTTTCGGCGCCAGTTCCAGCGCATGCAGACCGATCAGCATCACCGGGCCGTAAATCAGGAAGCCAATGACGATCATACAGGCCATATCGACGCCCGGATTACCCGGCGGGTTCAGCCAGTAAACGACGGTGGCAATCGTCACCAGGGTCATAAAGAACACGCCGGTCGCGCCGCGGTTGCCTTTAAATACTTTGTCCGACATCCAGCCGCACAACAGGGTGCCCGGAATGCCCGCATACTCATACAGGAAGTAGGCCCAGGAGGATTTATCCAGCGCGAAGTGTTTGACCTCTTTCAGGTAGGTCGGCGACCAGTCCAGAATGCCGTAGCGCAGCAGATAAACGAAGACGTTAGCGACCGCGATGTACCACAGCAGTTTGTTCGGCAGAATGTACTGCATAAAGATCTGCTTCGCCGTCAGCTCTTCTTCGTGCTTTTCGCTATAGTCATCCGGATAGTCGTTTTTATACTCTTCAATCGGCGGTAGACCGCAGGACTGCGGGGTATCGCGCATCATCGCGAAGGCAAAAATCGCCAGTAGGATCGCGCCGAAAGCCGGCATATACAGCGCCGCGTGCCAGTCGTTAAACCACGCCATCCCCAGCAGGAACAGCAGCGGCGGAATACCGCCGCCGACGTTATGCGCGCAGTTCCACACTGAGACAATCCCGCCGCGCTCTTTCTGCGACCACCAGTGCACCATGGTACGACCACACGGCGGCCACCCCATCCCCTGGAACCATCCGCAAAGAAACAGCAATACGAACATGATCATGATGCTGGAAGTCGCCCACGGCACGAAGCCCATCACCAGCATCACCAGCGCCGCCAGAATTAACCCTGCAGGAAGGAAAATGCGCGGATTCGAGCGGTCGGAGACCGATCCCATGATGAATTTCGAAAATCCGTAGGCGATGGAGATACCCGAAAGCGCGAAACCGAGGTCGCCACGAGAGAACCCCTGCTCAATAAGATAAGGCATCGCCAGCGCAAAGTTCTTACGAACCAGATAGTAAGCGGCATAACCGAAGAAGATGCCAATAAAGATCTGCCAACGTAATCGACGATATAAAGGGTCGATTTCCGCCGCCGGCAAACGCGCTTTATGCGCTGCGGGTTTAAAAATACTTAACATATCAGCCTCCGTGGCCATTGCTGTTTCACTGACATCGACGCAAAAAATCTAATTTATTCACGCACTTCTAATTAGGTCGCGATGGTAGGCAAAGCGTAGAACTAATACTGTGAAATATCGCACATTTTGTTACAGATATATGACAAAACTTTCCAATGTGAGCACAAAATCACAGCAAACGCTCGAATTGCGCGCAAATATGCTCGAAATCAAACATTCCACACTATTGGTATGGCTAAATGGTGTAAAACGAAAGTAGAGGACCGGAAGATGGCCGAGACGCAAGAATTTGATGCGCTGATTATTGGCGGCGGCGCCACCGGCGCGGGAATCGCCCGCGACTGCGCCCTGCGCGGGTTACGTGTGGCGTTGATTGAGCGGCACGATATCGCCACCGGCGCCACCGGCCGCAACCATGGTCTGTTGCACAGCGGCGCGCGCTATGCCGTTACCGATAGCGAATCCGCACGCGAATGTATCAGCGAGAATCGCATTTTACGTCGCATCGCCCGCCACTGCATTGAACCCACCAACGGGCTGTTTATCACCCTGCCTGAAGATGACATGGCCTGGCAGCAAACCTTCATCAACGCCTGTCAGCAGGCCGGTATCGATGCTAAACCGCTTACCCCCGCTGAAGCATTACGTCTGGAGCCTGCGGTGAACCCTACGTTGCTTGGCGCCGTACAGGTACCGGATGGCACCGTCGACCCGTTCCGTCTGACGGCCGCCAATATGCTCGACGCCCGCGAACACGGCGCGCAGATCCTCACCGGCTGCGAGGTTACCGGCCTGCTACGTCAGGGCGATCGTGTGTACGGCGTACAGATCTACGATCATCAACGTCGCGAAGCGCGCAGCATGCGCGCACAGGTGGTGGTCAACGCCGCCGGGATTTGGGGCCAACGCATCGCGGAATACGCCGATCTGCGCATCTCCATGTTCCCGGCAAAAGGCTCGCTGCTGATCCTCGACCATCGTATTAATAATCAGGTGATTAACCGCTGCCGCAAGCCGGCGGATGCCGATATTCTGGTGCCCGGCGATACCATCTCGCTGATTGGCACCACCTCGACGCATATTCCTTATGACGAAATTGACGATAACCGGGTGACGACGGAAGAGGTCGATACGCTGCTGCGCGAAGGGGAAAAACTGGCGCCGATCATGGGGCGCACCCGGGTGCTACGCGCTTACTCCGGCGTCCGTCCGCTGGTCGCCAGCGATGACGACCCCAGTGGGCGCAGCGTCAGCCGCGGTATTGTGCTGCTCGACCACGCCGCGCGCGACGGTATGGAAGGCTTTATCACCATCACCGGCGGTAAGTTGATGACCTACCGTCTGATGGCGGAATGGGCCAGCGACGCCGTCTGCCGCAAACTCGGCAATACTGAGCCGTGCCGCACCGCGGAGCGTCCGCTGCCGGGCTCGCAGGAAGCCACAGAAACCACGCTGAAAAAGATTATCTCGCTACCGACGCCGCTGCGCGGGTCGGCGGTCTATCGCCACGGCGACCGCACCCCGGCATGGCTCGGCGACAGCCGCCAGCACCGCAGCCTGGTCTGTGAATGTGAAGCGGTCACCGCCGGGGAAGTGCAGTACGCGGTAGAGAATCTGGCGGTGAAGAATCTGCTCGACCTGCGCCGTCGTACCCGAGTCGGTATGGGCACCTGCCAGGGGGAACTGTGCGCCTGCCGCGCCGCCGGGCTGCTACAGCGCTTCAACGTCGCCACACCGGCGCAGTCGTTAACTCAGCTGTCGGAATTTCTCAATGAACGCTGGAAAGGCGTTCAGCCCATCGCCTGGGGTGACGCGCTGCGCGAAAGTGAATTTACCCGCTGGGTCTACCTCGGCTTATGCGGACTGCAAAAGGAACATCAGGATGAAATTTGATTGCGCCATCGTCGGCGGCGGGCTGGCCGGGCTACTGTGCGGACTGGCGCTGAATCAGTACGGCCTACGCTGCGTGATAATCAGCCGCGGGCAAAGCGCGCTGCACTTTTCCTCTGCTTCATTAGACCTGCTCTCGGCGCTGCCGAACGGCGATACCGTCACTGATATCGCACAAGGTCTTCAGCAACTGGCCGTTCAGCTTCCTGAACACCCCTACTCCCGTCTCGGTGCCGACGCGGTGTTCGAATACGCCAGGCAGGCCGAAGCGCTGCTGGCCGCCTGCGGCGCGAACATGCAAGGCGAAGCGCGCCGACCGCATCTGCGGGTGACGCCGCTGGGAACGTTGCGCCCGGCGTGGCTGTCGCCCGAAGAGGTTCCGCTGGCGCCCATCGCGCAGCAGCGCGTATGCATGGTGGGGATTAGCGGTTTTGCCGATTTTCAACCGCACCTGGCCGCCGCCGCCCTCGGACAGAGCGGAGTGGACGCCTCCGCGGCGGAGATTGATTTACCGCTGCTTGATGTGCTGCGCGATAACCCTACGGAGTTCCGTGCCGCCAACATCGCCCGCGTGCTTGATGATGAAAACCTGTGGCCTGCCCTGCAGTCCGCGCTGCTGCCGCTAGCGCAAGAGTACGAACTGCTGATAATGCCCGCCTGTTTTGGGCTCGCGGATAATCGCCTCTGGCATTGGCTACAGGAACATCTGCCCTGCTCGCTGCGCCTGCTGCCGACGCTGCCGCCTTCGGTGCCGGGGATGCGCCTGCATAGCCAGCTTCAGCGTCAGTTCATCCGCACCGGTGGTACCTGGCTTGCCGGTGACGAAGTGGTGAAAATCAGCCATCAGCAGGGCGCCGTCGAGGCCGTCTGGACGCGAAATCACGGCGATGTCGCGCTGCGCCCGCGCTTTACCGTGCTGGCGAGCGGTAGCTTTTTCAGTAACGGACTCGTCGCCACCCGTGATAGCGTGCGCGAACCGATCCTCGGCCTCGATCTGCAGCAAACGCTGGCGCGCGATAGCTGGTATCAGCGTGATTTCTTCGCGTCACAACCGTGGCAACGCTTTGGTTTGAAGACGGACCCCATGCTACGCCCACACCTGCTCGGCCAGCCGCTGAGTAATCTTTTCGCTATCGGCTCGCTGCTCGGCGGTTTCGATGCCATTCAACTCGGCTGCGGCGGCGGCGTTTGCGCCGTCACCGCGCTGCATGCCGCCAGACAGATCCACGCCCTTGCAGGAGGCCGGCCATGAACGATACTCGCTTTGAAAGCTGCATAAAATGCACGGTTTGTACCACCGCCTGCCCGGTGAGCCGGGTAAATCCGCGCTATCCCGGCCCGAAACAGGCGGGGCCGGACGGCGAACGTCTGCGTCTGAAAGATGGCGCGCTGTACGATGACGCGCTGAAATATTGTATTAATTGCAAACGCTGCGAGGTGGCCTGTCCGTCTGATGTGAAAATCGGCGATATCATTCAACGCGCGCGTGCGCAGTACAGCCAACAAAAACCGACTCTGCGCGATGCCATCCTCAGCCATACCGATCTGATGGGCACCCTTTCCACGCCTTTCGCGCCGCTGGTCAACGCCACTACGGGGTTAAAACCGGTGCGCCGCCTGCTCGACACCGCGCTGAAAATCGACCATCGCCGCACGCTGCCGAAATATGGCTTCGGCACCTTCCGCCGCGCTTATCGCCAGCTCGCCGCCAAACAGGCGCAGTACAGCGAGCAGGTGGCTTTCTTCCATGGCTGCTACGTCAACTATAACCACCCGCAATTGGGTAAGGATCTGATTCGCGTCGTCAACGCGCTGGGTACCGGCGTGCAGCTCCTATCGAAAGAAAAATGCTGCGGCGTCCCGCTTATCGCCAACGGCTTTTTTGACAAAGCGCGCAAGCAAGCGCACAGCAACGTCGCCGCCATGCGCGAAAACAGCTTGCCGATCATCGCCACCTCTTCAACCTGTACTTTTACCCTGCGCGATGAATATCCCCATCTCCTGGATATCGATAACAGCGATCTGCGGGATCGGGTGGAGTTAGCGACCCGCTGGATTTGGAAACAGCTCGATGCCGGCAAAACCCTTCCATTGCGCCCGCTGCCGCTGAAGGTGGTCTATCACACCCCATGTCATATGGAAAAAATGGGCTGGTCGCTATACACCCTTGAGCTTTTACGCCAAATCCCGGGCCTACAGCTGGAAGTACTGGATTCGCAGTGCTGCGGTATCGCCGGCACCTTCGGCTTTAAGTCGGAAAACTATTCTTCGGCGCAGGCGATTGGCGCGCCATTATTTCGCCAGATTGAGGAGAGCGGCGCGGACTTAGTGATTACCGATTGCGAAACCTGCAAATGGCAGATTGAGATGTCCACCAGCAAGCGCTGCGAACATCCCATTACTCTGCTGGCGCAGGCGCTGGGCGCGCCTGCCTGAATCAGTCGATAAACAGCGTCTCGACGACGTTGATCCAACCATGCTCGCCGCTGACCGGCTTACCGTTGAGCCAGCGGCGCAGCATATTCAGCGCCATCATGGCGCACACTTCTTGTCGCACCGCCAGCCCATGACGATTCACGCTGAACTTAACCCGCAGCGCGTGCGTACCTTCCGGCGTCGCCAGCACAAAGTTCAGGTAATCGGCCTCCTGACCGCTGACCGACAACGCCAGCCCGGCAAAATGGTTAACGCGCCGCTCGGCGGCCCAGCGCGCCGATTGCGCTAACGTCTCCTCCTGCGCCGGCACCACTTCGCTGGCGAGAAGCGGCGCGTTCGCCCGCCTCAGCTGCAGCGCCAGCAGACCGCTGGTGAACTGTTCGCTCAAGGTCAGGCTAAGCTGACGCTCCTGCAGGCAGCGCGCGATCTGCGCCGGTAACCCTTCCGTGCCCTCGAAGATAAGGCTCTCTCCGGCTACCTTACGCACTTCTGGCCACAGCGCCAGCATGGCATCGCGCTGCTCGGCAGGACCGGTTAGTTTTAGCTCGATAATCGGCATTGACGAGCGATAGCCCATCACCACACCAGGGGGGAGCTGCAGGTGATTGAGGCTTTGCGCCAACTCGCTTTCCGAACGTCCGAAGGTGGTTAAACGCAGACAGACAGGCGGCGACGGAAGCGTGAAGCGCGCACGTAAGCGCGGTACGATCTCCTGCTCGACCATAACTTTGAATTCAGACGGTACGCCGGGGGTGAAAAACATCAGGCAGCGGTTGAACTGTACGGCAAACCCGCAGGCGGTGCCCACCGGATTATTGATCATTTCGGCGCTGGCGGGGATTTCCGCCTGCTTGCGATTGCTTTCCGCCATCGGCCGACCGCGCTCGGCAAAGAATCGCGTCATCGTCTCCAGCCATTCAGCGTTGAGGACCAACCCTTCGCCTTTCGCCGTCGCCGCCGCCAGCGCGCTAAGATCGTCGCTGGTCGGCCCCAGGCCGCCATTCACGATCAGCACATCCGCCTGTTCGCTGCGTTCGCGCAGAATAGCCACCAGCGCGTCGAGGTCATCGCCGACGGTATTGCGGCGCGTTAACGGTAAACCCTGATTAAAAAAGTAATCCGCCAGCCAGGCGGCATTGGTATCGACAATCTGCCCATGCAGCACTTCATCGCCGGTGGACAGCATTTCCACTTGTAGCATTATGAACTCCAGCCTGATAAGTCGAATTACTATAGCGCAAAGGCGCGGGCTGGCGACGAAGAAATTTGGCGCGGCGGATGGCCGCGCCGGAGGATTAGAAGCTGGCGCTGGCGCCGATGTACGGACCGTCGGCGATGGTGTTATCACGGTTGCCGTCTTTGCCCGCCAGGTTCAGGTAGCGATAACCTGCCTGGATGCTAAGCGGACGCATGATGGTCCAGCTGGCGCCGACGTTCGCTTCTTCATAGCTCTCGATGCCGCTGGAGAGGGAATCAGGCGAGTAGTAATAGTCGCCGTACAGACGGAAGCTATCGCCAATTTTCCACTGCAGGCCGCCGCCGACCGCGGCCGCGTAACCTTCATCGCCCTGCTTCGGATTGGTGTAGATGCCTTTGCCGCCCACGGTCGCCAGGAATGGTCCCAGCGGAATATTCAGACCCAGACCTAAACCCGCGGCGTCGCCGTCGTTATCGCTATGCAACCAGTTGCCGGAAATAGCAAGGCCGGTGGATTCGGTACCGAAGCCAACGCCGAGGTTGGTATAGTGCTCGCCGGCTTCGCCAGTAACGCTAATAGCATGGGCCGCCGAGGAAACCATCATTACCCCGGCCAGGGCCATAAAAATGCTCTTTTTCATTATTTACTCTATCCAGAAAAGAAGAATCAAAGAAGTCCCGAAAAAACCAGAAAATTCTACTGCGCACCCGTCAGGAATCAATGACCTGGCGAAATGATTTTTCACAAGAGTGTAACCAGTTGCGTCTTTTTACATCAATACCGACGCGCAGTTGCGAAAGAATGCAAATTCTGCCGAATTTAAATTCATCAGAATTATATTGAATTGAGTTGTATTGATTAAATAAATCTATATTAACCTGCGCGATCGCCATCACGCAGGCCGTTTGAAGGAAGCAGAGAAATTAATGTGCGAGCAGAGCCAGACGCTCCGGCGCAAGCCCCGTCAGCTTCGCCACCAGCGCCAGATCAAGCCCGTTTTCCAGCATCGCCTGGGCAATACGTTGCGCAGCCAATTGTTCTCCCTGTTCAAGACCTTGCTGCAGGCCCTGCTCAAGGCCCTGCTGATGGCCGCGTTGTTCCAGAAACTGGGCAATATTCATTAGCGTCTCCTTATGCGGCCGTCTGGGGACATTTTGCGCAAGATTACGTAAAAAGGCGACCGGATCGGCGGCATTTCCTGCCTGCAATAAATAGTGAAGCAGCGTCCTGAGCTGCCTGCGGCTAGTGTATCCCAGCGCCAAAAGGCTGGCTAGTTGCTCCTGCAGTTCCATCATATCGCGTTGCCGGATATGCTTTTGCAGCAACTCAAGCATCGCGACCCGTCGGTGCTGCATTATTGTATCGTCAGGAAGCACCGTGATATCGATTAAGTGAAAATCCTGATTGTATACCTGCCGCGCGGTTTGCGGATGAGCAAATCCTTCCAGCCAGCACATGGGATACGGCCAGGGCGAGACTTGCCCATGATAAAAAAGCAGCGGGATCACCAATGGCAGTTGCGTATGTCCTTTATCCAGATGCCGCTGCATCGCTGCTATCGCATAACGCATCAGGCGAAATGCCATATGACGGTCCACAGAGCTTTGATGTTCGATAAGCAGATAGATATATCCGTCTCCCGCTTGGGTTTGCAGCGAGTAAAGAATATCGGAATGGCTGGCGCGCAGGTCTTCATCGATAAAACTTCCGGACTCCAACTGCAGCGTTTGCAGATTGCATAATTCTCGCAAATGTTCAGGAAGGTGAATGTCCAGAAAATCCCGCGCCGTCGCCCGATGCGACAGCAGGTGTTTAAACACGGCGTCATGTGGGGAATGGGTGGTCCTTTCCATGGTGGCTCTCCATAAGATAATTTCGCTTAACTTAGCACTCTGTAGAGCCAGCGCCGTATTTCCCTTGCGGTTTGCCGAGGCGCCTCGCAAACTGTTTCCTCTATACCCGGCCCGACTCACTGCGAAGGAGAAAAATCATGCGTCAAAGGACGATTGTTTGCCCGCTAATCCAAAATGATGGCCATTACCTGTTGTGCAAGATGGCTGCCGACCGCGGGGTTTTTCCCGGACAGTGGGCGCTGTCCGGCGGCGGCGTGGAGCCGGGGGAAAGTATTGAAGAGGCGCTGCGACGTGAAGTCCGCGAGGAGCTTGGCGAAAAACTGCAGTTGACCCGTATCACGCCATGGAGCTTCCGCGATGATACCCGTGTGAAAACCTATGCCGATGGTCGCCAGGAAGAGATCTACATGATCTATTTGATTTTCGATTGCATAAGCGCCAACCGCGAGGTCACGATCAACGAGGAATTCGACGATTACGCGTGGGTGAAGGGCGAAGACCTGCGACACTACGATCTTAATGCCGCGACCCGCCTCACCCTCAGCCAGAAAGGGCTGCTTTAAGCCACGGTCAGCAGACGCAGCGTCACCTTTAATCCTCCCAGGCTTTCGCTGCGCGACAGCTGCGGGCGGCTACGATGCAGACGTGCGATATCGTTTACCAGCGCCAGGCCCAGCCCGGCGCCGGGTATGCCGCCACCATTCTCCAGCCGTCGAAACGGCGTCAGCGCCTGGTTAATCAGGTTTTCATCGATACCCGGGCCGCTATCCTCCACGCTCAGCGTGACGGCTTCGCCATCGCGATGCAGACTCAGCGTCACCGTCCCACGTGCCGGAGTGTAGCGAATCGCATTGTCGAGCAGGTTGGCGCACAGTTCCCCCAACAAAACGCCATCACCCAAAACGTTCACCGGCGACTGCTCGCCCTCATAACCCAGATCGATGTTTTTACTGCGCGCCTGGGCAATGCGCGAAAAACAGCTATGGTGCACGACCTCCTGCAGATCGACCGCGGCAAACGCCTGCTCGCCCTGCTCCCGGCGTTTTACCGTCGCCAGTTGCAACAAACGTTCGGTGAGTAAAATCGTATCATCCAGCGTCGCGCGCATGGCCTGCAAACTCTCGCGCCACAGCCGCGGATCGTCGCTGGCCAGCGCCACCGAGGCCTGGGTTTTCAGGACCGCCAGCGGCGTTTTCAACTGATGTGAAGCGTCGGCGCTAAAGCGTTCTTGCCGGGAGATCATCACCCGCAGGCGGTCGATATAGCGGTTAAAAGCCACGATCAGCAGCCGAGTTTCCGACCACGGCAGCAATTCCGGTAGCGGCGTCAGCAGGCCGGGTTCGCGGCGCACCATCAGCGCCGAGAGCTGACGCATTGGCCGCAGAACGCGGCGCAGTAGCCACCCCGCCAGTACCAACGTCAATAGCACTAATAAGCCCTGTGACACCCAGGATGAGAACAGCAGTTGTCCGGCCAGCCAGCGCCGCGACTGCAGCGTTTCGGCAATATAAATCTCCGCCATACCAACGATACCGCCTTCATTGACCGGCTGCAGCAGGCGCGCCACGCGGATTGCCTGACCGCGGTATTCGGTATGATAAAACCATGCCAGCGCCGGATAAAGTTGAGTTCGTGAAGTGGCCGGCGGCATTGCCGGCAGATCGTCAAAGCCGGAAATCACTTTCCCCTGCGGGTCGACCACCTTGTAATACAGCCGGTCGTTCATGTTGAGTTCAAAGCTGTCCAGCACCACCCAGGGCACATTGACCTCCAGATGACCGCCGCGCACTACCAGCCGCTCCGCCACGGTACGCGCCGAGGAGAGCAGCGTACGATCGTAGGCCTGCGTCGCCGCCTGCAGCGCGCTCACGTAGCTATTGAATGCCGATAGCCCCCACAACAGCGCCAGCGGCAGGCCAAGAAACAGCAGCAGTTGGGCATACAGCGATTGCGGTTTACCCCAGCTCATGCGGCTCACACTCCAGCAGATAACCCAGCCCGCGTAGCGTAGTAATACGCACGTTGCTTTGCTGGAGCTTCTTGCGCAGGCGGTGAATATAAAGTTCGATGCTTTCCGGACTGACGTCGTCGCTGAGGCTAAACACCTGTTCAAATAGCTGCTGGCGGGAAACCGGACGGGTACGGCGAAACATCAGCACTTTCAACAGCGCCAGCTCGCGCGGCGTCAGGGACAACATCTCACCACGCAGCAGAAAATAGCCTTCATCGCGATATTCCAGATCCCCAAGCTGCTGTACCTCATGCACCTGCCCTTCGCTGCGTCGCAGCAACGCCCGCAGACGGGCGTCGAGCTCCTCCAGCTCAAAAGGTTTAGGCAGGTAATCATCGGCGCCGACGTTCAGCCCTTTCACCCGGTCCGCTACCGCGCTGCGCGCGGTCAACAGCAGCACCGGCAGCGTTTGCCCGCGCTTACGCAACCGCTGTACCACCTCGAGGCCATCCAGGCCCGGCATACCGATATCCAGCACCGCCAGCGCATATTTTTCGCTTTGCAGCAGGAGATCCGCCGCCCGGCCATCAAAAACGCAATCCACGGCAAAACCGCCCTGCACCAGCGCTTTTTCCAGCCAGTGAGCCAGCTCACGGTTATCCTCGGCTAATAAGAGACGCATATCACATCCTGTAAAGTTGCTGCCGCATTGAAAGGGAAATGAAAGGTAACTGTTTTAACAATCACGCAACCGAATCGCCACATGTCGGTTCACATAATCAGAAAAACATTCCCTGTACCTACTGAGGAAGCCTATGAAAACGCCATTTTTCCGCCATCTTAGCGCCATCGCGCTGTGCCTATGTACAACCACCGCTTTCGCGGCGCAAGCCCCGTCCCGCACCGAATGTATCGCCCCCGCCAAACCCGGCGGCGGCTTCGACCTTACCTGTAAGCTAATTCAGGTGAGCCTGATGGAAACCGGCGCGATCGAAAAACCGATGCGAGTCACCTATATGCCCGGCGGCGTCGGCGCGGTGGCCTATAACGCCATCGTCGCCCAGCGCCCGGCGGAAGCCGGAACCGTGGTCGCCTTTTCCGGCGGCTCGCTGCTGAATTTGTCGCAGGGGAAATTCGGCCGCTACGGCGTTGATGACGTACGCTGGCTGGCCAGCGTCGGTACCGACTACGGCATGATTGCCGTGCGCGCCGATTCGCCATGGAAAGACCTGAAGTCATTCATGACTGCGATGGAGAAAAATCCCGCCACTATCGTCATTGGCGCCGGGGCCTCCATCGGCAGCCAGGACTGGATGAAAGCGGCGCTACTGGCGCAAAAAGCCAACGTTGATCCGCACAAGATGCGCTATGTCGCCTTTGAGGGCGGCGGCGAGCCGGTAACCGCGCTGCTCGGCAACCATGTGCAGGCGGTCTCCGGCGATCTGAGTGAAATGGTGCCGTACCTGCAGGGAAATAAGATCCGCGTCCTGGCGGTCTTCTCCAACGAACGTCTGCCGGGCGCGCTGGCCAATGTCCCTACCGCTAAAGAGCAGGGCTATGACCTGGTGTGGCCGATTATTCGCGGCTTCTTTATGGGCCCGAAGGTAAGCGATGCCGACTATCAGTGGTGGGTTGATGAATTCACTAAACTGCAGCAAACCGATGAGTTCAAAAAGCAACGTGAACTGCGCGGCCTGTTTGAATTCAACATGAACGGCAAGGAGCTCGATACCTATGTAAAACAGCAGGTCAGCGATTATCGCGAACAGGCGAAAGCCTTTGGCCTGGCTAAATAATCCGCGGAGGCGCTAATGAGCGATCGTATCTTTGCCGGAGTCTGGCTGTTGTTATGCATTGGCGGCCTGTTTATCGCCTGGCAGATCCACAGCGAATACTCGTATGAACCCGTCGGCCCGCGCCCTTTCCCATTGGGCATTATCGGCCTGATGCTGCTGTGTTCGGCGCTGATGCTGCTGCGTCGCCCGGACGCCATCGAGTGGCCGGGACGACATGTACTGCAACGGCTGTTAACCATGGTCGTGGTGCTGGTGGTCTATGCCTGGGGATTTGAATGGCTGGGCTTTCCGCTAGCCACTGCGCTACTGACGGCGGTGATTGGCCTGCTGTTCGGCGCCACGCTACCGGCGACAGGCATTGCCGGCGTGGTGATGGGCGTCTCGTTATGGTACGCCTTCGATACCTTACTTGATGTGACCCTGCCGCTTGGCGTCTGGTTAAATTAACGGAGAAGCTTATGGATACCTGGATCTATCTGTCGCAGGGTTTCGCCGTCGCCATGACGCCGGAAAATCTGCTTATCGCCCTCATCGGCTGCTTTGTCGGAACCATCGTCGGGCTGCTGCCCGGCCTCGGGCCGATTAACGGCGTCGCCATTCTGCTGCCGCTGGCCTTTGCCCTGCACCTGCCTGCGGAATCGGCGCTGATCCTGTTGGCGACGGTCTATATCGGTTGCGAATATGGCGGGCGTATTTCATCTATCCTGCTGAACGTACCCGGCGATGCCGCCGCCATCATGACGGCGCTTGATGGCTATCCCATGGCGCAGCAAGGGCGCGGCGGCGTCGCACTATCGATTTCCGCCGTTAGCTCTTTCTTCGGTTCGCTTATCGCGATCGGCGGCATTATTCTGTTCGCGCCGCTCCTCGCCCAGTGGTCGCTGGCGTTCGGCCCGGCGGAATATTTCGCGCTGATGGTGTTTGCCATCGCCTGCCTCGGCAGCATGATGGCGCAAAACCCGCTGAAATCCTTTCTCGCGGCGTTAATCGGTTTGGGCCTGGCGACGGTGGGCGTGGATGCCAACACCGGGGTTTACCGCTTCACCTTCGACAGCGTCCATCTCTCCGATGGCGTGCAATTTATTGTGGTGGTCATCGGCCTGTTCTCCGTTTCCGAGATCCTGTTGATGCTGGAGAGCACCAGCGGTGGGCAAACGCTGGTGCGTAAAACCGGGCGCATGCTGTTTAACACCAAAGAGGCCGCGCAGTGCGTCGGCGCGACCCTACGCTCTTCCGTCGTGGGTTTCTTCGTCGGTATTCTGCCCGGTGCCGGGGCGACCATCGCCAGCGCCATCACCTATATGACGGAGAAAAAAATCAGCGGCAACAGCGATAACTTCGGCAAGGGGGATATTCGCGGCGTGGCGGCGCCGGAAGCCGCTAATAACGCCTCCGCCTGCGGTTCGTTTATTCCGATGCTGACGCTCGGCGTGCCTGGCTCCGGTACCACCGCGGTCATGATGGGTGCGCTGACGCTATATAACATTACGCCCGGCCCGGCGATGTTCACCGAACAGCCGGATATTGTCTGGGGACTTATCGCCGCGCTGCTTATCGCCAACGTGATGCTGCTTATCATGAACATTCCGCTGATTGGCCTGTTCACCCGCATGCTGACGATACCGCTGTGGTTCCTGGTACCAGCCATCGCCGCCGTTTCCGCCGTTGGCGTCTATGCGGTGCACAGCACCACCTTTGACCTGCTGCTGATGGTTGGTCTCGGCGTGCTCGGCTACATCATGCGTAAAATGCATTTCCCGATGTCGCCGCTGATCCTCGGTTTTGTGCTGGGCGAGATGCTGGAGCAGAACCTGCGCCGCGCGCTGTCAATCAGCAACGGTAATCTGGCTATCCTCTGGGAAAGCGGCGTAACCAAAACATTGCTAATGCTGGCTGTCGCCGTCCTGGTGGTGCCGCCGCTGCTGCGTCTGAGACGTAAACAGCGCCAGCGCCGCGCCGAGGCCAATATCGGCTAAACCGGCGAATTGACCCATTCGCGCAGCGCCCGGCGCGAAATCTTAATCCCGCCGTTCTTTAACGTTTCCGGCAGCCGTAGCCACTGTACCGGCTGCTGGAAACGCGCTAACCGTTCTGCACTCCATGCCGCCAGCGTGGCCATTTCGCAGCCGTCCTCGCATTCAACCACCGCCACCGGGCGTTGGCCGTATTCGACATTATCCTGCGGCACAATAAACACCTGCTGAACCTGCGGATGGGCGAGTATCACGCGCTCAACCTCCTCCGGCTGAATGCCTTCGCCGCCGCTAAAAAAGAGATTATCCAGTCGCCCTATAATCGACAGCCTGGCGTTGCGTAACTCCCCGCGATCGCGCGTCGCAAACCAGCCTTCATCGTTGGTTAATGACAACAGTTGACCATCCCGCCAGTAGCCCGCGGCCATGCTCGCCGCCCGCAGCCAGATCTCGCCGGCGACAATTTTTACCTCCCGTCCCGGCAGCGCTTCGCCCACATCCGCCGCTCCGTCGGCCTCTTTGGCGCAAACCGTGGAGGCGAATTCAGTGAGGCCGTAGCCGCAGAAGCTGCGTATCCCCTGCGCTCGCGCCCTTTCGGTCAGCTCGACGGGGATCGCCGCGCCGCCAAGCAGCACCGCCTTGAGTGAAACATCGGCATCGCCATTTAGCAGGCGCCATAGCTGAGTCGGTACCAGTGAAGCATGGGTACAGCCCAGCAGCGCCTGCTCCAGTGGTTGTCTATCGCGCACCGTCAGCCGCGCGCCAGCCAGCAGCCAGCGCCAGATGATCCCCTGCCCGGAGACATGGAACAACGGCAGCGACAGCAGCCAGTCGTCTTCCGCGGCAAACGGCATCAGCGCCAGCACGCCAGCGGCACTGGCCAGATGGGCGCTGGCGCTATGTACCGCCGCCTTCGGCAGGCCGGTTGAGCCGGAGGTTAACGTCATCGACACCAGCCGTTCGCCATACCAGCAGACGGCACAGGCGCCTTCTGCCGCCTGCAGAGTTAACGCCGGTAAATTCCCCGGCAGCGAATCACCGTTAAGCACCAGTTGATGCTGTACGGTTAACGCAGGCAGCAGTTCCTGCAGCAAGGCCATAGGCAGCTGCGGATTAAGCGGCAGCACCCGCGCCCCGCACTGCAGCAGCGCCAGCCAGGCGAGTAGCGTCTCCGGCTGGTTGTAGGCCCTAAGCGCCACGCCCTGACCCTCCATGACGCCCTGCGCGGCAAAACCAGATGCCAGCGCGTCAATCCGCGCGCATAGCTCACGCCAGGTCAACGGCTGGTCATTCAGGCGTAGCGCCTGCGACTCGCCGCGTAACTGACGCCAGTGGCGCCACGGCCAATCGGAAAACATCACAGCAGTTGCTCCAGCTCATCAGCATTGAAAATTGGCAGCGTACTCTCCGGCCACGCCCGCACCAGCTGAGCGCCCATCAGCGCCAGCGTGTCGAGTCCGGGGATAGTCTGCGGAGTCAGCCAGGCGGCAACCCGCGCCAGCTGCGTTAATCCCAGGCTGGACTCGATCGACGAGCTAATCACCGCGCTCAGCCCCAGCGCATGCGCCGCGGCGACCTGTTGCTGAACCTTTTGTAAGCTGCCGGTCAGCGTCGGTTTGATCACCACCGCGCGCACGCCAGGCTCGGCGACAAAGCGGAAATCCGCCTCGCGCAGGCTTTCATCCCAGGCGATAGCAATACCGGTCTGCTGGCTGAATTCACGCGAATCGTCGCGGCTTTTGCACGGTTCTTCGAGAAAGGCAATGCGTTGGCGATACGCCGGATTAACGTATTTGGCGAACTGCTGCGCTTTGACCGGCGTCCACGCCCGGTTGGCATCCAGCCGCAGCTGCAGGTCGGGGATCGCTTCCAGCAGCAGATTCACCACCATGCCGTCGCGTACCGCCTCCCACAGCCCTACTTTCACCTTAGCGACTTTCTCGCCGGGCATCGCCGCCAGTTTGGCGAACAGTTCATCCGGGTCGCCGGAACAGAGCGGCGCCGCGCGATAATCCGCCGCCTGTGGTAGCTCGCCGCCAAGCTCCGCCTGCGCGCAACTAATACCAAAAGCGACGGAGGGCTGCATAGGAAGCGGCGCCTCGGCGCCGTCGCGCCAGGCCCGCGCCCACGCCAGCAGCGCCATTTGCGCCTCTTCCAGCGTTTCGTCACTGAATCCCGGCAGGGGAGAAATTTCCCCCCAGCCTTCGCGTTCACCCTCCTGCAGGCGGATGAACAGCCCATCGCGGGTTTTTAACCGCCGTTCGCGCAGAACCACGCCCGCGTCCATCGGTATCTGCCAGCGGTAAACCTGCGAAACGCGCATTATGGATTCCGTTTAAATTTGCTGAAGTCCGGCTGACGTTTCTGGTTGAAGGCGTTACGTCCTTCCTGCCCTTCTTCCGTCATGTAGAACAGCATGGTGGCGTTACCCGCCAGCTCCTGCAGCCCGGCCTGGCCGTCGCAGTCGGCGTTCAGCGCCGCTTTCAGGCAACGCAGCGCCATCGGGCTGTTTTGCAGCATTTCACGACACCAGCGCACGGTCTCTTTTTCCAGATCCGCCAATGGGACCACGGTATTCACCAGCCCCATATCCAGCGCCTGCTGGGCGTCGTACTGACGGCACAGGAACCAGATTTCGCGCGCTTTTTTCTGCCCGACGATACGCGCCATATAGGAAGCGCCCCAGCCGCCATCAAAGGAGCCGACTTTTGGCCCGGTCTGGCCGAAGATGGCATTATCCGCCGCGATGGTCAGGTCGCACATCATGTGCAGTACGTGGCCGCCACCGATAGAGTAACCGGCGACCATCGCCACTACTGGTTTCGGGCAGGTGCGGATCTGGCGCTGGAAGTCGAGCACGTTGAGATGGTGAACCCCGGAGTCGTCCTGATAGCCGCCGTAGTCGCCGCGGACTTTCTGGTCGCCGCCGGCGCAGAAAGCTTTATCGCCTTCACCGGTCAGCACGATGACGCCGATATTGTCGTCATAGCGGGCATCCGCCAGCGCCTGAATCATCTCTTTGACGGTCAGTGGACGGAAGGCGTTGCGCACCTGCGGACGATTGATGGTGATTTTAGCAATCCCGTCAGTCGATTTTTGATAACGAATATCGGTATAGCCTTCTGAGCAATCGTGCCATTCAACGGGGGCGTAGAGCATTGCTTCATCAAGAGAGATCATAGAATGTCCTTCAGTTAACTTGCCAGAATCTGCGCCAGACAGGCAATCACCGCAGCGGGGTTGTCCCGGTGCGCGTTGTGTCCGGCATGGTGAATGATATGGGTATCGGCGGCGAGCGCTTGCGCGATAGCGCGAAACTTGGCGTCGCGTTCGCCGCACAGGTAGTGAAAAGGAAAATCGCGAGCCTGCAGAGACGCGCGCAAATCGGCCTGCTCCGCAAGGGAGGTTGCCTCCAGCATCGCCGCCAGCGTAGCGCCATTATTGCGGCGACGTAGGGCGACCAATGACTCACGCTGCGCCGCATCCAGCGAAGCGAAGACCGGCTGCTGATACCAGTCGGCGAAGACCTGCGCTAACGGCTCGCGGCGAAAACGTTCCGCCCAGGCGCTATCATTGCCGCGCCGCGCCTGCCGCGACGCTTCGTCCTGCAGGCCCGGATGTCCGCCCTCGACGATCAGGCCGCGCAGGCCCGCGCGCGGCTGGCAGGCGAAGTTCATCGCCACCCGGCCGCCCAGGGAGTAGCCAACCAACCAGTAATCCAGGATGTTGTAACTATTTAGCGTAGCCTGCAGTAATTCGCTGACCCCGGTAAAGCCATCGACCGCGATATCCGCCGAGCCACCGTGCCCCGGCAGATCGAGATACAGCCGCGGCCAAGCCGGAAACGCTTCACCAACCGTACGCCACTCGTCGCGGTCTCCGGAAAAGCCGTGCAGGAATACCAGCCAGGGATAACCCGGCTGGCCGCTTTCAACCGTCGCGTTGAACGTCACAGGCGGCTTACCTGCGCCAGCAGTTGCTGGAGAGTCTGCGTACCGTCGGTCTCGTTAACCGCCAGCTCAATTACCGTCGCCCCGGCGCGGCGCCACGCGCCTGCCAGCGCCTCATCCAGCGACTGCCAGTCATCAGGGCGGTGATAAGCCAGACCAAACATCGCCGCCGCGTGGCTGAAATCAACGTCCTGCGGCATTAAATAGAACTGGCGGCGCTCGTCCTGCGGCGTCGGCAGCATAGAGAAAATCTGCCCGCCGTTATTATTGACCACGATCAGCACCAGCGGCGCCGACGCCTGGCGCAGCAGGGCCAGCGAGTTGAGATCGTATAACGCCGAAAGATCGCCGACGATCGCAAGCGTAGGCCGGGCGCTCGCGCGCTGCACGCCGGCGGCGGTCGCCAATAGGCCATCGATGCCGCTGGCGCCGCGATTACTATAGACCGGATAACCCGCCGGCAGTTGCCCCAGCGCGTCTATCAGGCGTACCACTAAACTGTTGCCAACAAACAGCTGTCCCTGATCCGGCAAATAGCGCCGAATGCGCTGCGCCAGCTGCGCTTCGCCAAAAGGCTCGTTGCTGGCGACCGCGGCCTGCCACGCCTGCCCGGCAAGCTGCGGGATCACCGTCGCCCACGGCTGGCGTTTCTCCGCCGGATGCAGTTCGAGCCAGCGCTCAACGCTTGAGAGCAGACGGCGACCGCGGTGCTGCGCCGGATCGAGGCGACCGCGCAGATTATCCACCAGCCAGTATTCATCCGGCTCGCAGGTCGCCTGCCACTGAAGCACGCGTTTGCCGGTCAGGCTGCTACCGAGTTGCACGACGATTTGCGCCTGCGCCAGTTCGCTGACCGCTTTACCGTTGCCAAGCCACAGGTCGGCGCACGGTAACGGCTGCCCGGTCTGCGACAGGACATCGCCAATCAGCGGCCAGCCGAGGGTCTGCGCCCATTCAGCCACTTTTTTACCTTCCGCGGCGCTCATCCTGCCCGCGACCACTACGCCGCGTTTTTGCCGCCAGAAGAACCAGTCGCGCTGTTTCTCACTCTCCATCTGCAGCGCCTGACGCAGCCAGGGCTTATCGCTCTGCCACCAGTTGCCGAGCTGCTGTTGCCACTCCAGCCCGGTATCGTCCATATCGCCATATAGCGGCTCAGCGAACGGGCAGTTGATATGCACCCCGCCGGCATGCAGCTCGCCCAGCGCCTGATCGATGGTCGAGACCAACCAGCGCGCGGAAATATCCTGCGAAGGACGCGGTAAAGAAACGGTCTGCGCAGGATGAGAAGCAAACATTCCCGGTTGGCGGATGGCCTGATTGGCGCCGCAGTCGATAAGCTCCGGCGGGCGGTCGGCGGTCAGCAGGATCAGTTTTTCACCCGTCAGGCCCGCTTCAATCAGCGCCGGATAGAGATTCGCGGTTGCGGTTCCGGAGGTCACAATCACCGCCACCGGCTGGCGGCTAGCCTTCGCCAGTCCCAGCGCCAGGTGGCCAAGGCCACGTTCGTCAAAATGAGTGTGATGAATAAAAGCGCGGTTTTCCGCCGCCGCCAGGGTTAAGGGCGTCGAGCGCGAGCCTGGGGCAATGCAAATGTGCTGCACGCCGTGGCGGGTTAAAGCTTCAAGGATCACCGCCGCCCAGCGTCGGTTAAATGCGCTTACTGACATGAAATTGTCCGGTATCAAATATTGATGCTAAGTATAGATAAGGCAGAGTTGCGCCGTTTTGATATACGTCGTCTCTCTACGTTTCTGAAAGTAATAACGTTCGTAATCCCGCCGCTTTATTTTCTATTTCTTGCCACTCCTGCTGCGGGTCAGATCCGCTGACAATACCGGCCCCGGCATACAGCCGCAGGGTGTCGTTCTCGACTTTTGCCGAGCGCAGCGCCACGCAAAACTCGCTTTGCGCCAGAGAAAGATAACCTGCGGAGCCGGCATACCATTCGCGGGCGAAAGGCTCATGACGGCGGATGAACGCCAGCGCCGTCTGGCGCGGCAGCCCCGCCACCGCGGCGGTAGGCTGCAGCTGCAGCAAGCAGCGGCTGTCGTCGGGCTCAGCCAGTTCGCACCAGATACAGCGCCGGAGATGCTGCACCTTACGCAGGCGTACGACCTGCGGCGGTAGAACGTCAAGCGTCGGCGACTCGCTCTGCAAACGCTGGCAGATATCCTCGACCACCAGCATATTTTCCCGCTGGTTTTTATCGTCTTTCATTAGCCAATCGCCCAACTGCTGCGCCCGGGCGTCATCAGGATGATTAGCGAGGGTACCCGCCAGCGCTTCGGTGCGCAGCAGCGCGCCGCGTCGCCGCCATAGCCGTTCCGGCGTGGAGCCGAGAAACGCCTGCTTCGGGCTAAAGGCCATCAGGAAGTGAAAACAGTTAAGATTGCTGCGCCGACTGGCCGCCATAATGGCAAACGCCTGCAGCGGCGCGCTAAAGCGTAAATCCGTGACCCGCGCCAGCACAACCTTATCCATTTCGCCGGCGCCGATTGCCTGCGTCGCCTGCGTAATCAGCTCACGCCACTGCGGGTATTCCGGCGCATGCTGCTCGCTTTGCAGCGGCGGCATCGATGCCGCCGTCGCCTGCTCGCTATTTAATGATTGGAGAAACGCCCGCGCGGCGGTCGCGTCGTCAAGCAGCGAGGTCGCACTGTGTACCACCAGCCGCAAGGTCGCTTTGCCGCCCAGGCGGCGCCACTCCAGCCGCGGCAGAAACAGATGGCCCTGCTGCGGGTCGAACGCGTTCAGCCCGCTGATGCGCAGATCTTCCCGCCCCTGCGCGCATAAAAAATCATGCGCCGCGGACAAAGAGGCAAAGGTGGTTACCGCCCCCAGCGCCGCCAGCTCTTCATCACCATTACGCTGCTGCCAGTAGAATTGCGGCCAGCACGGCTGGCGCGCGCACCACAGTAACGGGTCGAAGGCGTCGTTTAACGGGAATGGGATATCAAAAATTCGCGTGCCGGGCGACGGAGGGAAATCTTCAGCCAGACAACCCAACAGGCTTTCCAGCGCGGTGGAAACAGACAGCACGCGAACCTCCACGAAATTAAAAACCCCACATTATAAAGGGTAGCTGCGATAAATAGCAGTACCCATCATGAGGGAGCGAACCTTAACAGGCCCGGCGAACGCCAGACACTGGATTCGCTACAGGAGGAAAAGTATAGATAATTGATAGCGATACGCTATTACTATTTAGCTTCTTAATGAGTTGTGATGTCACGCGCCATACCGATATGGGCAATACCATCTTCATCGTATACCTCTGTCACCGGCACAAAACCAAAGCTGGCATAAAATTTCTGCAGATGCGCCTGCGCCCCCAGATAAATCGCCTTCTGCGGCCAGTTCTGCCGGCAGCTGGCCAGCGCCTGCTCCATCAACTGGTAGCCCAGCTTCTCGCCGCGCACGGACGGGCTAACGATAACCCGGCCAATCACCACCGGTTCGAACTCCTCTTCGCTTTTGAGGATCCGCGCGTAGGCCACCAGCTCTCCGTCGCGCCAGCCGAGCAGATGACGGTTCTCACCGACTAAATCATCGCCGTCGATATCCTGATAGACGCAGCGTTGTTCGACGACAAACACCGCGCTGCGCAGCTTCAGCAAGGCGTACAGTTGAGCAACGGTGAGCTCGCTGTGATGTAAATCCTGCCAGGTCATCATTTGTGACTCCTTATTGATATACTGATGCTTTACCACTCGCCTGAGGACACTGGACGATGGAATTAACATTTTTGGGGACATCCGCCGGCGTGCCGACCCGTACGCGTAATATGACGTCGATAATACTGAATTTGCAACAACCCACCAGCGCTGAAATGTGGTTGTTTGACTGCGGCGAAGGCACCCAGCATCAGTTTCTCCATACCCCTTACCACCCAGGCAAACTGAATAAAATTTTCATCACTCACCTGCACGGCGATCATCTGTTCGGCCTGCCCGGCCTGTTGTGCAGCCGCTCGATGCAGGGAAACTCGCTGCCGCTGACAGTTTACGGGCCAAAAGGGATTAAAGAATTCATCGAAACCGCGCTGCGCCTGAGCGGGTCATGGACCGATTATCCGCTCACTATCATCGAAGTCGGCCCAGGTCTGGTCTTCGACGAAGACGGCTATCGGGTCAGCGCGTACCCGCTCAGCCATCCGGTGGAGTGCTACGGCTACCGCATCGAACAGCATGACAAGCCCGGTACGCTCGATGCCGCCCAACTGATTGCCGATGGCGTGCGTCCGGGGCCGCTGTTCCATCAGCTCAAGCTCGGTCAGCGCGTTGAGCTGGAAGATGGCCGGGTCATTGACGGTAGCCGCTATCTGGGGCCATCGACGCCGGGTAAAACGCTGGCCATCTTTGGCGATACCGCCCCCTGCCCGCAGGCGCTGGAGATGGCGCGCGGCGCGGATGTAATGGTCCACGAAACCACCCTTGAGCAGGCGATGGCGGAGAAAGCCAATAGCCGTGGCCACTCTTCCAGTCAGCAGACCGCGGCGCTTGCCAAAGAAGCAGGGGTCGGCACGCTAATCGCCACCCACTTTAGCTCGCGCTACGATGCCGAAGGCTGCCTGCGTATGCTGGCGGAATGCCGGGAGATTTTCGCCAATACGCTACTGGCGGAGGATTTTATGGTTTATCGACTGGCATAAATCGCAGGCATAAAAAAACCGCCGACAAGTCGGCGGTTTTTTTTATTTATAGCGCAGATTACATCAGCGGCGTCGCCAGTTGCACGATGCTAATCAGCGGCTGCGGCCACACGCCAAGCACCAGCACCAGCAGCGCGGAGATCAGCACCACGATACCGCCGGCGCTGTACTGCCAGTTTGACGGCGCATCGCGGTTCAGCTGCTCCGGGGCGCTCAGGTACAGGCTGACGGCAACGCGCAGGTAGTAGTAGAGACCAATCGCCGAGCCGATCACTACCGCGGCAACCAGCCACCACAGGTGCGCATGCACACCGACGGCCAGCACGTAGAACTTACCGATAAAGCCGAGGGTCATCGGAATACCGGCCAGCGACAGCATCATCACCGTCATTACCGCCGACAGGATCGGACGGTGCCAGAACAGACCGCGGTAGGAGAACAGCGAGTCAGCATCCGGACCGCGGTACGGGCTGGACATCAGGCTGACCACGCCGAACGCGCCGAGGCTGCTGAACAGATAACCGGCCAGGTAGACGCCAACGGCTTCCATCGACATTTCGCCGCTCTGCAGGGCGATTAACGCCACCAGCAGATAGCCGAGGTGTGAGATGGAAGAGTAACCGAGCAGACGCTTAATGTTGGTCTGGCTCAGCGCCATCAGGTTACCGAAGATGATAGAGGCGAAGGCGATCAGGCCCAGCACCACGCGTACCGCTTCGCTGTCGCCCACCGGCATGTACAGGAACAGACGCATCACCACGCCGAAGATGGCAATCTTGCTGGCGGTCGCCAGGAAGGTGGATACCGGCGCAGGCGCGCCCTGGTATACATCAGGCGTCCACAGGTGGAACGGCACCAGCGACAGTTTAAAGCCAAGACCGACGATCATCAGACCGAGGCCCGCCAGCAGCAGCGGCTCGTGGAGCGCGTTGTCAGCCAGGCTCTTGCCCAGCGCGAGGAAGGACAGGTTACCGGAATTCGCATACACCAGCGCCATACCGAACAGCAGGAAAGACGAGGCTGCCGCGGAGAGGATGGTGTATTTGATGCTCGCTTCCAGCGAACGTTTCTGGCGGAAGGCGTAACCGACCAGGCCGAACAACGGCAGCGAAATCAATTCGATACCGAGGAACAGCGAGGCCAGGTGATTAGCGCCGGCCAGCAGAATACCACCCAGCGCGGCGATCAGCACCAGCAGGTAGAACTCTTCTTTATTGTCCTTGTAACCCTCAAGCCATGGGTAGGCGAAAGTACAGGTCGCGAGGCTCGCTAACAGCACCAGCCCGGTATAGAGCATCGAGTAACCGTCAACGCGGATCAGCGGGGTGACGTCCATCGCCCCGTTCTGACCGACAAACCAGAGCGAGACCAGCGCGGCGTTAAGTCCGAGAACCGACAACGTGGCATTGAGAAAATGATTGCGTCGCCACGCAATGGAGAGCATCACAACCACCACCGTCAAGCCGACGATCAGCAGCGGTAGCAGTGCGATCAGTTGTTGTGGAGTTATTGTCATGGCGAATTACGGCCTTGTAGTAGAAACAGAATTAACAAACCACTGCTGAATGTTGCTCATCGCAGCATGCGAGGTGTCGAGAATTGGCTGCGGGAAGAAGCCCAACAGCACCAGCAGCACCACCAGCAGCAGGATGATAGACAGTTCACGCAGGGACATCCCCGGCAGCTCTTTCGTCGCGATTTCGCTTTTCGCTTTACCGAAGTAAGCGCGATGCAGCATCGACAGCGAGTAAACGGAAGCGAATACCAGACCAAAGGTCGAGATAACGGTAATCACCGGCACCACTTTATAGCTGCCGAACAGAATCATAAATTCGCCGACAAAGTTACCGGTGCCCGGCATCCCCAGGGTGGCGACAGCGAAGAACATCGACATCGCCGGCAGCCATTTAATTTTGCTCCACAAGCCGCCCATCTGGCGCATATCGCGGGTGTGCAGACGTTCGTACAGCTGGCCGCACAGAATGAACAGACCCGCCGCGGACAGACCGTGGGCAATCATCTGAATCACCGCCCCTTGATAAGCCAGCTGGCTACCGGTGTAGATAGCAATCAGTACGAAGCCCATGTGGGAAACGGAGGTGTAAGCAATCAGACGTTTGATATCGGTCTGGGCGAAGGCCATCCACGCGCCGTAGAAGATACCGATCACGCCCAACCACATGGCGATTGGCGCAAACTCGGCGGAGGCGTTCGGGAACAGCGGCAGCGCAAAGCGCAGCAGACCGTAGGCCGCGGTTTTCAGCAAGATGCCCGCGAGGTCGACGGAACCGGCAGTCGGCGCCTGGGAGTGGGCGTCCGGTAGCCAGCCGTGCAGCGGCACTACCGGCATTTTCACCGCGAAGGCGATGAAGAAGCCGAGCATCAGCATGTATTCCACGCCGTGCGACATCGGGGTTTTCAGCAGCTCTTCATAGTTGAAGGTCCACACGCCGGTGGCGTTGAAGTGAACGAATGCCAGCGCCAGAATGGCGATCAGCATCACCAGGCCGCTCGCCTGGGTATAGATGAAGAACTTGGTGGCCGCCGTGATACGCGTTTTACCGTCAGAGGCTTTGTGACCCCACAGCGCGATCAGGAAGTACATCGGCACCAACATCATTTCCCAGAAGAAGAAGAACAGGAACATGTCGATGGCGAGGAATACGCCGATGACGCCGCCCAGGATCCACATCAGGTTGAGGTGGAAGAAGCCCTGGTACTTTTCGATTTCGCGCCAGGAACAGAGCACCGCCAACACGCCGAGCAGGCCGGTCAGCACCACCATCAGCAGCGACAGACCGTCAATCGCCAGATGGATGCTAATGCCGAAACGTGGGATCCACGGCAGCACGAATTCCGACTGCCACTGCGGAATACCCGCGGATTGCGTCAGAGAATAGCCGCCCTGCATCCACAGCTGCAGGCCAAGCACCAGCGTCAGTCCCATGGTAATCAGCGCAATCCAGCGCGGCAGTTTCACGCCAAAGCGTTCAGTCTGCCAGCACAGGAAGCCGCCAATAAAGGGGATTAATATTAGCCAGGGTAATAACATGGCGATTTTTATTCCTTGTTAAAGTCCCGTTCAGGACCGATTTTCAACGAATTCGACTACATTCACGTTTGAGTGCGGTTTGTTGTGTCGGGTGGCGTTTCGCTTACCCGACCTACGGTTTCGTAGGCCCGGTAAGCGAAACGCCACCGGGCAAAACCGCGCGCTCAAATCAACGCAGTACCATCAGCAGAGCCAGCACTACCACCGCGCCAATGCTCATTGAAGCCACATACCACCGCAGATAGCCGTTCTCGCTCACCAGCAGGCCTTTACCTGCGAAGCGGGACAGAATCGCCGGGATATTCATCAACGAGTTCAGCGGATCGCTCTTCAGCAGCCAGGCGATACCGAGGAATGGTTTCACGAACACTTTGTCGTATAACCAGTCGAAGCCCCAGGCATGGAACCACCAGGTACCGAAGAAGCGGCCAGGCGCGCTGTTGGCGATGGAAGTCACCAGCGTACGTTTGCCCAGCCACAGCCATGCGGCGATCAGGATGCCGGCGATAGCGATAATCCCGGAGGTCATTTCCAGCGTCATCACGCTACCGTGAGCGAGCTCGGTGGTCTGCGGCAGTACGCCTTCCAGCGGCGGCACAATCAGCGCGCCAACGAAGGTGGACAGAATCAGCAGCACAATCAGCGGCAGATGGTGGGTAATCCCCTTCCCTGCGTGCGCGTGAATTTGCTCTTTACCGTGGAACACGATGAAAATCATACGGAAGGTATACAGCGAGGTCATAAAGGCGCCAACCAGGCCCGCTACCATCAGATTGATATGGCCGTTGGCCATCGCGCCAGCCAGAATCTCATCCTTACTGAAGAAGCCTGCGGTGATAAGCGGCAGAGCGGACAGCGCCGCTCCCCCCACCAGGAAGCAGACATAAACCAGCGGAATGGATTTGCGCAGGCCGCCCATCTTGAAGATGTTCTGTTCGTGATGGCAGGCGAGGATCACCGAACCGGACGACAGGAACAGCAGCGCTTTAAAGAACGCATGCGTCATCAGGTGGAAGATCGCCGCGTCCCATGCCTGCACGCCCAGCGCGAGGAACATGTAGCCAATCTGGCTCATAGTCGAGTAAGCCAGCACGCGTTTGATGTCGGTCTGCACCAGCGCGGCGAAGCCCGCCAACACCAGCGTGATTGCGCCAACGATACCGACCAGATGCAGCACTTCCGGCGTCATCAGGAACAGGCCGTGGGTACGGGCAATCAGGTACACGCCCGCGGTCACCATGGTAGCGGCGTGGATCAGCGCAGAGACCGGCGTCGGGCCCGCCATCGCATCGGCAAGCCACGTTTGCAGCGGCAGCTGAGCGGATTTACCGACCGCGCCGCCGAGCAGCATCAGCGTCGCCCACTGCAGCGTGGTGCTGCCGTTAGCGAAGTGCTGCGGCGCCAGCTCAACCATTTCGCGGAAGTTCAGGGTGCCCAGTTCGTTATAAAGAATGAACAGCGCGAAGGCGAGGAACACGTCGCCGACGCGGGTGACCACGAACGCTTTCATCGCCGCGGCGTTGTTCTTCGGATCGGTGTAGTAGAAGCCGATCAGCAGGTAAGAACAGAGACCCACGCCTTCCCAACCCAGGTACATCAACAGCAGGTTATCGGCCAACACCAAAACGACCATGCTGGCGATAAACAGGTTGGTGTAAGCGAAGAAGCGAGAGTAGCCCTCTTCGCCGCGCATGTACCAGGAGGCGAACATGTGGATCAGGAAGCCGACGCCGGTAACCACGGAGAGCATGGTCAGAGACAGGCCATCCAGCACCAGGTTGAAGCCGATGTTGAAATCACCGACCGACATCCAGTTCCACAGCGGTACGCTGACCGCCTGTTTGCCGTTAGCGAAAAAGTCGACGCCGACGTACGCCGTCACCAGCGCCGCCAGGCCTACCGAGCCCATCCCCACGGTAGCGGAAAGATTTTCCGACCAGCGTCCGCGGGAGAAGGCCAGCAGCACAAAGCCAATCAATGGCAGAAGAATGGTTAAGGCAAGCATGTTCATCCACGCAACTCACTTACTGAATCGATGTTCAGGTTCTGGCGGCGACGATGGAGCTGCAGCAGCAGCGCCAGACCGATACTCGCTTCCGCAGCCGCGAGGCTGATGGCGAGGATATACATAATCTGACCATCAGTCTGGCCCCAGTAGCTTCCCGCGACCACGAATGCCAGCGCGGCGGCGTTAATCATGATTTCCAGGCTAATCAGCATAAACAGCAGATTGCGGCGGATCACAAGACCAGTCAGGCCGAGCACAAACAGGATGGCGGCGAGGATCAGTCCATGTGTTAAGGGGATCATGCGTGTTCCTCCGTTTTTCTTTTGTCGCTGTCGTTCACGCGGTTGCTCAGCACCTCACCGGCGCGCTCTTCGCGGCCAATGTGGAAGGCAACAACCAGGCCCGCCAGCAGCAGCATGGAGGCAAGCTCCACCGCCAGGACGTACGGCCCAAACAGCGCAATACCCACTTCTTTGGCGTTGATCGCCGCGCCGTCGATACCCTGGTCATTGATGCCAAGGATGGCGTAAACGATTACCACCAGCAGCACTGCGGAAAGGATGGCCGGGCCAATCCAGATCCCCGGCTGCAGCCATTTGCGTTCCTGTTCGATCTCGGTGCCGCCCAGGTTGAGCATCATCACCACGAACACGAACAGCACCATAATGGCCCCGGCGTAAACGATGATTTCCAGCGCACCGGCGAAGTAAGCGCCCAGCGAGAAAAACACCCCGGCAATCGCTAACAGCGAAATGATCAGGTACAGCAGCGCGTGCACCGGATTGGTGTGGGTGACGACCCGCAAGGTTGCGAGGATGGCTATCAGGCCACAGATATAAAAAGCGAATTCCATTGCCCCTCTCCTTACGGTAACAGGCTCTTGACGTCGATTGGCTTAGCTTCGTTTTCCGCTTCGCCCTTATCTTTGCCGTCGATTGCCATACCCGCCATCCGGTAGAAGTTATATTCCGGGTATTTGCCCGGACCGGAAATCAGCAGATCCTCTTTTTCGTACACCAGATCCTGACGTTTGTATTCGCCCAGTTCGAAGTCCGGGGTCAACTGAATCGCCGTGGTCGGGCACGCTTCTTCGCACAGGCCGCAGAAAATGCAGCGTGAGAAGTTGATGCGGAAGAATTCCGGGTACCAGCGGCCGTCTTTGGTCTCTGCTTTCTGCAGAGAGATACAGCCAACCGGGCAGGCTACCGCACACAGGTTACAGGCAACGCAGCGCTCTTCACCGTCCGGATCGCGCGTCAGCACGATACGGCCACGATAGCGCGGCGGCAGATATACCGGCTCTTCCGGGTACATCTGAGTTTCACGTTTGGCGAAGGCGTGCATCCCGATCATGCAAATACTGCGGACCTGGGTGCCGAACCCTACCAATAATTCTTTTAAGGTCATGTTCAATTCACCCCTTATTGCGCCTGCCAGAGAATGACAGCCGCCGTTACCAACAAGTTGACCAGCGTTAACGGCAGGCATACCTTCCAGCCAAAGGACATTACCTGGTCATAACGCGGACGCGGTAATGATGCGCGGATCAAAATGAACATCATCATGAAGAACGCGGTTTTCAGCGCGAACCAGATGAAAGGCGGTAACCACGGGCCATTCCAGCCGCCGAAGAACAGCGTCACGATCAGCGCTGAGACGGTGACGATACCGATGTATTCACCGACGAAGAACAGACCGAATTTCATACCGGAATATTCAATGTGGTAACCATCGGCCAGTTCCTGCTCCGCTTCCGGCTGGTCAAACGGGTGACGGTGACACACCGCCACGCCGGCGATGGCGAAAGTCACGAAGCCGAAGAACTGCGGGATGACGTTCCACAGATGCGCCTGGTTGTTGACGATATCGGTCATGTTGAATGACCCCGCCTGCGCCACCACGCCCATCAGGGAGAGACCGAGGAACACTTCGTAGCTCAGCGTTTGCGCGGAAGCACGCATCGCCCCCAGCAGCGAGTATTTGTTGTTGCTCGACCAACCGGCGAACAGGACCGCGTACACCGCCAGGCCTGCCATCATCAGGAAGAACAGAATACCGATGTTGAGGTCGGCGACCACCCACGACGGGCTAACCGGCACGATAGCAAAGGCCAGCAGCAGCGAAGTAAAGGCGATAACCGGTGCCAGAGTAAAGATCACGCGATCGGAGAAGCGCGGGATCCAGTCCTCTTTGAAGAACATCTTGATCATGTCGGCGACCAGCTGCAGCGAACCGCCCCAGCCCACGCGGTTAGGTCCGTAGCGGTTCTGGAACAGGCCGAGCAGACGACGCTCGCCGAAGCTCATGAACGCGCCGCAGGTGACGACCACCAGCAGAATGACCACGGCCTTCAGGATGCTTAACAGAATGTCGATAAGATCCGGCGTTAACCAACTCATGCTTGCGCCTCCTGCAGTGAATCAATACGCGCCCCGGCCAGTACCGGCGCGATGCCCGGCATGCCCATCGGTAAGCCAACCTGTCCCGCGGTCAACCCTTCAGAAATAACCAGCGGCAGACTCAGCGTCTGGCCTTCTACGCTGAAGGAAACCATCGCCCCGGCGTTAACGCCAAGCTTTGCGGCATCCGCCGGGTTCAGCTTGATGTATGGCTCAGGCATCCGGCTCTGGAACACCGGAGAACGCTGCGACAGCTCATCGCTGCCAAACAGGTGATAGTACGGCGCGATACGCCATTTGCCCTCTTCCGCGTGGAAGCTGGCCGGAACCGCCGTGAAGTACTCCAGCCCGCTGGCGGAAGCTTCAATCAGACGTACGCCCGGATCGCCGTGGCGCAGTTTACCACCCACTTCATCCTGGAATTTGTTCCATGCCTGCGGGGAGTTCCAGCCCGGCGCCCAGGCGAACGGGATCTGCGAACGCGGCGCGGACGGCTGGTTGTTCCCTTCCATTGAGAAGGCGAACATGGTGTCTTTATCCTGCGGCTGACGCGGTTCATGCACGCTGATGTTGGCGCGCATCGCCGTGCGGCCGCTGTAGCGGTGCGGTTCACGCGCCAGCTTCTGGCCGCGAATGCGGAAGGTCGCATCCGGCGCGGCATCTTTAATGCCCGCCAGCTGCGGCAGCGCCGCAATCGCCGCATCGATGACGTGGTCCAGCTGCGTCCAGTCAACCTGACGGTTGTTGACGGTGCTGTGCAGCGAATGCAGCCAGCGCCAGCTTTCCAGCATCACGGTTTTCGCGTCGTAGTAAGCCGGGTCGTAAACCTGGAAGAAACGCTGGGCGCGGCCTTCGTTGTTAACAACGGTACCGTCGCTTTCCGCAAAGCTTGCCGCGGAGAGCACCAGGTGAGCTTTGTCCATAATCGCAGTGCGCTGATGATCAACCACCATCACCAGCGGCGCTTTCGCCAGCGCAGCGTCGACGCGCGCGGCGGAAGCATGACGGTGCAGGTCGTTTTCCAGCACGATAACCGCGTCTGCGGCGCCGCTTTCCAGTTCGTCCAGCGCCTCTTCAAGCGAGCCGCCGCCGATCATGCCCAGACCGACGCTATTCACCGCGCGGGCGACCATGGTCACGCCAACATCGGCGCCGCGGCCTTTCAACGCTTTCGCCACGTTGGCGGCAGCCTGAATGATTTCCATGCTACCGGCGTTAGTACCGGAGATAATCAGCGGTTTTTTCGCCCCGGCCAGCGCCTGAACGATAACATCGACTTTACCCTGCAGGTCATGGCTCAGGCCATCAACCGCCGGCGCGCTGTCATCCAGCGCATGGGCGATAGCGAAGCCCAGACGCGCCTGATCTTCCACCGGCGCGCGGTAGGTCCACGCCGCGATGTCATCCAGGCGAGTGTCGTCGATATTAGTGACGAATAACGGATGCTTGGCGCGCTGTCCGATGTTGAGAATTGCCGCAATCTGCCAGTCGGCCACTTTCTGCGCCGCCGCCATTTCGCGAGCTTTCCCTTTCACCGCCTGGCGTACCGCCAGGGCAACGCGCGCGCCGGTCTGAGTAATATCTTCGCCCAGCACCAGTACCGCATCGTAGGATTCGATATCGCGCAGCGTCGGGGTATGGATCCCGCCTTCGCGCAGCACTTTGAGCATCATCTGCAGGCGCGCTTGTTCGCCTTTAGCGATGCCGGTATAGAAGTTTTCGCTACCGACCAGCTCACGCAGCGCGAAGTTGCTTTCAATGCTGGCGCGCGGAGAACCGATACCAATGACTTTCTTCGACTGGCGCAGGATATCCGCCGCCCCCTGCATCGCCTGTTCGGCGTTGAGCGCGATCAGATCGTCGCCGCGGCGCTGAACCGGCTGACGCGGACGATCTTTGAGGTTTACGTAGCCATAGCCGAAACGACCGCGGTCGCAGAGGAAGTAGCGGTTAACGGTGCCGTTATAACGGTTTTCGATACGACGCAGCTCGCCATAGCGTTCGCCAGGGCTGATGTTACAGCCAATGGAACACTGCTGGCAGATGCTCGGCGCAAACTGCATGTCCCACTTACGGTTGTAACGCTCAGAGTGCGTTTTATCGGTGAAGACGCCGGTCGGGCAAACTTCAACCAGGTTACCGGAGAACTCGCTTTCCAGCGTGCCATCTTCCGGGCGGCCGAAGTAGACGTTGTCATGAGCGCCATAAACGCCCAGATCGGTGCCATCGGCATAATCTTTATAGTAGCGAACGCAGCGGTAGCAGGCGATGCAGCGGTTCATTTCGTGAGAAATAAATGGCCCCAGATCCTGGTTGCGGTGGGTACGCTTGGTGAAACGATAGCGGCGGAAGCTATGACCGGTCATGACCGTCATATCCTGCAGGTGGCAGTTGCCGCCCTCTTCGCAGACCGGGCAGTCGTGCGGGTGGTTGGTCATCAGCCACTCCACCACGCTTTCGCGGAACTGCTTCGCTTCGCCGTCGTCAATAGAAATAAAGGTGCCGTCAGATGCCGGAGTCATACAGGACATCACCAGGCGACCACGCGTGTCTTCCGCGTTCTGATATTGCTTCACCGCACACTGGCGGCAAGCACCGACGCTCCCTAGCGCCGGGTGCCAGCAAAAGTATGGAATATCAAGACCAAGAGAGAGACAAGCCTCTAGCAGGTTGTCCGCTCCGTTGACCTCGTATTCTTTGCCGTCTACATGAATCGTAGCCATTTGCGTGCTTCCAAAAATAAAAAACCTTTAGATTACCAGCGCGTCTTAAGCAGGTTCGGCTGAATACCGTTAATTGCATGGGTATTGCTGAACTGCTGCTTAATGCCAGCCTCGAATTCTTCGCGGAAATATTTGATAGCGCTCTGCAGCGGTTCAACCGCGCCCGGCGCGTGCGCGCAGAAGGTTTTACCCGGCCCGAGGAATCGACACAGTTGCTCAAGAGTTTCGATATCGCCAGGCTGGCCTTCGCCGCGCTCCAGGGCGCGCAGGATCTTCACGCTCCACGGCAGGCCGTCGCGACAAGGCGTACACCAGCCGCAGGATTCGCGGGCAAAAAATTCTTCGAGGTTGCGCACCAGCGGAACCATGCCGATCTCGTGGTCGACGGCCATCGCCAGCGCGGTGCCCAGACGACTACCGGCTTTACCAATGCTTTCAAACTCCATCGGCAAATCGAGGTGCGCTTCGGTCAGGAAGTCGGTACCGGCGCCGCCCGGCTGCCAGGCTTTAAACTTCAGGCCATCACGCATGCCGCCGGCGTAATCTTCGAGGATCTCGCGCGCGGTGGTGCCGAAAGGCAGTTCCCAGACGCCCGGATTCTTCACGCGCCCGGAGAAGCCCATCAGCTTGGTGCCGGCATCCTTGCTGGTTGAAATATTCTGATACCACTCCACGCCGTTGGCGAGAATGGCAGGCACGTTGCACAGGGTTTCAACGTTGTTGACGCAGGTCGGTTTGCCCCATACGCCCGAGCTCGCCGGGAACGGCGGCTTGGAGCGCGGGTTCGCGCGGCGGCCTTCCAGGGAGTTGATAAGCGCCGTCTCTTCACCGCAAATATAGCGCCCTGCCCCGGTATGCACGAACAGCTCGAAGTCAAAACCGGTGCCGAGGATATTTTTCCCCAACAGGCCTGCTTCAGTGGCTTCGGCGATCGCACGACGCAGATGCTGCGCCGCTTCGATATATTCGCCGCGCAGGAAGATGTAACCGCGATAGGCCTTCAGCGCAAAGGCGGAGATCAGCATGCCTTCCACCAGCAGGTGCGGCAGCTGTTCCATCAGCAGACGGTCTTTATAGGTACCCGGTTCCATTTCATCGGCGTTACACAGCAGGTAACGGATGTTCATGGACTCGTCTTTCGGCATCAGGCTCCACTTCAGACCGGTGGAAAAGCCCGCGCCGCCGCGCCCTTTCAGGCCGGCGTCTTTTACCGCATTGACGATTTCATCCGGCGCCATACCGCTTAAGGCCTTGCGCGCCCCTTCATAACCGTTTTTACTGCGATACTCGTCCAGCCACACCGGCTGCTTGTCATCGCGCAGACGCCAGGTTAATGGATGCGTTTCGGCAGTACGAATAATGGTTTTCATTTATACCGCTCCAGGAGGTCAGGAATCGCTTCCGGCGTCAGATAACTGTGCGTGTCGTCATCAATCATCATGGTCGGCCCCTTGTCGCAGTTGCCAAGGCAACAGGTCGGCAGCAGCGTGAAGCGGCCATCAAAGGTGGTTTGACCCGGTTTGATGTCCAGCTTTTTCTCGATAGCCGACTGGATCCCCTGGAAGCCGGTGATATGGCACACCACGCTGTCGCAGTAGCGGATCACGTGACGGCCAACCGGCTGGCGGAAGATCTGGCTGTAGAATGTCGCCACGCCTTCGACGTCGCTTGCCGGGATCCCCAGCACATCGGCGATCGCGTAGATCGCGCCATCCGGCACCCAGCCGCGCTGTTTTTGAACAATTTTCAGCGCTTCGATGGACGCCGCACGCGGGTCTTCGTAGTGGTGCTTCTCGTGCTCAATAGCCTCACGCTCTGCCGCACTCAGCTCAAAAGCCTCGGTTTGTGGTTGTTGATTCTCGTGCATAATTAGCGGTCCACGTCTGACATAACAAAATCAATACTACCCAGATAGACGATAAGGTCGGATACCAGGCTGCCGCGGATCGCCGCCGGGATCTGCTGCAGGTGCGCATAGCTCGGGGTACGAATACGGGTACGGTAGCTCATGGTGCTGCCGTCGCTGGTCAGGTAGTAACTGTTAATCCCCTTCGTCGCTTCAACCATCTGGAAGGATTCGTTGGCCGGCATTACCGGGCCCCAGGAAACCTGCAGGAAGTGCGTAATCAGGGTCTCAATGTGCTGCAGCGTGCGCTCTTTCGGCGGCGGCGTGGTCAGCGGGTGATCCGCTTTGAACGGGCCTTCCGGCATATTATCGAGGCACTGCTGGAGAATGCGCAGGCTCTGGCGCAGCTCTTCCACTTTTAGCATCACGCGGGTGTAGCAGTCGGAAACGCCGCCGCCGGTCGGGATTTCAAAGTCGAAGTTTTCGTAGCCAGAATAAGGACGCCATTTACGCACGTCGAAGCCGATACCGGTCGCGCGCAGGCCTGCGCCGGTGGTACCCCACTCCAGCGCTTCTTTCGCGGTGTAGGCGGCAACGCCTTTGGAGCGGCCAATCAGAATAGTGTTGCGCAGCGCGGCTTTCTCATAGGAATCCAGGCGCTTAGGCATCCACTCAAGGAATTCACGCAGCAGGCGATCCCAGCCGCGCGGCAGGTCGTGGGCGACGCCGCCGATGCGGAACCATGCCGGGTGCATACGGAAACCGGTGATCGCTTCGACCAGATCGTAGATTTTCTGACGGTCGGTAAAGGCGAAGAAGACCGGGGTCATCGCGCCGACGTCCTGAATAAAGGTCGAGATATACAGCAGGTGGCTGTTAATGCGGAACAGTTCGGACAGCATCACGCGGATCACGTTCACGCGATCCGGCACGGTGATCCCGGCCAGTTTTTCCACCGCCAGCACGTACGGCATCTCGTTGACGCAGCCGCCGAGGTATTCGATACGGTCGGTGTACGGGATGTAGCTGTGCCAGGACTGGCGTTCACCCATCTTCTCCGCGCCGCGGTGGTGGTAGCCGATGTCCGGCACGCAGTCGACAATCTCTTCGCCATCCAACTGCAGAATAATACGGAATGCGCCGTGAGCGGACGGGTGGTTCGGGCCGAGGTTGAGGAACATAAAGTCCTCGTTTTCGGTGCCGCGCTTCATGCCCCACTCTTCCGGCTTGAAGGTTAACGCTTCCATTTCCAGATCCTGCTTGGCTTTAGTCAGCTCAAACGGATCGAATTCGGTGGCGCGCGCCGGATAGTCTTTACGCAGCGGGTGGCCTTCCCAGGTCGGCGGCATCATGATGCGGCGCAGATTCGGGTGACCGTCGAAGGTCACGCCAAACATTTCCCAGGTTTCACGCTCATACCAGTTGGCGTTAGGGAACAGTTTGGTGAAGGTCGGTAGATGCAGATCGTTTTCAGACAACGCCACCTTGAGCATGATATCGCGGTTGCGGTCTACTGAGATCAGGTGGTAGAAAACGGAAAAATCCGCGGCTGGCAAGCCATCGCGGTGTGTACGTAAACGTTCGTCCATGCCGTGCAGGTCAAACAGCATCACGTAAGGTTTAGGCAATCTCTTCAGGAAATCACCCACCTCGAGCAGCTGTTCGCGCTTCACCCATACCACCGGAACGCCGGTACGGGTAGGCTGAACGGTAAAGGCATCCGGCCCAAAACGGTTGCGCAGTTCGCCGATCACCGGGTCATCAAGGTGATCGCGGGTTTGCCAGGCTGGTGCGGCGTCATGCGCGGTTAAATCAGTCATATTGTTCACCATTGCAAAAGGTCCGTGGTGACTGCCGGGCGAGGCTTCGCTGCTTTTGTAGATTGATTTGCGAAGTCTGGTTCCCGCCCGCAGGCGCAAGTTAAATCTCGTCCGGAGTCCGCAGATTGGTCACCGCAATTCGTTCGCCGCGTTTACGCTCGCGCTCGGATTGCATGTTGGCGCGATAGACGCCCTGATCGCCAACCACCCAAGAGAGAGGGCGGCGCTCTTTACCAATGGATTCCTGCAGCAGCATCAGCGCCTGCATATAAGCTTCCGGACGCGGCGGACAGCCCGGGATGTAAACATCAACCGGAATAAACTTGTCCACGCCCTGGACGACGGAGTAGATATCGTACATCCCGCCGGAGTTAGCGCATGCGCCCATAGAGATAACCCACTTCGGCTCCAGCATCTGATCGTACAGGCGCTGAATAACCGGGGCCATTTTGGTGAAGCAGGTACCAGCGACCACCATCAGGTCGGCCTGACGCGGAGAGGCACGCAGTACTTCCGCGCCAAAACGCGCAACGTCATGCACCGCAGTGAATGACGTCACCATTTCTACATAGCAGCAAGACAGGCCGAAGTTGTACGGCCAAATCGAGTTCTTACGGCCCCAGTTCACCATGTCATGCAGCGCGTGTTCGAGTTTCCCCATATACACGCTTTTATTGACTTCTTGCTCCAGGGGGTCAGTTACGATCTCCTGTTTTTGCAGGGGGTAACGGTCGTTCTCACCGTTAGGATCTATGCGGGTGAGCGTATAATCCATCTTATTGCCTCGCTTTTACTGCATATGACGGTTAGTGGGACTGTCTGTTTCCGGGTTAACCAGCGTGCGACGGGAACGCGCAGGCGTCCAGTCCAGTGCGCCGATGCGAACGAGGTAAACCAGACCAGCCAGTAGCACTAAAATGAAAATTGCGGCTTCCACAAAGCCAACCCAGCCGCTTTCGCGAATGGATGTTGACCATGCGTAGAGATACAGGGCTTCCACGTCGAAGATAACGAAGAACATGGCGACCAGATAAAACTTCGCAGAAAGACGTAAGCGGGCCGAACCAACGGAGTCGATCCCCGATTCAAACGGCGTGTTTTTGCTACGCGCGCGCGCGCGACCGCCAAGGTACCAGCCGCCGACGAGCATCAGGCAGCACAGACCGATAGCGATGATGAGAAATATAGCGAATGCCCAATGATGAGCGATGACTTCAGTGGATGTTGACATACGCATTGCTTAACCAAAAAAGTGTAGCGCCAAAACCCTCTGCTCTTGATGGCAGATGAACGCCACAGCGTTTCACGGGAGGAATAAAAAAATGACCTTGCAAAAAAGCGTCCCTGGTTGATGAGGAAGCCCAAATGCCGTGGCTTTTTACCCCTTTCTTTAACCTTTTGTCAACTTTAACAAAAGTTTTAACTACATTAATTTACATTGGAATCTTTTCATTAACATTAAATGCCCTTTGTTGCGTAATAACCTTGCATATCATTCGGATTTAGTGTTGTTGAATCGTGTCCGTTTTAGACGTAAATCAGTTTCGCCAATCTATTTTGACAGGATTTGGCCGCGATTCCTCCCCCCAAGTAGGGGTATTTTCTTGATCTGTGACACGCTTTTGTTAATTACATCTGGAAAACGGCAACAATCCGTCCGGTTTTTTAACATTAGCAGGAAGTATTGAAACTGCAGCTAAAAACAGGGAAACAATGGTCGCTTTCAATCCAACTCATTGATTCATATATCAATAAATTATTAAACTGCTTAAAATCCTTGTAAAATATAAAAAAAAAGAGCCACTGACCTCATTTTGTCGATCGGCGGCTCTTTTTTACACTTACATTTTGTTACCGGATTATTGTGATCGATATATGATAATTTCGCTTTATGAAACCAGAGATCCGTCTCCCCCTTCCGGGGTATACAGCGTTTCCGTGTTCCACGGATTATGGTCCTGGCTCAGGGACTGAAAAATCGCCTGCGCCAGCTCGTTTTCCCGCTGTGGATTGCAGCTCAGCACATAGTGGGTATCCGGTAAGCCTGGCAAACCATCGCTTTTACCCGGCACGCGCAGTTCCGGACTCATCATTTCTACCGGACGCGCGGTGACGCCAAGCCCCGCTTTCACCGCCGCCTTCACCCCGGCCAGAGAACTGGCGGCATGCGCCAGATGCCAGGGGACCTGCGCGGCATTCAGCGCCGAGATGATATCTTCGCGAAACGGCCCGGACTCTTCGAGCAGCACCAGCGGAACAGATTCACCGTGCGCCAGTACGTAATCCGCGGCGCAATACCACAGCGTCGGCGAGGTACGCAGCGTCAGGACATCAAATTCGCCGGTTTGATGAGTGGTTAACGCCAGGTCAATCTCGCCGCTACCCAACTTCGCAACGATATCGGCGTAATTCAGGACCTTAATTTCCAGCGTCAGTTTGGGATAGAAGCTGCCGATTCGATTGAGCAGATAAGGCAGGATGGTATCCGCCGTTTCATCGGAGGCGCCGATAGTCAACGTCCCCTGCAAACTGCCAAACATCAGCGACATGCAGGCTTCATCATTAAAACGCAGTATTTTGCGCGCGTAGCTGAGCAGTTGGATCCCCTGCTCAGTCAGTAATTTATTACGCCCATGACGAGCGAAAAGCTCTTTGCCAACCAGTTGCTCCAGTCGCTGCATCTGCTGGCTGACGGCGGACTGGGTACGACATACCGCGGCAGCGGCCGCCGCAAAGGTACTCAGATCGGCGACGGCGACGAAGGTCCGCAGCAGATCGAGATCGAGATTTAGTATCGGACGATTTGCATTTATCATATTTCTTCACTTACAGGCGCTAATGCTGGCCTGCCTTGTTGATGCTGTATCCAGGTTTCCGGCTATTCCATGAGCCTCGTGCCGAGCGGACAATTGCCGCGGATGACAACTGGAAGAACGTCATTGCATGTGAAAGCACTCGTTCGCGACAAATGTGCGAAAAATTTGAGTAATATTTTGTTCGTAGCTCTACGCATTTTTAATTACTGAGACTTACGTTATGTGATGAATCTCAAACAAAGTCTGCAATAACAAATGTCGTTACGACCGGAAGCCCGACACAGATAACAACGCTTGCTGGAACACAAACAAAAAAGTCTGCAATAACAATATATTAATAAAATCACGCCGTTAAACAGAGGTTTATACGTCGATATTAACCGTCATATCCTAACCGAAAACCACAATATTTATAAGCGCTAATCAGTATTATCTAAGGTAATTTTAAACATTTTTGCAGCACTATAATTAAATTAACAAAAGCCGAAATAATCCATGCAATCAAATATACCTGATTCATTAATTGGCATGTTTTATTAAAAAAAATTAACATAGTTGCTACAGTTGTCGTCGCCCTCTTTCTTATTAGCATAGTGTCTTTTAGCGGTTAAAATTCAGGCAAGCCGCTTTTTCCTTCAGCAACAAACCGGATAAACATCCATGTAATCACCTAATACGCGCAACATAAAACCATTCAAAAACCCATACCAGGCACATTATATAAAGAATAACGCCATTACACAGATAAATTCATTACTCTAAAAAAATACTATTCGCAAAATCTTCTCCTGTTAACCCTTCAAAACAGCGGGGATGCGGAGTACATTGTTCCGTGCTGACTTCCACGGCAGGGAGTGGCGATAACAGCTAAAAGGTCAAAGGTTCATGTCCCCTATCGAAAAATCCAGCAAGTTAGAGAATGTCTGTTACGACATCCGCGGTCCGGTTCTAAAAGAAGCAAAACGCCTTGAAGAAGAAGGCAACAAGGTACTCAAGCTGAATATCGGCAACCCGGCGCCGTTCGGCTTTGATGCGCCTGACGAAATCCTCGTCGACGTTATCCGCAATCTGCCGACCGCCCAGGGCTACAGCGACTCAAAAGGTCTCTATTCCGCCCGTAAAGCAATTATGCAGCACTACCAGGCGCGCGGAATGCGCGATGTTACCGTGGAAGATATCTATATCGGTAACGGCGTTTCAGAGCTGATCGTCCAGGCCATGCAGGCGCTGCTCAACAGCGGCGACGAAATGCTGGTTCCGGCCCCGGACTACCCGCTGTGGACCGCGGCTGTCTCGCTTTCCAGCGGCAAAGCTGTGCACTATCTGTGCGACGAATCTTCAGACTGGTTCCCGGACCTCGACGATATCCGCGCCAAAATTACGCCACGCACCCGCGGGATCGTCATCATTAACCCGAATAACCCAACGGGCGCCGTTTATTCCAAAGAGCTGCTGCAGGAGATAGTCGAGATCGCCCGTCAGCACAACCTGATTATTTTCGCCGACGAAATCTACGACAAGATCCTGTATGACGACGCCGAACACCACTCTATCGCCGCGCTGGCGCCGGATATGCTGACCGTCACCTTCAACGGACTGTCGAAGACCTATCGCGTCGCCGGTTTCCGCCAGGGCTGGATGGTGCTGAACGGGCCGAAAAAGCACGCCAAAGGCTATATCGAAGGGCTGGAAATGCTGGCCTCAATGCGTCTGTGCGCGAATGTTCCGGCGCAACACGCTATCCAAACCGCGCTGGGCGGCTACCAGAGCATTAGCGAATTTATCATTCCGGGCGGGCGTTTGTATGAGCAGCGCAACCGCGCCTGGGAGTTAATCAACGAGATCCCGGGCGTCTCCTGCGTCAAGCCGAAAGGCGCGCTGTATATGTTCCCGAAAATCGATGCTAAACGCTTTAATATCCACGATGACCAGAAAATGGTGCTCGATTTCCTGCTGCAGGAGAAAGTGCTGCTGGTTCAGGGTACCGCCTTTAACTGGCCGTGGCCGGATCACGTGCGTATCGTCACCCTGCCGCGTGAAGATGACCTGGAAATGGCAATTTCCCGCTTTGGCCGTTTCCTCTCCGGCTATCATCAGCTTTAATCGCGCCGCCGCCGGTATTTGCATCCGGCGGCGATCCCTGCGCACAATGGAACCTGATGTTGTCACCGCTTAAGGGTTCCTATGAGTCAGAGTCATTTCTTTGCCCACCTCTCCCGCCTGAAACTAATTAACCGCTGGCCATTGATGCGCAACGTGCGTACCGAGAACGTCTCCGAGCACAGTTTGCAGGTGGCGATGGTCGCCCACGCGCTGGCGGCGATTAAGAACCGCAAGTTTGGCGGCCAGGTCAACGCCGAACGTATTGCCCTGCTGGCGATGTATCACGATGCCTCCGAGGTACTCACCGGCGATCTGCCCACGCCGGTGAAATACTTCAATTCGCAGATTGCCCAGGAATATAAGGCGATTGAGAAAATCGCTCAGCAAAAACTGGTCGATATGGTTCCCGATGAGCTGCGCGATATCTTTGAGCCCCTGATTGATGAGCACCATTACAGTGAAGAAGAGCAGTCGATTGTGAAGCAGGCCGACGCCCTGTGCGCCTATCTGAAATGTCTTGAAGAGCTTTCCGCCGGCAATAACGAATTCCTGCTGGCTAAAGGTCGGCTGGAAAAAACGCTGGAGTCGCGCCGCAGCCCGGAGATGGATTACTTTATGCAGGTGTTTGTCCCGAGCTTCCAGCTGTCGCTTGATGAAATCAGCCAGGATTCACCGCTTTAATATACGGGCCGGGCATCCCCTGCCCGGCCTGAATGAATTAAAACGGAAAGAGTACCGGGATCAGCAGCACGCAGACCACCATCACCAGTACGGTGAAGGGCACACCGATTTTGACAAAATCACTGAACGAATATTTACCGGGTCCGAGCACCAGCGTGTTAACCGGTGAAGAGACCGGGGTCATGAAGGCCGCCGAAGCCGCCATCGCCACCACCATGGCGAAGGGATACGGCGATACCCCCATCGATTTCGCCGCCGCCAGAGCAATCGGCGCCATCAGCACCGCCGTCGCGGTGTTAGAGATAAACAGACCAATCGCCGCGCACATCACAAACAGACAACCCAGCATCAAGTAGGGGCCTTTGCTCCCGGCGACGTCCATTAACCCCTGCACCACCAAATCCACGCCGCCGGTTTTCTGCAATGCCAGGGCAAACGGCATCATCCCCACGATCAAAATGATACTCGGCCAGTGAATCGCCTTGTAGGCGCTCTCCGCATTGATGCAGCGAAACTTGCCCATCAACAGGCAGGCGATGATTGCGGCAATGGGGTTGGGAATTTCATCGGTAAGCATCAGCGCTACCATCAACACCAGGCAGAATATGGCGTGCGGCGCCTGGCTGTGCGCGGGTGACGCATCGTTGACCTCAACCGGCATATTCAGCACCACAAAATCACGGCCGCGTTTTGCCAGCATGGCTATCTGACGCCAGTTGCCGACCACCAGCATAATGTCGCCTAATTGCAGCGGTTCATCGACTACCGCGCCGTCGAGCGCTGTGCCATCGCGCTTCAGGCCGACGATATTCAGACCGAAACGGGTACGGAAGGCCATCTCGCGCACCGTTTTACCAATAAGCTCTGAATCAGGGATTAATGAGACTTCCGCCATGCCGACGTCCAGCGCCTGGTCGGAAAAGTATTCGCCACGCAGCACCATCGGCTCAAGCATCTGTTCGCCGCAAAACTGCCGCAGATCGACATCGGAAGCCGACATATCGATAAGCAACACGTCGCGGGCGCGAAACTCCGATACCCCGTTAACGTTGACAATCACCCGGCGAAAACGCCGCCAGCGCTCAACGCCGATAACGTTGGCGCAGTAGCGTTCACGCAGCTTTAAATCATCAAGCCGCTGACCGATCATCGGCGAGCCCGGACGAATCGCCAGTCGGCGCGCCCTACCGGTGAGGTGGTACTCTTTGATTAAATCGCGAAAGGTGCTTTTCTTGCGGCCATCGCGAGCGGCGCTGTCATCTTCGCCCTTCAGCATAAAACGCATCACCAGCATATAGACGATACCTAACACCAGCACCACCAGACCAATCGGAGTCACGCTGAAGAAACTGAATCCATGCAACCCCTCGCGCAGCAGTTCACTGTTGACCACCAGGTTCGGCGGCGTCGCCACCAGGGTCATCATGCCGCTAATCAGCCCGGCGAAGCTTAGCGGCATCATCAGCCGCGATGGCGAGGTATTCATGCGCAACGAGACGCTGAGCACCACCGGAATAAATATCGCCACGACGCCGGTTGAGCTCATAAACGCGCCCAGCCCGGCAACGGTGAGCATCAGATAGACCAGCATTTTGGTTTCGCTATTGCCGGCAACCTTGACCAGCCAGGAGCCCATTTTAGTCGCCACGCCGGTGCGCACCAGGCCATCGCCAATGATAAATAGCGCAGCAATGAGAATAACGTTCGGATCGCTAAAGCCGGAGAAGGCCTCGCTGAGGGTTAACGTACCGCTAAGCACAAACGCAACAATGATCATCAGCGCGATGGCATCCATGCGCACCTTGCCGGTTGCAAACAAGACAACCGCGATGGCCAGTAGCGATAACACCCAAATCAATTCACCGTTCACAACTTATCCTTGTCTGAAGAGGGAGCCGGAATTGTGGCATAAAAAAGCCCCGGCGACGCGGGGCTAAATCATGAGATTATGCTTTAAGATTCACCTGAACATTGCCGTCCGCCTGCCGCTCAATGCGCAAGCTCTCGAGGGTTGTCAGCACCAGATCGGCTTCATCAAGACGCGGCGCATCCGCCGGAACGTTGACGGCGATGGTGCGGCATCCGGCAGCCAGCCCGGAAAGCAGCCCCGCCGGCGCATCTTCAACCACCGCGCACTGTTGCGCCGGTATCCCCAGCAATTCAGCGCCGAGCAGATAGGCATCCGGCGCCGGTTTCCCCTTCTTCACCTGCTCGGCGGTGACAAACACTTTCGGCATCGGCAGACCTGCCGCGCGGTGGCGGGCGTGAGCGACCGGAATGGAGCCCGAAGTCACGATAGCCCACGGGATCCCCGCTTCATTAAGCGTATTCAGCAAGCTTAACGCGCCCGGCAGTGCGACAATGCCTTCGATATCAGTGGCTTCAATCTGCTCAAGAAAGCGGAACTCGGCCTGAATATCCTCTTCGCTGCGCCCCGGCATAAAATGACGAATCGAAGTGATGGCCTGTTTACCGTGAATGAAACCGAGAATCTCATCGTGTGGAATGCCGAAACGATCGCCCCATTTACACCATGAACGCTCGACTACCGGCAAAGAATCCACCAGCGTCCCGTCGAGATCGAACAGGAAACCTTTACACTGCACGGGCACCTCCATCAGGCATTAATAATTTGGTTAATTTCGTTGCTACTCAAGTGATACTGGCGCGGGCAGGAGTGCCAGGCGGCCAGCATACGCTGGTATTTTTCCCACATCGGCGTCTGCGAGTTAAAGCCGTGAGTTCCTGCGTCGAAGTGGCTATAGCGCCCTTCTACATTGACCATAAAGCGCACGTAGCCGAGATAGCGGGCTTCTGTGGCGACATCAAAGCCAAGGAAGGTGACCCGGCGTTCATCAATAGCGGAGGCATCCTTCAGGTTGGTCCACGAGACGTGCAGCGCGTGGTACATCTCCATGATATCGATAATGGTCCGGCAGGTTTCTTCCGTCAGTTGGCCAAATTCGCGGTCCAGCTCGCGCATTTGCAGCCCATATCCACGCTCGATGATGGTCTGTAGACGGCGGTAACGTTCGGCGTTGTCCGGGTCGAGCATAGTCATCATCTTGTACTGATTGGACAAAATCAGACGCTGCGCATTGGTCATTTCCATTTTTGACTCCTGTAGCACTTACGGCGTGAAATAAAGAAGGCGCATAAATCATGCGCCTTCTTTTATATGCGTTTTCCGTATGGAATTACAAATCATCAAGGAAAGTTTTATCCAGTTGTTTGAAGGCGCGCTTAAGCGTGTCAGCCAGCGCCTGGTAATCCGGCTTGCCGTCAACCGGCGCTAACGCCTGCCCGGCCTCTTGTAATTTGCCGCGCACTTCATAAAACCAGTTCAATATTGATGGCGGTAATGGCGTCACGGAACGCTTGCCCAACCACCACAGCCCCTGCATCGGCAGGCTTAAGGCAAATAGCGCGGTGGCGACGGCCGGGCCGAGCTGCCCGCCGAGCGCTATCTGCCAGCATAAGGTGAAGACCGCAACCGGCGGCATGATGCGAATCGCGTAGCGGGTGGCGCGAATAATGCGGTTTTCGATAAACACCGGCGCCAGCCGTTTATCGAGGGGCCAGGTCTTCGCATAGTGCTGCCCGCGACGAAACAAGCTAAAAAAGCTAACGGGGCGATTCTCAGGGGTCGACATGGCTATACCTCAACTTTACATATAAAACTTAAAATTTTCGTGCAAAACACCAACTGTGCATGACAACGTTCAAAAGATTTTGGCAATGGGTGCGGCAATCAGGTATCCTGTGCCCACCTGAGAGGGCGGTTAGACCCTTTTACCAGGTTAGTCAAATTATCGCATATTCTGCTGCTGGCGGAAAATTATGCAAAATGACATAAAATCATATGTACTTCCCTCATCGTGCCAGAAAACAGAACAAGGCATGATGTTAATCATAAATGTCGATGTCATCCTGCGCTACGCTTTGTGACACACTGATGTTTTTTTAGCCACGTATCATAAAAGGTACTTCCATGTCGAGTAAGTTAGTACTGGTTCTGAACTGCGGTAGCTCTTCCCTGAAATTTGCTATCCTGGATGCCGTTAACGGTGACGAATATCTCTCCGGTTTAGCCGAATGTTTCCATCTTCCTGAAGCCCGTATCAAATGGAAAATGGACGGCGGCAAACACGAAGCTGAGTTAGGCGCTGGCGCCGCTCACAGTGAAGCGCTGAACTTTATCGTTAACACTATTCTGGCACAAAAACCAGAACTGTCAGCACAGCTGACCGCAATTGGCCATCGTATCGTTCACGGCGGTGAAAAATACACCAGTTCCGTTGTCATCGACGATTCCGTTATTCAGGGCATCAAAGACTCCGCTTCCTTCGCACCGCTGCACAACCCGGCGCATCTGATCGGTATCGCTGAAGCGCTGAAATCCTTCCCGCATCTGAAAGACAAGAACGTTGCCGTGTTCGACACCGCGTTCCATCAGACCATGCCGGAAGAGTCCTACCTGTACGCCCTGCCGTACAGCCTGTACAAAGAGCACGGCGTACGTCGTTACGGCGCGCACGGCACCAGCCACTACTATGTGACTCAGGAAGCCGCTAAGGTTCTGAACAAGCCGGTTGAAGAACTGAACATCATCACCTGCCACCTCGGCAACGGCGGTTCCGTTTCCGCTATCCGTAACGGTAAATGCGTTGATACCTCCATGGGTCTGACCCCGCTGGAAGGTCTGGTGATGGGTACTCGCTCTGGCGATATCGACCCGGCAATCATTTTCCACCTGCACGACGCGCTGGGTATGAGCGTAGATGCTATCAACAAAATGCTGACCAAAGAGTCCGGCCTGCTGGGTCTGACCGAAGTCACCAGCGACTGCCGCTACGTTGAAGACAACTACGCGGATAAAGCTGACGCTAAGCGCGCAATGGACGTTTACTGTCACCGCCTGGCGAAGTATATCGGTTCTTACACTGCGCTGATGGACGGTCGTCTGGACGCGGTTATCTTCACCGGTGGTATCGGTGAAAACGCCGCGATGGTTCGTGAACTGTCCCTGGGTAAACTGGGCGTTCTGGGCTTCGAAGTTGATCACGAGCGTAACCTGGCTGCCCGTTTCGGTAAGTCTGGCTTCATCAACAAAGAAGGTACCCGCCCTGCCGTGGTTATCCCGACCAACGAAGAGCTGGTTATCGCTCAAGACGCACACCGTCTGACCGCTTAATTCCACACCGCCAGCGATAACCCTGACGTCTTCGAGTTGCCACTTGAAGCATGACGGTAAGCTGGCGGTGCTGTTTTGTATCCCGCCTAAAACTGGCGGTAACGAAAGAGGATATATCGTGTCCCGTACTATCATGCTGATCCCTACCGGAACCAGCGTAGGCCTGACCAGCGTCAGCCTCGGTGTTATCCGCGCTATGGAACGCAAAGGCGTTCGCCTGAGCGTCTTTAAACCTATCGCCCAGCCGCGTTCCGGTGGCGATACTCCAGACCAGACTACCACCATCGTTCGCGCCAGCTCTTCAACGACGACTGCCGCTGAGCCGATGAACATGAGCCACGTTGAGTCGCTGCTGTCCAGCAACCAGAAAGACGTGCTGATGGAAGAGATCATCGCCAACTACCATGCCAACACTCAGGATGCTGAAGTGGTGCTGGTTGAAGGCCTGGTCCCGACCCGTAAACACCAGTTCGCTCAGTCTCTGAACTACGAAATCGCAAAAACGCTTAACGCGGAAATCGTCTTCGTGATGTCTCAGGGCACCGATACCCCAGAACAGCTGAACGAGCGTATTGAACTGACTCGCAACAGCTTCGGCGGCGCGAAAAATACCAGCATCACTGGCGTTATCGTTAACAAACTGAATGCTCCGGTTGATGAACAAGGCCGTACCCGCCCTGACCTGTCCGAAATCTTCGACGACTCGTCTAAAGCGAAAGTCGTGAAGATCGACCCGGCGCAGCTGCAGAACGGCAGCCCGCTGCCGGTGCTGGGCGCGGTGCCATGGAGCTTCGATCTGATCGCCACGCGCGCTATCGACATGGCGCATCACCTGAATGCGACCGTGATCAACGAAGGCGACATCAATACTCGCCGCGTGAAGTCCGTAACCTTCTGCGCGCGCAGCATTCCGCACATGCTGGAGCACTTCCGTCCGGGGTCTCTGCTGGTGACTTCCGCAGACCGTCCAGACGTACTGGTCGCTGCCTGCCTGGCGGCGATGAATGGCGTAGAAATCGGCGCCATCCTGCTGACCGGCGGCTATGAAATGGACGCGCGCATCAGCAAACTGTGCGAACGTGCTTTCGCCACCGGCCTGCCGGTATTCATGGTTAACACCAACACCTGGCAGACCTCTCTGAGCCTGCAGAGCTTCAACCTGGAAGTACCGGTTGACGATCACGAGCGCATCGAGAAAGTTCAGGAATACGTTGCCAACTATATCAACGCCGACTGGATCGAATCGCTGACCGCGACCTCCGAGCGCAGCCGTCGTCTGTCTCCGCCAGCCTTCCGCTACCAGCTGACCGAGCTGGCGCGTAAAGCGGGCAAACGCGTCGTTCTGCCGGAAGGCGACGAACCGCGTACCGTTAAAGCGGCGGCCATCTGTGCCGAGCGCGGTATTGCCACCTGCGTGCTGCTGGGCAACCCGGATGAGATCAACCGCGTTGCGGCCTCTCAGGGCGTAGAGCTGGGCGCTGGCATTGAAATCGTCGATCCGGAAGTGGTACGCGAAAGCTACGTGGCGCGTCTGGTCGAACTGCGTAAGAACAAAGGCATGACCGAAGCGGTTGCGCGCGAGCAGCTGGAAGATAACGTGGTTCTTGGCACCCTGATGCTGGAACAAGACGAAGTCGACGGCCTGGTATCCGGCGCGGTTCACACCACCGCCAATACCATCCGTCCGCCGCTGCAGCTTATCAAAACGGCGCCGGGCAGCTCGCTGGTCTCTTCCGTATTCTTCATGCTGCTGCCGGAACAGGTTTACGTTTACGGCGACTGCGCGATCAACCCGGATCCGACGGCAGAACAGCTGGCGGAAATTGCAATTCAGTCCGCTGATTCCGCGATTGCCTTCGGTATCGAACCGCGCGTAGCGATGCTCTCCTACTCCACCGGCACCTCCGGCGCAGGTAGCGATGTAGAAAAAGTACGCGAAGCGACTCGTCTGGCGCAGGAAAAACGTCCTGACCTGATGATCGACGGTCCGCTGCAGTATGATGCCGCAGTGATGGCTGACGTAGCGAAGTCCAAAGCGCCGAACTCTCCGGTAGCTGGCCGCGCAACCGTGTTCATCTTCCCGGATCTGAACACCGGTAACACCACTTACAAAGCCGTACAGCGTTCCGCTGACCTGATCTCCATCGGGCCGATGCTGCAGGGTATGCGTAAGCCGGTAAACGACCTGTCCCGCGGCGCGCTGGTAGACGATATCGTCTACACCATCGCACTGACGGCGATTCAGTCTTCTCAGCAGCAGAACTAATCTTCCGCTGAGACAAGAAAGGCAGCCAAATGGCTGCCTTTTTTTTGACGCTAACGCGTAAAGGAAATTACGCTTCGTCTTCTTCCGGCTCGTCGCGTTCGTGGCCGGTATTGCCCGCGTTACGGGTCATCCACAGCGCCAGCGCTTTCAGCGAATCGGCGGTGAACTCATCGCAGCGCGCGGTGATCTCTTCCGGCGTCAGCCAGCATACTTCGCTAACCTCTTCTTCCTGCAGGGCGAACGGGCCATGAGAAACACAGCTAAACAGGCTGCCCCAGACGCGGCAGTGTTTATCTTCGTAATAGAATTGGCCATGATCGGCAAAAGGCACGCCCGCAATCCCCAGCTCTTCTTCCGCTTCGCGGCGCGCCGAGTCCAGCAGCTGTTCATCCGCCTGCACCACGCCGCCGGCGGTCGCATCCAGCATACCCGGCATGAAATCTTTGCTCTCGGTACGGCGCTGCACCAGAATTTTGCCCATCCCATCATGAACCACAATATAGGTCGCGCGGTGACGCAGACACTGCGCGCGCATTTGCTCGCGGCTGGACTGTGCTATCACCTCATTGTTTTCATTAACAATATCGACCCATTCTGTGCTTGCCAAATGCTTCTGTTCCGCCATCAGGAAACCTTACTTTTAAGCGCTCTCGCGGCGCGTCTTTACGATTGAGGGGTAAATTACGGGTAAATCGCGGCCTCTGCAATAACCTGATTATCTTTGAGTGCGAAAACCTGCAGCCGATCATCTTCCAGCATGCCGTAGCTGGCGGCAAAGCCGCCTTTCGGGATGCTCACAGAACCAGGATTGAAGAGGAAAATATCGCCGCGTTTCTCGGCAACCGGAATATGAGTATGACCATAAGCCAGTACATCGCCAGCGGCGAGCGGCGGCAAATTATCCGGACTATAGAGATGACCGTGGGTCAGAAACAGGCGGTAGCGTTCGCTAAGCACCTGCTGCCAGGGGGCGGTAATGGGGAAATGCAGCAGCATTTGATCGACTTCGCTATCACAGTTACCGCGGACGGCGATAATCCGCTGCGCGACGCTGTTCAGCCTCTCGGCGACCTGCGCCGGCGCATACCCTTCCGGCAGCGCGTTGCGCGGCCCGTGATTGAGCACATCGCCGAGGATAACCAGCCACTGCGCCCCGCTCTGCGCGAAGCGTTCCAGAACGCGTTCGGTCGCAGGCAGCGAACCGTGAATATCGGATGCGAACATCAGTTTCATATCAACCCCTTACCAGACAATACGGTCTGTCTATGATAACGGAACTGCCTGCGCTTATCAGCCGCTACGTTTAGCCGACAGTGCGGCATAACGCTGAACAGACGCCCGCTGCCACTGGAAGGTCGCGTAGTCCGCCAGCGCTTCCGGCACCTCGTCGCCGTTCAGCACCAGACGGTTTAGCATCAGCGCAAGATCGGCATCGGCAATACACCATTCGCCAAACAGATTCTGCCCGCCATGCGCCAAAAGCGCGCCGGCGGTCGCAAAGAGTTTAGCCGCGCTGGTTTGCCCCGCGGCGCTAAGCGCGGGCTTCTTCGCGCCGCCAAACACCACGTCGGTAGAACGTTCTTCGCGTATGGGCATCAGATCGCTTCGCAGCCAGGCCTGCACCTGCCGCGCCCGCGCGCGTTTTTGCAGGTCGTGCGGATACAAGCGCTCCCACTCCGGCGGCGCAAAGCGTTCGTCAAGGTATTCGGTAATGGCCGAGGATTCGCTTAGCGAAAAATTATCCACTTCCAGCAGCGGCACGCGCCGTGTCGCGGAGTAGCCCTTCCAGCCCGGCTGCAGATGCTCGCCGCTGTCGAGATTGACGGTTTTAAGGGTGAACGGCAGGCTTTTTTCCTGCAGCGCCACATACACGGACATCACATAGGGGGAGAAAAAATCGGCATCGGACCACAGGGTAATAACAGGCTGATTCATGACATCCTCAATGAAGCCAGGGGGAGATAAATCAACATAGCTGGTCTGCTATAAGATGTCACTGGCAGCCGCATGAGGATTTCGCAATATAATCTTTGCCCCGCGATGGCGCAGGTCGCCTATACTCGAAACGTTTGCGACCTTCGATGGCGGGAGACCTCATGATCGATCTTTACTATGCACCCACCCCCAACGGCCACAAAATCATCCTTTTTCTGGAAGAGGCGCAGCTGGCCTATCGCCTGATACGCGTCGATATCGGCAAAGGTGAACAGTTTCGCCCGCAGTTTCTGGCTATCTCGCCAAATAATAAGATCCCGGCGATCGTTGACCACGTTCCGGTCGACGGCGGCGCGCCGTTAAGCCTGTTTGAGTCCGGAGAGATCCTGCTCTATCTGGCGGAGAAATCGGGAAAATTACTAAGCGGCGAGCTGCGCGAGCGGCATACTACCCTGCAATGGCTATTCTGGCAGGTCGGCGGTCTGGGGCCAATGCTTGGGCAAAACCACCACTTTAACCATCACGCGCCTCAGGCTGTCCCTTACGCCATTGAACGCTATCAGGTCGAAAGCCAGCGCCTCTATGGCGTAATGAACCGGCGTCTTGAAACCAGTCCATGGCTGGGCGGCGAGCACTACAGTATCGCCGATATCGCCTGCTGGCCATGGATTAATGCCCACTCGCGCCAACGCATCGATCTTAGCCAGTTCCCGGCGGTGCATAACTGGTTTGAACGCATCCGCCAGCGCCCGGCAACGCAACAAGCGCTACTCAAAACGCAACAGTATTAATCCCCTGCTCGCAGGGCGTGCTTTCATGTATGATTGCGGAAATTACTACACGGAGGAAGCCTGCAATGTCTCAGCCAGACGCCATTATTCGTATTAAGAACCTGCGCCTGCGTACTTTTATTGGAATCAAAGAGGAAGAGATCGCCAACCGACAGGATGTATTGGTGAATGTGGTGATTCACTATCCGGCCGATAAGGCTCGCGACAGCGAAGACATCAACGATGCTCTGAACTATCGCACCATCACTAAACGCATCATCAGCCATATTGAGAATAACCGCTTCTCGCTGCTGGAAAAATTAACCCAGGATGTGCTCAATATCGCATGCGAACATCACTGGGTCACTTATGCTGAAGTAGAGATCGATAAACTTCACGCGCTGCGCTATGCCGACTCAGTATCGATGACCATGAGCTGGCGGCGCTAAAACGTTTGTTAGGGAGGCGGTATGAAAATCCTGATCACGGGCGGTACCGGGCTCATTGGTCGGCATCTTATTCCCAGGCTGCTGGAACTTGGGCACCAGCTCACGGTTTCCACCCGCAACCCTGAACGCGCGAAAGCCCGTCTCGATCCCCGCGTCACGCTGTGGCGCGGTTTCGAGGGGCAAAACAACCTCGATGGCTTTGACGCCGTCATTAACCTTGCCGGTGAACCGATCGCCGATAAGCGCTGGACGGCGGAGCAAAAAGAGCGCCTGTGTCACAGCCGCTGGGACATCACCCGGCAACTGGTCGCGTTATTTAAAGCCAGCGAAACCCCACCGTCAGCGCTGATTAGCGGTTCCGCTACCGGCTATTACGGCGACCTCGGTGAAGTCGTGGTGACCGAGGAAGAGCCGCCGCACAATGAATTTACCCATAAACTTTGCGCCCGCTGGGAGCAAATCGCCTGTGAGGCGCAAAGCGATCGCACGCGCGTGTGCCTGTTGCGCACCGGCGTCGTCTTAGCGCCGCGCGGCGGGATCCTGGCCAAAATGACGCCCGCGTTTAAGCTCGGCCTGGGCGGACCTATCGGCGATGGTCGCCAGTATCTGGCGTGGATCCATATCGATGATATGGTGAACGGTATTCTGTGGCTGCTGGATAACGATCTGCGCGGCCCGTTCAATATGGTCTCGCCCTATCCCGTGCGTAACGAACAGTTTGCCCACGCTCTCGGCCACGCGCTCAATCGCCCGGCGATTTTTCGCGTTCCCGCCGCCGCCATTCGCCTGCTGATGGGGGAATCCTCGGTACTGGTGCTCGGCGGCCAGCGCGCGCTGCCAAAACGCCTGGAAGCCGCTGGCTTTAGCTTTCGCTGGTACGATCTGGAAGAGGCGCTGAACGATGTGTTGGGCTAGGTAGATAAACGGGGAGCAACGGCTCCCCGTTTTCTTCCCTTGGGCGGAAGCCGCCTCGCAAATCGTTAGTTCCTCGTCCTCCTTGCTACGCTTCTTGTGAAGCGCATTCCAACCGCAAAATTCTTCTCCTGCCATAACGTCCTGACGAGGAATATACCCTCAAAAAACGTTGACAACCGTCAACACCCTTTTTATTCTGAGCAGGATTTGACGATGAAGGAACATCCGGACAAACATATCAGGAAGGCGATTGCTACGGCGCTGGCGCGGGGGTGGATATTGCTGCTTGCAGGTAAAAGCGCTCATTGCTTTGGCCGCCTCGTCTGCGGCGTGGCTGAACACCGTGAACATATGATGAGCATTTGGTCGACGCCCGCCGTCCCTGAAAACCACGCCCGGCAAATAATCAGAATGGTCGAACGGTGTCCCATCCCGGCTACCGCGCGCATCACGCATAAGGAACGCTAAACGATGCCGATATTTAATTTTACGCTGACGCTGTCCGGCGTCACCAGTCAAACGTCAGGACTGGAAGATGCGCTCTTTGCCGCAGGCTGTAGCGATGCGCTGGTCTGCTTTTACGGTACCGCGGTCTACCTTGAGTTCGATCGCGAGGGCCAATCGCTGGAGCAGGCGGCGCTGTCCGCCATCCGCGATGTAGAAACCGCCGCGCTGCCAGATATCCGCGTGGAGTCCATCGATTCGACATTGGTCGGGCTGAGCGATATCGCCGAACTTATCGGCGTCTCCCGCCAGGCGATCGCGCTATTAAAAGAGGGCGCTCGCGGCAGCGGGCGCTTTCCCGGCCCCGTACAGCGTGTGAAAGGCAATTCCCCTCTCTGGCGCTGGAAATCCGTCGTTGAATGGTTAGTCGCGGAAAAGCGCATCGCCGCCGATTCGCCGATGGTGGCTAACGCCCAACTGCTGGATAGCCTCAACCTGGCGCTACAGCTTCGCCGTTCACCGGAAAATCACCGCGTGCAGCGCTACCTGCAAAGGCTGAGCGCCACGCCACCCGCAGGCTGATTCGCGAGGGCGAGCATGTTACCCGGCGAAGTATGGTGGTAAAGTAGGCTTTCGTTTTAGCTGATTAATTGCTTTATGACTACGATAACCACGCCCCGCCTGTTGCTTTCCCGCTTCACTCCGGCCGATTGGCCCTTTTTTCTGCGTCTGCGTCAGGATCCTGACGTCATGCGTTACATGGGTGAGGTGTTAAGCGAAACGGCGCTACGCAGCGTGTTTGAATGCCGCTGCGAAGATGCCGGCGTCTTTGTATTGCGCGATTCTGCCGGCACACCGCTGGGAGATATTGGTCTGCGCATCAGTACGAAAAACCCCCACGAGGCCGACGTCGGCTACGCGCTACTGCCGCAAGCGCAGGGTCAGGGCTACGCCAGCGAAGCGCTGCGCGCGATTTGTGATTACGGCTTTACCATCCTTGGCATCAACGCCATTAATGCCTGGGTGCTGGGAGATAACCTGGGGTCGTCGCGGCTGCTGGAAAAGCACGGTTTTGTACGCATTCAGGTGCTGGAAAACGCCTGGCACCTCAACGGCGTGGATTACGATGATTGGATCTACCGGCTGGAACGTTAAGTCATTCCCGGCGAGCAAAGCCGCCGGGAATGAGCGATTACTTCAGTGAACCTTTAAGGAACTGCTGCAGGCGCTGGCTTTTCGGGTTGCCGAATAGCTCGTCGGGATGCCCCTCTTCTTCGATTCTTCCCTGATGGAGGAAAATCACGTGTGAAGAGACGTGGCGGGCAAAGCCCATTTCGTGGGTGACGACCACCATGGTTTTCCCCTCTTCCGCCAGTTTTTGCATAATACGCAACACTTCGCCCACCAGCTCCGGATCCAGTGCCGATGTCGGTTCATCAAACAGCAGTACGTCCGGCTCCATCGCCAGCGCCCGCGCGATGGACACGCGCTGCTGCTGACCGCCGGAAAGATGTACCGGATATTTGATCTGCTGGCGTTCATCGATGCCGACTTTCGCCAGATACTTCACCGCCCGCTCGCGCGCTTCCTGTTTGTTAAGGCCGAGCACCTGAATCGGCGCCTCCATGACGTTTTCCAGTACCGTCATGTGGCTCCACAGGTTGAAGTGCTGGAACACCATCGTCAGTCGCGTGCGCAGCAGACGCAGCTGGTTTTTATCCGCTACCTTCAACTGGCCGTCTTTATCGCGCACCAGGCCAATATTCTGCCCGTTGACGATAATCGTTCCTTCGCTTGGCTTCTCCAGAAAGTTAATGCAGCGCAGGAAGGTACTTTTACCAGAACCCGATGAGCCGATAATACTAATCACGTCTCCGGCCTTCGCTTTCAGCGAGACGCCTTTCAGCACCTCGTGCTCGCCGTAACGTTTATGCAGATCGATAACGCTTAATTTATTGTCGGTCATGGCTTTCTCAGTGCGTCGAAGAAGGTTTGATATGCTGCAACCAGCGCTTTTCCGCCTTGCGGAACAAGCTAATCAGCACATACGAAATAATTAAGTACAGTACCGCGGCGATACCGAAAGCGGTAAACGGCTGATAGGTCGCCGAGTTAATATCGCGCGCGATTTTCAGCAAATCCGGCACCGTGGCGGTAAACGCCAGCGCCGTCGAGTGCAGCATCAGAATGACTTCGTTGCTGTACGCGGGTAACGCAATACGTAGCGCAGAGGGCAAAATAATGCAGCGATACAGCTTAACAGACGAAAAGCCGTAAGCCCGCGCAGCTTCAATCTCGCCCGGCGCCACCGAACGAATCGCCCCGGCAAAAATCTCGGTGGTGTAGGCGCAGGTATTTAAGGTCAATGCCAACACCGTACAGTTCAGGCCGCTGCGGAAAAACGCATTCAATAGATCGCTGCCTTTGACGATTTCCAGCGTATACATCCCGGAGTAAAACACCAGCAGCTGCACGTACAGCGGCGTACCGCGGAAAATATAGGTAAACAGCCAGATCGGAAACTGAATGTATTTATTGCTCGATACGCGCCCGATGGCGAGAAACACCGCGAGGATGCCGCCCATCACCACTGAAGCAATCAACAGCCACAGGGTGATCGCCACGCCGGTAAAACGGTAACCATCGGTCCACAGCAGGGATTTCCAGTACTCCTGAATAATTTCAATCACAGGTCAGCCCTCTTCACACCCACGGAGTAGCGGCGTTCAAGCAGCAGCAGCACACCATTGGAAATCGTGGTAAACACCAGATAGATCGCCCCGCAGACGATAGCGAAATAGAACGGCTGCCAGGTACTTTTGCCCGCCAGCTGCGTTGCCTTCACCACGTCTTCCAGACCGAGCAGCGACACCAGCGCAGTGGCTTTGAGAATCACCTGCCAGTTGTTGCCGATACCGGGCAGCGCATAGCGCATCATCGCCGGAAACAGGATGCGGCGGAACGTCTGCCAGCCGCTGAAGCCAAATGCCGTCGCCGCTTCAATATGGCCTTTCGGCACCGCCAGAAACGCGCCGCGGAAGGTTTCGGTGAAGTACGCGCCATAGATAAAGCCGAGGGTGATAATACCGGCAATCATCGGGTCAATATCAAATTGCGCCATGCCTAATGCATCGGTAATGCTGTTAAGGGCGATCTGCAGCCCATAGAAAATCAGCAGCATCAGCACCAGATCCGGCACCCCGCGGATCAACGTGGTATAGCCTTCAAACACCAGCGCCATAGGCCGGTTGGCGGATAGTTTCGCCCCCGCGCCCACCAGCCCGATAAGGACCGCCAGCACCACCGAGCTAAGCGCCAGCTCAAGGGTGACCAGCGCGCCCTGAAAAATAACCTGTGAGAACCCGTACAGCATGCTGTCTGCCCTGTCTGTCATCGATCGCCGCACGTGAAAACGCGTGCGGCGAGGTACTAACGATGATTAGTCGCCGTACACGTTAAAGTCGAAATATTTCTTCGCCAGCTTGTCGTAAGTGCCGTCTTTACGCATCTCGGCGAAAGCTTTATTTAGCGCCTCACGCAGCTCGGTGTCGTCTTTACGCAGGCCCATGCCGGTACCGACGCCAAATAACTTCTCATCCTTAATGGACGGGCCGCCAAACTGATAATCTTTGCCAATCGGCTGTTTGAGAAAACCTTCGCTGGCGGCGACCTCATCCTGGAACGCAGCGTCAATACGGCCCGCGGTCAGGTCGGAATAGATATTGTCCTGGCCCTGATAGGAGACAATTTCAATGCCTTTCGGCGCCCAATGCTCGTTGCCGTAGGTTTCCTGAGTGGTGCCCTGCAGTACGCCAATGCGCTTGCCTTTCAGCTTGCTCAGGTCTGGCGTAATATCGCTGCCCTTTTTCACCACCAGACGGGAGTCAGCGGCATAAAGTTTGTCGGTGAAGGCAATTTCCTGCTGGCGCTTTTCGGTAATCGACAGCGAGGACATAATCGCATCGATTTTCTTCGCTTTTAACGAGGGGATCAGCGCATCCAGCGGGTTTTCAACGAAGGTACATTGGGTATTAATACGCTTACACAGCTCTTTCGCCAGATCGATGTCAAAACCGATCAATTGCCCCTGCGCATTCTTCGATTCGAACGGCGCATAAGTAGGATCGGTACCAATACGGATTTTCTGTGGAATGGCTGCGAATACCGTGGAAACGCTGGAAAGGGCCAGCGCCAAAGAAAGAGACAACGCCAGTTTTTTCATAATTATCCTCAACAGACTGTCATTCTAACGGGTTTATTAGAAGCACTTACGCCAGTTATCGTGCCATTATTCGCCCTGCCAAGGCAAAGCAAAATGCGCAGGAAAGCAGATTTTTTTGCATCAGAAACGCTTAACTATGCATTTTCTGAACAAAGAAAAACTGCTATCGCCCCATTCTGGTGCAAGCCGTCAACCGCTTGCACCTATCAAGGGCAACAATAACCGCGTCGCAATGGAGCGGCCTGGCATAACCAGACCGCTACAGTCTTAATCGCCGTAGACGTTAAAGTTGAAGTATTTCTTCGCCATTTTGTCGTAGGTGCCGTCTTTACGCATTTCACCCAGCGCTTTGTCGAAAGCGGCTTTCAGCTCGCCATCTTCTTTGCGCAGGCCGATGCCGGTACCATCGCCGAAGTATTTTTTGTCTTTAACGGAAGGACCGGCAAAGGCGTAGTCTTTACCGGCAGGTTGTTTGAGGAAACCTTCACTGGCCGCGACTTCATCCTGCAGCGCCGCATCAAGGCGCCCTGCGGCGAGGTCGGAATAGATCAGATCCTGGTTGGCATAGGCGACAACATCCACGCCCTGGCTGCGCCAGCGTTCGTTGGCATAGGCCTCCTGAGTAGAGCCCTGCAGTACGCCAACATGCTTGCCTTTCAGCGACTCCAGCGTCGGCTGAATCGGCGAGCCTTTTGCCGCGATCAGTCGAGAATCTGCCGCATACAGCTTGTCAGAGAACGCAATCTCCTGCTGGCGTTTTTCGGTAATCGACAGCGACGAGATAATCGCGTCGATTTTCTTCGCTTTCAGCGAGGGGATGAGCGCGTCAAAATCGCTGCCCACCCAGGTGCACTTCACCTTGATACGCGAGCACAGCTCATTGCCCAGATCGATGTCAAAGCCAATAAAGTTGCCCTTCGAATCCTTCGACGAGAAAGGCGCATAGGTGGTATCGGTGCCGATGCGGATACTTTGCGGCAGCGCCGCAGATACGCTGGCGGCGCTGCTGATTCCCATGATTAACGAGAGAGCCAGGATCGTCTTCTTCATAGAAAGCCCTTAAGTGTCGTGATGTTGTTATGTTGTGCGCTGTCTGGTTATGTATGTTGCCGACGGTTCTTGCAGGTTTTATGCCATTTTCCCGGTGCGTGCCGGTAACAGCGTTAAATTTGTTAATGTAAAGTTGCAAGATTGTCTTAAGAGGGAAGATACCAGCATTGGCGGATAAACCGCAGCGGCAAAACGCAAAAAAACAAATTAAATGTCGAGGATTTGATCAGGACAACAAAAATGCACCAGCGGAAGGCAAAGGTAAATAAAATGCACCAAACAGGTGCATCAGGCCCCGCCCTGCCAGCGGGTAAACAGGTCCTGCGGCAGCTCAATATCAAACTGATCGACAACCCGATTAACCGTCTGATTAATCACATCATCCAGCGTCTGCGGACGATGATAGAAGGCCGGCACCGGCGGCATGATCACCGCGCCCATTTCCGCCGCCTGCACCATTAAACGCAGATGCCCCAGGTGGAACGGCGTCTCGCGTACGCAAAGCACCAGCGGGCGGCGCTCTTTTAACACCACGTCCGCCGCGCGGGTCAGCAGACCGTCGGTATAGCTATTGACGATGCCAGAGAGCGTTTTCATCGAGCACGGTAGAATAACCATCCCACTGGTTTTAAACGAGCCGGAGGAGATGCTGGCGGCGATATCGCGCGCGTCGTGTACCACATCGGCCAGCGCCTGCACTTCCCGCAGCGAGTAGTCGGTTTCCAGCGACAGCGTCTGACGTGCAGCCTGGCTCATTATCAGATGGGTCTCGACCCCGGCGACATCACGCAGAACCTGTAGCAAGCGTACGCCGTAAATCGCGCCGCTGGCGCCGGAAATGCCGATAATGAGTCGTTTCACGATGTATTCCTCTTGCGCGTAATGCCGCAGACTTTGCCGGATTATAGTCCCCGACGCAACCTGGCGGGTAAAAATAAAAAGGCCCGCGGTCTTCGAAAGACGGCGGGCCAGCGACAAGGGACCAATTAGCCTTCGTTATGCATCTCTAAGTTTTCAACTTCGGTTTGCAGTTGGACCGCTTTGGCATCGTCGTTACGCAGAGAATCAAGATAATCGAGATACTGTTGGTCAACGTCTTTGGTGACGTACACGCCGTTAAAGACCGAACACTCGAACTGTTGAATGTCCGGGTTCTCAGCGCGTACCGCTTCGATCAGATCGTCCAGATCCTGGAAAATCAGGCCATCAGCGCCGATGATCTGACGGATCTCGTCAACTTCGCGACCGTGGGCGATAAGCTCGTTGGCGGTCGGCATATCGATACCGTAAACGTTCGGGAAGCGAATTTCCGGCGCCGCGGAGGCCAGATACACTTTCTTCGCGCCGGCTTCGCGCGCCATTTCGATAATCTGTTCAGAAGTGGTGCCGCGAACGATAGAGTCATCCACCAGCAGCACGTTCTTATCACGGAATTCGGCGCGGTTGGCGTTCAGCTTACGGCGCACGGATTTACGGCGCAGCTGCTGGCCCGGCATGATAAAGGTACGGCCAACATAGCGGTTTTTGACGAAGCCCTGACGATAGGGTTTATCAAGGATACGAGCAATCTCCAGGGCGATATCGCAGGAGGTTTCCGGGATCGGAATAACGACATCGATATCCAGATCTTCCCACTCACGGGCAATTTTCTCGCCAAGCTTCGTGCCCATGTTCACACGGGCGCTATAGACGGAAATCTTGTCGATAAAGGAGTCCGGACGCGCGAAATAGACGTATTCGAACAGGCATGGGTTGCTGACCGGGTTTTCCGCGCACTGGCGGGTAAACAGCTGGCCTTTCTCGGTGATGTAGACCGCTTCTCCCGGCGCGACGTCGCGCAGAAATTCAAAGCCCAGTGTATCCAGCGCCACGCTTTCGGAGGCGACCATGTACTCGGTGCGGCCATCGCCAATATCGCGCTTGCCGAGCACCAGCGGGCGGATACCGTTCGGGTCGCGGAAGGCGACCATACCGTGGCCGATAATCATCGCCACGCAGGCGTACGCGCCGCGAATCTGGCGGTTCGTCGCGGCAATAGCGGCGAAAATGTTATCGGCTTCCAGCGGGTAATGACGGAAATTATCCAGCTCGCTGGCGAAGATATTGAGCAGAATTTCGGAATCGGAGGTGGTGTTGATGTGGCGGCGTTTTTCTTCAAACAGCTTTTGACGCAGCTCGTGGGCATTGGTCAGGTTGCCATTATGGGCCAACGTAATGCCGTAGGGCGAGTTAACGTAAAAAGGCTGCGCTTCAGAAGCGCTGGAACTGCCTGCCGTTGGGTAACGGACGTGGCCAATCCCCATATTTCCCTGCATACGCTGCATGTGGCGCGCTTCGAACACATCGCTCACCAGTCCGTTAGCTTTACGCAAACGGAAGCAGTTATTTGCATCAATGGTGATGATGCCCGCGGCATCCTGCCCACGATGCTGAAGCACCGTTAACGCGTCATAAATCGACTGGTTTACCGGCATAACACCGGCGATACCGACAATACCGCACATACGTCTTTTCCTCGTTAAGCTACATCCCAACGCTTATGCTTTGGGCAAGAAACTTGACGAGCTCTGCAGATAGTCAAAGAACCATCTGATAACGAAACTGAACTGCGGGATAAGCTCAGACTTTTGCCAGTCTTCACTTTTTGCCATACCGGTGAAGCTATCGAGAAAGAACAGAATAGCGGAGACGATAAGCACGCCGCGCAGGGCGCCAAAACAGATCCCCAACACCCTGTCTGTTCCTGACAGACCGGTTTTCTCTACCAGAGCGCCTATCACATAGTTAACGATAGCGCCGACGATAAGCGTTGCGATAAACAATATCGCGATAGCAATCCCATTTCGGACCAGTTCGTCTTCAAAGCCCGTGAACCAGACAGCCAGGTAAGTGTAGTAATGACTGGCGACAAAGAAGGCACATCCCCATGTCACCAGCGATAACGCTTCACGAACAAAGCCGCGGATAAGGCTAACCAAACAGGAAAAACCAATTACCGCAATAATGGCGTAATCAATCCAGACCATATACATCCCACGATTTTACGCCCTGTCGTCCAGTTCGGGGCGCATTCTAACAGAAAAAGAAAACGTTTGCGTAGGGATTTCCGTGCCCTACAGAAATAAAAATGGCGCTGAAAAAACATTCAACGCCATACTGCCTGACGCCTCTTCAGGGCGTATCCGGCAAGGGTTTCAGCAGGTTAACCCGCCTGCCAGCTCGCCCAATCAGAGCGGATGTCATTTTTTAATTCGGGCTATACCCCATGACCACGCCGCTCAGGCCAGAAATCTGCTGCAGCTCGCCGAGTTGCCCCTTCAGCTTGTCTTTCGACGCATCCGGCCCCACCAGAATACGGGTAATTTTACCCTGAACCGGCGTGGATGGCGATGTCCAGGCTTTAAAGCCCGAGGAACGCAGCTTACCTACGATTTCGTTAACCTTATCGGCATTCTTCAACGCCCCTAACTGCACCACATAGGCTTTTCCGGTCGGCGCCGGAATAGCGGCCTGCTGCTGTTGCGGCTGTGGTTGCGGCTGCGGTTTCGCCGGCGGCGGGGTCTGCGCGACCTGCTGCGGCTGCGGTTTCTCAACCGGCTTCGGCTGTGGTTTCGGCTGCGGCTTGGCGGCCACCACCGGCTCCTGGACTTCATCGAAGCTATTGTTGTTCACAGGGATGCGCGACGGATCCAGCGATGGCGCCGCGGCGTCTCCCGCTCTCACCTCTTCCGCGGCGCCTTCCGGCGGCTGCGAAGGCAGCGCCTGGGTAGCCGCCGGCAGCATATCCGGCTCATCGCGATCGCCCGGCTTCGGCACCAACGGGATCGCCGCAAACTCATCCTGATAATGTTTTTTCTGACCGTCGAGCAGACCCGGGAGAATAATTACCCCCAGCGCTACCAGTACAATCGTCCCGACTAAACGGTTCTGAAACTTACTCGCCACCGATTCTCCCCGCGTCTATCTCTTCCATTACATGCGCTACCGTGTGGAAGGAACCACACACCAGCACCGTATCTTCGGCTTTGGCATCCGCCATAGCGGCATGCCACGCCTGCGCTACGCTGTCATAACGTTGGCCCGCACGCAGATGCGTAATCAGCTGGTCCGCCGTGGCGCCGCGCGGCCCTTCCAGCGGCGCGCAGTACCACGCATCTACTTCAGGCGCCAGATTCGCCAGGGTTCCGGCGATATCTTTATCATGCAGCATACCAATAACCGCCAGTACGCGCCCCGTTTTCGCTAAGGTTTTGAGACGCCCGGCGAGATAAGCCGCCGCATGCGGGTTATGCGCGACATCGAGGATCACCCGCGGCGCGTCGCTGATAATCTGAAAGCGGCCCGGGAGCATGGCGTGATGAATGCCGTCGCGCAGCGCCTGTTCAGCGACGTTAAGCCCGCTGGCGCGCAGCGCCGCCAGCGCCGTCGCGGCGTTCGGCAATGGAACCTGCGGCAACGGTAGCCCTGCCAACTCGCCCTGACCATCGGAAAAGTTCCATGACTGGTCCGTCACGCTATAGCGCCAGTCATGGTCGCGGCGCAGCAGCGTCGCGCCCTTTTCATTCGCCACGTCGGCAATCGTCTGCGGCATATCGGGTTCGCCCACCACCGCCGGTTTACCGGCGCGGAAAATACCGGCTTTTTCACGGCCAATGCTTTCACGATCCGGCCCCAGCCAGTCGGTATGATCCAGCGCGATGCTGGTGACCACCGCCACGTCGGCATCGACGATATTCGTGGCGTCCAGGCGTCCACCGAGGCCCACCTCCAGGATAACCACATCCAGCTGCGCCTGCTTAAACAGCCATAGCGCGGACAGCGTGCCAAATTCAAAATAGCTTAGCGAGATATCGCCGCGCGCCGCTTCGATTTCGGCAAATGAGGCGGTATGCGCCGCTTCCGGCAGCTCGGCGCCCTGAATTCGCACGCGTTCGGTATAGCGCACCAGATGCGGCGAACTATATACGCCAACTTTATAGCCCGCCGCCATCAGCACGGATTCCAGCGTCCGGCAGGTGGTGCCTTTGCCGTTGGTACCCGCCACGGTAAAGACAAACGGCGCCGGTTTTAGTATCGCCATCCGTCCGGCGACTTCGCTCACCCGCGAAAGCCCCAGGTCGATGGCTTTACTGTGCAGATGCTCCAGATAAGAAAGCCACGTAGCCAGGGGCGACGTGGCCTGAGGAATAGGATCTTTTTCCATGATGTCCGCGAAAGTTAACGGTAAAAAAAAGGGCAGCGCCTGTCGGCCCTGCCCTCTGCATTATCAGGCCTCTGGTTCCTGATCCGGTACCGGTGGTACCACCTCGCCTTCGTGAGGCGCATCGGCCTGCGGCGAAGGAAGATTCATCAGTTTCGCCAGGATGCTGGCTAATTTCAGACGCATTTCAGGACGACGGATAATCATGTCGATCGCCCCTTTTTCAATCAGGAACTCACTGCGCTGGAACCCCGGCGGCAGCTTCTCACGCACGGTCTGCTCGATAACGCGAGGACCGGCGAAGCCGATCAGCGCTTTCGGCTCGGCGATATTAAGATCGCCCAGCATCGCGAAACTCGCGGAGACGCCGCCCATGGTCGGGTCGGTCAGTACGGAGATGTACGGTAAACCGCGCTCCTGCATTTTCGCCAGCGCCGCGGAGGTCTTCGCCATCTGCATCAGCGACATCAGCGCTTCCTGCATACGGGCGCCGCCAGAGGCGGAGAAGCAGATCAGCGGGCAGTTATCTTCCAGCGCCTGCTCAACCGCGCGGACGAAACGCGCGCCGACAACGGAACCCATCGAACCGCCCATAAAGGCGAATTCAAACGCCGCCGCCACGACAGGCATGCCGTGCAGGGTGCCTTTCATCACCACCAGCGCGTCTTTCTCGCCGGTCTCTTTCTGTGCAGAGGCCAGACGGTCTTTATACTTTTTCGAATCGCGGAACTTCAGCACATCCTTTGGCTCGAGCTCGCTACCCAGCTCCACGAGAGAACCTTCGTCCAGCAGGCTATGCAGGCGGTTGCGCGCCGACATACGCATGTGGTGATCGCACTTAGGGCAAACCTCCAGGTTGCGCTCCAGCTCTGCGCGGTACAGTACCTGACCGCAGCTGTCGCACTTGGTCCATACACCTTCAGGAATACTTGCCTTACGGGTGGGGGTTATATTGCTTTTAATTCGTTCAATCCAGCTCATTGATAACCTTTCTACCTGAACCTGGTCGATGCCAGTTTTGTCGCAAGGGGCGCATAATGCCACTTTTGCCCCTCACAGACCATGAATGTTGCACATTAAATCATAACATCCCGTAACATGGGATAAAAAAGTGGTCGAACCGCTCACACTTTGCGCGCCGGACATCATAGCAACGCCCGGCGAAAATGCCGCTAAGGGCCTATTTAGCCTGCTTTGCCGCCGCCCGGCGATGGCGAATCACTTCGATAACGCCAGGCAGTACCGACAGGACGATAATGGCCACGATCAGCAGCTTCAGGTTTTCCTGCACGATCGGCAAATCACCGAACAGGTAGCCGGCGTAGGTGAACAGCAGTACCCACAGCAGCGCGCCTACCACGTTGTACGCCGCAAAATGACGATAGGACATGTGGCCCATTCCCGCCACAAACGGCGCAAAGGTTCTGACGATCGGCACAAAACGCGCGAGGATGATGGTTTTGCCGCCGTGGCGTTCATAGAAGGTATGGGTTTTATCGAGATAGCTGCGACGGAAAATCTTTGAGTTCGGATTGCTGAACAGCTTTTCGCCGAACAATCTACCGATGGTATAGTTCAGGGCATCGCCAATAACGGCGGCAATGACCATCAGCGCAACCATCAGGTGTACGTTGAGATCGTTCGTTGGTAGCGCGGAGAGCGCGCCGGCGACGAACAGCAGAGAATCTCCGGGCAGGAACGGCGTCACCACCAGGCCGGTTTCGCAGAACAGAATCAAGAACAGGATGGCGTAAACCCAGACGCCATACTGCGCGACCAGCTCCGCAAGGTGCACATCAATATGCAGGATGAAATCAATCAAAAAATGAATCAGGTCCATATTTGTCTTAGCCTTTAGTGACAACCGCCCCCTGTTACGGGGGCGCTGATATTAGTCCGCCAAAAACAGCGGGCCCATCGGCATCACCGGCAGGTCGAAATGGGCCGGATAATCCACCGACACCAGATACAATCCTTCCGCTTTCGCCGTCGCGGCAGCCAGAGTCCGGTCCTTCGCCGCCAGCAGTTCTGCAATCCAGCTCTCTGGCTGGTTTCCGGCGCCTACTTCCATCAGGCTGCCGACGATGTTCCTTACCATATGATGAACAAAAGCGTTCGCTTTGATATCCACCACCACATAAGCCCCGTGACGGGTCACGTTGATATGCATCACGTTGCGCCACGGCGTGCGCGACTGACATTGCACCGCGCGAAACGAGGTGAAGTCATTCTCGCCAATTAAACACTGCGCGGCGCGATGCATCCGCCCGGCATCCAGAGGGTGGTAATAATGCGTCACCCCCTGACTTAACACCGCCGGGCGCAGGCGGTGATTATAGATGACGTAGCGGTAACGACGGGCCGTCGCGCTGAAGCGGGCGTGAAAATCGTCCGCAACATGCTTCACCCAACGCACGGCGATGTCACCAGGTAAATTCGCATTTACGCCCAGCGTCCACGCGGCGTCTTTACGCTGGGCGCGGGTTTCAAAGTGCACTACCTGGCCGGTACCGTGAACGCCGGCGTCGGTACGCCCGGCGCAGAATACGTGTACCGGTTCGGCCGCTACCTGCGACAGCGCCTTTTCCAGCTTTTCCTGCACGCTGCGCACTTCGTTTTGCCGCTGCCAGCCGTAGTATTTGCTGCCGTCGTACTCGATGCCCAGCGCGATTTTATACACCGGCTGCTGCTGTGGTTCAGACATCAGTACAAATACTCCTGAACCAGTTTCTCGGCGATTTTCACCGCCATCAGCGCGCCGCCAAAGCGGACGTTATCGGCAACCGACCAGAACTGAATCTGCTCGGGCATGCCATAATCGTTATGCACGCAGCCGATGGACAGACGCGCGTTTCCGGAAGCATCGCCGACCTGCGTCGGGAATTCGCCCTCTTCGGAAAGCTCAATATCCTCGCCGCGGGTAAAGGCGTCGCGCGCCTCCTCGGCCGCCAGCGGACGCAGCGCTTCAAAATTCACCATCTGCGCATGGCCATAGAAGACCGGCGATTGCACGACGCTTGCGGAAATCATCAGGCCGTCATCCTGCAGAATTTTGCGCGCTTCATCGACGATACGTCGTTCTTCGCGCACGCTACCTTCGCGATCCGGCAGAATCGGCAGCATGTTGAAAGCCAGCTGGCGACCAAAGAAATCGTCTTCATCAATCGGAATACCGTTCAGCAGTTTCGCGCTCTGCCCCGCCAGCGCATCGACCGCTTTTTTCCCCTGCGCCGAGGCAGACAGCAGGTTGGTAACGGTAATACGCGACAGGCCGCCATCATCGATAAGCGGTTTCAGCGCCGTCAGCAGCTGGCTGGTCAGGCTGTTTGGTACCGCAATCACGTTACGGTTGCGGTAGTCGCCGAGCACGAACGGGTTGACGTCCGGCACCACCAGCGGCACGTCCGGCTCCAGCGCAAACAGGCCGCTAAGATCGATAACCAGACAACCGGCGTTGGTGGCTTCTTCGACATACGCCGCGCTGGCTTCGACGCCCGCGGCGAAGAAGGCCAACTGGGCCTGGGTCCAGTCAAATTCGGCGGCGTCCTGCACGATGACCGATTTGCCACCATAACGCAGATGTTCGCCCGCGCTTTCATTGCGCGCCAGCGCATAAATTTCGCCTACCGGAAACTGGCGTTCAGCAAGGGTTTCAAGCAGGGCTTCGCCTACGGCGCCGGTTGCGCCCAGTACGGCAATATTCCAGCCTTCAGACATGGTGGTGTACTCCAGAAAATAGCGACCCTGCCGGATTATCCAACAGGGGCATTAAGAAGATATTAACGAACAGGATGATGTACGGCATTAAAACCGAGCTGACGCAGCAGCGTCGCTGCTTTTTCATCGCTGCACTGTACGTACAGGGACGACCATTCGCGGCGTTCCTGATAATTTTTGCGCAGCTTGTCGAATTCGCCGGCAATGCCTGCCACTTTACGCAGCGGCGCATCATCGCGGCGCACATCATACACCAAATGAACCAGCCTTTTCAGCGTCGCCTGATCGAGCGGGCCGTGCAGAGTGATGCGGCCAAATTCCGGCGCTGGCAGTAGCGTATCCAGCGCCACCTGCTGCGGATGGCCAATGAACGCGCTATAGGCTTCAAACACCTGAGTGGTGCCGCGCGCTTTGCCTTCAAGGGTATAACCGGCGATATGCGAGGTACCGATATCGACACGCGCCAGCAACTCGGTATTCAGATCCGGTTCGGGTTCCCAGACGTCAAGCACCACGCTCAGCTGCTGCCCGGCCTGCAAGCGCTTGAGCAGCGCCGCGTTATCCACCACCGGGCCACGGCAGGCGTTAATCAGGATAGTCCCCGGCTGCAGGCGGCTAATCAGCGCTTCATCGGCCAGATGCTGCGTTTTATACTGCCCGTCTTTAAACAACGGCGTGTGGAAAGTCAGGATATCCGCCTGTTGCACTAGCTCGTCCAGGGTGCGGAAGTCGCCTTCATCGCCACGATCGGCGCGCGGCGGATCGCAGAGTAATGTTTTAATTCCCAGCGCTTCCAGACGTTTTTGCAAACGCCCGCCAACGTTGCCGACGCCGACGATACCGACGGTACGGTCAGCCAGCGCGAATCCGTCGCGCTCGGCGAGCATCAGCAGCGCCGAGAAAACATACTCCACCACCGCGATCGCATTGCAGCCCGGCGCGGCGGAAAAGCCAATCCCCGCCTGCTGCAGCCACGCTTGATCGACATGATCGGTACCTGCGGTGGCGGTGCCGACAAACTTAATCGCCTTACCGGAGAGCAGCGCTTCATTCACCTTAGTGACGGAACGCACCATCAGCGCGTCGGCGTCGGTTAACGCTTCCTGCGGAATGGGACGACCGGGAACGGCCTGTACGTCTCCCAAACGGCTAAAAAGCTCACGCGCATAGGGCATATTTTCATCAACGAGGATTTTCACGGTTCAGTACCTGTCTGAGAACGAGAGTAAACCGGGGAAGTGTGCCATAATCTGGCCGCCAGGAACATCATCACCCGGCTTAAGTACAGTACTACGGTAAGGATTCATCATGACACCACCCGTTTCAGGTATGTCCGATCGCCCTCCGGGGACTGGCCCATCCGGCGCATCCGCCGTGGGCCCAAACGCGCTCACCATGCAGCAACGCACCGTTCTGGAGCGGCTGATAACGCGTCTGGTGACGCTGACATCGCAGCAAAACGCCGAAGTGTGGGCCTGCGTGAAGCACGATCTGGGTCTGAAAGGCGATACGCCGCTGCTGGCGAGCCATTTCAGCGCGGCTGAGAGCAACCTGAATCAGCGCTTAAGTATCGCTCAGCAAAACCACCACCACCGGCAAATTCTCGCTCAGCTTAGCGAACTGCTGACCCAGGGGAATAACCGTCAGGCGGTGAGCGATTATATCCGCCAGAATTACGGCCAAACCGTGCTGCACGCGCTGACGCAGGCGCAACTGGAGAACGTGCTGCATCTGCTGCAAAACGGCCAGTTGGCGATCCCGCAGCCGCAGCAGCGAACGCCAACGCTGCGTCCTTTGCTGCCGGCGGAACATAACACCCTGAATCAGTTAGTGACCAAACTGGCCGCCGCAACCGGCGAATCGAGCAAGCTTATCTGGCAATCAATGCTTGAGCTGTGCGGCGTGAAATCCGGCGAACTGATCCCCGCCACCCACTTCACCCCGCTCTCGTACTGGCTGCAGGCGCGACAAACGCTGAGCGCGCAAACCGCGCCGACGATGAATTCGCTGCAGGCAGCGCTCAAGCAACCGCTGGAGGCGCAGGAGTGGCAGAAAATCGCCGATTTCGCGCAAAGCAGCTGGCAGGTGACGCCCACGACGACCTTAACCAGCCCGCAGGTGCTAACGCTATTAAATAAGGTCTTTGCGCTACGCGTAGCCCGCGCCCAGGCGACAATGGCAATTACCCCGGTCGAGCCCCTGCCCGCACCCCATGCGGTGTATAGCAAAAAAGCGTGGACGGTGGCGATTGCCCTGCTGGTGGTGATTATTCTGCTGTGGCTGGTGCTGTAAGCTAAAAACAATCATGGCGGCCAGAACGCCGCCATGATGCCATTACTTACGCAGCGTCAGTAAAGTGACACCAATGCCCAATACCGCGCAAATCGCCCCGGCAAGGAACACGGAAGCATAGCCAAGCGAGGTGGCAAGCAGGCCAGCCAGCGGGCCAGTGACGCCGTAAGAGATATCCTGAAACGCGGCATAGCCGCCAAGCGCGGTGCCGCGAACCTGGGCCGGAACCCGTTTGACTACCTCAACGCCCAGCGCCGGGAAGATGAGCGAGCAACCGCAGCCGGTCAAAGCGGCGCCCGCCAGCGCCACCCAGGCGCCCGGCGCTTGCCATAGCAGCGTCAGACCAATCGCTTCAATCAGCAGTGATACCATCGCCACCTTAATGCCGCCAAAGCGATCCGGCATCCAGCCGAACAGAATACGCATCAGGACAAAAGCGCCGCCAAACGCGGTCAACGTGAAGCCGGCCATCGCCCAGCCGTGGCTGGCGAAATAGAGTGAAACAAAGGTACCGATCACCGCAAAGCCGACGCCCTGCAGGCCGAGACCAATTCCCGGCCGCCAGATCATGCCGATGACGCTCCATAGCGAAGGACGCTCGCCGCCGTGGGCGGGAACTTTACGGACCGTGCCGTTAATCGCCCATGCCAGCAGCGGCAGCGCCATCGTGACGCAGGCCAACGCCGCCACGCCGAAGCGGCTGTAAATCAGCAGCCCCAGCGGCGCGCCCACCGCCAGCGCCCCGTACATCGCCATGCCGTTCCACGACATCACTTTACCGGAACGTCGCGGGCCAACCAGCCCTAATCCCCAGCTTAAGTTACCGGTCAGCAGCTGGCTTTCACCAAAGCCGAGAATCAAACGTCCCAGCACCAGCAGGCCAAATTTGGCCATTACCGGCACCGGCAGCAGCGCCGCCGCCAGCCAGGCGCAGCCGGCCAGAGCACAGGCCAACATTCCTTGCAGCACCGAACGTTTCGCGCCGTACTGATCGGCCAGTCTCCCGGCATAGCCGCGGGTTAATACCGTGGCGAGAAACTGGATGCCGACGGCCACGCCGACGAGTGTGTTGCCAAAGCCGAGATCGTGGTGCACAAATAGCGGGATAACCGGTAGCGGCAACCCCACGGTCATATAGGTCAGAAAAACCGCAAAGGTAATGCGAAATAGCGAGAGGTTCTCTGAAGCGTTGTTTATCGTTTTTGTCGCTGCGGACATGCGTTACCCCAGTTTTGCAGAGCAAGGCGAGAAGATGGAATGGGAATGATGGCGAGCAATTTGCCTGCTCTCGCCAGGCGCTGTCAAGACGTCAAAAAAAGGGGAGCCTCGGGCTCCCCTGGTACTGACTCTAACCAATTAGGCGTTGTATTTACGCATAACCAGGGTCGCGTTGGTGCCGCCGAAGCCGAAGCTGTTGGACATCACGGTGGTCAACTGAGCATCGGTCGGTTTGGTGACGATGTTAAGGCCGGCAGCCTGCTCGTCCATCTCTTCGATGTTGATGCTTGGCGCGATAAAACCGTGCTCCAGCATCAGCAGAGAGTAGATGGCTTCCTGTACGCCTGCGGCGCCCAGAGAGTGGCCGGTCATCGCTTTGGTGGCGGAGATAGCCGGGCTGTTGTCACCGAAGACTTCGCGGATAGCGCCCAACTCTTTCACGTCGCCTACCGGAGTAGAAGTGCCGTGGGAGTTCAGGTAGTCGATCGGAGTATCAACGCCGTGCATCGCCATCTGCATGCAGCGCACTGCGCCTTCGCCAGATGGAGCAACCATGTCCGCGCCATCGGAAGTCGCGCCGTAACCGACGATTTCCGCATAGATATGCGCGCCGCGCGCCAGCGCGTGTTCCAGCTCTTCCACCACGACCATGCCGCCGCCGCCCGCGATAACGAAACCGTCGCGGTTCGCATCATAGGTACGGGACGCTTTGTCCGGAGAATCGTTGTATTTAGTGGACAGCGCGCCCATGGCGTCGAATTCACAAGCCATTTCCCAGCACAGCTCTTCGCCGCCGCCGGCAAAGACGATGTCCTGTTTGCCCAGCTGAATCTGTTCTACCGCGTTACCGATGCAGTGTGCGGAAGTGGCGCAAGCGGAGCTAATAGAGTAGTTGACGCCGTGGATTTTAAACGGCGTGGCGAGGCAGGCAGATACGCCGGAAGCCATCGCTTTAGTCACAACGTATGGGCCCACGGCTTTCAGACCACGCGGGCTACGCATGGCATCGGCGCCGAAGACCTGGAATTTCGGGGAGCCGCCGCCGGAACCTGCAATCAGGCCGACACGCGGGTTGTTCTGGTATGCTTCCGGCGCCAGACCTGCGTCGGCTACCGCCTGCTCCATGGACAGATAAGCATAGATAGATGCATCGCTCATAAAGCGAACTACTTTGCGGTCAATGAGGCCCGTGGTATCCAGTTTGACGTTGCCCCACACGTGGCTACGCATTCCTGAATCCTTCAGCTCCTGAGAGAAAGTGATCCCTGAACGTCCTTCACGCAGAGATGCCAGGACTTCCTGCTGGTTATTACCGATGCTGGAAACGATGCCCAAGCCAGTAATCACTGCACGTTTCATTCAATACCTCTGTAAGTCGCACTATTTTAAGTTTCGAGTCGCACAATAGCGTACACTTGTACGCCGAACAAGTCCGATCAGCCATTTTGTGTATAAATTTGCGCCTTCTGGCACACATCGTTAAGATCGCGCTACGCCTTGTGATTCGAGTAACTTACGTGAAACAAAACGCCATACAACCCGCCAACCTGGAATTCAACGCTGAGGGTACACCTGTTTCCCGAGATTTTGACGACGTTTATTTTTCTAATGACAACGGTCTGGAAGAGACGCGCTACGTTTTTCTCAACGGCAACCAGCTTGATAGCCGTTTTCCAACCCACCCGCGCCCGCTGTTTATCGTCGCGGAGAGCGGCTTCGGCACCGGGCTCAATTTCCTGACGCTGTGGCAGGCGTTTGCTGTTTTTCGTCGCGATAATCCGCAGGCTACGCTGCAAAGATTACATTTCATCAGTTTTGAAAAATTTCCCCTGAAGGCCGACGACCTGCGCCTGGCGCACCAGCACTGGCCGGAACTGGCGCCATGGGCTGAACAGCTACAGGCGCAGTGGCCATTGCCAATCGCGGGCTGCCACCGCCTGCTGCTCGACGATGGCCGCGTCACGCTGGACTTATGGTTTGGCGATATCAACACGCTCACCGACCAGCTTGACGATTCACTCAACCGCCAGGTCGACGCCTGGTTCCTCGACGGCTTCGCGCCGGCGAAAAACCCGGATATGTGGACGCCGGGGCTGTTTTCCGCCATGGCGCGTCTGGCCCGCCCCGGCGGCACGCTGGCGACCTTCACCTCCGCTGGCTTCGTGCGCCGCGGGCTGCAGGAGGCCGGCTTTAGCATGCAAAAACGCAAAGGCTTTGGTCGCAAGCGCGAAATGCTAATCGGTAAATTGACCGCCGACGTTCCGACATTCGCGCAGACGCCATGGTTTGCCCGCAGCGGTAGTCAATCGCGCGAAGCGGCGGTGATCGGCGGCGGTATCGCCAGCGCCCTGCTCTCGCTGGCGCTGCTGCGTCGCGGCTGGCAGGTGACGTTGTACTGCGCTGACGATGCGCCCGCCAGCGGCGCATCCGGCAATCGTCAGGGCGCGCTGTATCCGCTATTAAGCCAGCACGACCCTTCGCTGGCGCACTTTTTTCCGGCGGCGTTTACTTTCGCGCGCCGCCTCTACGACGCCCTGCCAGTGGAATTTGATCATCAATGGTGCGGCGTAACCCAACTCGCCTGGGATGAAAAAAGCACGCAGAAAATCGCCCAAATGCTGGCTTCAGATTTACCGGCGGAGATCGCCTGCGCGGTGACGGCGGAGCAGGTTGCTGAACTGACCGGCGTTGATACCGGCTGCGGCGGTATCACCTATCCGGCCGGCGGCTGGCTGTGCCCGCAGCAGTTGACGGCAGAATTGCTGGCGCTGGCGGCGACACAGGGATTACGCAGCCACTACGGTTATCCCGTCGAAACGCTCAGCGCGGAGGGCGACGGCTGGTTGCTCAATCAGCAGCATCGTCATCAGGCGGTAGTACTGGCGAACGGACATCGCCTGACTGATTTTGCCCAGACCAGGCAGTTACCGGCTTATCCGGTCGGCGGCCAGGTCAGCCATATCCCCACCACGCCGGGGCTTTCCGCCCTGCGCCAGGTGTTATGTTATGACGGCTATCTGACGCCGCAAAACCCCAAGAATCAGCAACACTGTATCGGCGCCAGCTATCATCGCGGCAAGACGGATACCGATTTCAGCGCCGAAGATCAGTGGCAGAATCGCCAGCGCCTGATTGATTGTTTCCCGCAGGCGGCATGGGCAAAAGAGGTGGATGTTAGCGGCAACGAAGCCCGCTGCGGCGTACGCTGCGCCACCCGCGACCACCTGCCGATGGTGGGCAACGTTCCGGATTATGAGAAAACGTTGACGCAGTACGCCACGCTTCACCAACAGCAGGAAAATGTCGGCAGCGCGCCGGTCTATCACAATCTGTTTATGCTCGCGGCATTGGGATCTCGTGGGTTGTGCACCGCGCCATTGAGCGCCGAACTGCTGGCCGCGCAGATGAGTGAAGAACCGCTACCGCTGGATAGCGAAACCCTCGCGGCGCTGAATCCGAATCGGCTGTGGGTGAGAAAACTGCTGAAGGGAAAAGCGGTAAAATAACGCCGGCTTGCGCCTTATACCGACCTGGGTTTAGTCGCCCCGGTAGGCGCAGCGCGACCGGGGAGAGTCTCCGGATGTGGGCTACCGCCTCATCCGGATGACATCATTTATCAGGCCTGATTTTTCGCCTGCTGGTACAGGTTATTCCACATCCCTTGCACCAGAATCTGATCCGGCGGCGATAGTTCGCCCGCGCTGATGGCCTTTTCCAGGCTGCTGGCGACTTTATCATTAATCGCCTGCGCCGTATGTTCCCCTTCCCCTTCCAGCTCAGCCACCGCCAGCGTCAGGTGGCCGCGCAGATAACCGCCAGCAAACAGTTCGTCATCACTGGCGTGGTCTACCATATCGTCAATTAACGCCAGAATGCGTGATTCAAACTCCGCGATCATCGTCTTTCCTCTTTCATTTGTAGAACGTGGCTTTAGTGCAGGTCTTCCGGCCACGGAAATTGTTCTGCCGTCAGCGGCGGCGTTTGATAATACTGTTGCAGCGCGCGAATAAAGCGTGCCGGTCGCTCAGGGATCCCTTGCTCCAGATAGGTCATCACCTGGGCATGTACGCGCCGTTGAAAGGCGATGCGGTCGGGCTCAAAGTCGCCTTCGAGGTTGTCACAGCTGACGTTAAACGGAAATCCCGCCGCCGTGCAGAACAACCAGTCAAAAGCCTGTGGCTTGACCTCGACGTCTTCGAACTTGCTTTGCGTCATCGCATCGCGGCCGTCCGGGCAGTACCAGTAACCAAAATCTACCTGCTCTCGCCGCGCCTTGCCGGCGATACACCAGTGGGAAATTTCGTGCAGCGCGCTGGCGTAAAAGCCGTGAGCAAACACGATCCGGTTGTATGGCACTTCGCTATCTGCAGGAAGATAGATCGGTTCGTCGTCGCCTTTAATCAGACGGGTATTAAAATCATCGGCAAAGCAGCCGTCGAAGATCTCGACCAACTGCTGATAATGGTGTTGCTGTTGCATTAGTGAATTCCCAACCACTGCAAAATCTCAGCCCCGTGGCTGTCGTAAAGAAGTTTAGCGCTCATCACCGCGGAGACGATGACGATCATCGGCCGAATCAGCGACTGTCCTTTACTCAGCACCAGCCGCGAACCGGCGCGAGCGCCGATAAACTGTCCGGCCATCATCACAAAACCGGTGGCCCAAATCACTTTGCCGCCAATAATAAACAGCAGCAGGCCGCCAACATTAGAGGTGGCGTTTAGCAGTTTGGCGTGAGCGGTTGATTTCGCGAGATTAAACCCGGCGAGCGTCACAAAGGCCAGCGCATAAAACGAACCGGCGCCGGGGCCAAAAAAACCGTCGTAGAAACCCACGCTGCCGCCAGCGACCAGCGCGAACGGCAAGCCATACAGGCGACGCTGACGATCGGACTCCCCGAGCTTAGGCATCAGCAAAAAGTACAGCCCGATGCCTATTACCAGCAGCGGCAGGATTTGCTTCAAAATATCGGACTGCACGTGCTGCACCAGCAGCGCGCCCGCCGTCGAGCCGATAAACGTCATCAGAATATTGAGTTTCTGATCGGCGAGATTCACTACCTTACGACGGATAAAATAGAGCGTCGCGGAAATGGAACCGCCGCAGGCCTGTAACTTGTTGGTCGCCAACGCCTGAGCGGGCGGCATACCCGCCGCCATCAGCGCCGGGACGGTTAACAACCCGCCGCCGCCGGCTAAGGAATCAATAAATCCGGCAAGAATCGCGACAAAAAAGAGTGCCACCAGCACCATTGGCGAAACCATAAACAGCTCGGCAAAACTATCCATTAGAGAAGATGCTCATCCAGTAGCGCCTGGCAGGAAGGCGGCAGCGGAGGCGGCGTCTTCTTCACAGGTGGGGTTGACCCAGGTTTAGGCGGTTCAAACCAGCTTTGCAGCTCGGCTCCGCAGCCATCGCCAGCCGGCGGCGGCGCTTGATCTTCGCACTCGAGGCTGCCCGCCGGGCAGCGCAGGCGCACGTGCATGTGGGCGCGATGCTGGAACCACGGGCGAACTTTGCGTAGCCATTGGCGATCGTTACCGGCATCAAGGCACAATTGCTGTTTGATAGCCGGATTGACGAAAATACGCGTCACATCGTTATCTTCCGCAGCCATTTTAATCAGGTTGCTGATTTGCGGGCTCCACAGTGAGGGTACCACCCGCTTGCCATCGCGGGCGACTAAGTCCAGCGCCTGTGGTTTCAGCAGTTGCGCGGAGGTCCAGCGGGTCTGCGGCAGTTGCAGGAAAATATCAACATCCAGGCCCGACTGATGGCTGGCGTGGCCGCCGTTAAAGCGCCCGCCGGCAGGCATGCCCATATCGCCAATCAGCACCGTCCCCATACCTTTATTGTGCGCCTGCAAACTCAGTCGCTGAATAAACTGCACGAGATCCGGGTGGCCGAAGTAGCGACGCTGATCGGTACGCATCACCTGGTAATCAGGGGAGTTCAGCGGTAGCGGCTGGGCGCCGACGATGCAGCCATTGGCAAACGCGCCAATAGACTGGGCGCTGCCGCTAATCGGCTGGGATATTTTCTGCCACGGCGTCGCCGCCAGGCTGGCGGTGCTGGCCAAAAGCGCCAGCAGTGCGATAACGGTATTTTTCATCGGTTACCAGCGTGGAATTGATGTCGTCACGTCGCCATTCTGCGCGCGTTGACGCATAAAGTGATCCATTAACACGATAGCCAGCATGGCCTCGGCGATAGGAACCGCGCGAATGCCGACGCACGGATCGTGACGCCCTTTGGTGATCATTTCGACTTCTTCGCCGAAGCGGTTAATCGTATGACCGGGAACGGTAATACTGGAGGTCGGCTTCAGCGCGATGTTAGCAACAATTTGCTGGCCGCTGCTGATACCGCCAAGAATGCCGCCGGCGTGGTTACTCTGGAAGCCGGCTTTGGTGATTTCGTCGCGGTTTTCGCTGCCGCGCAGTTTAACCACCTCAAAACCATCGCCGATTTCTACCCCTTTCACCGCGTTGATGCTCATCAGCGCGTGGGCGATATCGGCATCCAGGCGGTCGAATACCGGCTCGCCGAGACCCGGCGGTACGCCGTCAGCCACGACCGTCACCTTCGCGCCGATAGAGTCGCCCTCTTTTTTCAGGCCGCGCATCAGTTCATCCAGCGCGTCGATTTTATCCGGATCCGGGCAGAAGAATGGGTTCTGCTCAACCTGATCCCAGTCTTTGATAGCCAGCGGAATATCGCCCATCTGCGTCAGGCAGCCGCGGATTACAATACCGAATTTGGCCGCGAGGAATTTTTTGGCAATCGCCCCGGCCGCCACGCGCATCGCGGTTTCACGCGCAGACGAACGCCCGCCGCCGCGATAGTCGCGCAGGCCATATTTCTGCTCGTAGGTGTAATCCGCATGTCCCGGACGGAACACATCTTTGATAGCGCCGTAGTCCTGGGAACGCTGATCGGTGTTCTCAATCAGCAGGCCAATGCTGGTGCCGGTGGTCACGCCTTCGAAGACGCCGGAGAGGATTTTCACCTGGTCCGGTTCGCGGCGCTGGGTGGTGTAGCGCGATGTCCCAGGGCGACGGCGATCCAGGTCGTGCTGCAGGTCGGCTTCGGTCAGCGGAATGCCTGGCGGCACCCCGTCGACGATGCAGCCCAGCGCCAGGCCGTGCGATTCGCCGAAGGTGGTGACGCGAAAGAGTTGTCCAATTGTATTTCCTGCCATCACGGCTCCGTTCTTTTCGTTATGTTTGCGTGTTGTTTTTTTAGTCTTTATAAATGCCGAAATGCGCGCGCGCGTCAATGAGCTGCTGTTTAGTCAGCATAAAGACGCCATCACCACCGTTATCAAACTCAAGCCAGGTGAACGGCACGTCCGGGTACTGCTCCATCAGATGTACCATGCTGTTACCGACTTCACAAATCAGAATACCGTCATCGTTGAGGTAATCCGGCGCGCAGCCAAGAATACGGCGCGTCAGCTTCAGGCCATCGCTACCGGAAGCCAGACCCAGAACCGGCTCGTGCTCATATTCATCGGGCAGATCGGCCATATCTTCTTCATCAACGTACGGCGGGTTGGTCACGATCAGATCGTACTGCAGCTTTGGCAGATCGCGGAACAGATCGGAGCGGATCGGCGTAACCTGGTTAATCAGGCCATGTTCTTCAACGTTATGTTCCGCAACGGCCAGCGCGTCCGGGGAGATATCGACAGCGTCGACTTCGGCTTCCGGGAAGGCATAGGCGCAGGCGATGGCAATGCAGGCGCTCCCGGTACACATATCGAGAATATGCTGCGGTTTATGGTTTATCAGCCCGGCGAACTGGTTATTGATCAGTTCGCCAATCGGCGAGCGCGGTACCAGCACGCGCTCATCGACATAGAATTCATGTCCGCAGAACCACGCTTTGTTGGTCAGGTAAGCGACGGGAATACGTTCGTTGACGCGGCGAATCACGCGCTCGACGATACGATGTTTTTCGCTGGAAGTCAGGCGCGCGGTGCGCATATCTTCCGGTATATCTAACGGCAGGTACAGCGAGGGTAATACCAGCTGTACGGCCTCATCCCACGGGTTATCGGTACCATGACCGTACCAGATGTTGGCGGCGCTAAAACGACTTACCGCCCAACGCAGCATGTCCTGAATGGTCTGCAACTCATTGACCGCTTCATCAACAAAAATTTTATCCACGCAATCCTCCAGGGCACGCTCTGCTATAAATTCGGCGGCTAGTTTGCCACGACGGCGGCGATAAATCAGCATTCTTGCGCAGCCGGAGTGGGGAAAAATAGGTTTTCCTTGCCTGAAGCGCGGGCGAGTCGGGTAAACTAGCGAAAAGAAATAGTGAGATTGGGCAATGAAAAAGAAAACACCGCTAAGCGCGGAGGATCAGGCGCTGTTCCGCCAGCTAATGACCGGCACCCGGCAAATTAAACAGGACACTATCGTACACCGCCCGCAGCGCAAGAAGCTCAGCGAGGTTCCGCCTAAGCGATTGCTGCAGGAACAGGTGGATAACAGCCACTATTTTTCCGACGAATTTCAGCCGTTGCTCAATACGGAAGGCGCGATGAAGTACGTGCGCGCGGATGTCAGCCATTTTGAGCTGAAAAAGCTGCGCCGCGGCGACTATTCGCCGGAGCTGTTTCTCGATCTGCACGGTTTAACCCAGCAGCAGGCGAAACAAGAATTAGGCGCGCTGATTGCCGCCTGCCGCCGCGAACATATCTTCTGCGCCTGCGTGATGCACGGACACGGCAAACATATCCTCAAGCAGCAAACGCCGCTGTGGCTGGCGCAACATCCGCATATTATGGCGTTCCATCAGGCACCAAAAGAGTACGGCGGCGATGCCGCGCTATTAGTACTGATTGAAGTTGAAGAGTGGTTGCCGCCAGAGCTTCCGTAAGCGGAAGCTCCGAGGGGGGAAAGCCTTAGATGGCTTTCGCCATTCTCAAATTGCAGGGGCTCATCTGCCAGGTGAATTCGCCCTTGCCGTCGGCGTCGAGGGTGACACAGGCAATCGCTGAAGTAGTAAACATCGGGGGCGTTTCCCCCGGGCACAGCTCTGAGACGAGGTACCCCACCAACGGCAGGTGTGAAACGACCAGCGCCGTTTTCACGCCTTCATTCGCCAGCGCCTGAAGGTAAGCGCTAACCATCCCAACATCGCCGCATGGCGTGAGTTCCGGCATCACGTCGACATCTTTCGGCAGGTTCATGCACTCCCCTACTATGTCCAGAGTTTGCTCTGCACGCAGGTAAGGGCTGACAAGCACCCGCTCAATATCCACTTTTTGACCTTTCAGCCAGGTTGCCATCTGACGAGATTCGTCACAACCGCAAACGGTTAAGGGACGAACGGAGTCACTGGCTGCATCGAGGGCAGCGTCGCCGTGACGCATGATAAAAACTTGCATATTGCACCGCTTTTGTTAACCAGAATCACCGCAACTCGCTCTGCGTAAACAATACGCAGGCGACCCGGTGGCCGGGCATTGTGCCTGATCCATCCAACGAATGAAACGCTGTTTTTTACCTCAATGGCGTAAGTATAGTCAATATTTGTTTACAAAACCGCCAATCAACAGCGCCAGCCAACGTTGGATTTACCTTCTTTTGACCATAACTTAGGTCGTCCGTTCACCAGTGGGCCAAAAGGTCGCCCCCTGCTCGGCCATGCGCAATAAGGTGTCGCACGGAGAAAAACGAGGGCCGTACTGTGCGGCCAGACGCTGCAAGATTGCGGCGACTTCACCCGCGCCGAGGCTATCCATATAGCGGAACGGGCCGCCGAGAAACGGCGGAAAACCTATACCAAAGACGGCGCCAATATCGCCATCACGCGCGCTACGTACGATCTGTTCATCAAAACAGCGCGCCGCCTCGTTGAGCATCATCATCACGCAGCGTTCAGCGACCTGCTGAGCAGACAAACGCGCCTGCGGACTTGCTACTGCCAATAATGGGTAAATAGCCGGGTCAGCCCGTTTTTTGCTTTTACGCCTTTTTGTCTCATAAAGATAGAAACCGCGATTATTTTTTCTCCCTTTGCGATCGTCCTTCAAAATCGCGTCAATGATGTTTGCAGGCGGGCTAAAACGTTCACCAAAAGCGCTCTCCAGTACCGGGATAATCTTAGTGCCGGTATCAATGCCGACTTCATCCAGCAACTGAATAGGTCCAACCGGGAAACCAAATTTTACCAATGCATTATCAATATGTTCGACCGGCTCACCTTCCAGCAGCAGGCGCATGGCTTCATTGATATAGGGCGCCAGAATACGGTTAACATAAAAACCGGCACGGTCGGCAACCACGATCGGCGTTTTCCCCTGCAACTTCGCAAGCTTCACCACCGTGGCGATGGTTTGCTCATCGGTCGTTGCGTGCGGGATAACCTCAACCAGCGGCATTTTTTCGACCGGGCTGAAAAAGTGCAGACCAATTACCTTCTCTGGCCGGGCGGCCTGAGCCGCGATCTCGCCGATCGGTAGCGATGAGGTATTGGAGGCAAAGATCGTCTGCGGCCCGCAGCATTGTTCGATCTCGCCCACCATCCGCTGCTTGAGCGCCAGATCCTCAAACACCGCTTCGATGACCACATCGCGATGGGCAAAGCCATGATAATCCGTAGCGCCGGAAATCAGCGCCAGCTGACGATCGCGTTCACTGGCGCGCAGATAGCGGCGACGCACCTGCTTATCCAGCAGATCCCAGCTGTACTTAAGCGCATGATTGATGCCTTTCGCCTGAATGTCTTTTATACGTACCGGCAGCCCGCCTTTACAGGCGGTGACGTAAGCAATACCGCCCCCCATTAAACCGCCGCCTAGCACACCGATGCTATTCAGCGCAGCGGGGTCAGCCTCGGCACCACGATCCTTTTTCAGATCGGTACTGGCAAAGAAAATAGAACGTAACGCTTGCGATTGCGGCGTCATCGCCAGTTCGCCAAACGCTCGCGCCTCTTCGGCGTAACCGCTGCTGCAGCCGTGCGCCAGCCCGTTTTCTATCACCTGTAAAATACGTTCTGCAGCCGGGTAATTACCCTGCGTTTTTTGCCGGGTCTTTTTCGCCACCATGCGGAACAGCAGCTGACGCCCCAGAGGCCCGGCAAGCACCCGTTCGCGCACCGGTACAGTTCGGCTCGCCGGCCGGCCCTGTAGCGCCAGCTCAACCGCGGTCCGCAGCAATATCGATTGCGGGACAACATCGTCCACCAGCCCGGCTTTCAACGCCTGACGCGGACGCAATTGTTTACCGGTGAGGATCATTTCGAGTGCCGTACTGACGCCAATCAGCCGCGGCAGGCGTTGAGTGCCGCCGGAGCCCGGTAGCAACCCCAGTTGTACTTCCGGCAATCCCAAGCGCGTTTTATCATCATCGCTACAGACTCGCCCATGACAGGCCAGCGCCAGCTCCAGGCCGCCGCCAAGGCAGGCGCCGTGAATGGCGGCAATCACCGGGATAGAAAGCGCGTTGATCTCGGCCATGATCTGCTGGCCCTGGCGCGCCAGCGCTTCGGCTTCTGAGGCGCTGGTACAACGAGCAATCATGTTGATATCGGCGCCGGCGATAAAGTTGTCGGGTTTAGCGGAGATAAATACGGCGCCGCGCAGCGCTTTGTTCTCACGGAGCTGACGGATAATCGTCCGCACTTCGCCGCCGAACTCGGCTTTCAGGGTATTCATCTTTTCGCCGGGCGCGTCGATGGTGATAACGGCGATATTATCCGGGCGAATTTCAAGCGTAAAAGCTGTTGCCGCTTCCATTATTCGGCCTCCAGAACCATAGCGGAACCTAAACCACCCGCCGCGCAGGCGGTAACCAGACCAAATCCGCCGCCGCGGCGCCGGAGTTCATGCAGCGTCTGGGTGATCATGCGCGCACCGGTCGCCGCGAAGGGGTGTCCGTAGGCGATGGAACCACCCAGCACGTTGAACTTGCTGGCATCGACTTCCCCGGTCGCCTGTGGGCGCCCCAGAACCTCCCGGGCGAAACGATTGCTGGCTAAACATTGTAGATTCGCCAGCGTCTGCGCGGCGAAAGCTTCATGCATATCAATTAGCGTAAGGTCTGCAAGGGTAATTCCCGCCCTATCCAACGCCAGCGGAGTCGCCCACGCAGGGCCCAGCAGCATATCCTGCCAGACATCAATAGCGGTGAAAGCATAGCTACGCAGATAGCCCAGCGGCGTTAACCCCAGCTCTTTGGCCCGGGATTCGGTCATCATGATCACCGCGGCGGCGCCGTCGGTAAGCGGCGTACTGTTTGCTGCCGTCACGCTGCCGTGTTTACGATCGAACGCCGGACGTAACTTCTGGTAATCCGCCAGGGTTGAATTTTTACGAATATTGTTGTCCTGCTCCAGCGGCTCGCGATAAGGCGGTACATAGGCCGTCATCACTTCACTGGCCAGTTTGCCCTCTTCCCAGGCGCGGGCGGCAAGCTGGTGTGAACGCAGCGCCAGCGCGTCCTGATCTTCACGGCTGATGCCCCAGGTTTTCGCCATCTGCTCGGCGGTGTCGCCCATCCGCAGACCGGTTGAATATTCCGCAACCGCAGGCGGCACCGGTAAAAGATCGCGCAAACGCAGGCGGGAAAAGAGTTTTAGCCGCTGACCAAGCGTGCGCGCTTTATTGGCATCCACCAGGGTGCGGGCCAGTTTTTTACTCACGCCAATAGGGAGAACGGAGGAGGAATCAGCGCCGCCGGCAATGCCCGCGCGGATAGTGCCGGCCATCAGGCTTTCGGCAATATTGGCTACCGCCTGGAAACTGGTGGCGCAAGCGCGGCTGACGCTATAGGCGTCGGTATGCACATTCATTCCGGTGCCAAGGACAATTTCTCGAGCAATATTCGGCGCTTCCGGCATCTGCACGACCTGGCCAAAAACCAGCTGTTCAATCACTTCCGGGGGAACTTCACTGCACGCCAGCATTTCGCCGACGACCATTTTTCCCAGATCAACGGCCGGAACGCCGTGATACGCCGTCGCTTGACGGGCAAATGGGGTACGTAAACCGCTGACAATGGCAATGCGATCGCCCTGACGGGTGATAAGCGGTAATGCCTGACTCATAACTCTCCCCTGTTAACCGATAAAACCAAGTGGTCTGACCTGATAACTAGTCTTAACTAATTTTTTACATTAAGCCAATCGGGGAAGAGAAAAAGTGGGAGCCAAAACACATTGAATAGAAAAGATAACGCCTCTGGAAAGAGGCGTTACGAGAGAGGATTAACGTAAACCCAGCTGGAAGATCAGCGATTCCGCTTCGCAGCTAAAAACAAAATCGATATTCAGCTGCACGCCGCCGTCAACGTCGGTGAACGTCGAGTTAATTTTGCACGGTTCAGACTCCACATTGCGGGCTTTTTCGCTCAGCGCGGCGAGCGTCGCTTCCGCTTCAGCGCGGTTAGCAAACACGCGGCTGTAGGAGGCGGTGCAGTCGGTGTTGTCCACAATGGTGCCAACATCCATACAGCAGCAAACCGGGGTTTCATCAGCGCTACATTTACTCATCGTAGATTTCCTCTGTATATGCACCTTCGGTGCCAGACAAATGATGCGCGTATTTTACGCCCGCCCTCGGTCGCCCTCCAGTTGTTAATGGCAGGAAAACGTTTAAGTGACAGAAATCACACTTAAAAATGATCCAAAACAAAAATGCCCCAAATTGGATATGACGCACCGGGGCAATTTTGCCAGCTGGATCGCGTTTCTGTTATCACAATTGAAAAATCTTATAAACAAACTTGCAACAACTCATCTGGTCAGACCTATACTCAGGCCACTGGTCTGATTTCTCTGTCGTAAAGCAGACCCTACACTTCGCGCTTCTGTTACGGCATGTAACATAGTTTAAATAAAAATAACTCAATGAGGTTATGGGCATGAGCCAGAAAACCCGCTTTACCCAATCTGCCCTTGCAGTGGCTGTAGCACTTGTTTCAACCCAAGCCTGGTCCGCAGGATTCCAGTTAAATGAATTCTCTGCATCCGGCCTTGGTCGTGCCTATTCCGGTGAAGGGGCAATCGCTGACGATGCGGGCAACGCCAGCCGTAACCCCGCGTTAATCATGATGTTTGACCGCCCGATGATGTCGGCAGGCGCCGTCTTCGTCGACCCGGACGTTAATGTTTCTGGTACCTCGCCGACCGGTAAAAGTCTGAATGCAGACAATATTGCCCCAACGGCATGGGTACCAAACTTCCACTTTGTTTCGCCAATTAACGATCAGTTTGGTTGGGGCGCATCTATTACCTCTAACTATGGTCTCGCGACTGAATTCGCTGATGACTATGCTGCCGGCAGTATGGGTGGTAAAACCGATCTCACCACCGTTAACCTCAATTTAAGCGGCGCCTATCGCCTGAACAGCAACTGGAGCTTTGGTTTAGGGTTTGATGCGGTGTATGCGAAAGCGAAAATCGAACGCTACGCCGGTGATTTAGGACAGATCGTTGCCGGTTCCGGCAAGCTGCCGCCAGCGCTGGCTGGCCGGGTCTCGCAGATCCCTGCCGACACTCAGATTGCGCATTTGAACGGCAACGAATGGGGCTTCGGCTGGAACGCCGGTATCCTGTATGAGCTGGACAAAAACAACCGCTACGGTTTCACCTACCGCTCTGAAGTTAAAATCGACTTTGACGGCAACTATAAGAGCGATCTGCCGTCCGCGTATAACCAGATCCTCGGCAACTTCGGTCTACCGGCCGGTACCGATGGCCGTACCACTAACGGCGCGCTGACTCTCAATCTGCCAGAAATGTGGGAGCTGTCGGGTTATAACCGCGTCGCGCCGCAGTGGGCGGTTCACTATAGCCTGACCTACACCAGCTGGAGCCAGTTCCAGGAGCTGAAGGCCACCGGCAGCAATGGCCAGACGCTGTTCTATAAAGATGAAGGCTTTAAAGATGCTTATCGCATCGCGCTGGGTACCACCTATTATTATGACGATAACTGGACCTTCCGTACCGGTATCGCCTTCGATGATAGCCCGATCCCGGCTGGCACCCGCTCCATCTCTATCCCGGATCAGGATCGCCTGTGGCTGAGCGCCGGTACCACCTACGCGTTCAATAAAGATGCTTCAGTGGATGTTGGTGTCTCTTACATGCACGGTCAGCACGTAGAAATTAAAGAAGGTCCTTACACCTTCCGTTCTGAAGGTACCGCCTGGCTGTACGGCGCGAACTTCAACTACCGCTTCTGATAAGCAAACGATATAAAAAAGGGTGAACATCATGTTCACCCTTTTTCTTTTCTGACCCGCGTGGATTACTGCGAATCGATATCTTTCAGCTCATCCTGAATCGCCTGCGCGTTCGGGTTATCTGCCGGCGTCAGCTTACCGCCGTTGGCGATAAAGTCGTGCCGCTGGAAATAGGCTTCTCGCATCAGGATGTACGGATCGGAAGACTGGCGCAGCAGGCCGTCGGAATCCAGCAGCTGAGCGCGGGTTTCAATCCCTTCTACCGCCCATTTACCGATGGACATCGGCCAGGTCAGCCAGGAGAGTACCGGATACAGACCATCGGCCATGTCACCGCCCTCATCACGCAGGGTAAAACTGCCGTAGAACGGTAACTGTACGTACGGGCCGTAGCCCACGCCGTAGTGGCCCAGCGTGCTACCGAAACGATGCGGTTCAACGCGCTGCAGCTGCGGGTTCGCCATACCGGCCACGTCGATCAAGCCGCCCATCCCAAGAATGGTGTTAAGGAAGAAGCGAGTGAAATGCACCATGCCTTTATAGGGATCGCCCTGCAGGAAGGAGTTGACCATTACCGCCGGTTCTTCAAGGTTGCTGGTGAAGTTGCTTAAACCATTACGCGCCGGTTGCGGCACATAATCACGCCAGGCGACGGCAACGGGGCGCAGTACATAAGGATCAACGACATTAAAGTTGAAGTTGAACATGGTACGGTTAAACCCTTCAAGCGGATCTGAACGCCCCTGCGACCGATCGTCAGTGCTGGAACTGGCGCATCCCACCAGCAATGTGGCGCCAAGCGCAAGCGCCGACAGGCGATAATTCATAGGTTTCTCCCTGTTAATTCTGGCTATCGCTGGAGGCATCCGGGACGGCGCCCCCATTAGCATTTTATCGTTGGGTAGCTGCTTTCAGCATAGCCTTCTTTGGCATCAATGTAGCTTCCCGATTCTATACATATTTTGCAATATTCGTATTGCTATTCTTGCCATTGCGCTGAATTTAGGAGCATATCCTGTGCCGCCGCGCTGATTTCTCTCTACGCTTAGTAACAAATACAAAGGGAGAGCAGCCATGACCCGACAAAATACCGCCACCGGCACACATGATAGCGATGAACGAGAAGTTGAAAGCGAAGAGAAGCAACATGGCGAGAAAATAGAAGTGGATGAAGAGCGTCTGCCTTCACAGGCAATGGCTACACATGAGGTGATTCGCCAGGAGGGTGAAAAGGAGCTCGAGCGCGATGCTATGGCGCTACTGTGGTCAGCGATTGCCGCCGGCTTATCGATAAGCGCCTCGCTGGTCGCCAAAGGAATTTTTCACGTTCACCTCAGCGCCCTGCCCGGTGGTTATCTGCTGGAGAATTTGGGATACACCTTTGGCTTTATTATCGTCATTCTCGCCCGCCAGCAGCTGTTTACGGAGAATACCGTCACCGCCGTACTGCCGATTATGCATAAACCCAGCGCCGGTAATATTGCGCTATTGCTGCGCCTGTGGGGCGTGGTGTTATTAGGTAATTTACTGGGTGGGGCTATCGCCGCCTGGGCGTTTAATATCATGCCGATTTTCGATGACGCCACTCGTGAGGCGTTTCACAGCATCAGCCAGAAAGTAATGGAAAACACGCCAACCGAAATGTTTGCCAACGCGATTATTTCCGGCTGGCTGGTGGCGACAATGGTCTGGATGTTCCCGGCAGCCGGCTCGGCGAAAGTCATCGTCATCATCCTGATGACCTGGCTGATTGCGCTGGCGGATACCACGCATATCGTCGTCGGCAGTGTGGAAATTTTCTATCTGATTTTCAGCGGCGCCCTGCCCTGGCAGGAGTTCTTCTGGCCGTTCGCGCTGCCGACGCTCGCCGGCAACATTTGCGGCGGCACCTTTATCTTCGCCCTGCTAAGCCACGCCCAGATTCGCAACGACATGACCCAGGAACAGAAAGCCAAAGCGAAGGCCGAAGCAGATAAAAAGGGCTAAACGGCTGCAAATTAAGCAATTAATCGCAATGCGCTTAACGGGCGGCGGAAAAAACGCTATAATCCCGCCGCCTTGTCCCCTTAGTTAAATGGATATAACGAGCCCCTCCTAAGGGCTAGTTGCAGGTTCGATTCCTGCAGGGGACAATCCGAACGTGAATAACCCCTTCTTCATAACTCCATCAAAACCGCACCAGACAAGGCTTAGAGCCTAATTGCATGTCTAACAATTTCCAGCGAATCGCACCTCAAGCTACAATCACAGATATCTCTTTTTGTTACTCTCACTCTGTTAGAACTTCGGGAGAGATATTCCGTGGCACTACTACGCTTCAGATTAAAAATGCAGCCCCCAAAGAAACGGATTACACCCTAACAGACACCTCCGGCCCGTTCATGATTGTAATACCCAACGGCTCTAAGCTATGGCGTTTCCATTATCGGCGCGAAGGTAAACTACGCCGCTTATCTTTGGGCACATACCCAGAAACATCACTGGCGCAAGCGCGGGTACAGCGCGTTAAAATGAATTACTTTCCCATAGAGTGATTTTTCTTTGTCTCTTTGTCTCCCCCTGAAATGGCTGGAATTCAAAAGATCTGGCTAGATATTAATATGCGGAGACAAATCGCACCATGAGCTGAAGAAGCCTCATCGTGTAGTCCCCCCTTTTTTCCGTTACAGCTACCAAAGAGAAAGCTTTCCTTGCAGCTAAAATTTGCATAGTACTGGGAGGAGGGGGAACCAAAGCTTTATTTTCAGATGAGTTATACAGAACAATAAATTGCAGTTACTCACAGTAAACTTCTGATACAGAAAAACCGATTTACTATTTAAACCAAAGCATCTTACAGCCAAAAGAGTTAGCAGGAATTGCGCATGATAAATCTAACGACTTTGACTGTGAGGGATTATGAAAAGACTAGTATTTGCAGTGCTGACTCTTACCTGCTTTGGTGCATCAGCAAAATACAAGCCATTAGATGGCAAAGAGAGCATGACCCACGATTACAATTGCATGGGTGTGAGTACAGGGAGATCTGCGGTTATGACTGTGCAGGAATTCCCCGGAGGAGCTAACCAAATTCTCATTGCAGAAAATACGCAAAAGCCAATGGCAGTAACGCTTTCAGCCATAGATGACCAAACAAGAGCATCCCGGCAATATGAGTTTAAATCATCTAATGGTAGCGCAGAAATATTGCAGGTTTCAGACCTTACAGAGATCGCAACAACAACAATGCTTCATACCGTTGGCCTTGAGGCGTTCACATCCTTGGTATGCCATGAAGACAAATAACAGCATAGAGATTGCTGCAATGTGGCATTCAACGCTATTCGTAAAGGAACTGACCTAAGCACACCAGTCGGGAAAATGATGCTTCTTATGATGGCTGGGTTTGCAGAGATGGAAAAAAAACCTTATCGCATAACGCCGCACTGCCGGAATAGCAAGAGCTAAGGCCGAAGGTACACACATGGGGCGAGCTAATTGCCTCTATGTGGGCTGACGGTATGAGTTACCCCGAGATAGTGACAGCTTTAAGCGCAAAGGGCATCAAAGCAGGAAAGACGACCGTATACAGATTCAAAAAGTAGCCCTTTTCCGTAACCGCCAAGGAATTAAAATTGAGCCACACTCACCAAGTATCTACAGCACTGCAAGCACTTTCAGCCGTATCTAAGCCCAAAGCAATGCAGACAAGTTTTGGCAGTGCGCAAGAGCCTCTACCCGAAGCTTGTGGAATCGCCCCAAAACAAAAAGGCAGTACGAGGTAATAAGATCAATAATTGATGGGTTTGCCTTCAAGACCCATGGCTAGAGCATTCCTCATGGAGGCCTTTTTGCATTGCTAATTAAGGCATTACTAACCTCGGATAGGCTAATCAATCAGGAGCTTGTCAAATCAACAACAATCTCTTTGCCAGGAGGGTGGATGACGAGGTGGAGTACTTTACAATGTCTCATACTGGCGGCTTATTCAGCAACAATCTCAAATAAATCAGTATGGATACATTAAGATGAAATCTCTCATGCCAAGAAGTAGGATCCTTTTCAAATATCGTAGATTTGATAAAAGCTGCTTAGAGCTACTCCTGAACCGAGAGCTCTGGTTCGCTTCTCCATCAACTTTAAACGACCCATTTGAAGCACAATCCTCATTCGATGAAGTTCTACATGCGGTATGGGCTCGTTATCCCTTGCCGCAAAAAGAGCGTGAGCTTTACGAAGACTACCTCCAAAAAAAACTTAGCTCAGCGGGTATTTGTTCGTTCAGCATGGCTCGAAAAAATCAGTTAATGTGGGCTCATTATGCTGATGAACATAAGGGTGTATGCATAGGATTCAAAGAACAAAAAATCAGGCCTGAAGGCTCACATATTTTCCCTATAGATGTTACTTACCAAGATAACTATCCATTTGACGACATTATTGAGCGCTTCAAGCACTTTGAGCATTATCCTGGTATGAACGACTTAAATAGCATAACTGGCGATATTCTTTACTCTGTCCTCGGAACTAAGTACACAAGTTGGAAATATGAACGAGAGCGGCGATTGGTTTTTTTTAAGTCATGTGCTAAAAAATTTGAAACGGAAGCAGTTAACTCCATTGCTTTTGGGCTCAGAACCAGTGAAAGGGATAAACAGACATTGCGAGCTTTGTTAGCTGGAGCAGAATGGGAGCATGTAAAATGGTTTCAGTCAGTTAAGTCTACTACTAAGTACTCACTTGAATTCGAGCGTATAAAGTCATCACCCCTTCACTCAAGACAGCTTTGAGGGAAAACGAAAAGCATATCCCTCAAAGTATCCCTTTGTACGTGGTACAAAATATATAAATTAAAATCAATTAATTATCATCAAACATGGTTCCTGCAGGGGACACTTATCAGTAGTTCGTCATAATCCGCAGTAGTTCGCAACATCCCTCTCATACCAGGCATTTCAGAAAACAGTTGTTCGCGATAGTTCGTCATAGTACGTGGGCAGCCGCACTCCTCAGAGGATAAAAAAACAGGCAAATAAATTTACCCACCGGATTTTTACCCATGCTCACCGTTATGCAGATAGAAGCTGCTAAGCCGAGAGATAAGCCTTATCGCATGCTCGAAAGTAACGGTCCATAACCATTCGGCTAGCGTGGAGAAAGTCCACTGCGACCCTATTGCCAGTAATGGCGTTCTGGTTTGCGTTTTATACGCCAGTTCGATAAACCACTGCCGCTGTAGCGGGGCATTGAGTACGATACGAATCAGTAGCGGCGCTATTTCGGGCAGGAATTCCTCCGGCAGACCAAGGTAAAGGGACTGCCATTGCAGAGGGGGAGAAAACTCCTCAAGTGCCGGGATAATGGAATAATCGAGACCGCTCTGGTCAATAATAAAATCAAGATACTCCGTTTCTATTTCGGCACAAAGCGGCTCAAGCTTGCTTACCCAGTAGCTTATACATTGCATACTCAATTATGGTTCCCTCTGTAAGAAACGCTCAGGTATGTTGCTATTTTTTTATGCTACACACCTTCGCCAACAATAAAATAATAATGATTGAGATGAGATAAAATTAAGCAACGCCACTAAAAAAATAAAAAATCACTTCAATATATTCATCAATATGAAATTGATGAATTACCCTATGCTAATGGCGCTGAATGTGCATAATCAGGCAACCGGGAGAGGAATCTGCGCTGTTTCGCGCAAAACTCCCGATACCTGAGTCGTGCCAACGGGCGTAAGCCTTTGTTATCAGTTTTAGCAGGCGGTATACATGAAACAAATCACCATCAGTGATATGCAGCAGCAGAGCGCAGCAGCAGCCGCGGCTCCCCGTCTACGGGCGCATCGGAATTTTCATCCAGAATTAAGCGATCCGGTACAGCGTCTGGCCATTGCCATGGAGCCGGGAACCTACATTCGCCCACACTGTCATCCTCATACTTTTGAGCTGCTGCTGCCGTTAAGCGGCCGTTTTGTGGTGCTGAACTTCGATGAACAAGGGACCGTGACCCACCGCGTGGTATTAGGCGAAGAGTGCACGGCGCTGGAAATGGCGGCCGGCACCTGGCATGCGGTATTGTCGCTCGATCGCGGCGGTATCATCTTTGAAGTCAAACACGGAGGCTATCAGCCGGTAGACGAACAAGATTCCGCGCCATGGGCGCCAGCCGAAGGCGCGCCGGGTACCGAGGAATTAATGGCGTGGTATGCCACGGCGCAGGTAGGGGATGGCGGTTTTACTCTCCAGAAGAGCGCCCGCTAATTTGTGCCAGCGATGATTATTATAAAAAGGCGCTGCAGCGTCTTTTTTTTATCGATACAATCATTAACATCTAACGCATTCAGTTTTAGAGTAATTTATTATGATTTACATTGTCTTTATCGTTAATTAAGCATTACTCTATTTGTTATTTATAAAATAGTCATTATAATCATCCGCAGAGGGTATTTTAACCACCACCCTCCGTCGTATAAATGTTCCAAATCGTGAACATACATTCCCCTGATGAATAGTTTCTGATGAAAAGGATTGTGTAGCAAAATAACAACGCTCGCGTTATGTTAATCAGAAACGCAGACCATTAAAAACATTTATATTAAATTAATGCCATGAATAAGATAGAAAGAAACATTTGGAAGTTGAACAATCTCCCACCGCTGGAGTATTGCTCTATCGCTCGTGCGCAAAAACTCCTGCAGTGCGAACTGGAAGATTTACTTCACTGGCACGATATCGGTGCTATCAGCCTGTGCCTGAAACTGAAAAAGAATCGCGGCACGCTCAATAGCGCCCTGACCCGGAATCAGGGGGTTGGCGACTCGTCATACGGCTACGGCGGTTTTGATGATATTACCAAAGCTAATAAGCCCTGGTCTCAGCACTCTAAAATAAACAATATCATCACCCTGAATGAAAATGTGTCGGTCATTGATGCCGATCACGACAGCGCCATTGCCAAAATTAAGCTCAACGTTTCCGTTTCTGGTTTATGGCACACTCACTCAAGAAATTTAATGGATGTGCTGGAGAGTCCGGATAACATTCAGCAAGAAGAAACGCTTAGCATTATCTCCCCGGCTAAAAACGTCATCTACTGCAATTTCATTCCTGATAATGATGATAAGCCAACGATTGAGCTCAGCAAGCTGTACATTACCAGCAAAGAAATTGAAAAAATTTACGAGCACACTATCAGCAGTCGTCCGCTTGAGTATTCTGAAGCTGCGATGAATTCATATAATGAAAAAACCATTAACGAGCCATCAACGCCGCCACAGAATAAACTGCTGCTCGAATTCATTAATTATATCATTCAATCGAATCCCGCCTTTAACCGCGACCTGCTTAACGCGACAGAAAGCAGTAAACAGCTCGCCTTTAAATCCATTATGGAAAAATTAAAAAAAGAAGGCATCGTCACCAACGAAAATCATTCGATGGCTTCACTCTCTGAACTGATTCTTAATTCATAACATTCATTTTTTGTGCGGATTATTTACGCGAATAATCCGCCATTATGGATAGTGTCGATACTGGCACACTTTGCTTTCCCCCCAAAAGCAAAACAGAAAAAGTACGATAAAAAACAAAAAATCTCCCCCTACCGCATTCGCTATCGTCTATTGTTTATCATGCTCGATTCACATCGACTTCATCATCCCGTGCCAACTATGAGCCCATGCTGAAACTATCCCGATATCCCATAGCCATTCTCGGTTCGCTTGCTTTGTATTGTGGTGCCACCCGCGCTGAGGTCGACCTCGGCTCGATCGACATTTTTTCCGCCGATAACCCGAATAGCCCGGTACCCAAAGGATGGGTTCTCGGCGCCGCCGCGATTAGCGGTACCGCGCGCTACCAAAAGCAGGACAATGAAACCCACTTTATTCCCGGAGGATTGTATTTTGGCGACCAGTTAATGTATCTGGGCGATCGCGCCCGCTACTATTTTCACCTTGATGACAATATCGCGCTTTATGGCTACGGGCGCTGGCGTTTCGGTAATTTAGATCCCAGCGACGATGCGGCATTCAAGGGAATGGACGAGCGTAAAGGCGAGCTGGAGGGCGGTATTGGCGCTACCTGGATCACGCCATACGCGCTGATAAGCGCGCGCATCAGTTCCGATATTAGCGGTCGCAGCAACGGCCAGGAGCTGCTGTTATGGGCCGATTTCCCGATCGTTAAAGACAATCTGCTGGTGATGCCCGGTATGGGGCTGATGGTGCGTAGTCATAACATGGCGAACTACTATTTTGGCGGCGTCTCTGCGGGCGAGGCAACGCCCGAGCGCCCGCAGTGGGATACCGGCACGACGGTATCGCCAATGGTCGCCATCATAACCAGCTACCGCTTTAGCCCGCATTGGGTCGGTATGGTGGCGGCAAACTACGAACGCTATGATGACGATATCGCCGATAGTCCCATTGTCCAGCACAGAGGCGAGCTGTATGGCATCCTCGGCGTCGGATATACCTGGTAGAACACCCGGGTATTTCTCAATCCATAAGTTAATCTGATTAACTCAATTATAAATAAGTCTTTTAGCTTATGGCATCAGCTCGCTACCCTGTAGCAGAATTCAATCTCCAGCCTGCCGCCGATTGAGTTCTTCTACCCGACCTCTACAGGAGCCGCTCATGTCTACTCATGCTAACCATCTTCAGCGCGCCATTACGCTTGCTGCCAAAAATGTTGAAAACGGTGGCCGCCCATTCGGCTCCGTCGTTGTGCGCCACGGTGAAGTCATTGCCGAAGCGGTGAATACCTTGCACCAGAGCGGCGATCCTACCGCGCACGCTGAACTCAATGCCATCCGCGACGTTTCCTTACGTCTGGGCAATCAGGTATTGCGCGAATGCGTGGTTTACGCCAGCGGACAACCCTGCCCGATGTGTCTGAGCGCGATGTATTTAACCGGCGTGCGCGAAGTCTATTTTGCCAACAGCAATGAGGATGGCGAGCGCTTCAATCTCTCTACCGCCGCTATCTATCAGCAATTGCAGCAGCCGTTAGACAACCAATCACTCCCCATACACCATTGCCCGCAACCCGAAGGGTTGGCCCTGTATCAGCGCTGGGCGAGTAAAGCGTAATGAGCCAGACGCAACGCAATATGCTGACGTTATTTGTGCTGGTGCTGATCGGCATTAATATGCGCCCGCTACTGACCTCGATAGGTCCATTTCTGCCGCAACTGCAGCGAGCAACCGGCATGAGCTTTACCCTGGTTTCACTGTTGACCGCGCTTCCGGTCGTCGCGATGGGCGTGCTGGCGCTCGCTGGTGGATGGATTAATCGCCACGTTAGTGAAAACCGCAGTATCGCGTTAAGTCTGCTGGCGATAGGCATTGGCGCAATCCTGCGCGAGCTGGCGCCGCAAAGCGGCCTGCTGCTTAGCAGCGCGCTGCTCGGCGGGATTGGCATCGGCGTGATTCAGGCGATTATACCCAGCGTCATTAAACGTCTTTTTCATCGCCGCACGCCGCAGGTGATGGGATTGTGGTCGGCGGCGCTGATGGGCGGCGGCGGCCTTGGCGCCGCGATCACTCCCTGGCTTGCGCAGCATAGCGCGCTCTGGCACCACGCGCTGGCGTGGTGGGCGCTACCGGCTCTGGCCGCAGTCATTGGCTGGTTGCCGCTCTGCAAAATGCTGCCCGCCGCGCCGGTTGCCGCATCGGCGCAAACCGCGCCGTCGGTCTTTCGTCACCACCGGGCCTGGACTCTTAGCCTTTATTTCGGGCTGATCAATGGCGGCTACGCCAGCCTGATTGCCTGGTTACCACCCTATTATATGCAGCTTGGCCACAGCGCTCAGTTTAGCGGCACGCTTCTGGCGTTGATGACCGTCGGCCAGACCGCCGGCGCGCTGGTACTACCGATGCTCGCTCGCCATGAAGATCGCCGTAAGCTGCTGATGCTGGCGCTTGCGCTACAACTGTTCGGGTTCTGCGGTTTCATCTGGTGGCCACAACAATTGCCGCTGTTGTGGGCCGTGAGCTGCGGCGTAGGACTGGGCGGCGCCTTCCCGCTGTGTCTGGTGCTGGCGCTGGACCATTCGCCGCAGCCTGCCGTCGCCGGTAGACTGGTGGCGTTTATGCAGGGCATCGGTTTTATTATCGCCGGGTTATCGCCGTGGCTTTCAGGGCTGCTACGCAGCCTGAGCGGAAACTACCAGCTAGACTGGGAATTCCATGCCATCTGCGTTTTCCTCTTAATGGCGCTTACCTTGCGTTTTGTTCCCGCACGTTATCCGCATCAATGGCGCGCGCCGACGGCCGCCCGCTAACCTCATCGTTTAGGGTGCAGAAAGTGATTTCTGCACCTCTTCGCTAATAGAAAAAATCCCAAAATCAAATAACTACAGAATGTCAGGGTATTACTAAAAATCTTCGTCGCCGTAATTGAATTTATTACCGAATGAAATTAATGTGTCGCCTATTCACGACAGTCGTAAGTAACTAAAAATTAATAAAAAAATGGATCTTGTTTCCACCATTTTTTAAGCGTACATTAGCGCCATCTGGAGCAGTTGACGCACAGAATTTCGGGCTGCCGCAGTCGCCAGAATAGTCTGGTTTTATCTGCGACAATCCTGCAAGGGTTAAAGTTAAATTCATTTAGGCGTTTCGCCAAAATGCGGAGTGACATGTCGTGAAATACTTTTTGATGGGAATTTCTTTTATGGTCATCGTTTGGGCCGGTACCTTCGCCCTGATGATTTAACCTGGTATGCAGTAAAGAGATGGGAGCCAGACGGCTCCCATTTTTTATTCGTGATGTTCAGCTACCGTTTTACTGGCTGCCGGTAGCAGTCCATCGGCGCGGAACATGGATTTGATGCCGCGAATAGCCTGCCGGATACGATCGCGATTTTCGATCAATGCGAAACGCACATGAGTATCGCCATAGTCGCCAAAGCCGATTCCCGGCGAGACGCACACTTTGGCCTCCTGCAGTAGCTTTTTGGCGAACTCCAGCGAGCCCATCGCCGCATATTGCTGCGGAATTTTGGCCCACACGTACATTGACGCTTTCGGGCATTCAACCATCCAGCCGGCTTCATGCAGCCCTTTCACCAGCACATCACGGCGACGTTTATATTGTTCCGCAATATCACGCACGCACTGCTGATCGCCTTCCAGCGCGGCAATCGCCGCCACCTGCAACGGCGTGAAGGTACCGTAGTCATGGTAACTTTTGATGCGGGCCAGTGCGTTAACCAGCGTTTTATTCCCCACCATAAAGCCGATACGCCAGCCAGCCATGTTGTAGCTTTTTGACAGGGTGAAGAATTCGACCGCCACATCGCGCGCCCCGGGCACCTGCATAATCGACGGCGCTTTCCAGCCATCGTAGACGATATCGGCGTAGGCCAGATCGTGCACCACCAGCACGTCATAGCGTTTCGCCAGCGCCACCACCTTCTCGAAGAAATCGAGCTCGACGCACTGCGCGGTTGGGTTAGACGGGAAGCCCAGAATCATCATTTTTGGCTTCGGATAACTCTCGCGGATCGCGCGTTCCAGTTCATTGAAGAAATCCACGCCTTCCACTAGCGGGACGGAACGGACCTGCGCCCCGGCGATAACCGCGCCGTAAATATGAATCGGATAGCTGGGGTTTGGCACCAGCACCGTATCACCGTGATCGAGCGTCGCCAGCATCAAATGCGCCAGCCCCTCTTTCGAACCAATCGTCACGATGGCTTCTGATTCCGGATCGATATCCACGTCATAGCGCTCCTGGTACCAGCGCGAAATCGCGCGGCGCAGACGAGGAATACCGCGAGAAGTAGAGTAACCGTGGGTATCCGGGCGCTGGGCGACGGTACACAGTTTTTCAACAATATGCGGCGGCGTGGCACCATCCGGGTTGCCCATACTGAAATCGATAATATCTTCGCCGCGCCGACGCGCAGCCATTTTCAGTTCGGCAGTGATGTTAAAAACATACGGAGGGAGACGATCGATACGCGTAAAACGGCGTTCAGGACTGAATTCAGCCATAGATTCCTCAGATTAACGTTAGCGCCCGGACCGTCCGAGCGACGCGGCCACCGATGTGGCTCGCTTAGAAAATAACCTGAAAAAAAACACGCTGTCGAGAGGGTTGATAAAAAATAATCGCCCACGCATAAAACGGGTCATCCCGCATCGGTATGCGGCAGAACGTTTTCCCAATACGAGCGCCGCTTAAATAAACAATCAACATATTGATATCATTTATAATACTCAAATGTATCATCGTTACTCATCAACGCCCTGATAGCTGGAGTGAGCGACTTATCCCCTTTAATTTTTATGCTTGTTCCTCATTTATCTCTGCTGCTAGCCTTCTGGCGTGAGGTTTTCTATCATATTGCTTTCCCGCGAATCCTGGGCGCATCCATGCACGATATATTTAATATGCTGCTGGCGGTTTTTGACCGCGCGGCATTAATGCTCATTTGCCTCTTTTTTCTTATCCGCTTACGCCTGTTCCGCGAACTGCTGCATAAATCGGCACATACGCCTCGCGAGTTGCTGGCGGTCACCGCCATTTTCTCCATGTTTGCGCTATTTAGCACCTGGTCCGGCGTTCCGGTAGAAGGTTCGCTGGTTAACGTACGGATTATCGCGGTGATGTCCGGTGGGATCCTGTTTGGGCCGTGGGTCGGCGCGATTGTTGGCGTGATTGCCGGCGTACACCGCTATCTCATTGATATTGACGGCGTGACTGCCATCCCCTGCTTTATCACCAGTATTGTCGCCGGGTTACTTTCCGGGCTTATCAACCGCAAAATCCCGAAAGCCCAGCGCTGGAAGGTGGGGATTCTGGCCGGGATGCTGTGCGAAACGCTAACCATGATCCTCGTGGTGCTGTGGGCGCCGACGCTGGCGTTGGGGATCGATATTGTCTCCAAAATCGGTATTCCGATGATCCTTGGCAGCATCTGCATCGGTTTTATTGTTCTGCTGGTCCAAAGCGTGGAAGGCGAGAAAGAAGCCAGCGCGGCGCGCCAGGCAAAACTGGCGTTGGATATCGCCAACAAAACGCTGCCGCTGTTCCGCCACGTCAACAGCGAATCGCTGCGCCAGGTTTGCGATATCATTCGCCGGGACATCAATGCCGACGCGGTCGCGATTACCACCACTGACCGGGTGCTGGCCTACGTTGGCTACGGGGAAAATAACTATAACGATCGCAACAACGATATCAGCCCAACCACCCGCAAAGCCATTGAAAGCGACACCATCATCATTAAAAACAACGATGAAGCCTACAGAACACCGGAGATCCACTCCATGCTGGTGATTCCGCTACGCGAGAAAGGCGTAGTGACCGGCACGCTGAAAATTTACTACTGCCACGCGCATCGTATAACCTCCTCGCTGCAGGAGATGGCGATCGGCCTGTCGCAAATTATCTCCACCCAGCTTGAGGTCTCGCGGGCCGAACAGCTGCGTGAAATGGCCAATAAAGCGGAACTACGCGCCCTGCAAAGTAAAATTAATCCCCATTTTCTGTTTAATGCGCTTAACGCCATCTCCTCTTCCATCCGCATGAATCCGGATACCGCGCGGCAGTTGATTTTCAATTTGTCGCGTTATCTACGCTATAACATTGAGTTAAAAGATGACGAGCAGATCGACATCAAGCGCGAACTGTACCAAATTAAGGATTATATCGCGATCGAGCAGGCCCGCTTCGGCGACAAGCTGACGGTGATTTATGATATTGACGAAGAGGTCAGCTGCGTCATCCCCAGCCTGCTGATTCAGCCTCTGGTAGAAAACGCCATTGTCCACGGCATTCAACCCTGTCGGGGCAAGGGCGTGGTGACCATCGCCATCAACGAATGCGGAAACCGGGTGCGCATTAGCGTACGGGATACCGGTAACGGCATTGACCCGGCGGTGGTGGCCCGCGTCGAAGCCGACGAGATGCCGGGCAATAAAATTGGCCTGCTGAATGTTCATCATCGGGTGAAACTGCTCTACGGCGAAGGGCTGCATATCCGCCGCTTGACGCCGGGAACGGAGATTGCGTTCTACGTCCCCAACCAGCACGCCCCGGCGACTGAACCGGTATCGCTGTTGCCATGAGCGGAGAAAACATGAAAGTCATTATTGTTGAGGATGAGTTCCCGGCGCAGCAGGAACTCACCTGGTTGATTAATACTCACAGCCAGATGGAGATTGTCGGCACCTTTGATGACGGTCTCGACGTGCTGAAATTCCTGCAGCACAATAAAGTCGATGCCATCTTTCTCGACATCAATATTCCCTCTCTGGATGGCGTGCTGCTGGCGCAAAATATTAGCCAGTTTGCGCATAAGCCGTTCATCGTTTTTATCACCGCGTGGAAAGAACATGCGGTGGAAGCCTTTGAACTGGAAGCGTTTGACTACATCCTAAAGCCTTATCAGGAATCGCGGATTATTAATATGTTGCAGAAACTGTCCAGCGCCTGGCAGCAACAGCAGCAGGTGGCGGTAAGCGGCACGCCCGTGCACAATCCAACCCGCGAAAACGACACCATTAATCTGATTAAAGACGAGCGGATCATCGTCACCAGCATTCACGATATTTATTACGCGGAAGCGCATGAAAAAATGACCTTCGTTTATACGCGCCGTGAATCATTCGTCATGCCGATGAACATCACTGAATTCTGCAGCAAGCTGCCGGCTGCGCACTTCTTTCGCTGCCACCGCTCGTACTGCGTCAATCTGAATAAAATTCGCGAAATTGAACCATGGTTCAACAACACCTACGTCCTACGGCTACGCGACCTTGAATTTCAGGTACCGGTTAGCCGCAGTAAGGTGAAAGAGTTTCGCCAGTTGATGAATCTGTAGTGAGATGGGCGGCGGCAGACGCCGCCCGACTGAAAACGACTTAAAGGATGTGCCCCAGCGTCTGGCGCAGATGCGCGCCGGAGCCCAGCAGGCCTGGGTTATCGTGAACGATGAGATAGACCGGTATATCCTGCACATAGGCTTTAAAGCGCCCTTTATCTTCAAATCCGCCGCGGAAACCCGACGCTTTAAAGAATTCAAGGAAACGCGGGACAATGCCGCCCGCGATGTACACGCCGCCGAATGTGCCGAGTGTCAGCGCCAGATTGCCGCCAAAGCGCCCCATAATGACGCAGAACAACGACAGCGCGCGGCGACAATCAATGCAGGTATCCGCCAGCGCACGTTCAGTGACGTCCTTCGGCTGTAGGTTTTCCGGCAAACGGCCATCGGATTTAACAATCGCCCGGTACAGATTAACCAACCCAGGGCCGGACAAAACGCGTTCGGCGGACACGTGGCCCAACTCGCTGCGTAGCTCTTCGAGAATAATGCCCTCTTCTTCACTGTTCGGCGCGAAATCAACGTGGCCGCCCTCGCCCGGCAGGCTCACCCAGCGTTTATCAACGTGTACCAGGTGCGCTACGCCAAGACCGGTGCCTGCGCCGTAGACTGCGATCGGTTTACCTTCCGCCGGTTGCGCGCCGCCGAACTGGATCAGATGCTCGGCTTTGAGCATCGGGATCGCCATCGACACCGCGGTAAAATCATTAATGATTTCCAGATGCGCGAACCCGAGGTTCTTTTTCATCTCGGCAATAGAAAAAGCCCAGGTATGGTTGGTCATCGCCACCCAGTCGCCGGTGATGGGGCAAGCAATGGCGATGCAACCATCATCAACCTTCACGGCTTGTTCGTCGAGATAGACGCGTACAACGGCCTCAAGGCTTGGGTAATCGAGCCCGGAATAAGTTTTAGCGCGGGAAATCTCCCCGCTTGCGATATCACATAACGCCAGACGGGCGTTAGTTCCACCGACGTCTCCTACTAAAGCAAATTTTGTCATTCCGTTACGGCTCCGCTAAAGTCAAAATAATTCTTTTCGCACACTGTAAATTCATGGCGACATAACAACAACGACCAACGTACAGCCGCCGGTAGTTTAGCGACATTGGTCACAATTAGACTGTAATCTATGTAACACGGCATCTTATTTCATACACGCAACGTCAGGTTTGGCCTTAAGTTTATCGTTTCAGCACCATTTGCGCCGAAGCTCTTTACAGAGACAGGCAAAGTAGCGCTTCAGGACATTTAAAAGGAACCCTTCATGCTGCACCCGCGCGCCAGAACGATGCTGTTGTTATCAATACCGGCCATTATTATTGGCATCGCTTCCAGCCTGGTATTGATTGTGGCGATGAAGATCGCCGCAATTCTGCAGAGCATCTTGTGGAGCGACCTGCCGGCACATGTCGGCATTGCCGCCGATAGTCCGCTATGGATAATAGCCATCCTCACTCTCACCGGGATTGCCGTGGGGCTGGTGGTCCGTTTCAGTCCTGGACATGGTGGGCCAGATCCGGCAACCGAATCCTTAATCGGCGCGCCCATCGCCACCAGCGCGCTACCGGGGTTACTGGCGGCGTTGATTCTCGGCCTCGCCGGCGGCGTTAGCCTCGGGCCGGAACATCCGATCATGGTCGTCAATATCGCGCTTGCCGTCGCCCTTGGCTCGCGTCTGTTTCCGCGGGTAAGTTCGCTGGACTGGACAATTCTTGCCGCGTCGGGAACCATCGGCGCGCTGTTCGGTACACCGGTTGCCGCGGCGCTTATTTTTTCGCAAACGCTCAATAGCAGCAGCGACGTTCCGTTATGGGACCGGCTGTTCGCGCCGTTGCTGGCGGCGGCGGCAGGCGCATTGACGACCGGTATTTTTTTCCATCCCAATTTCACCCTACCAATCCCGCACTATCCGCACCTGCGCATCGTCGATATCATCAGCGGCGCGATTGTCACGCTTATCGCCATCGCCGTCGGCATGGTCGCCGTGTGGTGTCTGCCGCGTCTGCACGCGCTCGTCCACCGCTTGAAAAATCCGGTGTTAATGCTCGGCATCGGGGGTTTTTTACTGGGGATCCTGGGCGTTATTGGCGGCCATATTACGCTGTTTAAAGGCCTGGACGAAATGCAGCAACTGGCTTCCAGCCAGACGCTTGGCGCCGCTGATTTTCTGCTCATTGCCGTGGTGAAATTGGCGGCGCTGGTGCTGGCGGCCGCCTGTGGCTTTCGCGGCGGGCGTATTTTCCCGGCGGTGTTTGTCGGCGTCTCGCTGGGGCTAATGCTGCATGCGCACGTTGAAGCGGTACCGGCCGCCATTACCATCTCCTGCGCGATCCTCGGTCTGGTGCTGGTCGTCACCCGCGATGGCTGGTTGAGCCTGTTTATGGCGGCAGTGGTGGTACCGGATACCACCTTGCTGCCGCTGCTGTGTATCGTGATGCTTCCGGCCTGGCTACTGCTGGCCGGGAAGCCGTTGATGATTGCCAAACGCCGCGGCGATTAGCCGCGGTTGTTGCGATTTTCCAGCGCCTGGGTGACCGCACGTAAGAAATCAGGAATATCCATTTTCGGCAGCATGACTTCGACCATCGTTAACTTATCTGAGTTAACGCTATCGGCCATCGCCTCCGCCAATTCGCCGGTTTGCGTTACCCGCCAACAGCGGGAAGGCGTATCCGGCGCAAAAGCATCAGGGAAGCGGCTCCAGTCCCACAACGCGATATCGTTGTAGCGCTGTTCCGGCCCGTGAATCGCGCGCTCGACGGTGTAGCCCTCATTATTCAACAGCAAAATTAACAGTTTTTGCTTATCACGCAGCATCGAGCTCATCTCCTGGATAGTGAGCTGCGCGGCGCCATCGCCAATGATTAATACCACCCTTCTGTCCGCGGCGGCTGTCTGCGCGCCGTAAGCGGCAGGTAGCGTAAAACCGATAGAGCCCCATAGCGGCTGCACCAGCAGCGTCGCCTGCGAGGGAAGTTTTAATGAGGCGATGCCGAATGCCGAGGTTCCCTGATCGGCAAGAATAATATCGCCCGGCCGCAGCTGTTTCTCGACCGTACTCCAGAAGCTTTTCTGCGTCAGATTGCCCTGCGGCGCGCCGGAAGCGTCGGGCGCGATGATATCTGGCGCGCTCCATTCCGCGGACAGCTTGCCAGAAACATCAATGAGGGCCGCCAGCGCCTGATCCATCGGGATCCGGCTGAACCAATGATCGCCAACCCGTGCGGCAAACGGCTGGATTTCGATGGTTTTCTCCGTTGGCAAATGATGGGTAAAGCCGGCGGTAATCGTATCGGTAAAGCGCGTACCCACGCAGATGATGGCATCGGCGCTTTCCATCGCCTCGCGAGTCTGCGGCGCGCTGGCGATCCCGCTATAGGTCCCGGCAAAACCTGAGCCTTGTTCGTCAAACAGCCCTTTTCCCATCAGCATGGTGGCGTGGGTAATCGGCGCGGACTTAACCCATTGCTGTAGTGTGTTTTGCAGGCCGTAACGCTGGGCGAGAAAATCCGCCAGCAGCGACACGCGGCGACTGCTGCGTAACAGTTTGGCCGCGTGCTCACGGAAGCCGGCAAGCTGGTTTTCATCGGCCGCCGGGCCCTTAATCACCAGCGCGCGGGCTGGCGGCACCGCGCGGGCTTTCGCCACGTCGGCAGGCAGCATCAGATACCCAGGGCGGTGGTGGGTCAGCATGTCGCTTAATACCCTGTCAATTTCGTGACAGGCGTTGCCCGCCGTTAGCGTCGCCTGGGTACAGGTAATTTGTTCGCTCATCCGCGAGAAATGGGTGAAATCGCCATCGCCGAGCGTATGGTGCAGCAGTTCGCCGCGCTGCTGCGCGCCGGTAGAAGGCGCGCCCACAATATGCAGTACAGGGATATGTTCTGCATAACTACCGGCCACCCCATTCAACGCGCTTAACTCCCCTACGCCGTAGGTGGTTAGCAGCGCGCCGGCGCCTTTTATGCGCGCATAGCCGTCAGCGGCGTAGGCCGCGTTCAGTTCGTTAGCACAGCCGACCCATCCCAAATTTTGATGGGCTATCACGTGATCGAGAAACTGTAAGTTGTAATCACCAGGCACGCCGAACAGGCGATCGATACCACAATCTACGAGACGATCCAGCAGATAATCGCCAATGGTGTAAGTCGGTTGCATATCCATAATCCTTGTTATTGTGCAGGTAATCTGAGTATTAGATATGCGCTTTACCTGTCCAGATTGTGAGCAATAAAGAGGGTGGAAAGCAAAATTTACGCGTTTTCCCCATATACTCCGCATACAACATTGATTAGTGTAAACGTATACACACCCTGTTTTGATGCGGAGGAAGTATGGTTTACCAGGCAAGTAACACGCGTTATCAGACCATGGAGTACCGCCGATGCGGGCGCAGCGGCCTGAAGCTACCGGCGATATCTCTCGGCCTGTGGCATAACTTTGGCGATGAAACACAGGTAGAGGTCAGCCGCCAGTTGCTGCGTCACGCCTTCGACCTTGGTATTACCCACTTCGACCTGGCGAACAATTACGGTCCACCGCCCGGCTCGGCTGAGAGCAACTTTGGGCGGATCCTGAAAGAAGATTTTCTGCCCTACCGCGACGAACTCATCATCTCCAGTAAAGCCGGCTATACCATGTGGGATGGTCCTTATGGCGACTGGGGATCGCGCAAGTATCTGGTCGCCAGTCTCGACCAGAGCCTGAAGCGGATGGGTCTTGAGTACGTCGATATCTTTTATCACCACCGCCCGGACCCGGAAACGCCGCTGGAAGAGACCATGCGCGCGCTGGATCATCTGGTTCGCCAGGGAAAAGCGCTCTACGTTGGTTTATCGAACTACCCGCTCGAGCTGGCGCGTCAGGCTATTGCTATCCTCAACGATCTCGGCACGCCGTGCCTGATTCACCAACCCAAATATTCGATGTTTGAACGCTGGGTGGAAGAAGGATTATTAGCGATGCTGCAGGCCGAAGGCGTGGGAAGTATAGCGTTTTCACCGCTGGCTGGCGGCCAGCTGACCAACCGCTACCTCAACGGTATTCCGCCAGACTCGCGCGCAGCCAGCAATAGCCGTTTTTTACAGCCGGAACAGCTCACCGCCGAGCGGCTGGAAAAAGTCCGCCAGCTTGACGCCCTTGCCGGGCGCCGCGGACAGAAGCTTTCACAGATGGCGTTAGCCTGGGTACTGCGTGAAGATAAGGTGACGTCAGTGCTGATCGGCGCCAGTAAGACAGCGCAACTGGACGATGCCGTGGGCATGTTAAGCAACCGCCAGTTCAGCGCTGAAGAGTGCGCCGCCATTGACGCGATCCTTGCGGTGTAAACTCATTTTTACTTTGGCAAAAAATGCTATTTCTTGCGATTTAAGAGTTCCCTGATGCTACGCCTCTTTACCGGCTCGTAATATCTGGTTAACAGGTCATTTAAGACCCGATCGTGAGGAGAAGAGTATGTTCAGGTCACTGATTCTGGCTGCGGTACTGCTGGCGTGTGCGCCGGTTATCGCCAATGCTGGTGAAATCACCCTGCTGCCATCGGTAAAATTACAAATTGGCGATCGTGACGGTTACGGTAACTACTGGGACGGTGGTGGCTGGCGCGACCGTGACTACTGGCGTCGTCATTATGAATGGCGCGATCATCGCTGGCATCGCCATGATAACGGCTGGCATCGCGGTTGGGATAAACGCGGCTGGGATCGCGGTCGTGCTTACGAGCGCGGTTATCGCGAAGGCTGGAACGATCGCCGTGGCGATTGGGGCGGTCGTCACGGTGGCTGGGGCGGTGGTCGAGGACATGGCCACGGGCACCACTAATTGATAAAGGGAGCGAAAGCTCCCTTTTTTGTTGTCCGCCTTAATCTAATGCGGAACCAATAATCAGCCAGCCGTTCAGCGCCACCACAATCACCACAATCAGCCAACCGATGCGTTTTACCCACCGACTGTTTACCAGATCGCCCATTAACCGCGCATCGCTGGTAAAAATCAGCAGCGGCACCAGCGCCAGCGCAATCCCGAAGCTCAGCAACACCTGACTCATTACCAGGATACGCGTCGGGTCCAGCCCCATCAAAATCACGATAAACGATGGCAGCATGGTAATTGTCCGGCGAAACCACAGCGGAATATGGAAGCGGATAAACCCCTGCATCACGACCTGCCCGGCAAGCGTTCCGACTACAGTCGACGAGAGACCGGCGGCAACCAGACTGAGACCAAAAATCGTCGCGGCGGCATGGCTAAGCAGCGGCTCGAGAGTTAAATAAGCCTGGTCGAGATCGGCCACTCCGGTGTGACCGTTGAAGTGAAACGCAGCGGCAGCGGTCGCCATCATCGCCAGGTTAACGAAGCCGGCAATGGTCATCGCAATCGCCACGTCCCAACGCGTGGCGTTATAGCGTTCTTTGCGCGAGCCGTCGTGCAGGTTTTGCGTCAGCGACGAGTGCAGATAAATAACGTGCGGCATAATCGTCGCCCCGAGAACCCCGGCGGCAAGGAATACCGCTTCGCCATTCGGCAGGCTCGGAATAATCATACCTTTGGCCAGCGGCGCTATCGCCGGCTGCGAGAAGATAAGCTCGACCACATAGGCCACCGCCACAAACAGCAGCAGCCCGCCGATGACTTTTTCCAGCGGTTTCTGCCCACGACGCTGCAACATCAGGATCAGGAAGGTGGCGACGCCGGTCAGCACCGCCCCCTGTAATAAGGAAACGCCGAGCAGCAGCTTAAAGCCGATGGCCGCGCCGATGAATTCAGCCAGATCGGTCGCCATGGCGATAATTTCCGCCTGTACCCAGTAAAACCACACCACCGGGCGCGGGTAATGGTCGCGGATCTGTTCCGCGAGGTTTTTACCGGTGGCGATACCGAGCTTGGCCGATAACACCTGAATCAGCATCGCCATCAGGTTCGCCCATACCACTACCCATAACAATTGATAGCCAAAGCTGGCGCCAGCCTGGATATTCGTGGCGAAGTTACCCGGATCGATGTAGCCGATGGCAGCAATGAATGCGGGCCCCATCAGTGCGAGCCTCATCTTGCGCGCTGCGCGACCGCTGCTATTCTCAACGCGACTGCTAGTCATTTTCTGCCCCTGGAAATATAGCCTTTGCTATGTTTAATGCTATCAAAATGCGAATGATTATCAAGTTCATTTAGAAAGGTGATAATAATTGCTTTGATAGGAGGGAACGATAGTAGGCCAAACAACAAAACGGGCGTGAAGATGTGGACAACGCGCCTTTCATCAGATTAGTACATTAATGCAACTTTTAATACCTTTGCATAACATAACAAAAATGTACGATTGATCACTATTTTTGTTATTGGTCACATATCCTTGCAATAGTGTGGATTCGATCTCGTTTTATTTAGGCTTGTTGCATAGAATGTGCACGGAAATTTAACCTGCCTCATATTTGGAGCAAATATGGACCGCGTCTTGCATTTTGTCCTCGCGATCGTTGTGGTGGCTATACTGGCCTTGCTGGTCAGTCACAACCGTAAGCAGATCCGCATTCGTTATGTTATTCAATTACTTGTTATTGAAGTTTTGCTGGCCTGGTTCTTCCTGAACTCCGATGTCGGTCTGGGTTTCGTGAAAGGCTTTTCTGAGATGTTCGAGAAACTTCTCGGTTTCGCCAACGAAGGCACCAACTTCGTATTCGGTAACATGAACGATAAAGGTCTGGCCTTCTTCTTCCTGAAGGTTTTGTGCCCAATCGTCTTTATTTCCGCGCTGATTGGTATTTTACAGCATATTCGCATTCTGCCGATTGTCATCCGCGCTATCGGTACCGTGCTGTCGAAAGTTAACGGCATGGGCAAACTGGAATCCTTCAACGCCGTCAGCTCGCTGATCCTCGGCCAGTCGGAAAACTTCATCGCCTATAAAGATATTCTCGGCAAAATGTCGCGCAACCGTATGTACACCATGGCGGCAACCGCGATGTCTACCGTTTCGATGTCCATCGTCGGCGCCTATATGACTATGCTGCAGCCGAAGTATGTGGTTGCCGCGCTGGTGCTTAACATGTTCAGCACCTTTATCGTCCTGTCGCTGATTAACCCGTATCGCGTTGAGCAGAGCGAAGAAAACCTGCAGATGTCCAATCTGCACGAAGGTCAGAGCTTCTTCGAAATGTTGGGCGAATACATTCTGGCAGGCTTTAAAGTAGCGATTATCGTTGCGGCGATGCTGATCGGCTTTATCGCGCTGATTTCCGCACTCAACGCCCTGTTCGCCACCGTTACCGGCTGGTTTGGTTACAGCATCTCCTTCCAGGGGATCCTTGGCTACATCTTCTACCCGGTTGCGTGGGTGATGGGCGTGCCGGCGAGCGAAGCGCTGCAGGTGGGCAGTATTATGGCGACCAAACTGGTGTCTAACGAATTCGTGGCGATGATGGATCTGCAGAAAGTGGCAGCGACGCTCTCCCCGCGTGCGGAAGGTATCATCTCCATCTTCCTGGTCTCCTTCGCCAACTTCTCTTCTATCGGCATCATCGCCGGGGCGATTAAAGGCCTGAATGAAGAGCAAGGTAACGTGGTTTCTCGCTTTGGTCTGAAACTGGTTTACGGTTCCACGCTGGTCAGCGTGTTGTCAGCCTCTATCGCTGCGCTGGTACTGTAATCTCAAACAGACGTTAATAAAATAACAAGCCGGGCTGTAGCATCGCCCGGCTTTTTTACGCCTTCAATTCGCTTAACGGCTGTGGTTTGCCAATCAAGTAGCCCTGCAAATAATCGACGCCCAGCGCCAGTAACATCGCCTTCTGCGCCTGGGTCTCTACGTACTCTGCGACGACCGTTAACTGTTTCGCCCTCGCGATTTCGATAATGGATTTGACGATAATCGCATCAAGCTGGTCGCTCTCGATTTCGTGCACGAAGCAGCCGTCAATTTTTACGATATCCGCCTGCAGGCTTTTCAGACGCTCATAGTTAGCGTAACCGGTACCGAAGTCATCAATAGCGATAGCGCAACCGAACTCGCTCAGCAGCTGAATATTATGCATGCTGGTATCCGCATTCGAGAACGCCTGTTCTTCGGTTATCTCAATCGTGATATAAGCAGGCGAAACGCGATAACGCTTAAACAGCGCGATAATCTGTGCGGCGCTATCTTTTTGCATCAGCGTATACGGCAGCAAATTAACGGAGAAACGTCGGCCGGGATGTTGATCAAGCTGGCTGAACAGCGTTTCCAGCACCAGCATATCGAAGCGCTGACTGAGGTTGAACTGTGCAATAAGCGGAATAAAACGATCGGGGGTGATAATCGTCTCGCCGCAGCGCATACGGGTGAGGATTTCGTAATAGCCTTCCCCTTCTGCATTCTGAATCGGCTGCGCATATAACAGAAGATTACGCTCGTTCAGCGCTTGTTTAATTTTCGTCAGCATCCGCACCTGTTCGGTCGTTTGATCGGAAACCTCTTCCTGCGCGGTATCTAACGCCAGCACCCGCTGCACGGCGCCAGCCTGCTCCGATAACCAACTAAGCTGGCCGAGCATGGGATGTAATTCCGTCTCAATGCCGCTGTAGCTGCCCCACGCCGCGCCAAACTCTAAATCGAGAGCGTGGTTATGCCAGTTAAATTTTGCGTGGTTAAGCATCGCGACAATGTGATTTAGCCGCGCAGCCGGATCCGGCCCTTCTATCACCAACAATAACTCGCTACCCGGGAGCTGATAAATTTTATCGCGGTGATCCAGGAGCGGCTGCAGACGGCGGGCTATTTGCCGTTTGCACTCTACGCGCATCATCATGCCGTAATGGCGGCTAAGGAAGTCCAGGTTTTCGATGCGCAGACTGCTAATAACCACCCGCGGCGACTGGCGCAAATGTCCCTCCAGAGCCCGCAGATTGGGTAACCCGGTTAACGGATCCTCTTCAGCCCGATCGCGCCAGCGTTGTTTAATTCTGTCGCTACGCGAATAAATATCCGTCATGTAAAACAAACAAATCGTGAATGAAATTAGCACCGACAGGACAAATGACAAGGAGTACCCCGATTGAACGCCCTGCAGAAAGTTTTTGTTATAGGCGACTAAAAAGAATGCCGAAATAGCCCACGTAATGCGAATTAACTCATGCCCCAGCCGCCCAATACCAACAAAGTAGAGAATGAAAATAATTGGCACCAGATATCCGGCAATTAAATCGGAATCAAAAGGCGCGCAAAGCACCAGCATGATTGTGATTAATGCTATAAACCAATACACGGTAAAAGTTCTTTTTTCTTTCACCAGCCACGGTTGACAATGACGGGCCCAAAACACCCGCCGATAACGTGGGCTAACTATCATTCTCATCGGATAATAGAAAGCGGTCGTAAAGATTAAGGCGGCGCATATCAACGCTTGGATATCAATAACGGAATAGATGATCGAGGCGGTACTAAAGTAGCTTGAGACGGCAAGCGGGAAAGCGAAGAAGCGCCCCGCCAGATACATCGTCAGCTTAAGCAGGATTGGGGCAAAGAAGCCGCCCCAGAAGATACGGCGACCAATATGGCGCTTGGCCGGCCTTCCGCTACGCCATTTTTTCCCCGACAACGAGCGCATGATTGCGAAGGTGAAAAAGACGGAAAATAACTGACAGAATAACAGGATAGCGGCCTGCGTATAAGTTAGATCTATTATAAATGTATTAGTAATTGCAAACGCAACAATCAAGGGAGCAACGGCGTAACGACCGAAAATACAAATGGTTGCGTACATGACGCTTAATGGTAGCCATGCCAGATAAATTTGTTTTCCGTCGATAAGGGTTTGCGGAGAAATTAATCGAGAAAGCGGAATAAAAATCAAACAAACAATTAACGCCAGCAGAGTTTTTTTAACTTTGATGTTAAATATGTCAGTCATTATTGTTAATCAACACCTCTGCGGCTAAAAAATTATAAGCAATCAGAAAATAGTATGTTGGTTAATAATGGCAGGCAAGAAAATAAACCGAGAAAAATTCCTAAATTACGTTGGTTTTTATTTGCTCGATACACGCTGACGTAAGCTTAACGTCATTTACATTGACGGCGCCAAAAGCAAAAACCCCCGCCGTAGCGAGGGTTCGAATTTTGGTGGAGCTAAGCGGGATCGAACCGCTGACCTCTTGCATGCCATGCAAGCGCTCTCCCAGCTGAGCTATAGCCCCACAGGACCTCTTTACGAACCAAATCCGCTGGGTGCAGAATTTGGTGGAGCTAAGCGGGATCGAACCGCTGACCTCTTGCATGCCATGCAAGCGCTCTCCCAGCTGAGCTATAGCCCCGTAACGTAAAGCGTGTCGTGTTGACGGGCGGCATAATATGAATTCCTTCGCCAGGTGTCAACGGCAAAATTACCCCTCCTGATTCAATCGCTGAAAAAGCAGGCAAATAGCTGACAATGCGAGCCTTATCGCAGGCAGGCGTTAAACATGTCACTATTTCCTGTAAAAGGATGCTATAACATGAAGCACTAATTCCCACATATTTACTCAGGAAATAGTATGCTCAAGGAACGAATGACTCCGGAAGAAATTGCGCATCTAACTGGCTTTAGCCGACAGACGATTAATAAATGGGTTCGTAAAGAGGGGTGGCAAACTTCTCCGCGGCCTGGCGTACAGGGAGGCAAAGCGCGTCTCGTACACGTTAACGAGCAGGTACGGGAGTTTATCCGCAATGCCCAGCGCGTAGCGGAAACGCCCTCGCCCTATTCGGTCGCTGAGACCGATCTCGAACCCTTATTGCTTACGCTCTGCAAAGAGATGACTCATCGCGAACAGAAGCAGCTAATGTCGCTGCTGCTACGCGAAGGCATTACCGGGTTGTTAAACCGTCTTGGAATACGCGGCCAGTAAAATAAGAATGATGAAACTAAAAGAAAAAATGACGCCTGCGGAGCTTGCCGAAGTTCTGGGTCTGGCCAGACAAACGGTCAACCGTTGGGCGCGAGAACAAAAGTGGCGAACCGAGGCGATTCCCGGCGTCAAAGGCGGGCGTGCACGTTTGATTGTCATCGACCGGCCAGTGATTGATTTTCTGACCAATATTCCGGCATTTCGTCATCTGAATGAAGAGTATCAGCTCGCCGAACAGCCCGGCGGCTACTTTATCAATGAAGCGGATGCGGTATGGCGGCAAATCGCCGATACGCTGCAGTTAATGACCGCCGCAGAACAAACTCACCTTCGGGATCTACTTGCCCGCGATGGCATTAGTGGCTTCCTGGCGCGGTTAGGTATTAGCCCCGCGACAAAATAGCGGCGAAAAAAAACGGCAGGATTAACCTGCCGCTTGCTTTAGCTTACGCTCGGCCTCAGGACTGCTGGCTTTCGCGCTCGGCGATAAACGCCAGCGCTTTGTTGATACGTTCAACGCTACGGGATTTACCGATCGCGTGAACGGTGACGTCCAGCGCCGGAGACTGACCCGCGCCGGTCACGGCCACACGCAGCGGCATGCCCACTTTCCCCATACCCACTTCCAGCTCATCGGCGGTCGCCTGAATCGCATGGTGGACATTTTCCGATGTCCAGTCGCTAATGGCTGCCAGCTTATCGCGAACCACTTCCAGCGGCTGACGCGCCACCGGGCGCAGGTGTTTCTTCGCCGCATCGGCGTCGAACTCGGCGAACTCTTCATAGAAGTAGCGGCAGCTCTGGGCAATCTCTTTCAGCGTTTTGCAACGCTCGCCCAGCAGCTTAACCAGCTCGGACAACTGCGGGCCGTTACGGGTATCGATATTTTCCTGCTCAATGTGCCACTGCAGATGCGTCGCCACATATTCCGCCGGCAGCGTGTTGATATAGTGATGGTTTAACCACAGCAGTTTATCGGTGTTGAACGCACTGGCAGACTTGCTCACCGCGCCCAGCGAGAAGAACTCGATCATCTCTTCGCGAGTGAAGATCTCCTGATCGCCATGAGACCAGCCCAGGCGCACCAGATAGTTCAGCAGCGCTTCCGGCAGGTAGCCGTCGTCACGGTACTGCATCACGCTCACCGCGCCGTGGCGCTTGGAAAGTTTTTTACCGTCATCGCCGTTGATCATCGATACGTGCGCATACACCGGCACCGGCGCATTCAGCGCTTTAAGAATGTTGATCTGGCGCGGGGTATTGTTGATGTGGTCTTCGCCGCGGATCACGTGGGTGATCGCCATATCCCAGTCATCCACCACGACGCAGAAGTTGTAGGTCGGGGAGCCGTCGGTACGGCGAATGATCAGATCGTCCAGCTCCTGGTTGCTGAATTCGATCGGCCCGCGGATCTGGTCGTCAAAGATAACCGAACCTTCCTGCGGGTTGGCAAAACGCACGACGCACGGCTCGTCGGCGGCGTGATGCTGATGATCATGGCGGCAGCGACCGTCGTAGCGCGGCTTTTCACCGTTAGCCATCTGTTCTTCACGCAGCGCGTCGAGACGTTCTTTCGAGCAGTAGCATTTATATGCTGTGCCTGCTTCCAGCATTTCATCAATAACCGCGTTATAGCGATCGAAACGTTTAGTCTGGAAATACGGGCCTTCGTCCCATTCCAGATTCAGCCAGTTCATCCCATCCATGATGGCTTCAATTGCTTCCGGGGTGGAGCGTTCGAGATCGGTGTCTTCAATACGCAGCACAAACTCACCGCCGTGGTTACGTGCAAAAAGCCAGGAATAGAGAGCAGTACGCGCACCGCCAACGTGCAGATAGCCTGTTGGGCTTGGCGCGAAGCGAGTTTTGATTTTCATGAATTGGCCTTACGTTTAATAAAGATGCCGATAGCCGGCAGTGTTCTTGGAATTGATAGGGGAATATTCTAACACCACAGGCTGATTCCTCAATGTAGATCCCGCCTCAACATCACGCTTTACCATTTTTGTTTATAAATCATACGTCGAAGCTGATTTTGCGATCGCTTTGTTTAATTTTACGACGAACAAACAAATTATTTAGAAAAGGCGTTGACTCAATTTCAACTCTCCCTATAATGCGACTCCACACAGCGGGGGTGATTAGCTCAGCTGGGAGAGCACCTCCCTTACAAGGAGGGGGTCGGCGGTTCGATCCCGTCATCACCCACCACTTTCTCGCCAGCTGGATTTTCTGTCAAAATGTGAAGTACCGAAGTGGGTGATTAGCTCAGCTGGGAGAGCACCTCCCTTACAAGGAGGGGGTCGGCGGTTCGATCCCGTCATCACCCACCACTTCGGGTCGTTAGCTCAGTTGGTAGAGCAGTTGACTTTTAATCAATTGGTCGCAGGT